>DATHJO010000008.1:0-18176 GCA_035316145.1 Allosphingosinicella sp. | reverse complement strand
TACTTGACCGCCTGGCGCCATACTGTTTCCGACTGCGGCTGGACGCCGCCGACCGCGCAATAAACCATGCATGCGCCGTCGAGCACGCGCAAACTGCGCTCGACCTCGATCGTGAAGTCGACGTGCCCCGGCGTGTCGATGATGTTGATATGGTGCTCGGGGAAGTTGTTGTCCATCCCCTTCCAGAAGCAGGTCGTCGCGGCCGATGTGATCGTGATGCCGCGCTCGCGCTCCTGGTCCATCCAGTCCATGACGGCTGTGCCCTCATGGACTTCGCCGATCTTGTAGGTTTTGTTCGTGTAGTAAAGGATGCGCTCGGTCGTCGTCGTCTTGCCCGCGTCGATGTGGGCAATGATGCCGATGTTGCGATATTTGTCGAGCGGATGGCTGCGGGCCATGAACTTTACTCCAGGGCCGGGGTCCGGCCCCGGCATGTCAGATTGTTACCAGCGATAATGCGAGAAGGCGCGGTTGGCTTCCGCCATCCGGTGCGTGTCCTCGCGCTTCTTGACCGCGTTGCCGCGATTGCTCGAAGCGTCGAGCAGCTCGCCCGAGAGGCGGCCAGCCATCGTCTTCTCCGAACGCGCGCGCGCGGCCGAGATCAGCCAGCGGATCGCCAGCGCCTGGGCGCGCTCGGTGCGCACCTCGACCGGGACCTGGTAGGTCGCGCCGCCGACCCGGCGGGAGCGAACCTCGATGCCCGGCTTCACATTGTTGAGCGCGTCGTGGAACACGCCGAGCGGGTCCTTCTTGGCGCGGGTCTCGATGCTCTCGAGGGCGCCGTAGACGATCCCCTCGGCGACGGACTTCTTGCCGTCGAGCATGATGTTGTTCATGAATTTGCTGAGCACGACGTCCCCGAACTTGGGGTCGGGCAGGATTTCGCGCTTCTCTGGGCGGCGGCGGCGAGACATTTCGATCTATTCCCCTATTTCGGGCGCTTGGCGCCGTATTTGGAACGGCTCTGGCGGCGGTCTTTGACACCCTGGGTGTCGAGCACGCCGCGCAGCACGTGGTAGCGGACGCCGGGCAGGTCGCGCACGCGGCCGCCGCGGATCAGCACCACGGAGTGCTCCTGAAGGTTGTGGCCTTCGCCGGGAATGTAGCTGATCACCTCGCGCTGGTTGGTGAGGCGGACCTTGGCCACCTTCCTCAGCGCCGAGTTCGGCTTCTTCGGGGTCGTCGTATAGACGCGGGTGCAGACGCCGCGCTTTTGCGGATTCTGCTCCATCGCAGGGACCTTGGATTTGGCCTTCTGCGGTTCCCGGCCCTTGCGGACCAGCTGGTTGATCGTCGGCATGAAGCCCTTCACTTCCTTATAAGTTACTCTACTGCGACGCAAAATGCGCAAAGGAGACCCGGCGGCCATTTCGGCCCCCCAGGCCTTTGCTTCACGCGCAGCAGTGTTCAGCTCAAAAACGCCCAAGCGGACAGCGTCTGGCCTGTCAGCCACCACCAGCCCGCGAGCGAGGCGGCCTATAGCCGCGAGCGCGATATGGGTCAACACACCGCGTTTGTGAAGGAGGGGGCACGGAAAGCCCCTCCCCATGTTGGGGGAGGGCCACGATAAAGCGCGAACGTCTAGGCGCCCCGCGCCTTCCCCACCGCCTGGATGAAAGTCCACACCTCGATCGGGAAAGGCGGCTGCTGGTCGCCTCGCCATTCGTCCATGCGGTTGTAGAGGTCGGTCGCGCCGGCCATCATCTCCGGGGTCGCCACCGCCTTGAAGGGAGCGAGCAGAGCCTGCCACTCGTCGTAAAGGGCCTGGGCCTGCGCGCTCGCCGGATCGAGCGGCAGCGCCGCGGCGATCCGCGTGCCGAGCTCGGCCCATTGCCGGTTGTAGGCGTCGTGGTCGAAACCGGCCGGCACGTCCTGCATGCGCTCGGCCCAGCGGGCCTGCTCCTCGGGCGTGAAATAGCGGTCGGCGACCTTTTTCCAATTCTCATGTTCCATGACGGCGTCTCCTTGCCGGATCAGCGAGCAGAAGGTCGCGACATCGACGGGCTCGCCGCGGTCGATGCGTGACTTGACCGAGAGAAGGAGCGCCTTCGCCTCGGAGATTTCGGATTGGCGGGTTTCGAGCGCCGCCAATTGGGCGTCGATCAGCCGCGCAAGGTCGAGTGGCCGCTGCGCGGTCATCCGCTGGATCTGGGCGAGCGTCAGCCCGGCCCGCTTCAGCGCCACGATCTGGTTGATCCGCTCGAGCGCCGCCGCGCCGTAGAGCCGCCGGCCCGTGTGGGTGCGCACCGGCGCGACCAGCCCGCGCGCCTCGTAGAATCTGAGCGCGCGCGAGGTCAGCCCGGTCTTGCGCACCACCTCCCTGATGTCGAGCAGCTCCTCCATGCGAAGCGCTGTAGCACTTGACGTTGCGTCAACTTCAAGCCGTTATTTTGTTAGCCGCCAGCCGCTCGTAATAGGGCCGGCAGCGCTCGGCGAGGCGGCGGGCTTCGCCGGGCAGGTCCTCGGGCAGCGGCTCGGGGGGGCCGAAGCCGGTGCTCGCCTCGACCGCCTGGTACCAGTGCGCCGCCCACGGCCCGTCGGTGGCGCGGCGGCCGGGCGGCCAGGCGAGCATGGCGGGATCGAAGGGGATGCCGAGCCGGCCGCACAGGGCGGCGAGCGTCCCGGCCGGGTCGGCGAGCACGTCGCCGGCGTCGACCACCGGCGGGGGCGTGCCCAGGCGGTCGGCCTCGCGCGCGAAGAATTCCGCCTGGCGGTCGAGACCGAAATCCTCAAACGCC
Source organism: Allosphingosinicella sp. (assembly GCA_035316145.1). Taxonomy (GTDB): domain Bacteria; phylum Pseudomonadota; class Alphaproteobacteria; order Sphingomonadales; family Sphingomonadaceae; genus Allosphingosinicella. The sequence continues at coordinate 15,438 of DATHJO010000008.1, read as the reverse complement.
GCCGCCTCGCGCTTGCGCAGATAGGAGGCGATCATCAGCTCGGGCGCGCGGATCAGGAAGGCGTGGACGAAATCGCCGGCGAAATCGTCATAGCCGACCGGCCCGACCATATGGTGCCACATATGCTTCTGGTACCAGACCGGCGAGCCGTCCGGCACGGGACCCGCGATCGCCTTCGCGATCCGCTCCCAGTCGCAGTCCATCGCGGCGATCACCGCCTCGCACATCGGGTGATCGGCGCCGCTCGCCTTCAGGAAGGCGCCGTAGAAGGGTTCGTCGGAAACGAAGGTGTCGGCGCGGTTGCCGAAGCTGCGCATCAGCGCCGTCGACAGGTTGCGCGGCCCGGACCACATCGCGATCCTCAAGACCTCCTCCCCCTCGAGGGGGAGGGTAGGGAGGGGGTGTTTGGCGTCCGAGGTCATTCCCCGGCGGCCGAGCCCCCTCCCCCTATTCCCTCCCCGCCGGGGAGGGGAGAAAGTGGGGGCCGCTCCGCCTGCGCCACGTCGGCCTCGATCCGCGCCTTATAGAGGCCCTGCAGCCGCAGCGTCATCGGCCCGCGCCCGTCGGTGAGGTGCCGCCCGTCGACCGCGCGCACCGGCACCACGCCGGCGAAGGTGCCGGTCGCGAACGCCTCCTGCGCGCCGTAGACGTCGGTCAGCGAGAAGTTCTTCTCGAACACCGGGATGCCCTGTTCGCGACAGATGTCGATCACGTTCGCCCGCGTGATCCCGCCGAGGCAATAATCGCCCGTCGAAGTCCACACCTCGCCGCGCCGGACGATGAAGAAATGGGTCGAGTTGCAGGTCGCGACGAAGCCGTGCGGATCGAGCATCAGCGCCTCGTCCGCGCCGGCCTCGATCGCCTGGATGCAGGCGGTGATGCAGTTCAATTTCGAATGCGAGTTCAATTTGGGGTCCTGCACCGCCGGATCGCCGCGGCGGACGTGCACGGTGAACAGGCGGATCCCCTGTTCGACGATCGCCGGCAGCGGCTCCTTATATTCGGGAACGATGACGATCGTCGCCGGCGAGATCACGGTGCGCGGGTCCTGATAGGGCGTCGAGCGAATGCCGCGGGTCACCATCAGCCGGACATGGACGCCGTCGGTCATACCATTGGCATCGAGCGTCTCGTAGAGCCGCCGCGTCAGGTCTGTACGCGACAGCCCGATATCCATCGCGATCGCCTTGGCGCCCTCGAACAGTCGGTCGAGATGCCGGTCGAGGAAGGCGATCCGCCCTTCATGGACCCGCAAGCCCTCCCAAACCCCGTCGCCGAGCACGAACCCCGAATCGAACACCGACACCATCGCCTCGGCCCGCGGCTTCAACGCGCCGTTGACGCTGATCAAGATGTCCGCATTGCGCGGATCGCCAGCGCTGTCGTGAAGGGACCGGGCCATGGCGGCAGGCGTAGCATAGGGAACAGTTGCTCGTAACTGTCGCCATTCGGCGGCCAGTCTGCGGTCGGGTCGTCTCATTCGCCCACGATAAACTCGACTGCCCCATCGGCCGACACGAGTGCGATCTCAATCCCGGCCTTTCCACATCGCTCCCGCAATCGCTGAGCCTGAGTCAGGCTCGCACCGGTGCGCGGCGCGACCGCGATGTGACGATCGCCGTTCGCCTCCATCGCCATTGTTTGACCGACGAGTTCGTTGAAGCCGCTGCGAAGCTTGGACAGCGCGCCCGAATGGCGGGAATTGATGATGCCGCCTTTGCATTCCGCCCTGACCGTGCGGCCCGCGATCGAGCCCACAACGTCGCCGCGCCCGTGTTTGGATTTTGGATTCACGACCAGCGTTTGATCCCCCCGGACATACTCGCCGCCATAGGCCGTAGATCCAATTGGCTTCGCGAGGGAAAATCCGAGACTCCCCAGAAATGTGGGAATCGCGAAGCGCTTCGCATGCTCGCCGTCCGGATACATCTCCACAAGCGCGCCGCCCTCTGGATGATCGAAGAGGTACAGCGAAAACGCGAGCTGCACAGCGGCTTCGGTAAGCTTCTGCTCGATGCCATCCGAGCAATAGCGACGGCGCTTTTCCGGAGGCTGATGATCCGTCACAAAGGATGTCGTCACTCCGTCGTCTCGCCGTCCCAATGGTCGTTGTCGTGGTCGCGCTCGGCCTGCTCCTTGGTCTTGTGAACGACGCCGTCGCGATGCTCGGGCGGGCCGTAGATGGTGTAGAGGCGGAGCGGCGCGGCGCCGGTGTTGATCACGTTGTGGCGGGCGCCGGCGGGGACGATCACCGCGAAATCGTCGGTCACCCGGTTGCCGACGCCGTCGATCCGGATCTCGCCTTCGCCTTGCTCGATCCGGAAGAACTGGTCGCGGTCCGCGTGGACCTCCTCGCCGATGTCGCAGCCGGGCGGTAGCGTCATCAGCACCAGCTGCAGGTGACCGCCCGTATAGAGGACGCGGCGGAAATCCTCGTTCGCCAGCGTCGCCTGCTCGATATTGTCGACATAGCCCTTCATGATCCGCTCCTTTGCCGATAGCCTAACTGCCGAATCCCCAGCCGGTTCAATCGGGAATTTCAAGGAGGCCGATCATGGACGAGTGGAAACTGCCCTGGGACGGCGGCTGCCGCTGCGGCGCGGTGCGCGTGCGGGTGACCAAGCCGCCGCTGCTGACCGGCGCCTGCCATTGCGCCGGCTGCCAGGCGATGAGCGCCGGCGCCTATTCGCTAACCGTGACGATCCCGGCGGACGGCTTTGAGGTGACCCAGGGCGCGCCGGTCCTCGGCGGCCTGCGCGGTCCGGTCTCGCACCATTTCCACTGCCCCGACTGCATGAGCTGGATGTTCACCCGCGCCGAAGGGTTCGACTGGTTCGTCAACCTGCGCCCCTCGATGCTCGACGACCATCGCTGGTTCGAGCCCTATGTCGACATCTGGGCCAGCGAGGGCTTTCCCTGGGCCGCGACCGGGGCGAAGCACCGCTTCGAAGGCACGCCGCAAATGACGGACTTCGAACGGCTGATGAAGTCCTATGCCGAGGAAGGCGCCCGGCCGGGTTAGTCCCCTTTTCCCGCCCCCTGCTGCGGGCGGATGTACAGCCGCTTGACCTCGGGCCAATAGGCTTCGACCTCGGCCTCGATCTCGGCGATGATCCGCTCGACCGCGCCGGCCCGGATCGAATCCTCGAAGTCCGCGCTCATCACCACCGTGATCTGGTCGGGCGCCGAATGGACGGTGAGGACGTGGCCGACGCCGACGATGCCGCGCTGGCGCGATGCCGCGGCGCGGATGCCGGCGATCAGCTCGGGATCGGCCGACTCGCCGATCAGGAGCGCCTTCGATTCGACCGCGAGCAGGAGGGCGGTGAGGCCGAGGATGATGCCGATGACGATCGAGGCGGCGCCGTCGAACAAAGGGTTGCCGGTGAGCTGCGCCAGCGCGACGCCGGCGGCGGCGACGATGATGCCCGCCATCGCCGCGCCGTTCTCCAGGAGGACGATGAAGGCGGGCGGGTCCTTCGAGCGGCGCACCGCCTCGAACCAGCCGAGGGCGCCCTTGGCGAGGCGGAACTCCCTGAACGCGGCGAAGGTCGAGCCGCCCTCGAGCAGGAAGGCGACGAGCAGCACCACGTAGGCGATGATCGGCGACACCGCCTCCTCGGGGTCGAGCATGTGGATCACGCCCTCGTAGACCGAGATGCCGGCGCCGAGCGCGAACACCAGGACGGCGACGACGAAGCTCCAGAAATAGAGCTCGCGGCCGTAGCCGAACGGGTGCTGGGCGTCGGGCGCCTTGCGCGACTGGCGCCGGCCCCAGATCAGCAGCAGCTGGTTCAGGGAATCGACGACGCTATGGATCCCCTCAGTCAGCATCGCCGACGAGCCGGTCACCGCCGCCGCCGCGAACTTGGAGACCGCGATGCCGAGATTCGCCGCGAAGGCGATCAGGAGGGTGCGGTTGTCGTGCGCCTGGCTCATCCGGGGGACAGTCACTAGTGGCTGTCCCGATTACGCGCTAGTGTCCCCGTCCCCGGTGATCAGCCTCGCGCTGCGCTGGTTGCGCGCGTGGATCCACAGCCAGTTCAGGGCGACGCTGAGGCGCGCGCGGACGCCGACCAGGAAGTAGATGTGGGCGATGCCCCACAGCCACCAGGCGATCGCCCCGCGCAGCCGGATCCAGCCGAAATCGATCACCGCCTTGCGCTTGCCGATCTGCGCCAGGCTGCCGTCATGATGGTAAAGGAACGGTCCGGGCGCCGGCCGGCCGGCGAGCCGGGCGCGGATCACGCGGGCGACATGGCGGCCGCCCTGCTTCGCCGCGGGGGCGATGCCCGGCACTGGCTTGCCGTCGGGTCCGGCGATCGCCACGGTGTCGCCGATCGCGAAGATTTCCGGATGGCCGGGGACGGTAAGGTCGGGCTCGACGAGGATGCGGCCCGCTTCGTCGGCCGCGGCGCCCAGCCATTCGGCGGCGGGCGATGCGCGCACGCCCGCCGCCCAGAGGATCGTCCCGGCCCGGACGCTGCGGCCGCCGAACGCGACGCTCCCCTCCGCGACCTCGGTGACGGCCTCGCCGAGCGCGACCTCGACGCCGAGCCCTTCAAGCGCGCGGCGGGCATAGTCCGACAGCGTGTCGGGGTAGCCCGGCAGCGCCCGCGGGCCGGCCTCGACCAGCAGGACCGTCGTCATCCTCGTGTCGATCGCCCGGAAATCCGCCGGCAGCGTGTCGCGGGCGAGGTCGGCGATGGTGCCGGCGAGCTCGACTCCGGTCGGGCCGGCGCCGATGATGACGAAGGTCAGCAAGGCGGCGCGGCGAAGCGGATCGTTTTCCCGCTCGGCCGCCTCGAAGGCGAGCAGGATGCGGCCGCGGATGCGGGTGGCGTCCTCGATCGTCTTGAGGCCGGGCGCGAACGGCTCCCACTCGTCATGGCCGAAATAGGAATGGCGCGCCCCGGTAGCGAGGATCAGAGTGTCGTAGCCAAGGGCGCTGCCGTCGTTCAGCCGCACCCGCCGGCCGGCCGGATCGACGCCCGTCACCGAAGCGAGGACCGTGCTGACCTCGGGCCGGCCGCGGACGATGGCGCGGATCGGCCAGGCGATCTCCGAGGGAGACAAGGAGGCGGTCGCGACCTGGTAGAGCAGCGGCTGGAAGAGATGGTGGTTGCGCTGGTCGACGAGGACGATGTCGGCGGCCGCGCCGCGCAGCCGCTTGACCGCCTCGAGCCCGCCAAAGCCCGCGCCGACGATGACGATGCGAAGACGGCCGGGAGAAGTGCGCATTGTGCCAGCGTAGCGGTTTGCCGGGGACAGTCACTAGCGACAACTTCTTGCGACAAGAAGCAACTCTCCCGCATCGCCGGCCCCCCGCCCTTGCGCCGCTGCCGAAACTCGCCACAACCTGCCGCCATGATGCCGAGCCGATCGTCGCCCGCTCGTCTCGCCGCCGCGCTTGCGGCGTCGCTCGCGCTCGCGCCCGCGGCCGCGGCTGCCGCGGACGAGCCGCATTTCGTGACCGGCGATTTCGGCGTGCCGATCGGCGGGCGGGTGGCGGACCCGGCCGCGCTCGGCTTCGCGGCGGTGCCGGGCAGCCCAAACCGCAACCAGTGGCGCCGCGCCGGCGACCCGTTCTGGCGCGAGATCGCCTTCACCAGCCTCGACAACGGCATCGTCGTCTCCCTCGGGGCCTCTCGCTTCTACGAGGGGCAGCCCGTGACCGCCGCGTTCGCCGCCTGCCGCGCCGACCTCGCCCGCCTGCGCGCCGCCCTCGTCGCCCGCTTTTCCGCGCCTCCAGCGCTACGCCCGGCTCGAGCGCCTGCCCTACTCCGACGGCAACGGCCATGAATTCGCCGAGCGCCTGACGCCGGAGGGGCGCCGCGCCGGCCGCCGCATCAGCCTCGCCTGCTCGGCCCCGCACCCCGGCCCGGTCGCCCCGCATCCGACGATGCTCGGCATCGGCTACGGTATCGACGAGGCCGAGTTCGATGCCGCCGAAGCCGCCCCGCGCCCCTAGGCGCAGGCCATTCACATATGCAGCACCCGCCCATAGGCATCGAGCACGCTCTCGTGCATCATCTCGCTCAGCGTCGGGTGCGGGAAGACGGTCTCCATCAGCTCGGCCTCGGTGGTCTCGAGCTGGCGCGCGACCACGTAGCCCTGGATCAGCTCGGTCACTTCGGCGCCGACCATGTGGGCGCCCAATAATTCACCGGTCGCCGCGTCGAACACGGTCTTCACGAACCCGTCGGCCTCGCCCAAGGCGATCGCCTTGCCGTTGCCGATGAACGGGAACTTGCCGACCTTGACCGCGCGCCCCGCCTCCTTGGCCGCGGCCTCGGTCAGCCCGACGCTCGCCACCTGCGGCCGCGAATAGGTGCAGCCCGGGATGTTCCAGGTCTCGAACGGATGCGGCTTGCCGCCGGCGAGCGCCTCGACGCAGACCACGCCTTCATGGCTCGCCTTGTGCGCCAGCCAGGGCGGGCCGCAAACGTCGCCGATCGCGTAGATCCCCGCGACATTGGTGCGGCCGTAGCCGTCGGTGACGATATGGCCGCGGTCGGTCTTCACGCCGAGCGCCTCGAGCCCGATTCCCTCGCTGTTCGGGGCGATGCCGATCGCGACGATGGCGTGGCTGAAATCCTGCACGCCCGCGCCCTTGATCGCCGCCTTCACGCCGGTCTTGGTGACGTCCAGCTTGTCGACCCCCGAGCCGACATGGATCTTCATCCCCTGCTTCACGAGCGCCTTGTGGACGAAGGCGGAGACCTCCTCGTCCTCGACCGGCAGGATGCGCGGCAGCATCTCGACGATGGTCACTTCGGCGCCCATGTCCGAATAGAAGCTGGCGAACTCGACCCCGATCGCGCCCGAGCCGATCACCAGCAGCTTGGTCGGCATCTCCTTCGGCACCATCGCGTGCCGATAGGTCCAGATCCGCTCCCCGTCCGCCTTGGCGAAGGGCAGGTCGCGCGACCGCGCGCCGGTGGCGACGATGATGTGCTTGGCCTCCAGCACCTTGCCGCCGACGTCGAGCCTGCCCTTCCCGGTCAGCTTCCCCTCGCCCTCGACCACCGTCACCTTGTGCTTCTTCATCAGCCCCTTGACGCCCATGTTGAGCTGCCCGGCGACCCTGCGCGAACGCTCGACGATCGCGGCGAGGTCGAACCCGACCTTCTCGGCGCTGAGCCCGTAGGCGGAGGCGTGCGTTAGATAATGGTTGATCTCCGAGGTGCGCAGCAGCGCCTTGGTCGGGATGCACCCCCAGTTGAGGCAGATCCCGCCCAATTTCTCCCGCTCGACGATCGCGACCTTGAGCCCGAGCTGCGACGCCCGGATCGCCGCGACATAGCCGCCCGGCCCCGAGCCGAGGACGATGAGATCGTAAGTGTCAGGCATCAGGCAATCTCTTTCTAGTGGTCAATTGCGCCTCATAAAGAAGCCGCCAGCGACCATCGCCCCGATGGCGATCGAAATTGTCATTGTCAGAGTTGTGACCAGTGATCGAATAATAGACCAAGGGCGGTCAGTGATTTCCTTGTAAACCTCCAAAGCTTGCAATTTCTGCGGCGCGGTCAACAATGGGTCTCTCAACAAGTGAATGACATCTTGGAGTTGAGCCTTGTCGATACTAGCCGACTGAAACCACGTCGCCGCTATCGCACCCAAAATGGCGCCTATGACAGGCACGACCACCTGATAAAGGAATTTCTCTTTTCGAGTTTCCAAAGACACTAGGTCAGCATCCGGAGCGGGTTCTCGACCAGCCGCTTGAACGCCTGCATCAGGCGGGCACCGTCGGCGCGGTCGATGGCGCGGTGGTCGAAACTGCCAGTCCTCATATTGCCGGCTCTATATGCCGAACATTCCGGTTCGACCACACTGGAACGCCGACGCCCAGAAAATCCTTGTCGTGGCTCCAGATATGCCCCCCAAGCGCCATCGCCGCGGCGAGCACCGGCCAGTCGCGCTGGCCGTGCGCCTCCAGCCGTTCGCGTGCTTTCGCCTCGAACGTCTCGAAGGCGATCGGGTCGAGCGGCTCGACGATCTCGAGCAATGCCGCCATCCGCGCATCGGGATCGGGCGTGCCGCGTCGGTGCAGGACGCCTCGCGTTTCCTCGAGCTGGGGTTGCGGGGCCGCGAGGACGATCCCGCGCGCCGCCTGATCGGCGAGCAGCGGCAGCGTCGTGCCCATCAACGCGGACGCCATGATGTTCGCGTCAACGACCAGCACGGTCATCGAGCGGAGTCCCGTCCGGTGCGATTCCTTCCGCCGCCAGTTCCGCCTCCAGATCGACGCCCTTGGCCTTCATCTCCCCCTGCCAGCGCCGGATCGACGCCGCGGCGGCGCGGACACGCTTCGGGTCCTTCGGCCGCAGCGGCGTGAAGATGCCAACCACCTTGCCGTGATTGGTGACGACCACGCCCTGCCCGCTCTGCACGACCTCGCTGAACCGCTCGCGAAACTCCTTGATGCCCATCTTCATCACAATTTCCCGAAAAGTGCCACCGCTGGTTACACTTTTGGCGAGAGAGCATCAAGCCGGCCGCCGCAATCAACCGGACGCTAATCGAACACGCGCCCCACCTCGTTCTCGTCCGGGGCGAGGTAGGACCACCAGAGCAGGCCCGCCGCGGCCGCGTCGGCCGCGGTGGCGAGCGGCACCGGGCTCGCGAAGACCAAGCCGAGCGCGCCGCGCCACCAGGCGAAGGGCAGCACCAGCAGGGCGAAGCAGGCGAGGATGAAGGCGGGCGGCGCGGCGATCAGCCAGCGGCGGCTGCGGACCGCGCCGAGCCGGATCAGCGCCAGGTCCGCCGCGAACGCCCACAGGAGGCTTGCGCCCGCGGTCAGGAAGAAGGCGGGGACGGCGGCCAGGACCGCCCCGGCGAAATGCCCCTGGCTCGCCGGCGGGATCGCGTCGGTGAGGGTCGCGGCGGCGGCGAACAGGCAGGCGCTGTGCCAGACCCGGTCGGTGCGGTTGGCCGGCGCGGCGCGCTCGCCCGCGCGGTGGCGCGCATAGCCGAAGCTGCCGAGCAGCACCGCGATCGCGACGGCAAGGGAGAGCCAGGTCATCAGCGCTCGTCGAGCAGCCTCCGCGCCTTGCGCAGCGTCCAGACCCAGGCGAGCGCGGTGACCGTGCCGAAGATCGTCGCCGGCACGTCCGCCTCTCCCGGCAGCGCCGCGCCGCGGTCGAGCCAGATCGCGATCAGCCGCCCCGCGCCGGCGCCGACCGGGCCGTAGATCAAGGCGGCGATCAGCGGATGGGCGGCGATCTGCCGCCGGAGCGGCCAGGTCAGCGGCACGCCGATCAGCAGCAGGCCCGGCAAGGCGATGAAGAAGCCGGTGCACGCGGCCAGCAGCGCATAGGCCAGCACCAGCAGGAAATCCGCCAGGCCGACGTCGCCCGAAGAGTGAATGCCGGCGTCGTAGAAGGCGTAGAGCAGGCCGGAAATGCCGCTCGCCGCCAGCGCCGCCGGCACCGTCAGGACGAGCAGCAGCAGCGTGTCGCGCTTCAGGCGAGCATCCCCAGCGGCGCCTCGACGAGCCGCTTGAACGCCTGCATCAGCCGCGCCCCGTCGGCGCCGTCGATGGCGCGGTGGTCGAAGCTGCCGGTAGCGCTCATGATGGTGGCGATCTGTAAGGAGTCGTCGATCACGTAAGGCCGCTTCTCGCCGGCCCCGATGGCCATGATCATCCCCTGCGGCGGGTTTATAACCGCTTCAAATTGCTTAATTCCATACATCCCCATGTTCGAAAGGCTCGCCGTGCCCCCCTGATATTCGTGGGGCTGGAGCTTGCCCTCCTTGGCGCGGCCGGCGAGGTCGTGGATCTCCTTCGCGATGGTCGACAGCGATTTGGCCTCGGCGCCGGCGACGATCGGGGTGATCAGCCCGCCCGGGATCGACACCGCGACCGAAATGTCGGCGCGGCCGTATTTGAGCAATTGGTCGCCGGAGATCGAGACGTTGCACTCCGGCACCTCGATGAGGGCGACGGCGAGCGCCTTGATCAGCATGTCGTTGACGCTCAATTTGACGCCGCGGCTCTCGAGGCCCTTGTTGAGCTCGGCCCTGAGCTTCAGCAGCGCATCCAGGCGGACGTCGACGGTCAGGTAGATGTGCGGGATCGTCTGCTTGGCCTCGGTCAGCCGCCGCGCGATCGTCTTGCGCATGTTGGAGAGCTTGACGATTTCGTGCGGGATGTCGGTCTCGATCACCGCCGGCGGCGCGGCGGCAGGTTTGGCCGGGGCTTTGCCGGCGGCGCCGTCGACGTCGGCCTTGACGATCCGCCCGCCCGGTCCGGAGCCGGCAAGACCGGCAAGGTCGATCCCCTGCGCCTCGGCGAGACGCCGGGCGAGCGGGCTCGCCTTGACCCGGTCGCCGCTCTCCGCCGGCTTCGGCGGCGGCGCGGGAGCGGGAGCGGGCGCGGTCTTCGGCGCTTCGGGAACGGGCGCCTCGGCTTTGGGCGGCGGCGGCGGCGCGGGCGCCGCTTTTGCCTCCTCGCCCTCCTCGCCTTCGCCCGCGATCAGGGCGATGACCGTGCCGACCTTGACCCCGTCGCTCCCCTCGGGAACGAGGATTTTGGCGATCGTGCCTTCGTCGACCGCCTCGAACTCCATCGTCGCCTTGTCGGTCTCGATCTCGGCGAGGATGTCCCCCGATTTGACCGCGTCGCCCACCTTGACCAGCCATTTGGCGAGCGTCCCCTCCTCCATCGTCGGGGACAAAGCGGGCATCTTGAGTTCGATCGGCATGGATCTTTACCTATCAGGGCCGTTTCAGCATCCCTTGCCGCGCCGCCCAGCCCGCGTAAAGCGCGAACGCAGCCTCGATGGCGACGAGCATCGCCAAAAAGCCCAGCCCGGACGGGTGGTAATAGCGCATGCCGTCGAACAGCAGGAAGTCGGCGCCGAAGCCGAGCACCATCGCCCCCGCGGTGAGCCAGAACAAAAGCCCCGCCATCGCCCGCTTGAGCAGCAGCGCCAGGCTGCCGGCCACGCTGAGCGCGACCGCCAGCCCCCACAAAGCGTAGCGCCAGCCCGGCAAGGCCAGCGTCCAGGCCAGGAACTCGGCATCCACGTCCTTGAGATAGTCATGGTTGTTGGCGAGCGTCTGGGCGAAATTGTAAGCGCCGAACAGGTTCCACAGGATCGCGATGAGGGCGACGATCCAGAAGACGATGTTGCGCATGCCTGCCTCCCGTCGCTTCGACGGCGCAAAGACCTAGCCGCTAACGCGCCGCCGCGCCAGCCGAGCCCGCCCTTGTGCCACGGCGTCAAATCGCGCACCTTCCACGCCCGAAAGGCGGTATCATGCCCTCCTATCTGGTGGTGATGGACGAAACCGAGGAGGCGCTCGCGGCCTTGCGCTTCGCGGCGCGGCGGGTGGCGCGCTCGGGCGGCGGGGTCGAGATCCTCGCCTTGATCCCGCAGCAGGAGTTCGTCCAGTGGGGCGCGGTCCAGGAAGCGATGGAGGAGGAAGCCCGGCTGCGCGCCGAGGCGATGCTGGCCCAGGCGACCGGCGAGATCATGGAGGAAGCCGGAGTGAAGCCGTCGATCACGATCCGGCAGGGCGATCCCGTCAAGGCGGTGACCGAGCTGCTGGCCGAGCGCGAGGACTTTTCGGCGCTGGTGCTGGGCGCGGCGGCCGAAGGCGGGCCGGGCCCCCTGGTGAGCCATTTCGCCGGGGCGGCGGCGGGGACCCTTCCCTGCCCGCTGATCATCGTGCCCGGCGGGCTCAGCGAGGAAGCGCTGGCCCGCCTGAGCTGAACGGCTTGGGAGAGTTCGCTACGTCATCCTGACGAAAGTCAGGACCCATGAACATGGTGCTCGCGAGTTCGCGCCGTCCGTGTTCATGGGTCCCGAATCAAGTTCGGGACGACATGGAATAATGGCCTGAGCCGAGACCCTAGCCGCGCTCGCCCGGCGGCGGACGACGGGGCGGGGGCGGCGGCGCCGGCCGCGGCGCCCGGCAGACGCAGCGCGGGCGGCGGTGGTGGCGGCGCACCGTCACATATTCCTCGACCACCTCTTCGCTGTAGGTCGCCGCGGCGGCCGAGGTGGTGACCGTCTCGATCACGATCGGATAGGCATACATGCCGTAGCCGTAGCCGCCGCCATAGACCTGGCTGTAGCCATAGCCCCCGCCATAACCGTAGCCGGGGCCCGGCCCGCCATGGTGCATGCCGCCATGATGGCCGCCGCGATGATGCCCGTCGCCATCGTCGTCGTCATCGTCCCTGTCGCCGCCGCCGCGATAGGCGGGGATGCCGTCGGCCATATCCCAATCCTCGCCATAGCGATCCCAGTCGAGGCCTTCGCGGCTGTCGCGGATGCGGCCGTCGCCGTCGATCAGATAGGCGTCGTCATAATAGCGGATCCAGCGGCCGTCCGGGCCGGGATCGGCGAAGCCGTACATCTGCCAGTTGCCGATCTGGAATTGCGGCCCCCACCAGAATTGCGGGACGACGAAGCCGCGGTGCAGCCGGCGCTGGAATTGATGGCCGCCCATCGGACCGCCGTGGCGCATCATCACATTGGGGCCGTGCCCGGGCGGGCCGGTCATGCCGCCGCGCCAGGTGGCGCCGGGCGGGGGCCCATGGGGGCCATGGGGCCCGCCCTGGGCGAAGGCGCCGGACGGGGTGAGGGCGATGCTCGCCGCCAGGAGGGAAAGGCTCAACTTGCGCATACCGGGATCCCCTGTTCGCAATGCCGCGCCCGGTGCGAGGCGCACAGGACGGTGAACGCCGCTTTTACCCTTCGCCCGGCGCCTTTGCCATGCCGCCGAGCCGCCCGGATAGACGCTGTATCAGTTTGACACAGCCCGCTTCGTCTTCCTTGTCGAAGCGCGCCGGCGTCGGGCTGTCGAGATCGAGCACGCCGACGAGCGCGCCAGCGACGAGGATCGGCACCACCAGCTCGGCGCGCGAGGCGGCGTCGCAGGCGATGTGGCCGGGGAAGGCGAGGACATCGTCGACGCGCTGCGGTTCGAGCGTCGCGGCGGCGGTGCCGCAGACACCCTTGCCGAACGAAATGCGGATGCAGGCCGGCCGGCCCTGGAACGGCCCGAGCACGAGCTCGCCCCCGACACTGCGGTAGAAGCCCACCCAGTTGACGTCCGGCAGCGCCTCGAACAGCAGGGCCGCGACATTGGCCATGTTGGCAATCGCATCCGGCTCGCCCGCGGTCAGCGCGTCGGCGGCCTCGATCAGCGCGCGGTACAGGCTCTCTTTGTCCGCGGTGTCGATCCTGAAATCGTGCATCTAGTCCAGCCTCACCTTGCCGCGTCCCTCCTTGACCGAACCGCGCTGCTTCTTGGCATCGACGCGCCTCGCCTTGGCGGCGCGGCTCGGGCGGGTGCGCTTGCGCTTCGCCTGCCGGACATGGGCACGAGCGATCAGTTCCGCCAGCCGCGCGCGCGCATCCTCGCGGTTCGCCTCCTGGGTGCGGTATCTCCGGGCGGTGATGACGATCTCGCCGGCCGCGTTCATCCGGCTCCCCGCCAGCGTCTTGAGCCGCTGGTAGACGTCGGGGGCGAGGCCGAGCGCGAACACGTCGCATCTGAGCTGGCAGGCGGTGGCGACCTTGTTGACGTTCTGGCCGCCCGGCCCGGAGGCGGCGAGAAAGCGTTCTTCAAGCGCGTCTTCGGGGATTTCAAAGGACATCGCCATAGCCTGCGTTGACGAAGGTGGGCGGCAGCGGCGCGCTCGCCTCGACCGGCGGCTTGGTCCCGCGCTCGACCCTGAGCGACAGCGCGTGGAGCAGCATCGGCCCCCTGCCCGCCCCGTAGACCTTGTCGCCGACGATCGCGATGCCGATGCCGGCGGCGGCGTGGATGCGGATCTGATGGGTGCGGCCGGTCTCGGGCGTGAAGACGAGGATGGCGCGGCCGTCGCGGACCGCCGCCACCCGCCAGTGGGTCACCGCCGCCTTGCCGGCCGGGTCGGGCACCATCCGCCAGCCTTCCTCGGCGGTAGAAGTCTTGCCGAGCGCCAGATCGACCGTCCCCGCGTCCGCTTCGGGCACGCCGTCGAGCACCGCGACATAGGTCTTGGCCACCTGCTTGTCCTCGAAGGCGCGCTGGAAGGCCTTGTGCGCCTTGGGGTTGCGGGCGAGCAGCAGGCATCCCGACGTGTCGCGGTCGAGCCGATGCACGGGCAGCGGCAGCCGCTTGAAACCGAAACGAAGATGGTGAAGATAGTCTTCGAGGCTCTCGGGCGTGCGCGATCCCGGATGGACGGCGAGGCCGGCCGGCTTGTCGATCACCAGCGCCTCGCCGTCGATGAAAAGAACGCGGCTTTCGAAAGGGTTCATGAGCGCCGCCCTGCCACTTGCGTGGCCGCCGCGCAACGGTGCGGACAAATGCAGGGATTCCATCGCATTAATACCAAATTAACCTTTTGCCTTCACACCTCTAAAGGTTAATGAACGTCGCTGCCGGCCGGGCCGGGCGACAGGAGGGGCGATCCATGCGCGTGCTGCTGATCGAAGACGAGCCGACGACCGCCAAGGCGATCGAGCTCATGCTGACGAGCGAAGGCTTCAACGTCTACACCACCGATCTCGGCGAGGAGGGGTTGGATCTGGGCAAGCTCTACGATTACGATATCATCTGCCTCGACCTCAACCTGCCGGACATGCACGGCTATGACGTGCTGAAGAAGCTGCGGACGGCCAAGGTCGGCACGCCGGTGCTGATCCTGTCCGGCGTCGCCGAGCTGGATTCGAAGGTCCGGGCTTTGGGCTTCGGCGCCGACGATTACGTCACCAAGCCGTTTCACCGCGACGAGCTGGTCGCCCGCATCCACGCCATCGTCCGCCGCTCCAAGGGCCATTCGCAGTCGGTCATCAAGACCGGCAAGCTCGCGGTCAATCTCGACGCCAAGACGGTCGAGGTCGACGGCAGCCGCGTCCATCTGACCGGCAAGGAATATGCAATGCTGGAGCTCTTGAGCCTGCGCAAGGGCACGACGCTGACCAAGGAGATGTTCCTCAATCATCTCTACGGCGGCATGGACGAGCCCGAGCTCAAGATCATCGACGTCTTCATCTGCAAGCTGCGCAAGAAATTGAGCCTGGCTTGCGGCGGCGACAATTATATCGAGACCGTCTGGGGCCGCGGCTACGTGCTGCGCGAGCCCGAGGACATGGAGGCCGCCAAGGTCGCCTGAACCTGCTTCGAGTGGGGCGAGAACCGGCGTCCGCGAGCCTTCGCGGGCGCCGGTTTTCTTTTGGGGTCGCGTCCTTTGCAAAAGAGGCGGCGCTGAACGTCCGCCACGGGTGGAAAGCGGACATTCCGTTCAGGGCCGGGTCTCGCGACCGGCGGCGTAACGTGGCAGATCGGCCGCGGCCTCCTCGAAGGCAGTCCGTATCTCGGTCACGCTGAAGCAACGGTCCCACAGCTCCGTCGCCAATGTGTTGATCGCCTGGCCCAACAGCGGATGATCTTCGGGCCACGGATTGGTCTCGTGAAGCGCCCTGAGCG
>DATHJO010000007.1:0-111490 GCA_035316145.1 Allosphingosinicella sp. | reverse complement strand
CCTCCCGCTGCATGCCAATGCCATTGTCGCTGGCGACGGCGCCCATGCTTTCGCCGGCCCGTCGGGAGCAGGGAAATCGACCCTCGCCGCCTATTTCTCCCGCGCCGGTTACCCGGTCCTTTGCGACGACGTCTGCGCAATCAGTCTCGACGATCCCCGAGAGCCCGTAGCATGGCCGGGACTGCCGCGCCTCAAGCTCTGGGGCGACGCCTCAACCGCCTTCGGACACGACAAGCGCCAGCTCGATCCAGTGATCGAGGGAATGGACAAATATCAAATCGCCCTGCCGACGTCGCAGGATGCACGCGCCATTCCCTTTCGCCGCCTCTATCTCTTGGGCCGCGCCGAGGCGGGCCAGAACGCGGGGATCGCCAGGCTGCGCGGCCGCGCGGCGATGGAAACGATCATGGCCCACACCTATCGCGGCGCATATCTGCAGACGATGGGCCTGACCTCGCGGCACTTCCTTCAGTGCGCGGCCATCGCGTCTCGCATCCAAGTCTATGCGGCGACGCGGGCTTGGGGCTATGAGCTGTTCGATCGGGAGGCCGCTCGCCTTGCCCGTCACCTTCTGGAAGAGCATCGAGAATGAAAAAAGAGAACCAACTCGCCGGCGATGTCGTGATCGCTCGCAACGAAGGCTTGCTAACGGCTGAAGTCGATGGTGAGCTAATGGCGATGAGCATCGACCGCGGCACCTGCTATGGCCTCAATGGGTCCGGCACTCGAATCTGGGCGCTGATCGCCGAGCCGTGCACGGTCGACGATCTGTGCGCGCAATTGCTTAGCGAATATGATGTCGATGCCGAGCAGTGCCGGAGCGAGGTGATCGGTCTCCTCGTGGAGCTTCGCGCGGAAGGACTGATTACAGTTCGGGGCCGCTGATGTCGGCCTTGGCCGGGCGTTGGAATTTCGACGGCAGGCCGGATGCGGATGCCTCCTGCAAGCGCATGCTTGCGGCGCAAGAGATATACGGCCCCCATGACGAGCGCCGATGGTCGGGAGCGTTCGTCGCCATGGGCCGGCGGCTGTTCCGCTTACTTCCCGAAGACCGCTTCGATCGGCAGCCGCTGCTCAGCGCCGATGGCAACCTCGTTCTGGTCGCGGATGTGCGGCTCGACAATCGCGAGGATCTCAAGGCGGCACTGGGCCTGCCGCGCGCCGCTGCGGCGCAGCTTTGCGATGCGGCCATCCTGCTCAAGAGTTTCGAGCGTTGGAACGAGGACATGCTCGACCGGCTAGTCGGGGACTTCGCCTTCGCGCTGTGGAATGCGCGCGAGCGCAAGCTGCTGCTTGCGCGCGACTTTCTCGGTCAACGCCCGCTCCATTTTCATCGCGGCGAGAATTTCTTCGCCTTCGCCACCATGCCGAAGGGGCTGCACGCGCTGCCGGACGTCCCCTATGCCGCCGACGAGCAGGCGATGGCCGAATTCGTCACGCTCATCCCCGAAGGAGGCGGGCGAAGCTTCTTCAAGCATATCGCCGTCGTGGAACCGGGCCATCTGGTCACGGTCACGTGCGACGGCCCAAAGATGCGGCGCTATTGGGATCCCAGCCCGCGCGGACTGGCCCGCCCCGCCGGCGAGGACTTCGCCGAGGGCCTGCGCCATCATCTCGACCAGGCGACGCAGGCGCGGCTGCGCGGCGCCAATAATGCGGTCGCAGCGCAGCTCAGCGCCGGGTTCGACAGCTCTTCCGTCACCGCGACCGCCGCGCGCCTGCTCGCGCCGAAAGGTGGCAAGGTGGTCGCGTTCACTTCGGTGCCGCGGGAGGGTTATGACGGGCCGGCCCTCGCGGACCGCCTCACCGACGAAGGCCCCCTCGCCGCGGCGACCGCGGCGCTTTACCCGAATATCGAGCACGTTCTGATCCGGGCCGGCGACAGGTCGCCGATCGAAGAGATCGATCGCTATTTCTATCTCTTCGACCGGCCGCTGCTGAATCTGTGCAACGGGACCTGGATGACCGCGATCAACCAAGCCGCGCGGGATCGAAGCCTGTCGATCCTGCTGACGGGACAGATGGGCAATATGACGATCAGCTATAACGGCGTCGAATTGCTGCCGGAATTGCTGGGGGCGGGCCGCCTGGCAAGGCTTGGGCGGGTTGGCGCCCAGCTCGTGGTGAAAGGAAATATGCGGTGGCGCGGGGTGATCGCGAACTCGCTCGGCGCCTATGCGCCGGGCTGGCTCTGGAACTGGATCAACAAGCTATGGGATCGCGATCTCAATATTCTCGAATATACGGCGATCCGGTCCGACAGGCTCGAAGCAATGGATCTTGCCGGTCTCGCCCGCGAGCGCAGCCTCGACTTCTCCTATCGCCCGCGCAGGAACGGCTTCGAAAGCCGCCTGTGGGTTTTGCGCCGGACCAACCTTGGCAATTACAACAAGGGCATTCTCGCCGGCTGGGGAGTAGATCAGCGCGACCCCACCGCGGACAAGCGTCTCGTCGAATATTGCCTGGGCGTGCCGATGGAATCCTTCCTGTCGCAAGGGGAGCCGCGTGCGCTGGCGCGGCGGGCATTGGCGGATCGCCTGCCGCAGTCCGTGCTGAACGAACGCCGCAAGGGCTATCAAGCCGCCGACTGGCATGAGGGCCTGACCGCCGCGAGGCGCGCGATCGAAGCGGAGGTGAACCGGCTGGCGGAATGCGGGCTGGCGGTGCAGACGCTCGACGTCGCGCGCCTCCGCGCCATGATCGAGAACTGGCCCACCTCTGGCTGGGAACGGAACGACACCCGCAATTCCCATCGCTTGGCTCTGCTGCGCGGCGTTTCGGCCGGGCATTTTCTGCGCCGGGCAAGCGGGTCAAACCAGTGATACTACCCTTTGTCCTCTGGAACGGCGAGCGCTACCGGCCGAGTTCGCGGCAATAGGCGCCTGCGCAGCCGTTCCCGAGGTTCCCGGCGACACGTGAGGTGCCGCCCGCCAGCATGACCGAGAAAAGAGCGGAGCGGGACGGAATTCCGAACCCGCTCCGGAGCGGGATCAATTGAACGTGATCGGCGGTTGCGTGAACGTGCCGTCGCTCGAGTTGCCGGTGACCTGGTTATTGCCATAGGTATTGATGACTCCGCCAGCCGACTGGGTGGCGGCTATCACGCTGTTGGTGATCGTTGAGCCGCCGATCCGGATGTGCGCGTTGCTGCCGCTGGCGAGGAGACCGGTTACCGTATTGTTGGCGAGCGTCGAAGTGCTCACCATGATGTTTACGGGAGCGCCGGCGGCCCCATCAATTGCCGTGATTCCGGTGCCCGTACCAGTAATGGTCGTGCCTTCGATCATGGCGAAAAGGCCTCCGCTCGTGTTGTTGGTGCCATCGACCCGGATGCCGAAATTTGGGTTGCCCACCAGCTGAACGTTCCGGATCACCGCCTGAACGCTGGCGCTGCCGGTCGGCACGATGTTGATACCGCCGCCACTGGCGGCCTGGCCATTGTTGTTGATCACCGTGTTGGTGACGACGAGCCGAAGCGAGCCGCTGGTCGGATTGACAAGGATGCCATGCCCGTTCGGCGAGGCGGCCAGGAAGTTGTAGATGGTCGAATCTTCGACCGTCAGGGAAGCTCCCTGAAGAAAGCGAATGCCGTTGACGCCGGGCAGATTGGGCGGGCCGCCGTTGATCTCGAGCGCGCGCAGGACGACGATCGCGCCAGCGCCGTTGACGAGCACGCCGGTTGTGCTCGACGCCAGGATTCCACCCAGCGTGCCGGTGCAGTCGATGGTGATCGACTTGGTGATCGTGACCGCGCCGAAGCCGGCCGGATCGAGGCAATTGATCTCGCCGCCCGCGGCAGTCTTCGAGATCGCGCCGGCAAAGGTTTTGCAAGGTGCCGTGCGGCTGCACGGATTGACGTCGTCGCCGACGCCCGAAACCCAGGTACGGGTCGCCTGGGCATGAGCCGGCAAAGCGTAAAGCATCGTCGCGGCAAGTGCACAGACTGACGATTTTGCGAGGCGCAGCATTTCGACCTCCCCCTCTTTTCAAGTGTTGCCGAGTCGGCGGACTTGGCACACTAATGGAGGGGCGCCCGTTTTGAAAGCGAAATGAGTCCGAAACGAACTCCAATCTGACGAGCCTTTCGCCGGCGAGAACGGTTGAGCATTCGGCGCCCGCATGACAAAGTCCGCACCGGGAAAACTGATGATACAATCGATTCCGACAGGCGTTGGGCCGTTTCAGGCGGGCCCACCCGGCCAGGCATGGCGCGGCTAATCGGGCTCATGCGCGAATGCGTGGCGTTCGGCGCGGCGGTAGCGCGCTGCAGCGGGCGGCGTGGGCTGGCTGCCGTCCTCCTCGTCGGACTCGGCGCGATATTGGAGGGAATCGGTATCCTCCTGCTCGTCCCGCTGCTGGGGATTCTCTTTCGGGAGCAAACGGTTGGAGCGCCATCTCGCTTGAGCGACTGGATCGATTGGTTGACGCCGGGTTTTTCGCCGCTCGGCCGCCTGGCCCTTATTTTCGGCCTGTTCGCCGTCTTGATGACGTTGCGCGCCGTCACTCTATGGCAGCGCGATTTCGTCCTCGGCAAGTTGCAGATGATGTTCGTCGAGGAGCAAAGAGTGAAGGTCGCGCGTCGACTGGCGAATGCCGAGTGGCGGACGCTTGCGGGGATCGGCCATGAACGGATCACGCACCTCCTTGGCGGCGACATCCAACGTTGCGGGGCGGGGGTTTATTTCCTTCTCCAAAGCGGGACGGCCACGGTGATGCTGGTGGGCCAGGCGGTGCTGGCTTTCGTGCTGTCTCCATTGCTGGCCTTTGTCGCGATCGGCGCCCTGACGCTGGGCACGCTTGCGATGTCGGGGCTGCTGCAGCGCTCGCGCGACATCGGCAGGATGGTGACCGAAGCGAGTCTTGCGCTGACCAACGGAATGGGACGTTTCCTGACCGGGATCAAAGTCGCGATGAGCCAGAATCTCCAACACGTCTTCGTCGCCAAGTTCGAGCACGACATAGGCGAGGGCATGCGCCGGCAGGCATTGTTCGTCAGCCAGCAGGCGATGCTGCGTGGGCTGTGGAGCCTGCTGGGGGTTGGCATAGCGGGCACGACGATGCTCGTCGGATTCGGCCTGCTCCATCTCTCCGCGCCGGTGCTTCTGGCCTTGCTGATCGTCCTTTCCAGGGTCAGCGGACCGGCGTCCCAGCTTCATCTCGGTTTCCAGCAGATCGCTTACAGCCTGCCCGCCTGGCAGGCTGTCACGGAGATGGAGCGCGAACTGGCAGCGGCGGCCGCGCCGCCGGCGGAGGAGCAGGAGAATGCGCCTCGCTTGAGAGGAAGCATCGTGTTTGACGATGTGGCCTATCGCCACCACGGCCGTATCGGCGGCGGTATCCAGGGAGTCACGCTTCGCATCGACGAGGGCGAGATGGTCGGCCTCTCCGGTGCTTCAGGCGCCGGAAAGACGACCCTTGCCGACTTGTTGGTCAGTTTGATCGAGCCCCAGTTCGGACGAATCATCGTGGGAGGGGAGCTGCTCACTCCGGGCATCGCGCCGCGATGGCGCAGGCAGATTGCCTATGTTGCGCAGGATGCGGTCATGTTCAACGACAGCCTGCGACAGAATTTGATCTGGTCGACCCCGGGGGCCAGCGACGCGGACATAGCGCGCGCGCTCGCCGTCGCTGGCGCGGACACATGGACCGAGGCCCTGCCGCAAGGCCTGGGCACGATCGTCGGCGAGGGCGGTGCGCTCATTTCGGGTGGCGAGCGCCAGCGGCTGGCTTTGGCGCGCGCCTTGCTTCGGGCGCCGTCGCTGCTCGTCCTCGACGAAGCGACCAGCGCAATCGATATCGAGAGCGAGGCCGGCATCCTGGCGCGGCTTCGCGCGCTCGAACCCTTGGTCACCATATTGATGATCGCCCACCGCAGCGAAAGCCTGCGCTTCTGCGATCGGGTTTTCGTCCTTGCCGAGGGCGCGTTGCTGAAGGATCAGCCAACGCGCGCGCGCGGTGCCGCGCGACTTGGGACGCGAACTTGAGCCGCGGCCTGCCCGCCGAGTTCGCGCTGATGGCGGCCTGTTGCCGCTGGCCGCGCTCGGCCGCGCGCAACGCGGCGATCGTCGCGGCCGCTTCCGAGGCGATCGACTGGGGGCGATTTGAACGCGTCGTCGCGCGCCACCGGGTTGCCCCACTGGCCCGCGACGGCTTGCGGCACGCCGATATCGCCGTGCCCTCGCGGACGGCCGGGAATCTCGTCGCTGCCGCGACCGCGGCGACCGTCAAGGCGCTGGCCATGGCGCGCGAAACCATGCGGTTGCAGCAGGAGCTCGACGAACTCGGAATTTCGAACCTCTCCGTCAAGGGATCCAGCCTTGCAGTCCTGGCTTATGGCGCTCTCGGCATGAAGGAGGCCTGGGATATCGACCTCCTGATCCCGGCCAAGAATATATTGGAGGTGCAAAGACTTCTGGAGCAGCGGGGATATGCGTCGAGCGCGCCGATGGACGATGCGGGTTTCGAGCGCTTCTCGCAGGTCAGCAAGGAATGCATTTTCCTGAATCCGTCGCTCGGTTTCGCAGTCGAGCTCCATTGGCGCCTGACCGACAATCCCCGGCTCGTGCCTGGGATAGGTCTGCATTCGCCGAGCCAGGATGTCCAAATCGGCGGAGCACATGTACGAACGCTGGCCAGGGACTCGCTCTTCGCCTTCCTGTGCGTGCACGGCACGATGCATAGCTGGTCGCGTTTCAAATGGCTCGCCGATGTGGCTGCCTATATCGATGGAAACGCTCCGGCCGAAATCGAGCGTCTTTATCGCTCCGCGGTCCGCCTTGGCGCAGGCCGCAGCCCGGCGGTGACTTTTCTGTTGTGCGAACGTCTGCTGGGTCTGGCGATTCCGGCGGCCCTTATTGCCGAAGCCAGCGCTGATCGAACGAGCAATGCGCTCGCTGACTCGGCTTTCCGCTGCATGACCTGGCGGCAAGGCGCGGTCGAATTTCAGCGACGATCAAGCCCGGTCATGCGGATCGCGCTGTCGCGCTTTTTCCTCGTGCCGGGCGCTCCTTATCTATGGAGCGAGCTCGGACTCAAGTGGAACTCGCCCGCCGATCGCGCACGCTGGAATTTCCCGCGCTCGCTGGCCATTCTCTATCACTTCTTGCGTATTCCGCTCTGGTTGGGACGGTGCAGCAAGCGCTGGCTGGGCAGAACATGATCCGCCTTCTGTGGCGGTTTCGGGAATTGTCCCCCCTCGAGCGCGGCCTCGTCTTCGAGGCGACGTTCGCGCTGGGAGTGGCGGCATTCGCAATCGCCGTCTTCCGCTTCCGAACGATTGCGTCCGCTGCCGGCCGTCCCTCCAGTGCGGCGATCGACGAGGCCGATGGCGCCCGATTGGTCCGGCAGGTGCGCTGGGCGGTCTCAGCCTGCGCCCGGCGCGTCCCATGGCGCGCCAAATGCTTCGAGCAGGGCCTCGCGGCCCAGTGGATGCTCAGCCGGCGCAACGTTGTCGCGACGCTCCATTACGGCATTGCGAAACGAGACGACCAGGACTTGATCGCCCATGTGTGGGTCCGAGCCGGGCCGCTCAACGTGATGGGATGCGAGATCAGAGACGACTTCACCGAGTTGGCACGCTTTCCCGCCGACCAATGATCATGACCACCGCGGCGCTGGAATAGTCGGTTCCCCCTGCCCCCCGCCGGCGCCGCGCCGGCGCTGGCGGGTTCAACGCTCGATGCCGCGTACGGTAGCGTCGGCAATGAACTCGCCGCCATGGCCCGGCGGTGCGGCGATCCCGTTGTAGAAGACCTTGAAGGGGACCGGGTGGGGATTGCGGTTGACCAGGCCCTGTGCGGTCACGCGAAGGCGGCGACTATGGTCTTCGGTGGCGAGGAGCCCGGTGGTGAGATTGACCGAGGCTCCGTGGATCTGAACGTCGGCATCGCCGAACGTGCCGAGAGAACCGGGAAAGAGCAGATACTGCGCCGTCCCGCTATCCCTGATATTCTCGAGAATGTACCGCCGCGGGGAAGAGTCGCGGACGTTGTAGTAGAGCGATACGACCGCGCGCTTGGGATGCCCGGTGGTGTCGTTGATCGTAATGTTCCGGATCACGCCCTCGGCAAAGGGGAAGCCTGCCGGACGCACGGCGTTGCTCGACATGCCGATCGACGAGGTCGGCTGCGAATGGGCGTCGCGTGAATAATATAATATGATGTTCTCGATCAGGCCGTCCCCATGCTGGTGCGCGATGTCGTTCGAGCCGCCGGTGGTACCGTGGACCGAGCGATAGACATTGATGTCGCGGGTCATTCCGCCACCGCCCGGCGCAAAGACCTTGATCGCGCGGCCGGCCGCCTCCCTTATCGTCCCCCGCTGAATGATCGGGCGCGATCCGTCAGCCTCCGGCGACTGGAAGACCAGCACGCCGTCCATGGATTCGCGCGCATCCGTGCCCGGCCCGTCGTCGCTGTCGACGTGCGCGACCTCGAAATCCTCGATCGTCACATGCCGCGCGCTTTGCGTCCCCGAAAGAATCGCGACGACACCGATGCCGATACAGCCCTTGGACCCGGCGAGGCCGGTGCCTGCTTCCCGCGTGGCATTCTGCGCCTTGACCCGGCGCAGATGGAGGCGCGCGAAACCGCCCATGAAGCACATGCCCGTCGCGCCGTATGCATTGGCGGGCGAACCGTCGATCGGGCTCACGCCCCGGCGCATGCGCGCATTTTTCGCCGTCATGCCCTCGACGGTGAAATCGCGGCGCCTGCTTCCCGACACCAGCTCGAAGCGGGCGAAGAAGGGCATGCTGCACTTGTCCCGCCCATCGAATGTCAGATCGCCGTCTATGACGAAGGGATTCAGGCCCTGGGAGAGGACGCAGAAGAGCCAATGATATTGCGGGCCCGCATAGGCGATCGTGCGCGGTCCGTCGCTGGTGAGGCGGTAGCTCTTTCCCTCGACGCAGATCATCGTGATCGGTGCCGTTTCTTCGTAATCCGCATTGACGACAAGCGTTCCGCCGGTCCGGCTCCAGAGCGCGACCGCATCCCGTAGAGAATGGAAGTCTCCCGAACGGATCACGTTGCCGGGCACAGCCAGCTGGGAACCGGCCCTGGTCCCGATCAAAATGGGCAATGCAATATATGCACCCGAAGCCGCAACGCCGAGCAGCACCGCACGCCGGCTCGATCGAGCCTGGAATGGCGACAAGCGATCTGACCGGGGGAGGCGGCCGACGTAACGCCCGATGATGTTCATCGAGCGGACTTAATGTCGGGGGTTTCGCCGATCAAGGCGACCCGTGTCCACGTGGTGGGCGATCATAGCGCGAATTCGGGCCGAAGAGCTCCGAAATCGGAAATCACCGTGTCCGCCGCATAGAGGCCCGCCATCGGCCGGTGCCGATGTTCGCCGCCTTCCCGCGCGATACGGATCGTGCGCCAGCCACGGGCTTTGGGCGTAACGAAATCCTTGAGCGGGTTGTCGGCGACATAGGTGAATCCTGAAGCGGGAATTCCCGGCCATTGCCTCTCCACGTGGACAAAGCCGCGCTCGTGGGGCTTGCGAAATTCGGAACCCCAGCGATCCGTCAAGACGAGCAGGTTGAATCGACTGGCCAATCCGAGAGCGGCAATCTTCGCGCTTTGGCTCGCGACGGGTCCGTCGGTGATCATCGCCAACGGACCGTCGACTGGATAGTCGCGCAGAAAGTCCGCCGCGTCGGAATATAGGCCGATTTGCGGATGATGACCGCGATAGGCAGCCACCATCTTCTCGATCAACGCTGCGTCGGGCGCGATTCCCAGCGCGGCCAATGCGGCATCGAATATCCGGCCGCGATGGCCTTGCTCGAAGAGGCCCCAGGCAGCGTCGAAAAACGCGGATGCTTCCAGCATCGGGAACAGCTGCTGGCCGACAAACGCAAAGCCCGATCGCACATAGTCCCGTTCCGGATAGAGCGTGTCGTCGAGATCGAGCACCAGAACCGACGTCATAGGAAGATCTCGCTGTCGTGACGAAGCATCAACAAGCCGTCTTGCCACGCATCCGACGCAGTCGAAGGACGGTCCAGGGCCTCCTCGACAAGCCATTGCGCGAAGCGCGCGCCGGCGGCGTGGGCGAGTGGGTATCCGCCTCCGAACCGTGCGTTTATCTCAAACACGACTGGGCCTGTGTCGGTAACAAAGCATTGGAAGCAGAGCGCTCCGCGCGCGCCCGGCAAAGCCCCAACGAGCTTCCGGGCTATCTCGGTCATCGCCGGATGGCGTTCGGTTCGACCCTTCGAGACCTCGCCGGCGCGGGTCTCGATGCGCAGATGGGGCACGGCCGCCTTTACCACGCCGTGCGCGTCGACATAGACGTTGACCGTATATTCCCGACCCTCGAGACGCTCCTGCAGCAGATAGTCGCCGGCTTCGGGGAGGGATGCGAGCTCCGCCCCGGTTTCGATCAGGCGAATTCCGATCGAGGAGCTGCCGCCCCGCGGCTTGGCGATCAGCGGGAAAGGCAAAGCGGGCGTTCCAATCTCCGGGCTGCCGAAGGCGGCGCCCTGCGGCGTCGCCACGCCCGCGGCCGCGAGCGCAAGGGACGTTGCCAGCTTGTCTCTGGCAATCTTGATCACTGAAGGCGTCGAGATATTGACCTTTACGCCTGCCGTCGCCAGCCGGGGGGCGGCTTCCGCGATTGCAAGGAGTTCGGTGTCGATCGTCGGTATGACGAGGTCGACGCCGTCCCGCGCGCAGATTGCTTCAACGGCGTGGGCATAATCCGGATCGGTTGCCGGCGGCAGCGTGAAGGCCGTGTCGGCGACCGCGCACGCCGCGCTCAAGTCCGGCTTCAAGTCGGCAGCGAGCATTCTCACCGGGACGTCGAGCTGCCGGCACGCATCCCGGAAGCAATTGAGCAGGCTCACGCGGCGGCCGGCCGAGGTCAGCAATATCGTGAACCCGCTCATAGGTCCTGGCCGTCATCGCCGGTGCATCCCAGACGCCGGAGCGGCGCAGGCATGGCGAATAGGGAGACGGGCAGCTCAGCCATCTTCTCGGCCACAGGAAACTCCATTCGCCGCCTCGGGGCGGGTGATTGGTCGCGATCGGCCCTTAGATACGCTGCGCGATCACATAATATCCGCCTGCGATCCGATCCGGTTGCGAAGCGTAAGGAGTCAGCAGATCGAACAGCTTGACCCAATAGAATATGATGGCGAATGCCAGTTTGGCCGGTTTGTAGAAAATGGATCCAAAAACAGAGGCCGTGGTTGCGAGGAACTCCACCAGCACGCGATAGAAGCCCGTTCCGTGGCCCACGGCGAGCCCCTTTTCGAGCACTTCCAGAGTGCCCTGGGATTCCGCGAATTGCTCGATTCCAACGACGCTGAACCTCCAATAATCGTGCGGCACGCTATGGTAGCCGATCGTGAAGGGAAGCTGGAGATAGATCTTGGCACCCTTTTTCATGACGCGTGACACCTCGCGAAGGGCGGCATGGCAGTCCTGTATGTGCTCGAACACCTCCTGCGACATCACGAAATCGAAGACCTCGTCCTGGAAAGGGAGGACCTTGCCGTCATAGACGACGTCCACATTCCTGGTCAGATAAATGTCCAGGTTCACGATATTGGGGCGTCGCTCCGACTCCCCGGATCCAAAGTTGAGGCCCAGCCCGCCGGATCGCACGAGCTCGTCGGACAGCCGGCCCAGCGCCGTCCGCACCGCCCGCGTGCGGTTGTGACCGAGATAGACGCGTTCCACGATGAAGGACGCGATCCGACCGAGCCTTCCCCCATCGGTTTTGCGCTCGAATGATTCGGTGAAGATTAGGGCGCCATCGACCAGATGTGCAGGCTCGGCGCACAACCGGTCTTCCCAGATACGTTGCATTCGGTCCTCCGCCCGTCAGCGCCGCCGACCAGGCATCAGATCGTGCGGCGCCGGTGCTGCGTCTCGCGGGGACGATTCCCAAGAACGCTCATGTGCACGATAACTGGCTCCCGGAACAAGGTTTTTGCGACGGCCCCAAGCGGTGCGCAGGCGTGTGCGCCATGCCTGGACCTTGGACAAGGGTTGGAAGTCATGCAAGCGAAATGCGGACATGATCAGCGGGGATCGCGCCGCTCCACATAAGCGACCCAGTCGCTCCACCGCCTGAGCGGCGACGCGCTGGCATCGAATATGATCTCGCTCGCCAAGGCGCGATACTCGCCAGACCCTTCCGCGAGGAGCGCCTCGGTTTCGAGCAGCAGGTCGACGATCGACATCGAATCGACCGCGTCGAAGACATTCGTATCCGGATCTATTTCCTCGAGCTCCGGCGCTTGCGCGTGCTCGTTCACGCGCTGCACCGCCTCCTTCAGCAGGTCTTCGAGCCCCGGCATCAGGCGACCTCCGAAATCGCGATGTCGTTCGAAGGCAGAGGGCCGCGTCCCAGCCGGTAACGCTTGCCGCTCAACGGATCCTCCTCGACCAGCTCAAACCCATTATTCTCGTAGAATTCGGCAGCCATCAAATTCTTCCTGGTCGGCACATAGGATGCCGCCAATTTCCGGTCTGCCATCTTTTCGCACACATAACCGAGGATTTGGCCTTCCACGCCGCGGCCTAGCGCACGGCAGCTGAGCAGGAAGGTATCGATCTCGTCGCCCAGGACGATCGCGACCCCTATGACGCCCATGTCACCGAAACGGTCCTGCAACCGCACATCGAACACGCTGCCTGATCCCATCAGGCGCGTGATGTCCGCCTCCGAATAACGTCTTGTCGTCAGGTTGAACTGGTTCGTCTTGTTGGTGAGCTGGGACACGCGCTTCACCTGAGACAGACGATTGATCCCGATCTCGAGTTTGATATCGAGCGAACGAAGGTAATCCTCCAGGCTGGTCGATTGGAGCTTCATCTCCGAACGCCGGCGTTGCTGCCGATATTGGGCGGTCTTGGCCAGATCCTCGCCTGTCAGGGACCAGGTCCGAAGGCCGGCGATCGAGCCAAGCAGGCCTAACGCGTCATCCGCGCAGTGGGCGTCGAGCCGGTACGTGTCCACCATCGGCAAGGCGGACGCGACCTGCTCGAGTTCGAACGGGTTGTCGTCAATGAAGATCAGCGAATCCAGCCCGACATTCAGCTCTTCGGCGACCCTTACGATATTGTCGCTCTTGGGCTCCCAATTGACCTGAATCGAGGAGAAATGGTCGAGTTCCAACGGCATATCCCGACGCGCAAAAACCTCCCGCACCTCGGCGAGGTCGTTCTTGCTGACCAAAGCGAGCAACATGCCGGTTTGCATGAGATCGACCAGCTGCCGCTGGAAGCGCCGATAGATGCTTCCAGGGTATTGCGTGTCGATCTCGATGGCATCCACGCCATCTTCGCCCACGATACCGCCCCAAAGCGTGTTGTCGGCGTCGAGCACGACGACCTTCTTTCGCGCGACGTAGCGCTCGCCTATCGCCTGTTCGTAAGCCCCGCCCAGAGCCTCCAAAGCCGCCTTGGTATAGGGCATGCGCATGGCGAGAGCGTTTTGCATGCTGAGCGCCCGGTCCGTACCGATCCGCGCCACAATCCCTCCCAGGTCGACAACCGACACGTTCGGGACCGTCCGTCCAAGCTCCAGCACCCTGCCGTTCAGCGCGGCCAACAGCTCCAGCTGCTCCAGATATTGCTGGCCGACGATGCGCGAAGGCGAGTGTTCCAGCGTATTGACGATGACGATGCTCGGATTGCGAAGCGCGAAGGCGGTAACTGCGCTGCAATAAGCGTCCATTCGCGCCATTGCTTCATCGGGCTCCGCTTCACCCAAAAAGAAGTCGGCGCTGGTATGAAGGACGACCACGTCCGACTGCGAACCACCGGCGAGAACCTGATGCACCTGATCGATGTCGCCATGCTCCATGCGCAGGGCGATGTCCGGGAGCCCGCCGCCAAATCTCGCCATTGGCCGCGTCAGAACGTCGCCCACGAAAAGGACGGAAACGTCGCGCCGAGACTCCCGCATGCCAGCCTCCCCGGCAACCGCTTCCGGCTGGTCCGCGGCGTCCGCTAGCTCCTTGTGAACGTTCATTGTTATTCTATCCAAGCCCGGTTGATCCATCCTGGCGCGCGGGCGCGGGCCTGCAATTGCACGCGCCCTTGCAGAACGGTCAAGCCTCATGCAAGTGAATTTCTCGATCATTGTTGCAGCGCAAAAGACTGCCAGCCAAGGACGCGCACGTCAGATGAGTCTCCCACTCCAACTCGGGGAGCGCCGCTTCGAAATGGCGCAGCAGCGCTTTTTCGCCGAGCTCTCCGGCGACCACAATCCGATGCATCTCGACCCGGTCGCGGCACGGCGCACGCAAGCGGGGGCGCCGGTCGCCCATGGCATGCATACCGCGCTTTGGGCGATCGACGCGTTCTATGCCGCCCGCGCCTGTCCGGCACCGAACAGGCTCACCGCCCGCTTCGACCGCTTCATCTATCTCGACGAGGCTGTCGTTGCTGAGCTCAGGCTGGAATCCGCGGAGCGGGTCGAGATGGATCTGTCGGTCGAGGGTGGGCGCGTCGCGACGATCAGGCTCGAATTTGGCGAGGGGAAGCCATCGGCGCCACATCCGTGCGAATCCGTCGATAGCCCTGCGACCTGTCCGGCCGACCTTTCGATGGAAGATCTCGCCGCCGCCGCCGGATGCTTTGCTTATGCCCGGCCTGCCGCGGCCGCGGCCGCGGCCT
This sequence comes from Allosphingosinicella sp., assembly GCA_035316145.1. GTDB lineage: Bacteria > Pseudomonadota > Alphaproteobacteria > Sphingomonadales > Sphingomonadaceae > Allosphingosinicella. The sequence continues at coordinate 96,845 of DATHJO010000007.1, read as the reverse complement.
TTCCCCACGCAAGCGAAACGATCGGCGCCGGCCGTATCAACGGCCTGATCGCGCTCTCCACATTGGTGGGCATGCATTGCCCTGGACTGCATTCGATTTTCTCGCGTTTCGAGGTGGATTTGCATGACGGCCCCGCCGACGAGCATGCGGAACTGGCATTCCGGGTCCGCCGGACCCAGCCATTGCTTCGAATGGCAACGATAGATGTTGTCGGCGCCGGCATATCGGGGGCCGTCAATGCGTTCCTGCGCCATCCGCCGGTGCGGCAGCCGAAGATCGCGCAACTCGTGGGAGCGATTGAACCGGGCGCCTTTGCAGGTGCCCGCGTCCTGGTGGTCGGCGGCTCCCGCGGTCTGGGCGAGCTGATCGTAAAGCTCTCCGCCCTAGGCGGCGCGGATGTGGTGGCCACCTATGCATCGGGCTGCGCGGACGCCGAGGCCGTGGTCGAGGAGGTGCGCGACTATGGTGCGAGGTGCGAGGCATTCTCGCTCGACGCCGGCGCGGCCATCGCGTCTCAATTGACCGGGGCGGGCGCTTTCACCCACGTTTATTATCTGGCCTCCCCACCGATTTTCAGGAAGCGCTCGAGCAGCTTCTCGCCGGACGTGCTTGCCGAGTTCCTCCAGATCTACGCCACGGCTTTTTTCGAGCTTTGCACCATCCTCGCGCGGCAGGGCGATCCGGTGAGAATATTCTATCCCTCTTCCGTCGCCGTCGAAGATCCGCCCAAGGGCGCGATCGAATATGCAATGGCAAAAGCTGCCGCCGAGCTCTTGTGCGTTGAAGTCGTGCGACGCTTTCCGGCCCTCGATATCGTCCTGGAGCGATTGCCCAGGCTTTTGACCGACCAGACGGCAACGGTCCTGCCGGTCGAAAGCCCGAACGCCGTCGAAATTCTGTTGCCGATCATAGGCCGGATGCATGCGCCATAGCCGCCGCGCGCTGCTTCCTGAGAGCGGTCGGAACCGGTTTCAGCTTTGAGAATTCCGCCTCAGATCTCCCCGGCTGCGCGCGGCGATCTCTGTAATGACAAACCTCGGACCCGCGGTTATGCACGTCGCATGAGATGGCACCACCTTGTCTTGGCGACCTTTTTCCTGGTCGCGTGGCCCACGCTGGCCGCTGCTCAGCGGACTTCAGAGCGGATGGAGGGCTTGCAGCGGGTCTGCTCCTATCCCGGCATGTCGAATGTCACGAACGCGCAAGTTGGAGTCCGGGAATATCGCGTGGGGCTTGGGCAAAACTGCCCCAGCACGATGCCGCTGAACGTCAGCGCCATGCCCGCTCCGCCGACCGCGAGGCTGGTGTCGGAAGAACTGGTCGGTCAGATTCGCACCTGCGTTTATGAGCAGACCGGCACGATGTGGGTGCGCTCAATTCCTGGCGGTCGGCCCTGTCCTCCCTCTCCCGGCATGATAGCGGAATCGGACAGTCACGCGCCGCAGCCATAAAGAGTGGCAGGATTGCGGCAGGGTCGGGCGAGGCGGGACCCGGGCGAGCAGGGCGTTCAAGCGATCACCAGGAAAAGTCGCAAATCACCGCGTCCGAATTTCGACTTGAGCCGGCGCGGAATTTCGCGGCCAGGCGCGCTGCACGCACGCGACAATCGCTTCACGAGCCTCCGCGGGCAGCTGTTCCCAACCATCTTGCGCCACCGCCAGTCGCGGCGGGGCGCGCCGATCAAGGATCACGCCCCCATTGTCCAAGAGGGTTAGAAGCTCCGTGCACCGAGCCTCCGACATCGTCACGTCGGCCGCGCTCACGTCGGTGAGTGAGGGGAGGGCAGGCTGGGCGAATATACCCGACTGATGGGCGGCAATTGCCGTGATGAAGGCGCCGTAAATGGCGGCCAGCGGACCGCCGATGCCCGGCTTCCAGGCGGCCAGGCCCAAGGGCGCGAGCGCGGCGATATAGACGATCGCAACGATGGTGGTGGCGAATGCGGAAGACATGATCTGTGGTTCGATCGTGTAGGGACATTGATATCCGAGCGCAACCGGACCGCCGCAACGTCCCATAATGCTTGCCTTTACAACGATTGGGGCGCGTGCCTATAAACCCGCCTCCCCGGTCGACGAAGAGCATCGATGTGATCCCAACGCGTCCCCGCCTGTGGGCCGAACGAACCCGCTTCGGCATCGTACTGGCCCTTATTTCGGCTTGTTTTCTCTGGGGTGGCGGATCGCGGCTCGACATACCGGGCCTTGTTATCCTCCAGCCCTTCGCAATCATCTGCTCAGCTGCGCTTCTTTTGGTTCCCGGTCCGATGCGCTGGGAAAGCGTTCGCGTGCCTCTCCTGCTTCTCGCCGCGATCACCGTCATGATCGCAGTGCAGCTCATACCTTTGCCCCCGAGCATCTGGAGGCAATTGCCGGGTCAGGCGCAATTCATCCCCTTTTCGGCAGTGGCCGGAAGCGAGGGGGTCTGGCGCCCGCTGACCATGACCCCCGACATGACGCTTGCCGCGCTGGTCGGGATGTCGGTGCCGGCTGCGGCGCTGGTCGGCTTCGCCAGCCTGTCCGAAGACCAAACGTACAAAGTGCTTCCATACCTGCTGGTGGCGGCGGCCGTCAGCGCGTTGCTCGGCCTGGCCCAGATCCTGGGAGGCCCGCATAATGGCTTCTATCGTTATGCGGTGACCAATGAGGGCGCTGCGGTCGGTTTCTTTTCCAACCGCAACCATCAGGCGGTGTTTCTCGTTTCGGCCTGGCCGATGCTGGCCCTGTGGGTGACCGGGGCCGCACGGAATCCCGACCGGCTAAGGCTGCGGCGGTGGGTCGCCGGCGCCATGGCGGTCTTCCTAGTTCCCATGGTGGTGGTCACGGGCTCTCGGGCCGGCCTCGTTCTGGCGATCCTCGGCCTCGCTTTTGCGTGGTGGACATTACGGGTTGGGAATATCAAGCCTCGCGGCGCGGTTGCGCCGTCCAAAGCCTTGCTCTGGAAGGTTGTTCCGTTGCTCGGCGGGCTCGGCGCGCTGGCCGCCACGATCATGGCGTCCCGAGACGAAGCCGTCCAACGACTGTCTTCAACGGTCCTTTCCGAAGAGTTGAGAGTCGCCAACCTGCCGGTATTAATCCGGATTTGCCGAGATTTCCTTCCTTTTGGCTCAGGCTTCGGCTCGTTCGATCCGGTTTTCAGGCACTATGAGCCCGACGACCTGCTGCGCAACACGTATCTGAATCATGCTCATAACGATGTGCTGGAGTTGGTTATCACTGGCGGGATTCCCGCCGCCCTGATCGCGATCATCTTCTGCTTGTGGGCGGGTCGTCGCTTCATTGTCGGATCGCGCCGGAGGTGGGCTTCGACGCGATCTCGCTTCGCCCTCCTGGCGTCGGCGATGATAACGATCTACTTTTTGAGCAGCCTGGTCGATTATCCATTGCGCACGCCGGTGCACGCGATGCTTTTCGTTTTTGCTTGCGGCTGGTTGGCCTCGCATTATCCAGCTCATGAGGGGAAAACCTAAGGCCAAAAGCGCTTTACCCCTCAGGTGATTGCAGTTACAGGCGCCCATATATATTGCCCTCGCCGACGGGCGATATGGTCAGCGAAAGAGCGGGTTTTTTAAAGGTGATTCAATGCGATGGTATGTGCTGCTCGGCGGGTTGAGCGCGGCGGCGTGCTCAAGTCCGCAGCTTATCGACACCGGTCGTGTCGGGATAGTGTCGGCGGCCAACCTTCCCGCGCCGACGCTTGAGGACCTGTCGCGGGGAGCGCGGGTTCATCTTGTCGGGCCGTTCGACCGGGTCGCCGTCGAGGTGTTCGGCCTTCCCGAGCTGAGCCGGCAGGTCCAGGTCGACGCCAGTGGCCACATCGCCTTGCCGCTTGCCGGCCGGATCGAGGTTACCGGAAAGACCCCCGAAGAGCTTGGGCAGCTGATAGCTGAACGCCTGCGCGGCGGCTATGTGCGCGATCCCAGCGTCACCGTGACCGTGCTTGAGACGGTGAGCCAGCTCGTAACGGTCGACGGCGAAGTTCGTCAGCCGGGACTGTATCCGGTGGCCGGCCCGATGACATTGATGCGCGCGATCGCCCGCGCCCAGGGGACGACCGATTATGCAAGCGTGACCCATGTGGTCCTGTTTCGAACAGTCGGTGGCCGGCAGATGGCGGCGCTCTACGATGTTCGGGCGATCAGGCTTGGTGCCTATGAGGATCCGCCGATTTACCCGGATGACGTCGTCGTGGTCGGGGAATCGCAGGCAAGGCGCCTCTTCCCGCAAATCCTGTCGGCAGCCGGCCTCCTGGTCGCGCCGCTGATCACCACTTTGAACAAAAATTAGCTCGGCTTAGAATTGTGCAACACAGGGATGATATGAACGATCTAGCCTTTGGTCGTACGCCTGCCGAAAACCAGCCTAGGTTGGCCGCGCGGCAAGACGCGGCCGCGGGCGAGCGAGCGGTCCACGGTGCTTTGCCGATTCTCCTGAAATTCCTCCGGATCGCGAAGCGGCGAAAGTGGCTGCTTGTCGGGTCCGTCGCGGTTGTGATGATTCTGGGGCTTATCGGTACGCTACTCACCACGCCGCAATATACTGCAGACGCAACGCTCGAGATCCAGCGTGAAAACTACCGCATCGTCGAAGTCCGGGGCGTCGAGCCGGAGGCCAGCTCCGTCGATCTGGAATTCTACCAGACGCAATATGGGCTGTTGAAGGCTCGTTCGCTCGCAGAACGGGTCGCGACCAACATGCGGTTGTACGAGAATGCGGACTTCTTCGAGATGTTCGGCGCCACCAATCAGGCAAATGCGGTGCGCGAGGGAGGCAGAAATGTCAGTCCTGCCGCGCGCCAGCAGCGCATTCGCGACGCGGCCGACATCCTGCAGGCTCATGTCGCAGTGGTTCCTGCCCGCACGTCCCGCCTGGTGGATGTGCGCTTTACCAGTCCGAATCCGGCATTGTCCGCGCAGATCGTGAATGCATGGACGCAGCACTTTATCGAGATGACGCTGGGCAGGCGCTTCGAAGCCACGTCCTATGCGCGGCGATTCCTGGAGCAGCGGCTGGGGCAATTGCGTCAACGGCTTGAAGAATCCGAGCGCGATCTGGTCAGGTATGCGTCAAACCAGAGGATCATCAATATCCCGTCGACCAGCACCACGGCCGGCAGCGGAGTTGGCGTCAGCGTGACGGAACGTCCCCTGGTCGCCGAGGATCTCGCAATGCTGAACCAGGCGCTGAACGCGGCGATCGCAGACCGAACTGTTGCCGAAAGCCGTCTTCGCGGGACCGGGGGCGCAACCACCGAGGCGCTTCAAAATCCGGTCATTTCGACGCTTCGAAGCCGTCGCGCCGAGCTGGCTGCGGAGCAAAGCCGGTTGCTCACCCAGTTCGAACCGCAATATCCTCCGGCGCAGGCGCTCGCCAACCAGATCCGCGAACTCGATCGGTCGATCTCGCGCGAGGAGGGGCGGGTGCAGAGCACGCTCCAGACGACCTACGCGTCCGCGGTGGCGCGTGAAAGTTCGCTTCGCAGCCGTGTCGATGCTTTGCAGACCGATTTGCTGAATTTGCGCGGCCGCACGATCCAATACAATATCTACCAGCGCGAGGTGGATACCAATCGCCAACTCTACGACGCGCTTCTCCAGCGCTATAAGGAAATCGGCGTCGCTGGCGGCGTCGGTGTGAACAACATCTCGGTGGTCGATCCCGCCTCGGTGCCCGAACGGCCGTCCAGTCCAAATCTGATTCTCAACATGCTGCTCTCGCTGCTGGTCGGCGGAACGATCGGCGCGGGCCTGGCCATCGCCCTCGAGCAGGTCGACGAGGCGATTTCCGATCCCACCGACGTCGAGCGTGCGCTCGGCCTTCCGCTGCTTGGCACCATTCCGAAGGCCAGCAGCGACCCCGCCGAAGCGGACTTGGAGGATCGCAAGTCTCCTCTCGTCGAGGCCTATCTGTCCATGCAGACCAGCCTGGCATTCACGACGGATCACGGAATTCCACGGACGCTGACCGTAACCAGTACCCGGCCCGGCGAGGGCAAGACCATGACCAGCTACGCTTTGGCGCGATCGCTGGCCCGAACCGGCCGCAGCGTCTGTCTGGTCGACGCCGACATGCGTTCACCGTCGCTGCACCATATCTTCGACGTCAAGAATACGCAGGGGCTCAGCAATTATCTCGCCGGCTCGGGAGATATCTCCGCAATGCTCCATCGCGGCCTGCCGGATAATATCGCCCTTTTGACGGCAGGCCCGTCGCCGCCCAATGCCGCCGAGCTGTTGATCGGCGACAGAATCGGGACCCTCGTGCAGGAGCTTGCCGAGAAGTACGATCATGTGATCCTGGACGTCCCGCCCGTCATGGGCCTGGCCGATACCCCTCTGGTTGCGAGCCAGATCGAAGGCGTAATTTTCGTCGTGGAGTCGCACGCCACCCGGGCGAGCATGGCGCGTGTCGCGGTGGGCCGCCTTCAGGACGCGCAGGCGCGCGTGCTCGGTGTCTTGCTGACCAAGTTCGAATCGCGGCGAGCGCATTACGGCTATGGCTACGAATATGGTTATGGCTATGGTGAGAACTCAACGAAGACCTGAACGATCGTTTGGGGAACTTGTCCGAGTCAGGATACCCAAAACGAGAACCCTGGTGCGGGCGGCAGCGATCAGCGTCGCTGCCGCGTTCGCTTTCCTGGTCGTGCTCCAGGTCTCGCTGGCCGGCGTCCTGCAATATGTCCTGCCATTCAAGACCCTGGCGTGGGCGCCGAACAATGCCATCGCACAAGCCACTATGGCGGCGCGACTCCAGGCTGCCGGGCGACTGCCTGAAGCGCGGACGATGGCCATCGCCGCGCTCCAGCGCGACTCGACGACGGTGGCTGCGCTCAGGACTTTGGCTTTGACGGCCGAGGCTGAAGGGGACCAGGCACAGGCATTGCGCCTGATCGACCTGGCCCATGATCTGTCACGCCGCGACTTGCCGACCCAGCTTTGGCTGATCTCCCACTCCATTCGGGCCGGCGACCTCGAAGCCGCGGTTCACCATTTCGATCTCGCTATGCGGACTTCGACGCAGGGCTCCGATCAGCTGATCCCTCTCCTGGTGGCCGCAACCGGGGATGAGCGGCTGCTTCCGCCCCTCAGCCGGCTGTTGGCCCGCAACCCGAGTTGGAAACTCACCTTCCTCTCCCAGTTGGGGGCGCTGGGGCCGCGGCCCGATCATAATGTCTGGCTGACCCGTGGCCGGCTCGATCCGGCGCTTCCGGAAGAGAGAGAGGCAATCAGAAGCCTGATAAGTCGTCTCGCCGGTGCCGGGCGGTTCGATCTGGCCTGGCAGCTCTATCACGACGTGAGCCCCGGGGTGGACGCGGCCTCGCTTCGAAGTGGCAATTTCGAAGGGTCTGAAGGCTATCCCCCTTTCGACTGGTCGTTCGCCGACGATCCGGACCTGTCCGCACTGCGCATCTCCCGACCGGACGGCGCGCCGGGATATGCTTTGTCGCTGCTGGCGCAAAACAGCCGCACCGGAGACGTCGCTCGCCAGGTCATTCGTCTCGCGCCGGGAGCCTACCGATTGGAGTATGACGCGGGGGCAGTCCCGGCCAGCACCAGCGAGCGCCCGGTCGTCAGCCTGACCTGCCCTGATCGTTCCGAGCCTATCCTCGCATTGCGGCCGGATACGGCGCGCGAGGCGCCGCAGCGCGTGGGCGGCATGTTCAGCGTTCCCACCGGTTGCACCTGGCAATCGCTCTCGATCAGCATCAGCGGCAGCGGCAGCGGTTCGGACGCGACGGTCAGCCCATGGATCGACAATATAGCGATCCGGCGCGCCGGCTGATGAGCGCGCCCGGAATCTTCGGATGAAGCGCACGTTCGACGTTCTCGTATCGGCAGGGATGCTCATGCTCCTGACGCCGCTCATCCTGTTCGTCGCCCTGCTTACCCGCCTGTTCATCGGTTCGCCCGCGCTGTTCCGGCAGCAGCGGCCCGGATTGCGCGGCAGGCCGTTCGACATCGTCAAGTTCCGGACGATGACGGATGCGCGCGACGCGGAGGGCGCGCTGCTGCCCGATGCCGACCGGCTTCCGGCCTTCGGCCGGTTTCTTCGCTCGACCAGCCTCGACGAATTGCCGGAGTTGTGGAATGTGCTGAAGGGCGACATGAGCCTCGTCGGCCCAAGGCCGCTGCTGATGAGCTATCTCCCGCTTTACAGCAAGGAGGAGATGCGGCGGCACGACGTCCGGCCAGGCCTGACCGGCTGGGCTCAGGTCAAGGGCCGCAATGACCTCTCCTGGCCGCGGAAGTTCGAGCTTGATCTCTGGTATGTCGATCACCGGACCTTCACGCTTGACGTGCGGATCCTGCTCATGACCGTCTGGAAGGTTGTCAGGCGCGAGGGCATCTCCCAGGAGGGCGAGGCGACGATGGCGCCCTTCTCGGGGTCCGGCGGACGCGAGGGCTAGACGAAGTCAGGCGGAGGCCTCCTGAAGGACCTCCGAAAGGGCCTGCCCGGTCCGCTCGACCTCCTGATCCGTCAGCGTCGGATGGGTGAGGAACATAAGGCTCGTCTCCCCCAGCTGCAGTGCATTGGGGAGGCGCTGCGGCGGGCGCCAATCGGTCCCGTCGAACGCCCGCTCGAGATAGGCTTCGGAGCAGCTTCCCTGGAAGACGGGTATGCCCCGTTCGCCCATGGCCTCGACGATCCTGTCCCGGGTCCAGCCGGACTTGAGGCCATCGGGCCGCACATATGCATAGAGCCGGTAGAAAGCGTGGGTTGCGCCCGGGCCTGGAAGGGGAATTCGGACCGCCGACGGAAATTCGCGCAGGGTCTCCGCGATACGAGACGCGATTGCCGTTCGGCGCGCCGTCCATTCGCCAAGTCGGGCGAGCTGGATTCGGCCGATCGCCGCCTGGACCTCGAGCATGCGCCAGTTCGTGCCGAAGGTCTCATGCACCCAGCGGAAACCGGGACCATGTTCGCGTTCGTAGACGGCCTCCCAGCTTTTGCCATGATCCTTGTAGGACCACATCCTGGACCAGAGCTCGCGGTCGCTCGTGGTCACCATGCCTCCTTCGCCCCCGGTGGTGATGATCTTGTCCTGGCAGAACGACCAGGCCCCCGCATGACCAAAGGAGCCGACGGACCGGCCGCCAATGCGCGCACCGTGCGCCTGCGCGCAATCCTCGATCACCACCAGCCCGCGCGCGGCCGCGAGCTCCATGATCCCGGGCATGTCGCACGGCCAGCCTGCCAAGTGCACGGGAATGATTGTCCGCGTCCGGTCGGTCAAAACGGGAGCGATGGTCTCGGGCGAGATGTTGCCACTGTCCATGTCGACGTCGGCGAAGACCGGCGTTGCGCCCGCGAGGACGACGCAGGAGATTGAAGCGATGAACGTTCGAGGCGTTACTATCACCTCGTCGCCGGCGCCGATGCCGAGGCCCTTCAACGCGAGGTCCAGTGCCAGCGTGCCGTTGGCAACGGCGACCGCCTCCCCCGTACCGCACCAAAGCGCGAACTCGCGCTCGAACTTCCGCCCCTCCTCGCCCGTCCAGTAATTGACGCGATTCGACGCGATGACGGCGGCCACAGCGGCCGCTTCCTCTTCAGTGAAGCACGGCCATGGCGATAACGGTGTGTTGAGCATTGACGGGGAGATCCTCCTCGCGGCTTGCGTTAGGGAGGTCCCGCGCGGGAGACAAGGCGCCCGGGGCGAAACGCCTGAAAAGGGATGGCTTTTTAATACGCCGCATTTATGAGACGCGCGAGAGCGTGTGCGTGCCTGGAATTTGCATCGAGAATGACCGTTCGGGAGGGTTTGGTCGGACAAAGCCGGCCCGTCGAACACCGGCCCGGATCTGGTTCATGATCCCGTCCAACCTGAAGGTGATGGTTGTCTCCGGCACACGCCCTGAAGCGACAATGGTCGCCGGGAGCGCAATCATCGTCGCGCTCTACGAGGTGATGGCGCCAATCGTCGATGGTCGGAAAAGCGTATCTCGGCCATGGCGAAGACGCGCTCAAATCCATATCATGTTGGTCGATCGCGGGGAGTTCAGGGTGACGCCAACGCCTGCGGCTCTAATCGTGGATGCGCGTGGGGTGTGGGGATGACAGGCACGCCCGCTGATTATATGACCGGGCCCGAAGTCGTTGCTCGTTTCGCGCTCGGCCAGATACGTGTTCCTGCAAATGATCAGCGCTGAAAGGCCGACTGTTAATGCATGCTCGCAACGACCTCAAAATTGCCGTGATCGGTCTCGGCTATGTCGGGCTGCCGCTTGCGGTCGAGTTTGCAAAGCATCGCGCGGTGCTGGGCTTTGATATCGATGCCGAGCGCGTAGCGGCCCTGGGCAGGGGGGAAGACAGGACCCGCGAGGTCGCAGCCGACGAGCTTGCCGCTGCGCGGCATCTCAGGTTCACCACGGATGTGGCCGATCTGGCCGACTGCAACTTGTTCATCGTTACCGTCCCGACTCCCATCGATGCGCACAAGCGCCCCGATCTGGGCCCTCTGCTCTCGGCGTCGGAAATGGTGGGCGGGGTCCTGAGGTGCGGCGACGTCGTCGTCTACGAATCCACCGTCTATCCGGGCGCGACCGAGGAAGATTGCGTGCCGGTGCTGGAGCGCGTGTCCGGGCTCAAGTTCAACACCGATTTCTTCGCGGGCTACAGCCCGGAGCGGATCAATCCGGGGGACAGGACGCATCGTCTGCCGACGGTCCAAAAGATCACGTCCGGCTCCACGCCCGAGGTCGCCGACCTGGTCGATAGCCTGTACGCCGAGATCGTCACTGCCGGCACCTACAAGGCTGAATCGATCCGCGTGGCGGAAGCGGCGAAGGTGATCGAAAACACCCAGCGCGATCTCAACATCGCGCTGATGAACGAGCTCGCGATCATCTTCAATCGCATGGGTATCGATACCGAAGCGGTGCTCAAGGCGGCAGGCACGAAATGGAATTTCCATAAGTTCCGACCCGGCCTCGTGGGTGGGCACTGTATCGGGGTCGACCCCTATTATCTGACGCATAAGGCCGCGGAGATCGGCTACCGTCCCGAGATCATTCTCGCGGGGCGCAGGCTCAATGACGGCATGGGCGCCTATGTCGCGAATCAGCTGATCAAGGCGATGACGAAACGGGGCATAGACGTGAATGGGGCCCGCGTTTTGATATTGGGCCTGACCTTCAAGGAAGATTGTCACGATCTTCGCAATACGCGCGTCGTGGACGTGATTCGGGAACTCGCCGACTTCGGCATCGCCGTGGATGTGCACGACCCATGGGCCGATGCCGATGAGGCCCGAAAGGAATATGGCCTGGACCTTGTCCCCGAACCCGGGCCAGACACCTATGACGGCATCATCATTGCCGTTGCGCACGAGAATTTCAGAAGATTGGACTCCGCCCAATTCCGCAACTGGGGAAGGACGGACCACGTACTTTATGATCTAAAGCACTGTTTACCCTTGGGATCCTCGGACTTGAGGCTTTGATTGCGACTCTTGAAAAGGCTGCTGACGTGAAGAATTTTGCGCTGATTGGGGCCGCGGGCTATATCGCGCCGCGGCACATGCAGGCGATACGAGATACGGGCAACGCGCTGATCGCCGCGCTCGATCCGAACGACTCGGTCGGCATCATCGACAGCTATTTCCCCGACGCGAGCTTCTTCACGGAGTTCGAGCGGTTCGATCGTCACATCGACAAGCTGCATCGTGCCGGCGAGGCGGCAGTCGACTATATGTCGATCTGCTCGCCCAATTATCTGCACGATTCCCATATGCGGTTTGCGTTGCGGTCCGGCGCGGACGCGATTTGCGAGAAGCCGATCGTCCTGAATCCCTGGAACATCGATGGACTGACGGAAATCGAGCGCGCCACCGGCCGGAAGGTGAATACGATCCTGCAGCTTCGGGTTCATCCAGCGGTCGTCGCGCTCAAGCAAGCCGTTGCTGTGACGCCCGGGAATCGCAAGTTCGAGGTCGACCTCACCTATATTACATCGCGCGGGCGCTGGTATCTCCAAAGCTGGAAAGGCGACGAGCGACGCTCAGGCGGGATCGCCACCAACATCGGCGTGCATTTCTTCGACATGCTCCATTTTCTTTTCGGCGATTTGCAGGACAATCTCGTCCACCTGTCCAGCGAGACGAAAGCCGGGGGATATCTGGAATATGAGCATGCGCGCGTGCGCTGGTTCCTGTCGCTCGACATCGACGATGTGCCGCGGGCTGCTTTGGAAGCGGGACAGCGCACGTACCGCTCGATCACGGTCGATGGCGAGGAGATCGAGTTTTCCGGCGGGTTCACCGATTTGCACACCCGCAGCTATGAGGAAATCCTCGCCGGGCGCGGCTTCGGCCTCGAGGAGAATCGTCGCGCCATCGAAACCGTCGCCGCGATACGCAACGCGCCGCTCGCACCGCTGTCGGCCGACCGCCACCCCTTCGTGACGGGATCCTAAGGGTGTTCACCGGCAACGCCCTGCCGCTCTCGTCCTTCGATCACCGACATGGCCTGGCGGTCGTGCGCGATTGCGACTTCTCCTATGTCGGGAAAGTGCCCACCCGCCTCGATCGGCGCCTGGTTGCCTGCAGTCAGCAACGCCAGCTCCGTCAAGCGTTGCGCGAAGAGGGCATAATCGGGATCATCACCACCGAGGAGCTTGCCGGCGGCGTCCCCGAGGCGCTCGGGCTTGCGATCGCGGAAAAGCCGCAGGCCGCGTCCTATCGCCTTCATGAAGCCCTTTGCGACATCCCCGATTTTCACTGGGAACGTTTCCCGACCCGTATCGCCCCCGATGCGACGATCCACCCGAGCGCCATCGTGGAGCCATTCGACGTGGTGATCGGCGCGGGAAGCAGGATCGGACCCGGCGCGATCATTTGTGCCCGCAGCGTCATCGGGGAGGAATGCGCTGTCGGACCGGGCACCGTCATCGGCTGCGACGGGTTCGAAGTCGACACGGCCATCACGCCCCATCGCTATCTTCGCCCGGCTGGCGGGGTGAAGATCGACGACAATGTGGAAATCCTCGCCAATGCGACGGTGGCACGCGCGACCTTCGGGGGCTTCACGCGGCTGGGCGCCGAATCCAAGCTAGATTGCCTGGTTTATGTCGCGCACGATTGCGATATCGGCCGACGCGTTCGCATCGCTGCCTCCGCGGAAATGTCGGGGAGGGTCGCGGTCGGCGACGATGTCTTCGTCGGGCCGAATTGTTCGATTGCGAACGGCCTGAAGATCGGGAATGGTGCCACCCTCTCGATCGGCGCGGTCGTTTTGAAGGACGTGGCTGCCAATTCGCGCGTCACTGGCAACCCGGCCATACCCCACGAAAAGTGGCTGGTGTCGCTGAGCACGGTCCGCTGAAGCGGCTCGAAACCGGAAAGGCTTTTTCAAAGTGCAATTCGTTGATCTTGCGGCCCAACAGGTTAGAATCCGCGAGGAGATCGATGCGGCGATTGCGGGTGTGCTGGCACACGGCCAGTATATCCTCGGTCCTGAAGTTTTTGAGTTGGAGGAGCGGCTGGCGGCCTTTACCGGCGCGGCGCATTGCATCTCCTGCGCCAACGGCACCGATGCTCTGCAGATCGCGCTGATGGCGGTTGGGATTGGCCCAGGCGACGAGGTGATCACGCCCGCGTTCAGCTATTTCGCAACAGCGGAGGCCGTGGCGGTGCTGGGCGGCAAGCCGGTCTACGTCGACATCGACCCGCTCAGCTACAACATCGATCCGCATCGGATCGAGGCCGCGATGACTCCACGGACAAAGGCGATCATTCCCGTGTCGCTTTACGGGAGGGCGGCCGACTTCGATGCGATCAATGCCATCGCCGAACGGCACAATGTGCCGGTCATCGAAGATGGGGCGCAAAGCTTCGGCGCGACCTACCAGGGCCGCCGCTCTGCCAATCTTTCGACAATCGGCTGCACGAGCTTTTTCCCCTCGAAGCCGCTTGGCTGCTACGGCGATGGCGGCGCCATCTTTACCAATGATCCCGATCTCGCCACCGTGATGCGCCAGATCGCGCGGCACGGGCAGGACCGCCGCTATCATCATATAAGGATCGGCATGAATAGTCGGCTGGACACGCTGCAGGCTGCGATTCTGTTGCCTAAGCTGAAGATACTGCCCGAGGAACTCGAGATGCGTCAGCGCGTGGCCGACCTCTATACGGATGCGCTGGCGGGAACGGAGATCGTCACCCCCCAGGTCACGAACCTCGGGCAAAGCGCGTGGGCCCAATATACGTTGCGGATCTCGAACCGAACCAAGATTCAGGCCAGGCTCAAGGAAGCGGGGATTCCCACGGCCGTGCATTATCCGCTGCCGCTGAATCGTCAGCCCGCGGTCGCCGATTTTGACGTTGTGCTGCCGCATGGCGACCGCGCTGCCGAAGAGGTCCTCAGCTTGCCCATGCATCCCTATCTGACCGACGAGGCGGTCAGCCGGGTGGCCTCGGCTTTGCGCAATCTCAGCGCGGAATTGGCACAATAATGGCCACTCCTCGCAGTTACGCTATATATTATGTGACATACCTATTCCTGATACCGGGCTTTTACCTGTATCAATATGCTATTTATGTAGGCTTCGATCCGTTTCTAAGAGGATATCTTGTAGCGTCATCGGGTATTTCCCTAACGGTCTTCTTCACCTATTATATTTTGGATCTGTCGCGTCAGAGTTCTCAGTATACAATTGATTGGTTATTTTGGGCGTCGACAATTTTCTTTGCTATTTGGGCGGCCTATTTCTCCCAATACGATCTAAGCGATGTGGCAAGCGATAGCTATATGTACGCTTCGCTGCCATGGTCTTCCTATTTTTTGTTGGGTAGGACGGCCCCACAGGAAAGGAGGAGCTTCCGATATATAACGAGCATATCGCACTATATTATGATAGCCGTAGTTGTGCTCAACACAAGCTCAGGTTACTTCAATTTGGGAGTGACCGACATAACCGCTACCTATCAAGCCTTTGCCTTGATATTCGTTGTGAACTTCTATTTTGTGATTTCGCTATCGCAAAATCGCGCTCTCACGGCAATTAACATTCTGGTCGGCGGCGCAACAATATTGGTTGTTGGATCGAGATCCGAAATTGTATATATTATGTCATATGTGCTGTTTTATGTTATTTCTTCCAGGTATAAGCTTATAAGCTTTGTCGCATTCGCAGTGGTTGGCATAGCTCTTTCGGTAAGCCAAACGGTGCTTGAGCTGTTCCCACGCAATAGATTTTATGATCTTTATGAGACAGGGGCGGAGGGGAACAGGCTCGCCCGAGATTACGCCAATACGGCAGCCATGCGCTCAATCTGGGAGCACCCCTTTGTGGGTGACTATGCGAATTATGAACCCGGCTTCTACGCCCACAACATCTTTTCGGTATGGGTCGACTTCGGCCTGGCGGGTTTCGTGTTGTACGGGCTCTGCATATTGGTTCCCGCCTATCTTCTCATCCATGATTTCCGGATTGGTGCCCGATCAACCCAGAACGCGTTCGCGATAGCCAACATTCTCGCGTGCATCGTCTTGCTGCTGACGTCCAAGAATGGCGCCTATTATGCGGTTCCCTTCGCCATTGGGATCGCCGCCTATCAGCATTCGCGCAACCTGAGGTCGGTGCCGATGAGGGCTGCGGTCGCGTGAGCTGGATTCCCGAAGGCGCGACGATATTGTTTCCCGGCAAGACACCCCTGATGCCAGCGTCGGTGAGGCCCGGACAGGCTGTCATCCTGTCACAGCCGCTCGCGGCGACCCTGGTTGTCGTCGGCGGCGGCGACCGGAATTCCCTGGTCTCTCCCCCGCCTGTCGAGGATCGATGCCTTTCCCGCGACGGCGGCATTTGGCGTCCAGCCCCCACATCGAGCGGATCGCGAATGGGCCGGCGATGGTAGGGCGATCCGGGGCATCCAAAAAACGGGAAACCAATGTGCTGAAGCGCATCGCGCGCGCTCTTCTACAGCCTTCGCTGTTCTCGCGCATACTCCTGCTGACCTCAAGCTCCATAGTCGCGCAACTGATCGTCATTGTATTCCTGCCAATCGTCTCCCGGCTCTTTTCGCCGGCGGAACTCGGGGTCGCTGCCCTGGTCACAGCGGTGCTGAACTTTTCCATCCCGGTGATCTGCCTGCGTTATGACGGGGCATTGCCGCTGGCCCGAAGGTCCGCCGATGCGGCGCGGCTGGTTTGGATCTGCGTGGCGAGTGCCGTTGTCGCCGGGCTGGCCATCTACGTGGCCTTCCGGATCCTGCAGGCCAATGACCTTCTGGGCTTCGGCATCCTGCCTGGCTGGACCCATTGGGTGATCCTGGCCTCCTGCCCGGGCATCGCGTCCTTCGCCTTCGCTCAAGCCTGGTGGGTGCGCAGGCACAATACGGCGCTCATCGGGGTGAACCTCATATTGCGCCCCATCGCCCATAACGGAACGAGGGTCGTGGCAGGTGTCGCCGGCGGGGGCGTGATCGGCCTAATGATAGCCGAAGCGGCGATGGCGCTTGCGCCTCTCTACATGGCCTTCCGCATGCCTTGGGGCCGAATCCTGCAATTTGCCGGCCCTCGCGCGCGCTTGCTCACGGTGGCTCGACAATGGCGCCGGTTCCCCCTGATCGAAGGGCCCTCCACCTTGCTCGACAGCTTCGTCGTGTTTCTGCCGATCCCAATGGTTGCAATGCTCTACGGTCCCCAGGTCGCCGGCCTGTTCGCAATAGCGCTTCGCATCGGGTCGATCCCGATCGGGCAGCTCGGCACGGCGATATCGAACGCCACCTATATGGCGTTCAGCGAAGCGGCGCGTCGCGGCGATCACGAGCGAATGATCTCGCTCTTCTACCGGATGTTGAAGAGGATACTCGTGGTCGGGTTGTTCCCGATGGCCGCCCTGGCGGTCTGCGGACCGATCCTTGCCGCCCCGATCCTCGGTTCCGCCTGGGCCGATACCGGCATCTACCTCGCCTTGTTGACGCCCTGGCTCTATGCGCAATTGGCTATCGCGCCCCTGACGCGCGTAATTTCCGTGCTGCAACGCCAGCCGCTGAAACTGATTTCCGACTTCACCTTCCTGGCAGCGATGATTCTGTCATATTGGATCGCCCGCCGATTTGAGCTCAATGTCGAGCAATATGTCATGTTTCTGAGCATCCTGATGGTCATATCATATTCGATATATTTCGCGGTGCTCCACTGGGCGCTAATTCTGGGGCCTCGCAACTCCTCCGATCATTGATTGGTGGTGCGCACATTTGGCGTTCGCGCATGCCGCCATGCGCGCCAGATGAACGCGGGTCCATCGATCTGAACGCGGATGAAGGCGTCGACACCCAAAGCCGAAATCGCTTGGTTCGATCGGAGCCTCTTGCCTGCCGATCCCCGCCATGCCGGAGCATCGTCCGATAAGGCGGGATCACCTCACGACGCGGAGAATAGGGTCAGAAGATCGTGAGCAGTGAACGATGACTTGATCGTTCACTGCCCTGATCAAAGGCCGAATCGCTGCACTGTCCCGGGCGCCGCGCCAAAATTCACGCCCGACGTCCAGTCCTGTGGGATCTTTCGGGCGACGACGCCAAAGCCGGTACGATTGTCCCAATGCGTGAGCGTCAGCGGCCCAAACCCACATTCGAAATACCATTCGGCGACTTCTGTCGGCGTGTGCATCGTTCGATATCTTGGCGTCAGGGAATCGTGCGCGTTGATGAACAGCTCCGAATAATCATACCTTTTCCCTGGCTGCGTCAAACGGGTCCAAACCACCAACGAGCCCGCGAACGCATGAACGATCGGCGTGCGCAACAGACGCGGCAGCGGCGACACGATCGCGCGCATCGCCATGACGGTGCGCCTGAGAGTGCGCCGGAATATGTTGCCGTAATCGGAGAATCTGTACAGCCAGACGTAGAACGAGCCGCCATCGGCCACGCGAGACGCCAAGGCTTTGAAGGCATCCACGGTGCTCGGCGTATGGTGCAGAACGCCGTTCGAAACTATGATATCCAGCGTTTCGCGCTTGAAGGGCGGGTTCTGGACGTCACCGCGGATAAAGAGGACGTTCGGCACCTTGCTGCGCTTGGCGTCCTCGAACACGCTATCCGAATAGTCCATTCCGATGACAAGCTTCGCGTAACTCCCCAGCGCTTCGGTCAGCAGCCCGTTACCGCAGCCGGCATCGAGAACGACTTTCTCCGACAGATCCATCTTTTCCAATTGTGTCTCGGCGAAAAACATTTCGACCCTGCTCTCAGTGGACAGGCCCCAGGTTCTCTCCACGTCCCTTTCCGAAAATGCCCGCCATTGATCGGAGAACGACCATCGTATCGGAGCGGGCGCAATCTGCTTGCTGATATCAACGCCGAGTTCCTGGATTTTCTTTTGGTATAGGGCCGCAAACGACGGAGGAATGGCCGCTGGAAGCATGATAGGAACGCCCGTTTCTATCGCATAGGCGCAGGATCCGTCTTCAGATACGAATAGGCCATCGAAGTTGTTCGGCCATGATTCCTCGTTCAGCAAAAACAAAGTGAGAGGAAGCTCAGTTTTGGGGCAGCAAAGAAGGGGCAGAAACATTTGAAAATCACGTGGACTAACCATAATCAAGCCTCATCAGTAAGAAACTATGGCTGCGAAACCATAGGAAAAGCAACGAAGTGAAGTAAATTACTCTGGGTTACTGAGTCAAAGAAGAGCAGCCTGGCCACGTTAGCGCACGCGTCGCCCGCCGTCTACGCGCCATAGGCGCCGGCACGGATGGTCGTTGGTGGCGCGCCAACCGGCGTCGTGCGCCCTGGCAGCCATTATTCCTTTTGGCCATCTTGCCCGCTACGCAGAACCCGCATATCTCGCACCTGCGTCAGCTCTCCGGCTTCGCCACGACGTTTGGCGCGATTTTCGTCGCACGACTGGCGGCGCCGGGCTGGGTTGTGAATTCCGAGCTTGCCTCGGCCGTTCGCTATGCGACTGCGTGTCGCAATGGTCCTCTGTTCGCCCCAACCAGGCTGGTACGATTATGTGTGGAATTGCTGGCAGCTTCACCCTCAAGCCGACCGACGGAGATCGGCCGGCGCTGGAGCGCGCACTCGGACGGCTGCGTCATCGCGGTCCGAACGGACAGGGGATCGAGGCGTTCGCGGTGAATGGGGGGCGGCTGTTGCTCGGGCACCGCCGGCTGGCGATCATCGATCTGTCCGATGCAGGCCTGCAGCCGATGGCGTCGAATGACGGGCGCTATATCGTCACCTTCAACGGCGAAATATACAATTACCTGGAGCTTCGCGGCCAGCTCCAGGCCATGGGTCATATCTTCCAGACCCAGACCGACACGGAAGTCCTGCTTACCGCCTGGCAGCAATGGGGCCAGTCATGCCTGACCCGGCTGGACGGCATGTTCGCGCTCGCGGTCTATGACCGCGAGGAACAGGTGCTGACCTGCGTCCGCGACTCGTTCGGGATCAAGCCCCTGTTCTACGCGAAGTCGGAGACCGGCTTTGGTTTCGCCTCCGAGGTGCCGGCGCTGATCGAAATGGGCATCCGCTTGCCGCGCCTGAACCGGTCGCGCGCCCACGCATTCTTGTGCTGGGGCGACTATGACGACAGCGATGACACTTTCTATCAGGATTTCCTCCAGTTGCGTCCCGGGCATTTGTTGCGCGTGGAACTCGATGATTTCGGCCGCAGCGAGCCGACGATCGAGCGCTGGTGGTGGCCATCGATCGAGGAAAGGACCGATCTCAGCTTCGACGATGCCGCCGACGGCTTGCGCGAGCTATTCCTGCAAAGCGTCCGGCGCCAGCTGCGGAGCGACGTGCCGCTCGGCGCGACCTTGTCCGGAGGCCTGGATTCATCTGCCATAGTCTGTGCGGTCCGGCACATAGCGCCCGATCTGCCGATCAACACGTTCAGCTATGACGCGAACAGCTCCGTCCTCAGTGAAAAGAAGTGGGCTCAGCTCGTCATCGACCATGTCGGCGCCATTCCCCACTGGACCGACGATCAAACGGGCGACATCGGCAGCGAACTCGACGACATCATAAAGGCGCAGGGCGAACCATTCGGGTCGACCAGCATCGCTGCAAGCTACCGCGTGTTGCGGCTGGCGAGCGAGAACGGCATCACGGTCACGCTGGACGGCCAAGGCGCGGACGAATTGTTGGCGGGTTATTGGGGCTACCCCGCCTCCGCATTTCGCAGCCGCCTGGATCGCCATGCCTATGGCGAGCTTCTGCGGTTCGCGCGCGCCTGGAAGGGCCGGCCCGGCTGCTCCTGGCGCCTGGCCGCGCTCCATCTTGGTGATGCGCTGGTAGCGCAGAGGTTTCGTGACGCCGCGTTTTCGATAATCGGCCACACTGCCGAGCCCGCCTGGGTCGATGTCGATCGTCTCCGCGAGGCTGGGTTTGCGCCGCATTCCGCCGCACCATTGCCGCAACAAGCTGAGGGCAAGGGGCGCCGTCTCGCGGAACGCCTGCGGAACGCACTGACCGTCAACCGCCTGCCGACGTTGCTCCGGCATGCCGATCGCAACTCCATGCGTTGGTCGATCGAAAACCGGGTGCCATTTCTGACCCCCGACATCGCCAAATTCACGCTTGCTCTGCCGGAGGATTACCTGCTTTCTCCGGCTGCCGAAACGAAACATGTTTTCCGTCACGCGATGCGCGGGATCGTGCCCGACGAGATTTTGAACCGGCGCGACAAGATCGGCTTCGCGACCCCCGAGCTTGACGTTCTGCGGCGGGAGCGCCCTCGCATCGACTCATGGATCGAGGCGGCTCGCGAGATCGACTTTCTGAATTTTGAGCCGCTGAAGCAGGAGATTGACCGTATTCTGGATGGAGCCATTCCCTTCAGTTTCAAGGCATGGCGGATGATCAACTATTGTCGTTGGGTGAGCCTCCAGCCGGCCGGTATTCATTAGCGGCGATTCACTCTGCGCTTTGAGAGATCCGGGGGTCAGCATGGATGACGCAATCGAGACGGTTGAGCTGGAGCAGGTGGCCTGCCCGTGCTGCCACAGCACCGGCGCGACTTATTGGAGCGAAGAGCGGGGTTATGTCGTGGTTCGTTGCGACGCGTGTCGCTTCCTGTACGTCAATCCGAGGCCCCGGATGACGTCGATCGAACGGTCGGTACGGAGCGGCGAGCACCTCGTCGCGGGACGGCGGATCAATGCCCGCGCGCGCCGCATTCCCAGGAAGGTAAACATCTACAAAAAGTCTCTGACCAGCCTCTTTGCGGATCGGGTCAAATCCCGTGAGCCATTGGAATGGGTCGATGTCGGCGCGGGTTACGGTGAAATCATGGAGGCGGTCGGGCAAATCGCACCCGCTCGGAGCAGAGTGATGGGCGTCGAGCCAATGACGCACAAGGCCGATGTCGCGCGGGGCCTTGGCCTTGAGGTGATCAACGGATTCCTCGAGCCCGGACGATTCCAGGCCGACGTCATCTCGGCTGTAAACATCTTCAGCCACATACCGGACTTCCACAGCCTTCTGACCACCATCTCGTCGAACCTGAAGGCATCTGGCGAGGTCTTCATCGAAACCGGAAACCTGGCCGACCTCGATCACAGATCGGAGGCGCCCGGCATTCTCGATCTGCCGGATCACCTGGTTTTCTCGGGCGAAGCTCACATGCTCAGATATCTGAACGACGCAGGCTTTGAGCTGGTCACCATCAAGCGGGTCCGCGTCGACGGCTTCACGACATTCGCCAAGAATCTGGTCAAGCGGATGATGGGACGTCCGGCCGTGATCGGGGCGCCTTATTCCTCCCGCTATCGCCAGCTGCTCATTCGCGCCAGGCGGGCGGGCACCGCCGGCGGGACCTCGGAGAAGCGGATGCCCCCGAATTCGGGGAACGCCGACCGACAGCAATCTTCTCGGCGAGGCGCTGCTTCTTGATCGCCAACTCAATCAGCACCCCGGCCAAGATGCTGTCAGAAAGAGGATAACCGTGAGAGTAGCGCACCTGTGCCTTTCCAACTTCTACGTGGACGGTTTCGGCTATCAAGAGAACGATCTGGTACGTCAGCATGTGGCCGCGGGGCATGACGTTCTCGTACTGGCCTCGACGGAGACGATCTCCGCTTCCGGCCGCTTGGCCCATTTGATTCCATCCGAATATCTGGGACGGGATGGCGCGAAGGTGCGGCGTCTCCCCTACAGGCGGTGGCTTCCCCACAAGATCATGCGCAAGCTGCGCATGAATCCGGGCGTGTACGAGGCGCTGGCGAGATTCCGTCCCCAGACGATATTATTCCATGGCACGTGCGGCTGGGAGCTGCGCAGCGCGGCGCGCTACGTGCGGGACAATCCCGCGACCCTGCTATACGTCGACAGCCACGAAGACTGGAACAACAGCGCGCGCAATTTCCTGTCGCGCGAGGTCCTTCACAGAGGCTTCTATGGCCCCGTCCTGCGCAGCGTAATGCCGCAGGTCCAGAAGATACTCTGCCTTTCCACGGAAATAATGGAATTCGTGCGCACCAATTACCGTATCCCGGAGGAGCGCCTGGAACTCTATCCGATAGGGGGGCTTCCGGTTGCGGACGAGGAATATGGCGCGCGCCGCGAGAAAGCGCGGGCAGGACTTGCAGTGCTTGCCGATCAGATCATGATCGTTCAGTCGGGCAAGCAGACGCGCCGCAAGAAGCTCCTCGAGAGCCTGGTCGCGTTCCGTGCCACACCGGATCCTCGCCTGCGTTTCTTCATCGCGGGCGTCCTGGACGACGAGATCGAGACGGAGGCCCAAGCCCTGATCGATGCCGATCCTCGCATCACATTCCTTGGCTGGCAGTCTCGCGACGCTCTGACCGACATTCTCTGCGCTGCGGATGTCTATCTCCAACCGGGGACGCAATCGGCGACCATGCAGCAGAGCCTGTGCTGTCGATGCGCGGTAATTCTCGATGACGCGCCAGCCCACAAAGTCTACCAGCGCGGTAATGGTTGGTTTATAGGAGGCGACCAATCATTGTCGGCTGCCTTGGGCGAGCTCGCAACGGCAGACCTCGCCGCCATGCAAGCAAATTCGGAGCGGTTGGCGCGCGAGTTGCTCGACTACTCGATTCTGGCCGATCGCGTTTTGCGATGATGGCTGGGCTGTGTCGCCGGCCGAAGCGTGGGCGCCTGAGGGCCTGGCATCGGCATGAGGCAAGGAAAGAATTCTGATTCATGACTGGACGACCGTATCAGATCTGCACCCGGTGCGTGATGGACACCAGCGACAGTCAGATCGAATTCGACGCGGAAGGCGTCTGCGACCATTGCCGTGGGTTCGACGCGTACGTGAAGCCCAACTGGCACACGGACGAGCGCGGCAAGGCCGAGGTTGCAAGGACCGTCGCGGCCATCAAGAAGTCTGGCGAGGGCAAGCAGTTCGACGCCATCCTCGGCCTGTCCGGGGGCCTCGACAGCTCCTACATGCTGCACCTCGTCGTCTCCGAATTCGGGCTGCGCCCGCTCGTCTTCCACGTCGATGGCGGCTGGAACAGCGACATTGCGGTGAACAATATCGAGATGCTGGTCGGCAAGCTCGGCCTCGATCTCTATACGGAGGTGATCAACTGGGAGGAGATGCGCGATTTCCAGCTCGCTTTCTTCAAGGCGGGCGTCCCGCACCTCGATCTTCCCCAGGATCACGCCTTCGTCGCCACGCTCTACCATTTCGCCAACAAGTACGGGATCAAGTGGATATTGAACGGCGGGAATTACGCCACCGAATGTGTCCGCAACCCGAAGGAATGGCTCTATTACGGCACCGATATGGCCCAAATCAAAGACATCCAGCGCCGCTTTGGGACGCGCGAGCTGAAGACCTATCCCTTCAGCTCGGTTCTCTTCCACAAAGTCTATCTGCGCTATCTGCGTGGGGTGAAGGTGTTCAAGCCCCTGAATCTGCTGCCCTACACCAAGCAGCATGCGATCGACACGCTCTCAAGCCTTTACGGCTGGCGCTCCTATCCGCAGAAGCATTTCGAGAGCCGCTTCACCAAATTCTACGAGGGTTATTGGCTACCGACCCGCTTCGGCTACGATACGCGCCGAGTGCAATTTTCGTCTTTGATCCTGACTGGGCAGATGACCCGCGAGGCGGCGCTGGCGAAGCTTGAGCATCCGGCCTTTGATCCGGCGACGATCGACGACGAATTCGAATATATCGCGAGCAAGCTGCGCATTCCGGTGGCGGAACTGCGCCATTATCATGAGATGCCGACCAAGACCTATAAGGACTATCGCAATCAGGAATGGCTCTTCGACGCCGGCGCGAAGGTGTTGAAGACGCTGGGCATCGAGCGGTCGGTCAAGAGATAGGCCATGATCGCCATCGTCGATTACGGCTCCGGCAATGTCGCTGCCATCATGAACATCTTCCGCCAGCGCAAGATTCCACACGTGCTGACCTGCGACGCGAAAGAGCTGGCCGCCGCCGACCGTTACGTGCTGCCGGGCGTCGGCGCCTTCGATCCGACGATGGACAATCTCAGGCGCACCGGCCTGGTCGAGGTCCTGAACGAGCAGGTGCTCGGCAAAGGCAAGAAAGCGCTTGGCGTCTGCGTCGGCATGCACCTGCTTGCCGATGGCAGCGAAGAGGGCGTGTTGCCCGGCCTGGGCTGGATCAAGGGCAAGGTCCGCCGCATCGACGCGTCCCGCCTCACCGGCCTGCCCAAGCTGCCGCACATGGGCTGGAATTCGATCGATCTGGCGGACGGCGCGAGGCTGTTCGACGGCATCGACACGGCGCGCGGCTTCTATTTCCTCCATTCCTATTATTTCGACGCGGCCAACGGCGACGAGGTTGCGGCACGAGTCTCTTATGGCACGGCCGTGCCCTGCGCAGTGCAGCGCGACAATGTCTTCGGCGTCCAGTTCCACCCCGAGAAGAGCCATTCCAACGGCACGCGGCTGTTCGAGAATTTCGCGAGGCTTGGCTGATGCTTCAGTCGCGCATCATCCCGGTACTGCTGATCCGCGACGGCGGGCTCGTGAAGACGCGCCGCTTCGGCGAGGACAAATATGTCGGCGACCCGATCAACGCGGTGAAGATCTTCAACGAGAAGGAGGTGGACGAGCTCGCCGTCTTCGACATCGACGCCACCGTCCAGGGGCGCGAGATCGATTACGAGCATTTGCGCAGCATCGCGGTCGAGAGCCGCATGCCGCTCTGCTATGGCGGCGGCGTCGCCAGCGCGGCGCAGGCCTCGGCGCTGATCAAGCTCGGCTTCGAGAAGGTCTCGGTCAGCAACGCGGCGGTCGAACGGCCCGAACTGATCCGCGAGATGGCGGACGCGGTCGGCGTGCAGAGCGTCGTGGTCACCGTCGACGTGAAGAAAGCCGGCCCGCTCGGCCGCCACACCATCCATACCCATAACGGCCGCAAGGCTTCGAAGCGCAAGCTGCTCGATTTCCTGCGCGAGGCGGAAGCGCTCGGCGCCGGCGAGATCGTCGTCAACTCGATCGACCGGGACGGCATGATGCGGGGCTATGACGTCGATCTCGCCCGCGCCCTGCGGGCCGAAACGACGGTGCCGCTGACCATGCTTGGCGGCGCGGGAACCGCCGAGCATATGCGCCAGCTGATCGATGCAATCGGCACCTGCGGCGCGGCGGCCGGCAGCATGTTCGTCTTCACCGGGGTATACCGCGCGGTATTGATCTCCTACGCGCGCCCCTGAACTGATGCGGTTGGGAGAAACGGAAGCTTACGGATGAAACAGGTTCTGCAAGATCTCGGCTCCGGCCGCTCCGAACTCGTCACCGCGCCCGCGCCGCAGGCGAGCGCGGGAACGCTGCTGATCGACACGACCGTCTCGCTGATCTCCACCGGCACCGAGCGGATGCTGGTCGATTTCGGCCGGGCCGGCCTGATCT
Organism: Allosphingosinicella sp.; assembly: GCA_035316145.1. GTDB lineage: Bacteria > Pseudomonadota > Alphaproteobacteria > Sphingomonadales > Sphingomonadaceae > Allosphingosinicella. The sequence continues at coordinate 71,027 of DATHJO010000007.1, read as the reverse complement.
CCAAGGCGCGGCAGCAGCCGGAAAAGGTCGCGCAGCTGCTCGGCAAGGTCCGCACCGACGGCCTGATGACCACCGTCGACGCGGTCCGTGCCAAGCTGAAGCAGCCGATCCCCCTGGGCTATTGCAACGTCGGCCGGGTGCGCGCGGTCGGCGAGGGGGTGGCGGGCTGGCGCGTCGGCGATCGTGTCGCCTCGAACGGCCCGCATGCCGATGTCGTGCGCGTCCCGAAGAATCTTTGCGCGCGCATCCCGGACGGCGTCGGCGACGAGGCGGCCGCCTTCACCGTGGTGGCGAGCATCGGCCTGCAGGGCATTCGGCTCGCGCAGCCGACGCTCGGCGAGGCTTTCGTCGTCACCGGCGTCGGCCTGATCGGCTTGCTCACCGTGCAGATGCTGCGCGCGCAGGGCTGTCGCGTGCTGGCGATCGATTTCGATGCCGACAAGCTCGCGCTCGCCGCGCGCTTCGGCGCGCAAACCTGCAATCCGGCCAACGGAGAAGACCCGGTCTCGGCCGGTATGGCGTTGAGCCGCGGCCTCGGCGTCGACGGAGTCATCATCACCGCCTCGACCAAATCCTCCGATCCGGTGACGCAGGCCGCTAATATGTGCCGCAAACGCGGCCGCATCGTCCTCGTCGGCGTGACCGGCCTTGAGCTCAACCGTTCGGACTTTTACGAAAAGGAGCTGAGCTTCCAGGTCTCCTGTTCCTACGGGCCCGGCCGCTACGATCCCGATTATGAGGAGCGCGGCCACGATTATCCGGCCGCCTTCGTGCGCTGGTCCGAGCAGCGCAATTTCGAGGCGGTGCTCGACATGCTCGCTTCGGGCCAGCTCGACGTCGAGCCACTGATCTCGCATCGCCACGCCTTCGAGGACGCGCCCGACGCTTATGCGCGGTTGACTGCCGACAAGGGCGCGCTTGGCATCGTCCTCACCTATCAGCACGATGTCGAGGCGCGGCACGCGCCGTCGGTGGCGCTGGCGGACCGGCCCGCCGCCGCTGCCGGCAAAGCGGTGATCGGTTTCATCGGCGCCGGCAATTACGCTTCCCGCATCCTGATCCCCGCCTTTGCCCGGGCGGGCGCCTCGTTGCACAGCATCGCTTCGTCCGGCGGCACCAGCGGCGTCGTCCACGGCCAGCGCGCCGGCTTCGCCAGGGCGACTGCGGACGCCTCCGCGCTGATTGCGGATCCGCAGATCAACACCGTTGCGATCGTCACGCGCCACAACAGCCACGCCGCGCTGACCGTCGAGGCGCTGAACGCCGGCAAGCATGTCTTCGTCGAAAAGCCGCTGGCATTGACCATCGCCGAGCTGGACGAGGTGCGCGCCGCCCATGCGGCGGCGAGCCGCCAGCTCATGGTCGGCTTCAATCGCCGCTTCTCGCCGCTGACGGTGACGATGAAGCGGCTGCTCGATTCGGTGCGCGAGCCCAAGGCCTTCGTGATGGTGATGAATGCGGGCGCGATTCCGCCCGAGCACTGGACTCAGGATGCAAAGGTCGGCGGCGGCCGAATCATCGGGGAGGCGTGCCACCTGATCGATCTGATGCGCCATCTCGCCGGCGCGCCGATCGTCTCGGTGCAGGCGCGTCGGATGGGCGAGAGCGACGCGCTCGCGCTGGTCGAGGACAAGGCGTCGATCACTTTGGGTTTCGCCGATGGCTCGTTCGGGACGATCCACTATCTCGCCAATGGCGGCGCATCGTTTCCCAAGGAGCGAATCGAGGCCTTCGCCGCCGGGCGCACGCTACAGCTCGACAATTTCCTGAAGCTGCGCGCCTTCAATTGGCCCGGCTTCCGCGGCCAGAGCCTGTGGCGGCAGGACAAGGGCCAGGACGAGTGTGCCAAGGCGTTCCTGAAGGCGGTCGAGGAGGGCGGCCCCGCGGCGATTCCTCCCGAGGAGCAGTTCGAGGTCTCCCGCGTGACGATCGAAGCGGCGAACATCCTGCGCACGCAGCAATGACGGCGCTTACGCGGTTGCGGACCTTCGCGGCGCTGGGCCCCGCCAGCATCGCGCGCGTGAGCGCCTATCGGCTTGGGCTGCGCGCGGGGCTGCACCCGGCGCAGCGCATTGCCGCCCCGCCGGCGCGAGGCCCCTTCTATCGCGCGCCCTCCCCGCGCCGGGCCGTCCCGATCGCCAATGAAAGCTGGAACGCGGCGCTCTGGTGGTTCGGTTGGCACGAGGAGCCTTTGCCGAGCGGCGCGCCGGATTGGCGCCGCAATCCGTTCGGCGCGCGCGGCGACTCCGATGCGCCCTGGTGGCGGATCGGCGAGTTCGCGGCCGGGGCGGGCGACATAAAAGGCCTCTGGGAATTGTCGCGTTTCGACTGGCTGGTCGCGTACGCGACCTGCGCCGCGAATGGCGACGCCGCGTCGCTTGGGCGTCTCAACCTCTGGCTGGCGGATTGGTCCGCGACCAACCCGCCTTATCGCGGCCCCAACTGGAAGTGCGGCCAGGAAGCCTCGATCCGCGTCATGCACCTCTTGCTCGCCGCGATCGTCCTCGGCCAGGAAGAGGCTCCAGAGCCGGGCCTTGTCGATTTGATCGCGGCCCACCTCCAGCGCATCGCACCGACCATGTCCTATGCGATCGGGCAGCAGAACAATCACGGCACCTCGGAGGCGGCCGCCCTGTTCGTCGGCGGTGGCTTTCTCGCCGGCGCCGGCGATGCGCGCGGGCCGCTTTGGTCGGCGCTCGGCCGGCGCTGGCTCGAGGAGCGCGCCGCGCGGCTGATCGAACCGGACGGCAGCTTCAGCCAATATTCGCTAAACTATCATCGCGTCATGCTCGATACCTACAGCTTCGCCGAGGCATGGCGGCGGCGTCATGGGCTGGCGGCCTTCTCGCCGCGCATGCAGGCCAGGCTCGGCGCCGCGACGCGCTGGCTGCACGCTTTCGTCGATCCGGCAAGTGGCGATGCCCCAAATCTCGGCGCCAATGACGGCGCCCGCCTGCTGCCGCTGACCGCGACCGATTACCGCGATTTTCGCCCATCGCTGCAGCTTGCCGCCGCGCTCTGGCTCGACGCGCGCGCGATCCGCGAGGCGGGCGCGTGGGACTCGCCGGCGGACTGGCTTGGGGTCGGCAGACCCGAGGCGCTGTTGCCCGCGGCGGGCACGCGAAGCTTCGACGATGGCGGCTATCACGTGCTGCGGGCCGGCACGGCGGCGGCGTTCCTGCGCTATCCGCGCTTCCGCTTCCGGCCGAGCCAGTCCGACGCGCTGCATCTCGATCTTTGGGTCGGCGGGCGCAACCTGCTGCGCGATGCCGGATCGTTCAGCTACAATGCGGGCGATGCCGGCAGCTGGTTCGCTGGCACCGCCGCGCACAATACGGTGGAATATGACGGCCGCGATCAGATGCCGCGGCTCGGTCGTTTCCTGTTCGGCGACTGGCTGGGAAGCCGCGCCGTCGAATTGGCGCGGGACGATGCGGATGGTGCGCGCGCCGCGGCCGGCTATCGTGACCGGCAAGGCGCCCGGCACCATCGCGTCGCGACCCTGCGCGCCCGCGGACTCACCTGCGTCGATGAACTCTCGGGCCGTTTCGAAAATGCGGTCGCGCGCTGGCGCCTCGCCCCGGGCGAATATCGCCTGGAAGGTGATACGGTGGTGGGCGAGTCGTTCTCCCTCGCGGTAGCGGCGGAGGGCACGGCCCCAAGCCTCACTTTGGTCAGCGCGCCGGAGTCGCCTTACTATCTTCGCCAGCATGAGATTCCGGTGCTCGAGATCGGCGTGGATCGCCCCTGCCGCCTCGTCACCGAGGCGCGATTCTGATGCGCGTCCTTTATTTCCACCAATATTTCTCGACGCCCGACGGCGCCGGCGGCATCCGCTCCTATCAAATGGCGCGGCGGCTGATCGACCGAGGGCATCGCGTGACCATGGTCAGCGGCCAGCATAAAGGCTGCACGACCGGGCTCGAGGGACCATTTCATCACGGCATAAGGCGCGGGATGGTCGACGGGATCGACGTGATCGAGGTCGATCTGCCTTATTCCAACAGCTTGAGCCTCGTCAGCCGATCCTGGACGTTCCTGCGCTTCGTCCTGCGCACCATCGCGCTGGTGTTTCGGGAGGATTATGACGTCCTGTTCGCCACCACGACGCCGCTGACGGTCGGGGTGGCGGGCATCGTCGGACGATGGCTGCGCCGCAAGCCATTCGTCTTCGAGGTCCGCGACCTCTGGCCTGAGCTGCCACGGGCGATGGGGATCATCCGCAACCCGGTCCTGCTCGGCGCGCTGTCGGCGCTCGAATGGGCGAGCTATCGGTCGGCGACGCGCCTCATCGGGCTCTCGCCGGGGATCGTCGACGGCATAGCGCGCCGAGGCGTTCCGCGGGACCGCATCAGCATGGTCTCCAACGGCTGCGATCTCGACATTTTCGGCGAGGGCGCCGCGCCTTGGCGACCGGAAGGCGCCGCAGACGGCGATCTGCTCGCCATATTTCCCGGTGCGCACGGCGTTGCCAACGGGCTGGACGCAGTGCTGGACGCCGCCGTCGAACTGAAGCGGCGCGGCCGGGACGATATCAAGCTGCTCCTGATCGGCGATGGCAAGCTGAAGCCGGCGCTTCGCCGGCGCGCCGAAGAGCAGGGCCTGACCAATGTCCTGTTCGAAGAGCCGATGGTCAAGATGCGGCTGGCCGGCCTGATGGCGGCGTCCGACATCGGCATGCAGATCCTCGCCAATGTTTCGGCCTTCTATTACGGGACATCGCCCAACAAATTCTTCGACTATATCGCCGCGGGCCGGCCGGTATTGTGCAATTATCCGGGCTGGGTGGCCGACCTGATCCAGCGCAACGATTGCGGCTTCGCCGTGCCTCCGGAAAACCCGGCCGGCTTCGCCGACGCGCTCGAGGCCGCGGCCGAGGATCGCGCCCGGCTTCGGACGATGGGCGGGAATGCGCGCAGGCTGGCGCAGGAATTCGATCGTACGCGCCTCGCCGATCAGTGGGCGGATTGGGTAACGGAAGGCCGAAATTTGGAAGGCCAAACGGGGCGGTAAGATGGCTGGCCCCAGGCCGATCGATTCCACCCTTGGCGCCAGCCATTCCCCACCGGGCGGGAAATGCCGCTAGGTGGCTGTAGGAGCCAGATTTTTGCCTTCCCCTTGCGAACCCGTTAGGAAGCCCCCGAGGGATCAGTCACGGAATTCGGATCAAGCGCACGGTGCATGCTTTTTCCTTGAATCGACACGGTGCCTTTGACGGTTGACTGGAGTTTTTGAGATGTTGATCGATCGGGTGATGGAGCCGCTGATCGGGCTGCCGCGCGTGGCCAAGAAAGCGATCGTGCTCGCACTCGATTCCGGCCTCTGCGTTCTCACCGTCTGGCTTGCTTATTATCTGCGCACCAACCTGTGGGTGTCGCTGTCGGATCAGGGCTGGCAGGCGGCGATCGCCTCGCTGATCGCCTTGCCGATCTTCGCCACGTTCGGCCTCTACCGCACGGTTTTCCGATATGTCAGCTGGGAGGCGTTTGCCGGCATCACCCAGGCCTGCCTGATCTACGGCATCATCTATGCGGCGATTTTCACCGCATTTGGCGTCGGAGGGGTGCCGCGCACCATCGGCATCATCCAGCCGCTGCTGCTCTTCGTTTTCGTCGCCAGCTCCCGCGCCTTCGGCCGCTACTGGCTCGGCGGCCGCTATCGCGACTGGCTGAGGCGCAAGGATCGTACCCGGGTTCTCATCTACGGAGCCGGATCGGCGGGGCGCCAGCTTGCCGGCGCGCTGTCGGACAGCCCCGGCATGCACGCGGTGGGCCTGATCGACGACAATCGCAGCCTGCACGGCAATGTCGTTGCCGGCGTCAAGGTCTGGGGACCCGATCGTCTCGCCGAGGCCGTCGAGCAACTGAACGTCTCAGAGATCCTGCTCGCCATCCCCTCTTCCTCGCGCAGGCGCCGCAACGAGATCCTCAAGCTGATACGTTCGCTCGGAGTCTCGGTGCGCACTTTGCCGGGCCTTGTCGATATCGCGCAGGGCCGGGTCACGGTGAACGACCTGCGCCCGCTCGAAATTGACGATCTGCTCGCGCGCGACGCGGTCGCGCCGGACCAGTCGCTCCTTGAACGGAACATCCGCGGCAAGACAGTGCTGATCACGGGCGCGGGCGGATCGATCGGCAGCGAATTGTGCCGCCAAATCCTCGGAATGGAGCCGCTCAAGTTGGTCCTCGTAGAATCGAGCGAATATGCGCTGTACGCGATCCACCGTGAGCTTTCGAGAATAGCCGGTGAGGCGGAAGGGACGAGGGTCGAACTCGTGCCGTTGCTCGCCTCGGTTTGCGATGAGGGCCGCATGGGCCGCATCATCGCTGCCTGGCGGCCGCAGACCATCTATCATGCCGCCGCCTACAAGCATGTCCCGCTCGTCGAGCAGAATGTCTGCGAAGGGGTGCGCAACAATGTGATCGGCACCTGGGTCTCCGGCCGCCTCGCCCGAGAGCATGATGTCGAGAATTTCGTCCTGATCAGCACCGACAAGGCGGTGCGCCCCACCAATGTGATGGGGGCGAGCAAGCGCCTCGCCGAGATGGTCCTGCAGGCCTTCGCGGCGGAAAGCTCGGAGACCTGCTTCTCGATGGTGCGCTTCGGCAACGTGCTTGGCTCGAGCGGCTCGGTCGTACCTCTGTTCCGGCAGCAGATCGCCTCCGGCGGCCCGGTCACGGTCACCCATCGCGAGATCACGCGCTATTTCATGACCATTTCCGAGGCCGCCCAGCTCGTCCTCCAGGCCGGCGCGATGGCGAAGGGGGGCGAGGTTTTCGTGCTCGATATGGCCGAGCCCGTCAGGATCATCGATCTCGCCGCGCGAATGATCGAGCTTGCCGGTCTCAAGGTGCGCGACGAGACGCATCCGGACGGCGATATCGACATCACCTTCACCGGGCTGCGCCCGGGCGAGAAGCTCTATGAGGAGCTATTGATCGGAGACAATCCGGTCGCGACCAACCATCCGCGCGTGATGATGGCCAACGAGCCCTATTTGTCGCTGGAGCTGCTCGTCCCGAAGATAAACGGTCTGTGCGATGCGATGAATCGCCACGACGTGGAAGTGGTCCTGACGATGCTCGGGGACCTCCTGCCCGAATATGATCGGGCGCCCCAGACCGTGGATTCGGTCCATAAGCAGCCCGCCGACATCAGCCGAAAGAAGCAAAGGACTGCGCCGGTCGCAATCGCCGGCGTGCGCCGATAGCTTTCGGTCGCCCCCACCATTGTCCGCCTCTCCGGGCAAGCCCGCGCTCATCGCCGCGCCTTTTTGGATTCCCCGAACCCGTGAAAGAACCGAGCCTCGCCGGATCGGAGCGGCAATAGTCGGATCGCCCGCGCCGGCTTCACTTTCGCACGCGCAATGCGTGCTGCTCGACAAACCGCCAAGACAGTATTGCGAGGACGAGGGTCATTGCCATCGCAATGGCGGCGTTCCCAATCCGCAGGTGGAGCATCGCATTGATCGTGGGCATGTGGAACACTTCGACCGCGGCGACCAAGCGGATCAGGTCAAAATTGTTGGCGACCCCCGGGCGCGTTCGCTGGCTAGGCGTGGCGATAGACGTCGTCGTCAAGGCCTACTCCTTTCAGCTTCTTGAGTTCGCCCTGTCGATGCCCGGTCGGGAAATGAAGCCGATTGCGTCGACCGCCTGCTTGCCCGCGAATAGCGCCGGGTCCAGCTGCTTGAACTCTCGATGGCCGACCAGGAACACGACGATGTCGGCCTCCCGCGCTGCCTGCTCGGGCTGAACCAGGGTCACGTTGCCGTGCGCGGCGAGGCCTTCGGGCAAACGCGCGAGATTGGGCTCGCTGACGAGGAGCCGCGCTCCGTCGAACTTAGCGATTGCCGCGGCGATCGCCAGCGCCGGGCTTTCCCGTATGTCGTCGACGTCGGCCTTGTAGGTCAGGCCGAAGCAGGCCACCGTCGGCGTGTCCGCCTGCTCGACGAGCGCCTTCACCTTGGCGATAATCCGCTTCGGCTTTTCGTCGTTCACCAGCCGCGCGGTGTGGATGAGACGTGCCTCATCGGGCGCGGACTGGACGATGAACCAGGGGTCGACCGCGATGCAATGACCGCCGACGCCTGCGCCCGGCTCCAGGATGGACACGCGCGGGTGATGATTGGCCAGCTCGCGTACCTTCCACACGTCGACGCCGAGCCGGTCGCAAATGATCGACAGCTCGTTGGCGAAAGCGATGTTGACGTCGCGGAACGCATTTTCGGTGAGCTTGGCAAGCTCGGCCGCGCGCGAATCGGTGATGAAGCAATCGCCCGTCACGAAGCTCTTGTAGAGTAGTCGCCCGCGCTCCGCGCAGGCGCGGGTGAGGCCGCCGATGATGCGGTCGTTGGAGACGAGTTCGCGCACCATCTGCCCGGGCAGAATGCGCTCGGGGCAATGGCAGACGGCGACGTCGGCCGGCTCGCCGCTTTCCTCCTCGTAGCGCGGGAAGCGCAGGTCGGGGCGGGCGTTGCGCATTGTTTCGGCCAGCACCTCGGTGCTGCCCACCGGCGAGGTGGATTCGAGGATCACGGTGCAGCCGGGGGCGAGGAAAGGCGCCAGGCTCTCCGCCGCGCGCTCGACATAGGACATGTCGGCCGTCCCGCCCGGCTGGACGGGAGTCGGGACGGCTATGATAAAATATTCGGCCGGCTCGGGTGCCGTCCTGGCGATGAGCTTTCCCGTCCCGATCGCCGCGTCCAGCAGCATCTGCAGGTCCGGTTCCTGGAAATGGGGCCGGCCGGCATTGATCCCTGCGACCACGTCTTCCCTGACGTCGCAGCCGACAACCTCATGGCCGCGGCATGCCAGCATCGCCGCTGTTGGCAGCCCGATATAACCCAGGCCGACGACGCAAATCTTCACGCATTCCTCGCAAAATCCGCGACGGTGGCAGCGATCCGCTCCGCCGCCCTGCCGTCGCCATAAGGGAAGACCGGCCGAGCGCGGCTGGCATAATAGACCTCGTCGTCGAGCAGACGGAAAACTTCGGCGACTATCCTGTCCGCGTCGGTCCCGACCAGCGAGGCGACCCCTGTCTCAACGGCTTCGGGCCTCTCCGTGATGTCGCGCATCACAAGCACTGGTTTGCCAAGCGCCGGCGCCTCCTCCTGGATGCCGCCCGAATCGGTGAGGACGAGTGCGGCGCGCTTCATCAGTGCGACCATGTCGACATAGCCGACCGGTGACAGAAGCTGAACATTGTCGAGGCCGGAGAGACGCCGCATGACCACGTCCTGGACGTTCGGGTTAAGGTGAACCGGGTACACTATTTCGACGTCCGGGCGGGCGGCAATCCTCTCGATGGCGTCGCAGATTCGGTCGAAGCCGTCGCCGAAGCTTTCGCGGCGATGGCCGGTGACGACGACGAGGCGGCGGGTGGGATCGAGACGGGCGGCGATCGGCGGTGCATCCCCGGCGTCGATCTTCGCCGCGATGTAGAGCAAAGCGTCGATGCCGGTATTGCCCGTCACCACGATTCGCCGCGCCGCGGGCGTCTCGCGGCGCAAATTCTCGGCCGCGCCTTCGGTTGGCGCGAACAGCAGCGCCGCCGTCGCGTCGATCGCTACCCTGTTATATTCTTCCGGCCAGGGCCGCGTCATGTCGTGCGAGCGAAGTCCCGCCTCGACATGGCCGACCGGGATGCGGGCGTAAAAGGCCGCCAGCGCGGCGGCCATCGCCGTCGTGGTGTCGCCGTGCACAAGCACCAGCGCCGGGTCGCGCTCGGCCAACACCGCCGCCATCCGCTCAAGCACGCGCACTGTGATGTCGGTCAGCGTTTGGCCCGGCGCCATCAGGTCCAGGTCGATGTCGGCGCGCTCGCCGAACGCCTCGAATACCTGGTCGAGCATGTGACGGTGCTGGCCGGTCACGAGAATGACGGGGGCAAGGCTGGGCTGTCCGCGCAGGGCGCGGGCCACGGGCAGCATCTTGATGGCCTCGGGACGAGTCCCGATGACGAGTAGAACAGGTTTCATTCGCGAAGGTTCGCCCTCTTGCCCCACGGGGCCGCGCTCCTCTAGCCGAATTTCACTCGTGCGCGCTAGTGGTCAATACCGTCGACCTCGCGGCGTCAGCACCCCTTATATGCCCGGAACCAATCGACAAATCTCGGTACGCCGACCTCGATTGGCGTATGTGCCACGAAGCCGAGATCGCGACTGATGGCGCTGACGTCAGCGAGGGTTTCGGCGACGTCGCCCGGCTGCATTTGGAGCAACTCAATTTCCGCTTTTCGGCCGCATGCTTCTTCGAGCAGTGAGATCATTCTCAACAGCTCCTCGGAGCGGCTGTTGCCGATATTGTAGAGCCGATGCGGCGCTAAGCTGCCCCCCGCCTTTGCCGCGCCGTCGTCCGGCGGTGGATCGCCGAGGCAGGCGAGGACGCCGGTGACGATATCGTCGATAAAGGTGAAGTCCCGGCGCATCCGGCCATGGTTGAAGACCTGGATGGGCTCGCCGGAAAGAATCTTCCGCGCGAAAATCCACATCGCCATGTCGGGTCTTCCCCACGGGCCATAGACGGTGAAGAAGCGCAGCCCCGTTTGCGGCAGGCGATAGAGATGGGCATAGGTTTCGCTCATCAGTTCGTCCGCCTTCTTGGTGGCGGCATAAAGCGAGATCGGATGGTCGACGCGGTCTTCGACTCGGAAGGGCAGGGTCTTGTTGCCCCCGTAGACCGAGGAAGAGGACGCATAGATCATGTGGCTGGAACCGCGCTGGCGGCCGATTTCCAGAAGGTTCAGATGGCCGGCCAGGTTCGCGGCTATGTAGGCGCGCGGATTGTCGATCGAGTAGCGAACGCCGGCTTGGGCGCCGAGGTGGATGATCCGGTCGAAATCGAGCGGATCGAGGACGCCGGCAAGCGCCTCATGATCCGCGAAATCCACCTTGTGGAAGGAGAAATCGCCGGCGTTCAGCTTACCCAGCTCGGCAAGCCGGTCCTCCTTCAGCCGCGGGTCGTAATAGGGATTGAGATTGTCGATCCCGATCACCGATTCACCGCGGCCGATCAGGCGCCGCGCCACGCTGTAGCCGATGAATCCTGCAACCCCGGTGATAAGAATCGTCATGATATGCTCAATCGCAAGGTTCGCCGCGGTGGAGGCGCGCCGGCATGACACGCGATTCGCCGAACCTGCTCGTTGCCGGCCTAATGGCTAAGCCCGCTTGTGGCCAAAAAAATAGCGGCCCGAAGGCCGCCATTCTTCTTCGTCGCGTCAACCCTCAGGGGCTGTGCGGGCGATCGCCATGACCGCCGGTCGCGGCGAGAACGCCGAGGATGATCGCAACGACCGCGATCACGGGGATGATGAAGCCGCCGCGCCATTCATTGGCGTCGCCGGTGGCAGCGCCGCCGCGCGCCGAAACGGAGAGAGGAGCGGCCGACGGGGCCGACTGCGCCAGGACCGGAGCGCCGGCCATGGAGACCGCGAGCACCGCAGCCACGGATGCCTTCTTGAAACTCATCTTGAACTCCCTGTTGAGCTTTTCGGAGTTGGCAGTGCCACAGTGGTACAATGTTGACAACCCCAAATTTGCCACGGCTGGCGCCCCCTCGCGCACTGTTGCCCTTTTGCACCGATCGTCGGCGCGATGGCAATAGCGCCGCCGAAGACCGGGTTTGAACTCCATGGCCTTTGCCGGTTACCAGCGGGTTACCGGCGGCGACTGGGCGTCCGGCAAAAGTGGAAGGTGTTGATGGGACGCGTCATTCTTCGCGGGCTGGTGTTCGGCCTGTTGGCCGTGGCGGGAGCGGGCGGCGGCGCGGCGCCGGCACCGGACGGCGAGCAGTCGCTGGTCGCGATGCGCGCGCTCGACCAGCGGGTGGCGACGATCGGCCATCGCCTCGCGGTTGCCAGCCGGGACTTGTGCGCGGACAGGAAAGACCTGCCGGGCTTCGCCGTCCACGACCTGTCGCAATATGGCGCGGACTTTCGGGCGGCGGCGACTCGGGCCTTCGGCCTCGACGCCGGGCCCGGAGTGCTCGCGCTGGTGCCCGGCGGGCCTGCCGAGCGTGCCGGGCTCCGGCTCGACGACATCCTCCTCAGCCTCGACGGGCAGCGGCTTCCCCAAGGCGCTTCGGGCCGCGCCGGGAGCTTCGACCGGATGGCCCTGATCCTCGATGCGATCGAGGCCGCCTTCGCGGACGGCGCCGCCGAGATCGGGATCCGGCGCGCGGGCGCGCCGCTCACCCTCCACGTCGGCAGCGAACCCGGTTGTGCGAGCCGTTTCCAGCTGATCCCTTCGCGGCGGCTCAACGCCCAGGCGGACGGCCGCTACGTCCAGGTGACGGTCGCGATCGCCACCTATGCAGCCGACGATGCCGAGCTCGCGGCGGTGCTGGCGCATGAATTCGCCCACAATGTCCTCGGCCACCGCGTCCGGCTCGATGAGGCCGGCGTGTCGCGCGGCTTCTTCGGCAATTTCGGGCGCAGCGCCCGCAACATCCGCGCGACCGAGATCGAGGCGGACCGGATGAGCGTCTATCTGATGGAGCGGGCCGGCTACGATCCCGAGGCGGCGGTGCGCCTCTGGTCGCGCTTCGGCCGGCGCGGCCTCAATTTCCTCGGCTCTCCGACCCATCCCAACTGGCGCAGCCGGATCGACCTCCTGGAGACGGAGATCGCAGCGATTCGCAGCGCGCGAGCGGCCGGGAGGACGCCGGTCCCGCCCGTCGGCTCGTCCCGCTAGCTCAGGTCGACAGATACCAGCGTTCGTCGCCTTCGAGGCCGATCGCGGTCAGGCGGCCGCTGGCATAGGCGCCGGTGTCGATGCCGATCCGGTTGGCGCGCTCGTCGATATCCTCGGTGATGCTGTGGCCGTGGACGACGATCTTGCCGAAGCTTTCGCGGTGGCGGAGGAAATCCTCGCGGATCCAGCACAAGTCGCTCATCGCCTGGTCCTCGACCGCGATGCCGGGCCTGAGGCCGGCATGGACGAAGAGATAATCGCCGACCTCGATCCATTTCTCGAACGAGGACAGGAATTCGACATGAGCGGCCGGCACGTTGGCCTGGACCTGCGCCATCAGCTCGTCATATTCGAGCTCGCGATAATCCTCTTCTGAGATGCCGTAGCTGAACAGGGTCTCGCGCCCGCCGATCCGGATCAGGAAGCGCAGCGCCCGCAGGTCGCCCGCGACCGCGCGCAGGAATACTTCCTCGTGATTGCCCATCAGGAAGCGGGCCGGGCGCTGCGCGGCGAGCGCCATCAGCCGCTCGACGACACCGCGTGATTCGGGGCCGCGGTCGACCAGGTCGCCGAGGAAGATCAGCTCGGTCCGCGCCGTGCCGCGTCCACTGTCATCCGCTTCGATCATGCCGAGCAGCCGATCGAGCAGGTCGAGCCGGCCGTGAATGTCGCCGATCGCATAAACCCGCAGGCCGTCGGGAACGGCGCAGGCGGGCGGTTGGCCGCGCGATATGAAATTGAAAAGCGATCTCATTGACATGTGGTCGAAAGAATCCGGACGGGTGCTGCACATAGGCGTCGATCGAGCCGACTTCAATCATCTCGGCGCTTTCCGGCCGTCATATGTCGGAGTGGGCTTGATCGCTTTAGCCGCCCCGATTATGCGGCAGGGCAGTTTCAAAGTTTGGCCGGGGTGGGGTTCTTTCATTGACGAATGAATGGTTTTGGGCGGCGGTGATCTGCGCCGTCCCTTTCGCGCTCTTCGGCGCGTTCGAAGCGGTGGCGGCCGGCCGGCGCAAGCGCGCCGAGGGAATCGCGCGCCGCTCCAAATCGAGGGCACAGGGCAGCCGTTCCTGATGCGCCGGGCGGCCGGATTTCGTGTCCGGCTGCTGGCCTTCCTTCTCGTCCTCGGGGTGCCGTTTCCGGCCGCGGCGGCGATTGAGATCGCTTTCTATTCGCGCGAGCTGGGCGGTAATAATTTCCCGCACGCATTTGTCACCCTGCATGGATCGATCGATGCGACGGGCGAGCAGGTCGACACCAGCTACGGCTTCACCGCCCATGCGGTGACGCCGGCACTGCTGTTCGGCTCGGTCACGGGCGAGGTCGTCGTCGAGGGCGCGCGGGAGATGACGCGCAGCCACCGCCAGTTCGCGCTGGCCCTCTCCGACGAGCGCTATCGGGCGGTGATGGCCGTGGTCGAGCGCTGGCGCAATCGGCCCCAGCCCTCCTACAATCTCAACCACCGCAACTGCGTTCATTTCGTCGCCGAGCTGGCCGAGACGGTCGGCCTGCGCGTCGAGTACATCCAGCGGCTGATGAAGCGGCCGCGCTCCTTCCTCGAGCATGTCCGCGGCCTTAATCCCCAGCTCCGGGCGGCGCCTTAGCGACAGGCGATTGGGCATTGGCGGCACCTTCCAGTCTGCTATGTTCCGGGCTCGCAACGTAAAAAGGGGGTGGGTCCACGGCCATGGCCCGGGTTTTGCCGCTCAACGCCGCCCTAGCCGCAGCCTCCGCGCTCCTGCCTGCCGCCGCCCTCGCCCAGGCGCCGCCCCAGCCGCCGACCCGTGAGGAGATCGCACGGCCGCCGCCAGAACCGACCGAAGCGCCGACCGCGCGGCTGACGGTCGAAGGCGGGGTCGAGCGGGCGCCCTGCGCGCTCGACCGGCCCGAATATCAGAACATCCGCTTCACCCTGCGCGACGTCGTCTTCGATCATCTGCGCGGGCTGACCGCCGACCAGCTCCGCGTCGCCTTCGCGCCCTATGTCGGGCAGGAGAACAATGTCGCGGTGATCTGCGAGATCCGCGACCGCGCCGCCACCATTCTGCGCGAGGCGGGCTATATCGCGGCGGTGGAGGTGCCCGAACAGCGTATCGCCGAGGGTGTCGTCCATTTCGAGGTGCTGATGGCGCGGCTCACGGCCTTGCGGGTGCGCGGCAATGCCGGCCGCGCCGAGCGGACCATCGCGGGCTACCTCAACAAGCTGACCGAGCAGGAGGTGTTCAACCGTTACGACGCCGAGCGCTACCTGCTGCTCGCCGGCGACCTGCCGGGCTACCATGTCCGGCTCGCTCTGCGTTCGGCCGGGGCGGCGCGCGGCGAAGTGATCGGCGAGGTCACGGTCGAGCGCCAGCCGGCGCTCGTCGACGTCACCGTCCAGAATCTCGGCTCGCGCGAGCTCGGCCGCTGGGGCGCGCTGGCGCGGGCCCAGCTCTTCGGCCTGACCGGGCTCGGCGACCGCACCACCTTGGCCGTGTTCAGCACCGCCGACACGCACGAGCAACAGACTGTCCAGGCCGCCCACGATTTCCGGCTCGGCAGCGAGGGCTTCGCGATCGGCGGCCAGCTCACCTACGCCTGGGCCGATCCCGACCTCGGCAACGCCGCGGTCAACATCGAATCGCGCACCCTCTTCGCCACCCTGGAGGCGAGCTACCCCTTCGTCCGGCGCCAGCTGCGCACGCTGCGCGGGGCGATCGGCTTCGACCTGATCGACCAGAAGATCGACTTCAACGCGCTGCCCTTGAACGAGGATCGGCTGCGGGTCGCCTTCGCCCGGCTCAGCTACGATTCGCTCGGGCTCGTCGCCGGCAATCCGCGCTACACGATCGCCGAGCCGCGCTGGCGGTTCGGCGCCAGCGTCGAATTGCGCCGCGGGCTCGACATATTGAACGCGAGCGAGCCTTGCGGGCCCGGCCTCGTCAATTGCCTCTCGCCGAGCGTGGTGCCGCCGACCCGGCTCGAGGGCGACCCGACCGCGACGGTGCTGCGCGGCGGCGCCTATGGCGAGTTCCGGCCGATGCCGCGGGTCACCATCGCGCTCGGCCTGCGCGGCCAGTGGAGCAACCACCCGCTGCTGAGCTTCGAGGAATTCTCCGCCGGCAATTACACCGCCGGCCGCGGCTACGACCCCGGCACCCTGCTCGGCGACAGCGGCGTCGGCTTCCAGGCCGAGCTGCGCTTCGGCAGCGCGATCCCGACCGCGCCCGACCAATTCCGCATCGAGCCCTATCTCTTCTTCGACCAGGCCTGGGTGTGGAACGAGGACCGGGTGTTCGCGCTGCCCCGGCAGGAGCTCTCTTCGGTCGGCGGCGGCGTCCGCGCCGCTTATGGCGACCGCTTCCGCCTCGACCTGCTGATTGCCGCGCCGCTCGACCGCGGCCCTTTCCAGACCCGCCGCGGCGACCCGCGCCTGCTCGTCTCCTTTACCACCCGCCTGTGGCCATGGAGGTCCCGATGACCCTGCGCCCCGCCTTGATGCTGAGCTGCGCCCTGGGAGCCCTGTCGCTCGCCGGGCGGGTCGAAGCCCAGGCCTTCAACGGCAATCCGACGACGATCGCCGGCACTGTGAGCTACGACCGCGCCACGCCGGGCGTCGAGACGATCACCCTCGACTCGCCGAGCGCAATCATCCGCTGGGTCCCGAACGTCGGCGGCAACCCGCTCATCTTCCTGCCCCCCGGCCGGACCGCGACCTTCGTCAACGGGATCAGCAACTCGAATTTCGCCGTCCTCAACCGGATCCAGGCGAACGTGCCGATCCGTTTCGACGGGACCGTGCTCAGCCGCCTGGTGGACGCCGGGACCGGCACCTCCGCGCCCGGCGGCACCGTCATCTTCGAGAGCCCGGGCGGAATCATCGTCGGGCCGAAGGCGCTGTTCGACGTCGGCAACCTCATCCTCACCACCCTCACCGTCGCCACCGACGGCGGCGGCAACTTCATCGATGCCAGCGGCGCCTTCCACTTCTCCGGCGGCGCCAAGGCAGGGGTGACCGTCGAGCCCGGCGGCCAGATCCTCGCCAACACCCAGGGCAGCTATGTCGGGCTGATCGCGCCGGTCATCCAGCAGGGCGGCACGGTCCGGGTCAACGGCTCGGTCGCTTATGTCGCCGCCGAGGATGTCGAATTCCGCGCCAATGCCGGCCTGTTCGACATCATCGTCAACGCGGGCAGCCAGAATCCGTTTCCGCTCACCCACACCGGCGCGACCGGGGGTCCGGCCAGCACCGGCGCCGGCGACGTCCACCGCATCTACATGGTGGCGGTGCCGAAGAACACGGCGATCACCGCGATCCTCCAGGGCAATGTCGGCTTCGATCCGGCGGTCGTCGCCGGCGTCGAGAATGGCGCGATCGTGCTGTCCGCCGGCTACAGCGTCGTCGGCGGAGAGCCCGACCGCTTCGCCGATTTCACCAACGGCCCGGTGCCCGACCAGCAGGCGAGCTTCGAGATCCGCGGCGGCACGATCAGCTCCGACCTGTTCGGCTATGCCGTCACGAACATGCTGGCGAACGGCTCGGCCATGGGCAGCCTCGCCTTCGACCAGGACGTCAGCCTGTTCGGCGGCGTCCAGGCGGCGCTGTCCGCCGGCGCGAACCAGACGGTCACCGTCGGCGGCGACGCGCTCGTCTCGACCGCGCACTTCCGGACGATCAAGCTCAACCCGATCGACCTGGCCGGCGGCACCGCCCTGATTTTCGCTGACGGCGGCGGCTCGGTCGACATTTTCGGCAACGCCATCGTCGACTCCTCGGCCCAGGGCGTGGTCAACGTGCTGACCAGCATCGCCGGCCACGGCACCGGTGGCACCGCCGGACTGTTCGCGAACAGCGGTGGCACCGTACGCGTGCGCGGCGCCACCCAGGTGCTCGCGACCGGCGCCGGCGGCATGCTCGATCTCTCGCCCAATCGCGGCGGCAACGGCCAGGGCGGCGTCGCCCTCGTCGAAGGCCGCAACGGCGGTCAGGTCCAGCTCGACGGGACCCTGGCGATGGACGCGAGCGGCACCGGCAGCCGCTCCAACGGCTCGGCCAATCCCGGCGCCACCGGCACCGGCGGCGACGCCCATGTCGCCGCATTGGGCGGCGGCACGGTCAACGTCGCCGGGGCGACGGCGCTGACCGCGAACGGCACCGGCGGCGAGGTCACCGGCGGCGCCATCCCCGGCGGCACGGGGCGCGGCGGCACCGTGTCGCTCGCCGCGAACGGCACCGTGACCTTCGCCGGCGACCCCGTCCTCGATGCCAACGGCTTCGGCGGCGCCGGCCCCACCGGCGGCACCGCGCAGGGCGGCACGATCCTGCTCGCCGCGACGCCGGTCCTCGGCGCGCCCGGCGCCAGCGTGCTCAGTGCCGGCAACGTCACCGGCACGGCGTCGGCAACGGGCGCGGCGGCGGCCGGCAACACGCCCGGCGAATGGCACGTCAGCGCCGGCGCCGGCAGCCTCGTCGATCTCGCCAACCTCACCCTGACCGCGGCCCAGAACGGGCCGGCGGCGACGCTGCCCTTCTCGAGCCTCGAGGCGCTGCGCGGGCGGATCAACGTCACCCAGACGGCGACCCTGGCGACGCCGGCCGACATCCGCGTGATCGGCGACGGGGCGGGCCGGGTCACCGGCGGGTTGCTCGACATCGACGCGGGGGGCGACGTCACCGTCACCCACACCAGCCGCGGCGCCAACTTCACGATCGACGTCACCGACCTCGATATCGACGGCGTCAACGTCACCGTCGCCGCCGGCAGCGCGACCCGCGCGAGCAACCGGACCGACGTCGCCGCCGGCGGCGTGATGACGGTCGGCGGCGTGATGGACGGACGCGAGATCGTCATCACCTCGGCCAGCGCGGATGTGCTTGCGGGCGGCAGCGTCGGCAGCGCGACGACCGAGCTCGCCGACATAAGGGCGACCGGCAATGCGTCGGTCGCCGGCACGATCCTCGGCCGCAACATCCTCGTCGCCTCGAACGGCCTCACCGTCACGGGGACCGGGATCGTGGGCGGCGCGGCGACGGACCAGACCGAGCTGCGCGCCACCGGCACTGCGGCGCTCGCGGGCCGGGTCCTCGGTCGTTCGATTCTGATCACGGCCGCCGACATCAGCGTCGCGTCGACCGGCGCGGTCGGCGATGCGGCGACCCAGCTCAGCGACCTCCGCGCGACCGGCAATGCGTCGGTCGCCGGCACGATCCTCGGCGGCAACATCCTCCTTGCCTCGAACGCTCTCACCGTGACGGGGACCGGAATCATCGGCGGCGCGGGGACCGACCAGACCGAGCTGCGCGCCACCGGCAACGCGGCGATCGCGGGCCGGGTGCTCGGCGGCTCGATCCTGATCACGGCCGCCGCCCTCGACGTCGCGTCGACCGGCGCGGTCGGCGATGCGGCGACCCAGCTCAGCGACATCCGCGCGACCGGCAATGCGTCGGTCGCCGGCACGATCCTCGGCGGCAACATCCTCCTTGCCTCGAACGCGCTCACCGTGACGGGGACCGGAATCATCGGCGGCGCGGCGACCGATCAGACCGAGCTGCGCACCATCGGCAATGCCGCGATCGCGGGCCGGGTCCTCGGGCTCTCGATCCTGGTCACGGCCGCCGGCGTCGACGTCGCGTCGACCGGCGCGGTCGGCGATGCGACGACCCAGCTGGCTGACATCCGCGCGACCGGTAATGCGTCGGTCGCCGGTACGATCCTTGGCCGCAGCATCCTCGTTGCCTCGAACAGCCTCACCGTGACGGGAACGGGGCTTGTCGGCGGCGCGGCGACCGATCAGACCGAGCTGCGCACCACCGGCACTTCGGCGATCTCGGGCCGCGTCCTCGGCCGCTCGATCCTGGTCACCGCCGCCGCCGTCAACGTCGCCGCCGGCGGCGCGGTCGGCGATGCGACGACCCAGCAGGCCGACATCCGCGCGACCGGCAACGCCACCATCGCCGGCACCGTCCTCGGCCGCGCGATCAACGTCCAGGGGGCGACCCTCATTGTACCGGTGGGCGGCACGGTCGGCGGCGCGGCCACCGATCAGGCCCGGCTGACCGCGCTCGGCACTGCCGGCATCGCCGGCCGCGTGCTCGGGCGGGACATCCAGATCGCCTCGGCCGACATCGACCTGACCGGCGCGGTCGGCGATGCCGGCACCCAGCTCGCGACGCTGGCGGTCAACCCGACGACCCAGGCCGCGACGCTCGGCGGCGGCGCCCAGGGCCCCGGCTATACCCTGACCAATGCCGAGGCCGGCCGGATCCGCGCCGACGCGCTCACCATCAACGTGCCGGCGCTCGCTAACGGCCCGGCGCTGTTCGTCCGCGACGTCACGTTCAACGGCGGCGGCGCGGCGGCGGGGGTCGGCACGCTGGCCATCGTCACCCCCGGCATCGCCCGGGTCGAGGGCAATCTGCTGCTCGCCAATGCCCGCGCCGCCGACGGCATCTCGTTCACCGCGAGGGAACGGCTCGAGGTGGTGACGCCCGCCGGCAGCGTCCGCGTCCGCGACGCCCTCGGCGCGCCGGGCGGGACGATGGCGCTCGCGTCGAACAATTTGTGGGTCGCCTCGGCGGCGATCATCGACCGGCTGCGGCTCAACCCCAATTATGCCGGCCGCGACGCCGACCTGCTCGACAATAATGGCACCGACGTGCCGCGCGGCTATGTCGAGGCGAACGCCGTCGCGCTCAACAGCGGCGGTACCCTGTTCGTCCAAAATAGCGGCGTCGGGCTCGGGACGTTCGCGACCGGGCTCGATTTCGCCGGCGTCACGGCCGGCCCGGGCGGGCTCATTGTCCGCTCGACCGGCCCCGCGCCGGCGACCGTCACCGCCTTCGGCCGGCGCCTGAACGCCGACGGCAGCTTCACCACCGGCTACGACTTCTTCTTCGCCGTCAATTTCGCCCCGGCGCCGGGCAATTTCACCGGCGGCTCGACCTTCAACACCTGCATCATCCCCACCGGCCAGTGCGCGCCGCGTCCGCCCGCCAACGCGATTCCGGGCCGCGATCCGACCACCGGGCCGACCGGCGGCTCGGACAGCGTCCAGCTGCCGCCCGGCGCCGAGGGGGACGACCTCGTCGACACCAGCTTCGCGACCGAGGGGCTGATCGAGGAGCCGGTGACCAGCGGCGGCGAATCGATCCTGTGGGGCGGCGATTGCGACCGCGACGATGACGGCGAGTGCGACGAGGTGCAGCCATGATCCTGCTCGCCCTCGCCCTTGCCGCGCAGCCGCTCAGCGTTCGCGACAGCTTCCGGGTCGGCACCGGCGATACCGTCTTGTGCACCGCCCAGTCGCTGACCGCCGACCCGGCGCTCGCCGACATGTTCGACCGCGGCTACGCGCTGACCTGCCGCGACGCGGCGGTGCCGGTCGGCCAGCTCTACGTGCTGCGCGCGCGCGGCGGCGATCCGGCGGCGCGGCTGGCGGCGATCCGGGGCGCGCGGGTGACCTGCCGGGCCGGCGATCCGACCGAAATCGAGGGCCTTGGCCGGGTCGAGACGCTGACCTGCCGCCTCAACGCCGCCGAGGTCGCCTATAACGTCTACCTCAAGCGGGCGCGCGGCGCGCTCTACGTCGCCGAGGGGCTGGGCGGCTATGACAGCGCCCTGCGGCTGGCGCTGAGGAGCCTGATCGCCGACCGCGAGGTCGAAGGCCAGGTCGCGATCGCCACCACCGGCGCCGGCGATCCCGCGGCCTTCGCCCGCGTCCAGGCCGGCACGCTCGATCCGCAGCGGGCGCTGGCCGAGGCCTATCGCCGCAACAATGCCGGCAATTATGCCGAATCCTACGAATATTTCGACGTCCTGACCCAGCGCGATTCGAGCGCCGTCAACCAGGCCGAGGTGCTGGTCAACGAGGCGCTGCAGAAGTCCAACCTCGGCCGCTACGCCGAGGCGGATTCGCTGTTCGCGCGCGCGGCGGAGCTGGCCGGCGCCGATCCGGTGACCGCGCGCAGGCTGCGCAACTACCGGACGATGCATTTGCTCAACCAGGGCCTCGCCGCCGAGGCGATCGCAGAGCTCGACCGACCGGTGCCGGCGATCGGCACCAGCGGCGCGGTCCGCAGCCTCGTCATCGACCGGCCGACCTCGGGACGGCTCAGCGCCGAATCGCCGGGCGCGAGCCGGCTGCGCGGCCAGGAGGGGCTGACCCAGGAGGACAAGGCGCAAATCCTCGACGGCCAGGCGCTGCAGCTCAGGGGCACCGTGCTGCGCCTCCAGCAGCGCGACGGCGAGGCGGTGGCGCCGTTCAACCAGGCGATACTCGATTTGGTCGCCATCAGGGGCGGGCGGATCGCCGCCACGATCTGGCTGACGGCGCAGATCCGGGGCGACCTCGCCGGCATCGCCGAGGCGCGCCGCGACCAGGCCGAGGCCGAACGCCAGCACCGGCTCGCGATCACCCTGCTCGAGACCAACTATCCCGGCTCCTCGGCGCTCACCGGCGCCAGGGGCCGCCTCGCGGGCTATTACGCCCGCACCGGCCGCGCCGAGCAGGCGCTCGTCCTGTTCCGCGAGATCGTCGCCGCCAATGCCGACAGCGGCGACGCCTCGCCGGGGCTGCGGCGGCTGCTCGAGCCCTATTTCGAGCTGCTGACCGCGCGCGGCGAGGATCCCGCCGCGGCCGCCGATCTGTTCGCGGCAAGCCAGATCCTGGTCCGGCCGGGCGTCGCCCAGACCCAGGCGGTGCTGGCGCGCGAGCTTAGCGGCGGCAGCGACGAAGCGGCGGGGCTGTTTCGCCAGTCGGTCAACCTGACCCGCGACATCGAGCGCGGCCGGATCGAGCTCGCCCGGCTCCAGGCCGCGCCCGAGCAGACGGCGGCGGTCACCGCCCGGATCGCCGAGCTGCAGCCCCTGCTCGCCCAGCTGCAGCAGGATCAGACCGCCACCCAGGCGCGGCTCGGCGCCTTCCCCCGCTACCGGGCGGTGTCGAGCGGCGCGCTCGCGCTCGCCGATCTCCAGCGCCTGCTGCGGCCCGGCGAGGCCTATTACAAGATGGTGATCGTCGGCGACCATGCCTACGCCATCCTCGCCACGGCGGGGGCGGCGCGCGCCTTCCGGATTGGCGCCTCCCCGGCCGAGCTCGACCGCCAGGTCGACGCGCTGCGCGCCACCATCTCGCTCGTCCAGAACAACCAGACCCTGACCTACCCGTTCGATCTCGAGCGCGCTTTCGCCCTCTATCAAAGCCTGTTCGGGCCGGTCGCCGGCGAGATCGGCGCGGCCAGCCACCTCGTCTTCGAGCCCGACGGGGCGATGCTCCGGTTGCCGCCCAATCTGCTGGTCATGGACCATGCCGGAATCGACGCCTATCGCGCCCGCGCCCGCCAGCCCGGCGAGGACGGCTTCGATTTCCGCGGCGTCCAGTGGCTGGGCCGCGACCGCGACATCTCGACCGCCGTCTCGGCGCGCGCGTTCCGCGACGTCCGCCAGGCGCCGCCGAGCCACGCCCGCGCCGAATATCTCGGCTTCGGCCAGAACGAGCCGGCGCGCGGCTATTACCTTCCGGCCGGCGGCACCCGCGGCGGCGCGGCCGCCAGCGCCGGCTGCACCTGGTCGCTCGCCGCCTGGAGCCGGCCGATCTCCGCCGAGGAGCTGGTCGCCGCCGGCCGCGCGGCCTCGGGCGGCGCGGCGGGCCAGGCGGAGATCGTCACCGGCGCCGCCTTCACCGACACCGCGATCATCGGCCGCGGAGACCTCGACAATTACCGGATCCTCCATTTCGCCACCCACGGCCTGGTGACGCCGCCGCGGCCGGAATGCCCGGCCCGGCCGGCGCTCTTGACCAGCTTCGGCGGCGAGGGCTCGGACGGCCTCCTGAGCTTCTCGGAAATCTTCGATCTGCGGCTCGACGCCGACCTCATCATCCTCTCCGCCTGCGACACCGCGGGCCGGGCGAGCGCGACTGCGACCGAGGAAGCGGGGCTCACCAGCGGCGGCGAGTTCGCGCTCGACGGGCTGGTGCGCGCCTTCGTCGGCGCCGGCGGGCGGATGGTGATCGCCAGCCACTGGCCGGTGCCCGACGATTTCAACGCCACCGAGCGGCTGATCTCGGGCCTGTTCACGGCGCCGCCGGGGACGGGAACGGCGCGCGCGCTGAGGGGCGCCCAGCGCGCGCTGATGGACGATGCGGCGACCTCGCATCCTTATTATTGGTCGGGCTTCGCGGTGGTCGGCGACGGCGCCGCGCCGGTGATCCGGGCGGGCCGTTGAACCTTCGCCCGCATCGTTCGTTCGATACGGGCTGTCGACACTTTGCGGGCGAGCGGGGTTTATTGAAGGAAGGGCGACTCCTCGCTGCGATCCTGAGCGGCGCCCTCGCGGCGCCCGCTTTCGCGCAAGCTCAGCCCGCGCCGCCGCCGAATGACGCGCCGATCGTCCCCGATTCGCAATTCGAAGAGGCGCTGCCGCCGCTCGACCCGGAGCTGAACCAGCCGCTCGCGCCGATCGACCCTGACGCGCCCGCTTTCCCGCCGGTGCCGGGACCGGTCGAGGACACGCCGCTCGGCGATCCGGCGCTGACCGAGCCGCTGCCGCCCATTTCCGGGTTCGACGTCCAGCCGGTCGAGGAGGCGCAGACGGCGCGCAGCGACAGCGAGGAGCCGCCGCCGGTCCACTACACCCTCATCGTCGAGGGCATGGCCGAAGCCGGGCTCGAAGGGCGCTTCCGCAACCTTTCCGCGCTCGAGGATGCGGAAGGGGAAGCGGTCAACGGGGCGATGATCCAGGCGCGCGCGCGCGAGGACGAGGCGCTCGCCGTCCGCCTGCTCCGCTCCGAAGGCTATTATGACGCGGTCGCGACCTCGGCGATCGAGCAACTGCCCGATCAGCCAGGGCGGCTGCGGGCGACCATCACCGTCGCCCCGGGCGGCCGCTACGCTCTCGGCGCGATCGCGATCGACGGCGCCGACACCGTCCCGCCCGGCATGGCGCGCGACTTCCTGCTCCTTCGTACCGGGCGGCCGATCCGAGCGGTGGATGTGGAGGCGGGTGAGGCCAATGTGCTCCTGCGGCTGCCGCAGGAAGGCTATCCTTTCCCCGAGCTCGGCCTCAGGGACATCGTCCTCGACCCCGAAACCCATGTCGGCGACTATACGCTGCCGCTCAATCCGGGGCCGCGGGCGCGCTTCGCCGGCTTCACCACCGAGGGCGATCTGGCGTTCGACGCGGCCCATGTCGGCGTCCTCGCCCGGTTCCATCGCGGCGACCTCTACGACCGCCGCAAGGTCGACGACCTCAGGGAGGCGATGGTCTCGACGCGGCTGTTCAGCACCGTCTCGGCCGAGCCGGTGCTGACCGGCGAGACGGCCGAGGACGGCACCCAATATGTCAACGTCCTCGTCCGCCAGGATGCCGGGCCGGCGCGCTCGCTCGATGCCTCGGCCGGCTACAGCACCGGCGAGGGCTTCCGCCTGGAGGCGGCCTGGGAGCATCGCAACCTGTTCCGGCCCGAAGGGGCGCTGCGCATCGCCGCGATCGCCGGCACCGCCGAGCAGAACCTCTCGGTCCGCTTCCGCCGCAACAATTGGGGCCAGCGCGACCGCGCCTTGCTGCTCCAGTTCGACATCGGGGCCCGCGATTTCGAGGCGTTTCAAGGCTACACGACGCGGCTCTACGGGCTGATCTCGCGCGAATCGACGCCGATCTGGCAGAAGCGCTGGACCTATGCCTACGGCGCCGAGATCCTCGCCACCAACGAGAACAGGAACGGCACCGCCAAGATCTCGCTGTCCGACGCTTACTTCATCGGCGGGCTGATCGGCCAGATCGGCTACGATCGTTCGAACAGCCTGCTCGATCCGACCAGCGGCTTCCGCCTGCTCGCGCGCGGCAATCCGGAGGCGTCGTTGCGCAACGGCGCCGATTTCTACATCCGCAACCTCGTCGAAGGCAGCGTCTATTATCCGGTCGGCGAGAGCTTCACCCTCGCCGGGCGGGTGCGGTTCGGATCGATCTTCGGCATCCCACGCGACCAGATCGCGCCGTCGCGGCGGCTCTATGCCGGCGGCGGCGGCTCGGTGCGTGGCTTCGGCTATCAGGGGCTGGGCCCGCGCGACCTCAACAACGTGCCCTTGGGCGGGCGCTCCTTGAGCGAGTTCGCGGTCGAGGGCCGCTACCGGTTCGGCAATTACGGCGTGGTCGCCTTCGTCGACGCGGGGCAGGTCTCGGAGGCGCAATATCCCGATTTCTCGGACATGCGCTTCGGCGTCGGCGTCGGCGGCCGGGTCTACACCAATTTCGGGCCGGTCCGGGTCGACGTCGCGACCCCGATCGGGCGGCGCAAGGGCGAAGCGCTGATCAATATCTACGTCTCGATCGGGCAGGCGTTCTGATGGGCCGGACGCCCCTCATCCGTACGGCCGCCAAATGGGCCGCCATCGCCCTTGCCGCGATCCTCGCGCTGATCGTCGCGTTCCTGGTCTGGCTCAACACCGATCCGGGCCGGCGCTTCGTCGTCAGCCAGATCAACGCCTTCGAGACGCTGCCCGGCCTCAAGGTCCATGTCGGGCGGATCGAAGGCTCGGTGTTCAGCCGGCTGCGGCTGGTCGATCTCTCGCTCGCCGACCCGCACGGCACCTTCTTCCGCGCGCCCGAGGCCGATCTCGACTATCGGCCGTTCGCTTACCTGCGCAACCATATCGATATCCGCAATCTCGACATCGCCCGGGCGCGATTGAGCCGGCTGCCGCAGCTTCGCCCGGGCGATCCCAACGCCCCGCTCCTTCCCGACATCGACGTCGACATCGGCCATCTCCGCATCGGCCGGCTGCTGATCGACCCGGCGGTGACCGGGCGGCGGCATCTGCTCGCGCTCGACAGCCGGATCAATATCGCCGACGGCCGCGCCCAGGTGGGCCTCAACGCGCGCACGATCGCCGCGCCCGGCTTCGCCGGCGGCGACCGGGTGATCCTCAACCTCGATGCGGTGCCCGACGCCAACCGGTTCGACATCGCGCTCGCGGCGCGCGGGCCGGGCGACGGCTTCATCGCCGGCCTGATCGGCACCGACCGGCCGATCCGGGCGCGGATCGACGGCCGCGGCGATTGGGCGCGCTGGCAGGGCCGGGCGCAGGCGATGCTCGGCGCCCAGGGCCTCGCCGATCTCGCCGTCACCGGCCGCGACGGCACCTTCACCGTCCAGGGGCCGGTCCGGCCCGCGCTGGTCCTCACCGGCCCCGCCCAGCGGCTCGCCGCCCCGCTCGCCCAGCTGAACCTGATCGCCGCGCTCGACCACCGCCGCGCCGACATCCGCCTCAGGATGAACAGCCGGGCGCTGGCGGTGGCGGCCGAGGGCCTGGTCGATCTCGGGGCGAACCGCTTCCAGGATGTCCGCCTCGCCGCGCGCCTGACCGAGCCGGGCGCGATCGCCCCGAACCTGCGCGGCCGCGACGTCCGGCTCGCGATGATCCTCAACGGCCCGTTCCGGACGCCCGGCGTCGCCTACGAGCTCACCGCCGCCAGCCTGACCTTCGCCGGGACGACGCTCGAGAACCTCCGCGCGGTCGGCGCCGCCCGGGTCCGTTCCGACGACATCATCGTCCCCGTCTCGGCGCGGGCGAGCCGGATCCTCGGCTTCGACCTGGTCGCCGGCGGCAGGCTCGAAAACGTTACCCTGAACGGCCAGATCGGCGTCGACGGCACCCGCCTCGTCTCGGACGACATGATCCTGCGCTCGGACCGGGTGAACGCGCGGCTCGCTCTGGCCTTCGACCTTGCCGCCGGCCGCTATCTCGCCGCGCTCCAGGGGCGGGTGAACAATTATCTGGTGAGCGGCGTCGGCCTGTTCGACGTCACCACCAATCTCGACATGACCTCGGGCCCGGCGGGCTTCGGCCTCACCGGCCGGGTCGCGGCGCGCAGCCGGCGGATCGACAACGACACGATCCGCAATCTCCTCGGCGGCGACGCGACGATAACGGCGCGGGTGGCGATGGAGCCCTCGGGCCTCGTCCGGGTCGGCAACGTCCTGCTCGCCTCGCCCGATTTGCACGTCGCCTCGGGCGGCGGCGTCTACCGGCGCGACGGCAGCCTCGATTTGCGCTTCAACGGGGTCAGCGACGCCTATGGCCGGCTCGTCGTCCACGTCACCGGCACCGCGCGCGCGCCGCGGGTCGCGCTCGAGGCGGCCAATCCCGGCTTCGGCATCGGCCTCAGGAACGTCAGCGCGACGGTGCGCGCGACCGGCGCCGGCTGGGCGATCCTGGCGACAGGCGAGTCCGCTTACGGGCCGTTCTCCGCCGACGTCGTCGTGCTGAGCGGGCGAGGCCCGCTGACGATCAACATAAATCGCCTGACCTTCGCCGGCGTGGATTTCCATGGCCGCGTCGTCCGCACCGCCGCCGGCCCGTTCGTCGGCACGCTGACGATGGCCGGCCAGGGCATAGAGGGCTCGGCCCAATTGTCCGCGGCGGGCCGCTACCAGCGGATCGAGATCGCCGCCACCGCCAACGGCGCGCGCACCCCCGGCGACGTGCCGATCATCATCCAGCGGGCGATATTGCGGGCGACGATCGTGCTGACGCCGCAGCCGACGATCGAGGGCGACGCCCAGCTCGCCGGCCTGCGCAGCGGCACCCTGTTCGTCCAGCGCGCGCGGGTGCGCGCCAACCTCCAGGGCGGAACCGGGACGGTCCAGCTCTTCGCCGAGGGCCGCCGCGCCGTGCCGTTCCGCGTCGCCGCCAATGCCGCGGTGTCGCCGCAGCTGATCCGCGCCGCGGCGCAGGGCCAGGTCAACAACATCGCCTTCCGCTTCGCCCAGCCAGCGCAAGTGCATCGGCAGGGCGGCACCTGGCGGCTGGCGCCGATGACGATCGCGCTCGAGCGCGGCCGGGTCAGGCTGGCGGGCAGCTGGGGCGACGGCCTCGTCATCCAGTCGCGCCTCGACAGCTTCGATCTCTCCATGCTGAACGCCTTCTCGCCCGGCCTCGGCCTCGGCGGCCAGGCGACCGGCAGCCTCGATTTCTCCCAGCCGTCCGACGGCAGCTTCCCGCGCGCCGAAGCGAGGCTCAACGTCGCCGGCTTCACCCGCACCGGCATCGCAATCCGCTCGGTGCCGGTCGATATCTTCATGGCCGGCAGCCTTCGCCCCGAGGGCGGGCAGCTGGCGGCGATCCTGCGCCGCGGCGGCGGCGTCATCGGCCGCATCCAGGCGCGCCTGCAGCCGCTCGGGCCGGCGGCGGGGGGCTGGACGACGCGGCTCATGGCGGCGCCGCTCGCCGGCGGCATCCGCTACAACGGCCCCGCCGAGGTGCCGATGTCGTTCGCCAACATGCCCACCCACCAGCTGACCGGCCCGATCGGCATCGCCGCCGATTTCTCGGGCCGCCTGCAAAGCCCGCAATTCACCGGCGTGGTCCGCGCCAACAACCTCACCTACCACAATGAAACCTATGGGACGCGGGTCACCAGCCTCGCGGTCGACGGCCGCTTCAGCTCCTCGCAACTGGAGATCGTCCGGCTTTCCGGCCGCGCCGGCAACGGCGCCGTCGAAGGCCACGGCACGATCGGCCTCGCCTCGGCGGCCGGCTTCCCGATCGATCTTCAACTTCAATTTCAAAACGCCCGCCTCGCGCGCAGCGACGACCTCGCCGGAACCGCGACCGGCACGCTCCACATCGTCAACGACCGCAGCGGCGCCTCGATCACCGGCACGCTCGATCTCGGCGAGGTCCGCTACCAAATCGTCCGCCAGGCCGCCGCCGAAGTGCCGCAGCTCGCCGGCGTCCGCCGCCGCGGCGAGCCGCTGCGGCCGCCCAATCAGCAGAATGCCGAAAAGGGCGTGCCGAGCATCTGGCGGCTCGACGTTCGTTTGAACGCCAACAACCGGGTCTACGTCTCTGGCATGGGCATGGAATCCGAGTGGCGGGCCGACCTGCGCGTCCAGGGCACGACCGCGACCCCGGCAATCGCCGGCCAGGTCGACCTGATCCGCGGCACATTGGGCCTGGCCGGGCGCCGCTTCCGGCTGACCCAGGGCCACGCCGTCTTCCTGGGCGACCGCCCGGCCAACCCGCAGATCGACCTTGCCGCGACCAGCGATATCGAAGGCGTTACGGTCGGCATCGTCGTTTCCGGCCGTTCGAACAACCCGCAGATCGCCTTCACCTCCTCACCGGGGCTGCCGCAGGACGAGATCGTCGCGCGGATCCTGTTCGGCAGCTCGGTGACCCAGATTTCGGCGCTGCAGGCGGTCCAGCTGGCGGCGTCGCTGAACGAGCTGCGCGGCAGCGGCGGCGGGTTGAACCCGCTCGGCCGCCTCAGGTCGGCGACCGGGATCGACCGGCTGCGCCTGGTCGAGGCCGACACCGCCACCGGCCGCGGCACCGCGGTCGCCGCCGGCATGTATCTGTCCGACGACATCTATGTCGAGATCATCACCGACGCGAAGGGCTTCACCGCCACCCAGCTCGAAGTCACGCTGTCGCGGACGCTGAGCCTGCTCTCCCAGTTCAGCTCGAACAGCTCCAACAACGCCTCGATCCGCTACCACCGCGACTATTGAGCGCGGCGGGTCAGCAAATCGTCGGTGACGATCATCGTGAAGGCCGGCGCATTGCCGGGCGGGGTCTCGGCGACCGCATCGGCGAAGGCGGCGCGGGTCGCGGGGTCGTCATAGGCCATCTTATTGTCGAACGCGCGCTGCCAGCTCGCTTCGTCCGGCCATTCCGCATAGCCGACGAAGCGGCCGTCGCGCTCGCGATGGAGGCGCGAGCCGTAGCTGCCGTATATCCGGGTGATGTGCGCGGTGCCGCGCCGCCAGGCGGCCCGGAACTGCTCTTCCTTGCCGGGGTGGACCCGCCACCAATAGACGGCGACGAACATCGGCGTCTCCTCTTTCGGCTGCGCTGCGGGGGATGGTGCCCAGGGGCGGAATCGAACCACCGACACCGTGATTTTCAGTCACGTGCTCTACCAACTGAGCTACCTGGGCCTCTCCGACGAGCGCGGAAGCCAGCGGCCTATAGAGGCGGCTGGCGCTCGCTGTCCAGCCCGTCGTCGCTCGCCGCGGCGGCGTCGGGATCGGCGGGCGGGCCGGGCACGCGATAGCCGTCGCCGAGCCAGTTCAGGAGGTCGCGGTCGCGGCAGCCCTGGCCGCAGAACGGCTTGTGCGCCGCGCTTGCGGGCTTGCCGCACAGGGGGCAGGACTCAGGACGGCCGGCTTTCGACATGCCCGGCCGATATGGCGAGCCCGGGCCGCTCAAGCAAGGTGACGGCGCCGCCGACGCGGCGCTCCAGGACCGCGATCCACTCGCTTTGCAGGCGCGCGATCACCGCGGGCGCCGCGTGGAGGGTCAGCGGCCCGGTCTGCCGCTCCGCCCGCCGCAGCAGCGCGCGTGCCGCCGCGCCGGCGGGATCGGCCTGGAGCAGCTCGGGCAGCGAAGGCCGCTCGCGGCGGCGGACGATTTGGAGGAAACCGAAGCCGTTGACCGCGGTCCGCTCGAACGGCTGCGGCAGGATCGCGTCCACCGCTCGTGCCGCGGCCTGGCGGCCGTCGCGCGGGAGGGTGGGGAGATCGATGCCGATCGAGCCGGCGATGCCGAAGCGGCGGATCGCCCGCGCCGCCGCCGCCGCGCCGGCCTCGGCCAGCGCCGCCGGGAGCAGGCTGCCGTCGACGTCGAACAGGGTCATGGCCGGGGTCAGGCTCATCCTGAGCGCGCCGCCGACGAACGCGATCTCGCCGGTCATCGCTTCCTCGAGCAGCTCCGACCAGCCCGCCTCCTCGAAACGGTCGGGACCGGACATGGCCCGCGGATTGCCGATCCGCTCGGCGAGGCTTGGCCCCGCGCGCGGCGGCAGCTCGGTCGCGCGCACCCTGGGCGGCCGCAGCCGGCCGCGCTCCGGGATCGCTTCGCGCACCACTTCCGCGTGAAAGGCCGTGCCCTCGGTAAGCCCGCCTGGCGACAGGGTTGCTTCGGTCCCGTCGTCGAGGGTGGCGATGCCGGCGATGTTGGTCAGCCGGGCGGGGGCCACCGCGCCGGCGCGCAGGCCCGGGAGCTCGATCGCGGCTTCGACGATCGCGCCTTGCTCGACCAGGATCGCGCGGGCCTCGCCGATCCCCTCCTCGTAGAGCCACTCAGCCAAGTGGATAGCCGGCGGCGCGGAGCAAGGCGCGCGTTTCGTAAAGCGGCAGGCCGACCACGCCCGAATGTGAGCCGGAGACCCGCCGGACGAGCGCCTCGGCGCGGCCCTGGATCGCATAGCCGCCGGCCTTGCCCAGCCATTCGCCGGCGGCGAGATAGGCGGCCAGCTCCTCCTCGCTCAGCCGCTTGAAGGCGACGATCGAGGCCGACAGGCGGTGGCGCGCGCGGCCAGCGGCGTCGATCAGGGTGACGGCGCTGAGGACCCGGTGGCGGCGGCCGGAAAGAAGGCGGAGGCCGGCCTTCGCTTCCGCCTCGGATTCGGCCTTGGGCAGGATGCGCCGGCCGGCTGCGACGACGGTGTCGGCGGCAAGCACGAGCGCGCCCGGCTCCGCGACCGCGGCCGCCTTGGCCGCGGCCATGCGTCGCGCATAGGCGGCCGGCAGCTCGCCCTTCAGCGGCGCTTCGTCGATCTCCGCGGGGACGACCGCGTCGGGCACCACGCCGATCCGCGCGAGCAGATCGAGCCGTCTGGGAGAGGCCGAGGCGAGTATGAGCCGCATGTTCCCTCCCTAGCGTCATACTGAACTTGATTCAGCATCCATGATCGCCGGCCTGTGCGAACTTCAAACGACCGTGTTCATGGATCCCGAAACGAGTTCGGGATGACGGCCTGTCGGGGCCGTCACTTGAAGCGGTAGGTGATCCGACCCTTGGTCAGGTCGTAGGGGGTCAATTCGACCAGCACTTCGTCGCCGGTCAGCACCCGGATCCGGTTCTTGCGCATCTTGCCGGCGGTGTGACCGAGGATCTCGTGGCCGTTCTCGAGCTTCACCCGGAACATGGCGTTGGGCAGCAGCTCGACCACCTGCCCGCGCATCTCGAGGAGTTCTTCCTTGGCCATTCACATCCCTGGGTCAAAAAAGGCCGGCAGGCCTTAGCCGCTCGCCGCGGGATTGAAAACCCCGGCGCTCTCTCAATGGGACGCGTCGGCCGGGTTGTGAAGGGTGA
The DNA here is from genome assembly GCA_035316145.1 of Allosphingosinicella sp. Lineage (GTDB taxonomy): Bacteria > Pseudomonadota > Alphaproteobacteria > Sphingomonadales > Sphingomonadaceae > Allosphingosinicella. Next base: position 38,247 of record DATHJO010000007.1, on the reverse strand, counting down.
GGAACGCTTCGACCCGCCGGAAATAATCGGCGGCCTCCGCGGCGTCGGTGAAGCCGTGCTGGGACTTCGGGAAGAAGACCGATTCGACCGGCGCGTGGATGCGATTCAGCGCGGCGAGCAGGCGCCGCGACTGATCGACGGGCACGATCGGGTCCTGGTTGCCATGCGCGATCAGCAGCGGCACCCGCAGCAGCTCGGGGTGGTGCAGTGGCGACACCGCGTCGAGGTCGATCCGTTCCTCGCCCTGCAGACGCTGCTGCAGCTCGCGCACGTAGCGGCGCGGGACGAAGCTGTTCGAATTGTAGCGCAGCATGGCGCGCAGGTCGGTCGGGCCGGCGAAGCTGATCGCGCAGCGATAGCGCTGCGGGCTGCGCATTGCCCCCCAGATCGCCGCATAGCCGCCGTAGGAGCTGCCCATCAGGCAGACCTTGGTCGGATCGACGATCCCTTCGTGCGCGAGCCAATCGATCCCATCCTCCAGATCGTCGATCATCGCGCCGCCATATTGGCCGTAGCCGCGCTGGACGAAGTCGCGGCCGTAGCCGGTCGAGCCCTGGAAATTGGGCTGGAGCACGGCATAGCCGCGGCTGGCGAGGAACTGGACCTGGGGGTCGAAGGTCCAGCTGTCGCGGAGGAACGGGCCGCCGTGCGGCAGCACGATCAGCGGCAGGCCATGGTCGGGCCGTCCCGGCGGCAAGGTCAGGTAAGCGTGGATGGTGAGCCCGGCGCGGTCCCGGTAGCTGACCGCGCGGACCGGGGCGAAGGCGTGCCCGACGAACGCGTTGTAAGGGCTGGCAAAGGTTTCCATCCGCCGCGCGGCGCGGTCGAAGACGTAATAGGTGCCGGGATCGTCGGCGGCCGCCGAGAAGATCAGCACCCGATTGCCGTCGCGGCTGCGATTGACGATCGTGTTGGTCTTGCCGGGGAAGGTGCGGTCGATCGCCGCCTGGAGCTGGGCCAGCGCCGGGTTGAGCCAGCGCACCCGCGGCCGGTCGTCCTCATAAGCGACGCCCTCGACGGCCCCTTCCGGGCTGAAGATCGCATTGGTGACGTCGACCTCGGGATGTTCGAAGATCGCTGCGCCGCGGGTGTCGGTGGCGAAATCGTAATTGTAAACGCCGAAGCGCCCGGTTTCCGCATTGGTGACGATGACGCCGCGGTCGCTGTCGGTGACGAAGCGGATCGCGTCGATCGCACTTCCGTCGCGCAGGTCGCGCTGGGTGTCGACATGGGCGAGCGGCGCGTCGGCCGTCGCGCGATAGTAGATGCGGGCGCGGTTGTCGCGATAGTCGACGCCGACCCGGACGATTCCGTTCGCGTCCGCGAACCAGCTCCAGACGCCGTTCTGGCGGCGCTGGACCTCGACGCCTTGGCCGGTGGCGAGGTCGATCCGCTCGACGTGCGGCGGGCCGGTCAGCGTCTCCTGGCTCGAGACCAGCGCGTAGCGGCCGTAGGGATCGACGAAGATCATGTCGGTGAACAGCCCGTGCGATCGGCCGAGCGGCGTCGCCTTGCCGTCGGCGAGATCGTAGCTTGAGATACGGCGGCTCAGCCCATAGGCGATCATGTTGCCCGAGCTCATGATGCCGAAGCCGATCGAGCTGATGATCAGCCGGTTGTCGCCCGCCCAGGCGAATGATTCGACGTTGCCGGCCTCGATCAGCCGAGGCGCCCGATCGCGCGACTCGCTCAGCGTCCAGATGCCGATATGCTCCTCGCCCCCGCCGCTCACGCGCGCCGCGATCCGCGTGCCGTCGGGCGAAAGCAGAGGCGTCGAAAGGAAGGGCAGCTCCGCATAAGCGTCGGTCGGCAGGCGCGCCGCGGGAGCCGGCGGCGGCGCTTGCGTCTGCGCCATGAGCGGCGCGGCCATGATGAAGGCGGCCGCAAAGGCCGCCGCGAAGCGCTTGACGAAGTTCATGAGCCCGATTCCCCGCTTCCCGAATAAGCGGGGTGCGGAGGCATTGTAAAGACAAGAAAAAAGCCCGCCTGAACCGAAGTCCGGCGGGCCTTGATCCTTACGCCTGCGGCAACCTCAGCCGGCGTGGCCGGCCAGCGCCGCGAGCAGCAGCAGGGCGACGATGTTGGTGATCTTGATCATCGGGTTGACCGCCGGGCCGGCGGTGTCCTTATAGGGATCGCCGACCGTGTCGCCGGTCACCGCGGCCTTGTGGGCCTCGGAGCCCTTGCCGCCGTAATTGCCGTCCTCGATATATTTCTTGGCATTGTCCCAGGCGCCGCCGCCCGAGGTCATCGAGATGGCGACGAACAGGCCGGAGACGATGACGCCGAGGAGCAGCGCGCCGAGCGCCGCGAAGGCGCTGTCGCGCCCCGCCACCGCCTGGATGACGAAGAACACCAGGATCGGCGCCAGCACCGGCAACAGCGAGGGGATGATCATCTCCTTGATCGCCGCCTTGGTGACGAGATCGACGGTGCGGGCGTAATTGGGCCGCGAAGTGCCGTCCATGATGCCGGGGTTGTCGCGGAACTGGTTGCGAACGTCGATCACCACGTTGCCCGCCGCCCGCCCGACCGCGGTCATGCCCATCGAGCTGAACAGATAGGGAAGCAGCGCGCCGAGCAGCAGGCCGACGACGACATAGGGGTTGGACAGTTTGAAATCGACGCCGTCGATGCCGATGCCGAGCGCGCCCGAATAATGCTGGAGGTCGGTCGTATAGGCGCCGAACAGGACCAGAGCGGCGAGGCCGGCCGAGCCGATCGCATAGCCCTTGGTCACCGCCTTGGTGGTGTTGCCGACCGCGTCGAGGGCGTCGGTGCGGGTGCGCACGTCCTCCTCCATGCCCGACATTTCGGCGATGCCGCCGGCATTGTCGGTGACCGGACCGTAGGCGTCGAGCGCGACGACCATGCCGGCCAGCGCCAGCATCGCGGTCGCCGCGAAGGCGATGCCGATCAGCCCGGCGAGCTGGTAGGAGACGATGATGCCGACGCAGATAACGAGGGTCGGCAGCGCCGTCGCCTCGAGGCTGATCGCGAGGCCCTGGATGATGTTGGTGCCGTGGCCGGTCTGCGAGGCCCGCGCGATCGACTGGACCGGGCGATGGTGGGTGCCGGTATAATATTCGGTGATCCAGACGATCAGCCCGGTCACGCCGAGCCCGACCAGGGCGCACCAGAACAGGTCCATGCCGGTGAAGCCGGATCCGGCGGCCTGGGTCGCGGCCGACAGGTCGACGTCGAGGCCGGCGGCGCCGCCGATCGTGGCGCCCAGATCGCCGCCCAGCACATACCACATCGCCCCGTAAATGGCCGGAATCGAGAGGAACGCGGTCACCAGGAAGCCCTTGTAGAGCGCGCCCATGATCGATTGCCTGCGGCCGAGGCGGACGAAATAGGTGCCGACGATCGAGGTCAGGATGCAGGCGCCGCCGATGATCAGCGGCAGGCTCATCAGCTGCAGCATCTGCGCCGGCGGGGCGGTGACGAGCAGGGCGATCAGCACCATGGTGGCGCCGACGGTGACGACATAGGTCTCGAACAAATCGGCGGCCATGCCGGCGCAGTCGCCGACATTGTCGCCGACATTGTCGGCGATCACCGCCGGGTTGCGGGGATCGTCCTCGGGGATGCCGGCCTCGACCTTGCCGACCAGGTCGGCGCCGACGTCGGCAGCCTTGGTGAAGATGCCGCCGCCGAGCCGGGCGAAGATCGAGATCAGCGAGGCGCCGAACGCCAGGGCGACGAGCGCGTCGACCACCTCGCGCGAATTGGGCGCGTGGCCCTGGACGCCGACGAGGACGTAGAAGAAGACCGAAATGGCGAGCAAAGCCAGGCCGGCGACCAGCATGCCGGTGATCGCGCCGGCGCGGAAGGCGACGGTGAGGCCGCCCTGAAGGCTGGTGCGCGCGGCTTCGGCGGTGCGGACGTTGGCGCGGACCGAGATGTTCATGCCGATGAAGCCCGCCGCGCCCGAGAGCAGCGAACCGATCACGAAGCCGGTCGCCGCGAGCAGGCCGAGGAACCAGAAGACCAAAGCGGCGACGACGACGCCGACGACGGCGATGGTCGTGTACTGGCGGCCGAGATAGGCCTTGGCCCCCTCCTGGATCGCCTCGGCGACCGCGATCATCCGCTCGTTGCCGGGCGAGGCGCGCAGCACCTGGGCGCTGGTGATGATGCCGTAGAGCACCGCGACGAGGCCGCAGGCGATGGCAATGAGCACGACGGTCATGAAACGTCCTTCCCCTGAAATTGAACGGGCGCGCAGCGGGCGCCCTCGGCAGCGCGAGGCTCCGGTGTGGCGCGCCCTTTACGGGGGAAGCTCAAGGAGTTCAACCATGCTCGAAGCCGAGTTTCGCGGGCAGCGGCACGGAAGTCCCGCGGTCGGTCAGCGTCAGGCCGGCGCCGGCGACGCAGCGGCCGATGCGGGAGAGTGGCAGGCCGATCTCCTCGCCGAGCGCGAGGATGGCGACCGCCGCGTCGGGATCGGCCGCGAACAGCAGCTCGTAATCGTCGCCGGCGGTGACCGCCTCGAGCGGCGTTCCGGCAAAGGCTTGCGACAGCGGGATCGATTCGAGCTCGATCTCGATGCCGCAGGCGCTCGCCGCCGCCAGCCGCGACGCGTCGATCAGCAGGCCGTCGGAGACGTCCATCATCGCGCCGACGAGCGGGGCGAGGCGCTCGCCCGCTTCGAGCCGCGGGCGCGGGTTGCGGTAGCGCTCGACGAGCGGCGAGTCCTCGGCCCCCGCCCTGAGCGCCGCGAGGCCGGCGCCGGCATCGCCGATCGTACCGCTGACCCAGAGCAGGTCGCCCGGCCGGGCGCCGGCGCGCGACGGCACCGGGCCGGCGGCGCGGCCGATCGCGGTCAGGCCGAGCACCCGCGCCGGCGCCGAGACGGTGTCGCCGCCGAGCAGGGGGATGGCGAACGCCGCCAGGACGGCCGCCAGCCCCTCGGCGAACGCCTTGTCCCAGGCCGCCTCGCCGAGGGTGAAGCCGAGCAGCACGCCCACTGGCCGCGCCCCCTTGGCGGCGAGGTCGGAGAGATTGACCGCGACCAGCTTCCAGGCGACGTCGGCGGGCGGATCGCCGGGCAGGTAATGGACGCCCTCGACGATCATGTCGTGGGTCAGGACGAGGGTTTCGCCGCCCACCTCCAGCACCGCCGCGTCGTCGCGCAGGCCGCGCGCCGCCGGGTGGGTGGCGAGCCCGCGCAACAGGTCGATGAAGGCGGCTTCGGCGCTCATCGAAAAATGGGGACAGTATATATTTTTCTCGAGGAGAGAGGGTGATCGACGGCGGTCGCGGCCTGAAAAATATATACTGTCCCCATTTACCGCACCTCCCTGGCAATCGCGTCGAGCAGGCCGTTGACGAAGCCGGTTTCGCGGGGGTCGTAGAACGCCTTGGCGACGTCGAGATACTCGCCGATCACGGTGGCGACGGGGACGTCGGCGCGGGCGACGAGCTCGTAGGCGCCGGCGCGCAGGATCGCCTTCATCGGCTTGTCGAGGCGGGCGAGCGACCAGCCGGGGGCGAGCCGGCCGGCGATCAACGCGTCCAGTTCGGCGCGGCGCGCCTCGGTGCCGCTCACCAAATCGTCGAAGAAGTCGACCTCCGCCTCGGCATATTGGTCGCCGTCGATGGTCGCGCCGAGCCGGTGCTGGTGGAATTCGTGGAGCAGGGCCGCGACCGGCCTCGCTTCCATCTCCTGCTGGTAGAGCGCCTGGACGGCGGCGAGCCGCGCGGCGGAGCGGGACAGGGAGCGTTTGGGGGTGGTGGCCATGAACGGGGCCATAGCTAAGCCGCGTCGGCCATGAAATCCCTGATCGCGGCGATCACCGGCTCGGGCTCTTCCCAGGGGACGAAATGGCCGGCCTCGGCGACGGTGACGATCCGGAGGTCGTCGACCAAAGCGGCGAGGCCGGCGAGCTGGACCGGGAGCAAGGCGACATCCTTGAGCGCCCAGATGACGAGGGTCGGCACGGCGATGCTCGGGAAGGGGGCCTGCGTCCAGGCCGGCGCCTCGGCGGCCTCGCCGGGCGCGGGCACGAGGATGTCGCTCGCCCGGTACCAGTTCAGCATCGCGGTCAGCGCGCCCGGTTGCGACCAATCGTCGAGATAGGCCTGCTTCTCCTCCGGGGCGAGCCGGGAGACGTCGGCATGGCTGGCGAAGGTCTTGGCGAAGAACGTCTCAAAGCCCATCGCCGCGATTCCCTGCTCCATCGCCGGGTTGCGGAAGGCGCTGATATATTGCGAGGCGGTGCGCTGCGCCGAATCCTCGATCAGGCTCTTCTGGAAGACCAAAGGATGGGGCGCGTTGACGATCACCAGCCGCGCGATCCGGTCGGGATGGCGCAGCGCCGCCAGCCAGGCGATCGCGCCGCCCCAATCGTGGCCGACCAAAGTGAAGCGGCCGAGGCCGAGCGCGTCGGCGAGCGCGATCAGATCCTCGACCACGCGGTCGGCGCGATAGGCCTCCACGCCTTCCGGCTTGTCCGAGGCGCCGAAGCCGCGCTGGTCGGGCGCGATCACGCGAAAGTCCCGGGCCAAAGCGGGGGCGACCTCGCGCCAGGTGCGGTGCGATTCGGGAAAGCCGTGGAGGAAGACGATCGGCTCGGCGTCCTCGCGCCCGTCCGAAGCGACGTTGAGGGTGACGCCCGTGGCGAGGGCGATGCGGGTCTTCTTCATGGATAGCTCACCGTGGTGGGCACCTCCGGCAACGGGATGAACTCGTCATGGTCCTCGGGCGGCAAGGCGAAGCGGCCGGCGCGCCAGTCGTCCTTGGCCTGCTCGATCCGCTCGCGCCGGGAGGAGACGAAGTTCCAGAAGACGTGGCGGGGGCCGTCCATGGGCGCGCCGCCGAGCAGCATGACGTGGCCGCCGCGCTCGGAGCGCAGCGTCGCGCGGATGCCGGGCCTCAGCACGTAGAGCGTGGCCCGGTCGAGCGCGACGCCGTCGAGGCTCGCCTCGCCCTCTGCCACGTAGAGGCCGCGCTCCTCGGCTTCGGGGTCGACCGGCATCGCGCCGCCGGGGGCGAGGTGGATGTCGGCGTAGATCGTCGGGCTGTGGCAGGTGACCGGCGAGGTTTCGTCCCAGAGCGTCCCCATCACCACCCGGGCGCGGGCGCCGTCGCCCTCGACCAGCGGCAGCGCGTCCTTGCCGACATGCTCGAACGCCGGCTCGATCTCCTCCTTCGCGGTGGGCAGAGCGAGCCAGGTCTGGATGCCGCTGAGCTCCGGACCGGCGGTGCGCGCGGCGGCGGGCGAGCGCTCGCTATGGGTGATGCCGCGCCCCGCGGTCATCAAATTGACCGCGCCGGGCGCGATCGTCGCGAACGTGCCCAACGAATCGCGATGGTCGATCGCGCCGGCGAACAGATAGGTGACGGTGGCGAGGTTGATGTGCGGGTGCGGGCGGACGTCGATTCCCTGGCCCGGACCGAGCCGGGCCGGGCCCATCTGGTCGAAGAAGATGAAGGGTCCGATCGTCGTGCGCTCCCTGTGCGGCAGCGTGCGGTGGACCTTGAACCCGCCGAGATCGTGGGTGGTCGGGAGCAGGGTCTGGAGGAAGGGGTTGTCGGTCATTCATCCCTCTTACCGTCATTCCAGCGAAAGCTGGAATCTCACTCTTTCTCGCCATTGCGCCTTCGCGTGACCCAATTCCGCCTTTTCAGGCGAAGGGCGCGAAGGGAAAAGCGGGACTGTTCCTATTTTTCGCCCGGCGCCCGCGCCCGGATCGCGAGCGCGTGGATGCGCTCCCGCATCAGGTCGCCCAACGCCGCGTTGACCGCGCGCTGGCGTTCGAGGCGGGTCATGGCGGCGAATTGCGGCGCCTCGATCTCGACGGTGAAGTGGCTTTCGCCGCTGCCGTCGTCGCCGGCATGGCCGTGGTGGCGGGCGCTGTCGTTGATCACCGCGAGGCGGGTGGGCGCGAGGGCGGCACGCAGGCGTTGCTCGATCTCGGCGGCGACCGGGCCGGTTAAAGACTGGCTCATTTTTCCCTATATAGGGGGGTCGGAGCGGTTTGCGATCCGATTGCATCGGATCGACCGCTCCTTGGGTTTTGGTTGCCGCGATTTCCGAGTCGCCGGATATTCTATCCGGCTCGAAATCGCTCTGGCAGGAAAGGGAGTTGGGTTTGGCGAGCGCGGGCAAGAGGCAGGCGCGGTTCCACGGCCGGGTCGAAGGGCGGGCGCAGCATTGCGCCCATCCCGGCTGCGCCGCGCCCGGCGAATATCGCGCGCCCGGCGCCTGGCGATCGGACTTCGACGGGCCGGGCGACTGGCGCTGGTTCTGTCTCGACCATGTCCGCGAATTCAACTCGGCCTACAATTATTTCGAGGGGATGGACGCCGACGAGATCAGCGCCGCGCAGAACCCCTATGGCGGCTGGGACCGCGAGACCCGCGCCTTTTCGGCCAATGGCTCTCCCGGCCCGCGCTGGGCCGATTTCACCGACCCGCTCGACGCGATCGGCGCCCGCTTCCGGCCCGGCCGCGCGCGCAAGGACGGGCGCGAGCTGAGCGAGGCCGACCGCAAGCATTTGCGGGTGCTCGGGCTCGACCTCGACGTCGACCGAAGGGCCTTGCGGATGCGCTATGCCGAGCTGGTCCGCCGCTACCATCCCGACCGCAACGGCGGCGACCGCGGCCACGAGAAAGCGTTGCAGGCGGTGATCGAGGCTTATACGGCGCTCAAAGGGCGGCCGATCTTCGCCTGAATCAGAGAAAGACCATGGCAGACATCCCCAATGTGAACCCCGACAGCCGCGCCGCGACGGTGATGGACGCGCCCGACAAGATCGTGAAGGTGCGCGAGCTGTTCGGGATCGACAGCGACATGGAGGTGCCCGCCTTCTCCGAAGCCGACGAGCGCGTGCCCGACTACGACCCGGCCTATGTGTTCGATCCGGACACGACGCTGGCGATCTGCGCCGGCTTCGCCAAGAACCGGCGGACGATGATCCAGGGCTATCACGGCACCGGCAAGTCGACCCATATCGAGCAGGTCGCGGCGCGGCTCAACTGGCCGACCATAAGGATCAACCTCGACGCCCATATCAGCCGCATCGACCTCGTCGGCCGCGACGCGATCGTGCTGCGCGAGGGCCAGCAGGTCACCGAGTTCCGCGAGGGGCTGCTGCCGTGGGCGCTGCAGACGCCGACCGCGCTCGTCTTCGACGAATATGACGCCGGCCGGCCCGACGTCATGTTCGTCATCCAGCGGGTGCTCGAGACCGAGGGCAAATTGACCCTGCTCGACCAGAACCGGGTGATCCGCCCGCACCCCTATTTCCGGCTGTTCGCGACCACCAACACGGTCGGCCTCGGCGACACGACCGGCCTCTATCACGGCACCCAGCAGATCAACCAGGGCCAGATGGACCGCTGGAACATCGTCGTCACGCTCAATTATCTGCCGGCCGAGACCGAGGCCCGGATCGTCCTCGCCAAATCGGGCGAGTACGACCATGAGGGCGGCCGGGCGGAGGTCGAGCGGATGATCAAGGTCGCCGAACTCTCGCGCCAGGGGTTCGTCAACGGCGACATCTCGACGGTGATGAGCCCGCGCACGGTCATCTCCTGGGCGCAGAACGCGCTCATCTTCGAGGACGTCGGCTTCGCCTTCCGCCTGACCTTTTTGAACAAATGCGACGAGGCCGAGCGCGCGACCGTCGCCGAATATTACCAGCGCGTGTTCGGCAAGGACCTGCCGGAAAGCGTGGTGGGGGCGGCGTGAGCCGGCTCGCCCCTTCCCCCCTCCCCTTGATGGGGAGGGGCCGGGGGTGGGGTGAACCTCTCCACCGGCACCGCGCAATTCGCGGAGTCCACCCCCACCCAACCCTCCCCCATCATGGGGGAGGGCTTTCCGCGCGGCGCTGACCCGTGGCCGAAGACAATCCGCTCGAAGCCTTCCGCCACGCGCTCGCCGGGGCGACGCGGGCCATTGCCCGGGATGCCGAGGTCGAGCTCGGCTTCACCAGCGACGTTCCCGCCGTTTCCGGGAAAAGCGTCAAGGCGCCGATGCCGGGGCGCTCGATCGGGGCCAGGGAGGCCGCCGAGGCGCGCGGCTTCGCCGATGCCGCCGCGCTGCGGCTCCGGCATCACAATGTCCGGCTCCACCAGCGCCATGCCCCGGCCGACGAGACCGCCCGGGCGGTGTTCGACGCCGCCGAGCAGGCGCGGGTCGAGGCTTTGGGCGCGCGCGGCATGGCCGGGATCCGCGCCAACCTCGCCAACCTCGCCGAGCTGCGGCTGAGGACCGACCCGCTGGTCCGGGCGCGGTCCCGCGAGGAGGTGCCATTGGCTTCGGCGATCGGGCTCATCGTGCGCGAACGGCTGACCGGGGCGCCGCCGCCCGAGGCCGCGCGGGCGGGGCTGGACCTCGTCGCCGGCTGGATCGAGGAAAAGGCCGGCTCCGACCTCGATGCGCTCGGGCTGGCGATCGACGACCAGGCCGCCTTCGCGGCGCTCGCGACCAAGCTGCTCCGCGACCTCGAGCTGGTCGAGGGCGAGAGCGACGCCGACCTCGATCCCGATGCGGGCGAGGAGGGGGACGGCGAGGACGAGGTCGAAGGCGGCGACGACGACCGCGACCAGGAAGACGAAGGCGGCGGCCGCGGCGACGCCGAGATCCGCGGCCAGCAGGACCAGAGCGGCGAGGAGTCAAGCGACGTCGACTGGTCCGAGGAAATGGCCGACTCCGCCGACGCGCTCGGCGAGGAGGGCGACGAGGGGCTGATGCCGGTGCGGCCGAACCGCCCGCATTCCGAGCTGCCGCCCCGGTTCGACTATAAGATCTACACCACCCAATATGACGAGGAGGCCGCGGCCACCGCCTTGTGCGACGAGGAGGAATTGGGGCGGCTGCGCTCCTATCTCGACCAGCAGCTCGTCCACCTCCAGAGCGCGGTCACCAAGCTCGCCAACCGGCTCCAGCGGCGGCTGATGGCGCAGCAGGCGCGCAGCTGGGAGTTCGACCAGGAGGAGGGGCTGCTCGACGCCGCCCGGCTCGCCCGGGTGATCGTCAACCCGGTCCATTCGCTCTCCTACAAGGTCGAGCGCGACACCGAGTTCCGCGATACGATCGTCACCCTGCTGATCGACAATTCGGGCTCGATGCGGGGCCGGCCGATCTCGATCGCCGCGATCAGCGCCGACATCCTGGCGCGCACGCTCGAACGCTGCGGGGTCAAGGTCGAATTATTGGGCTTCACCACCCGCGCCTGGAAGGGCGGCCAGTCCCGCGAGAAATGGCTCGCCGACGGGCGCCCGCCCAATCCGGGCCGGCTCAACGATCTGCGCCACATCGTCTACAAGGAAGCCGACGAGCCGTGGCGGCGGGCGCGGCGGAATCTCGGGCTGATGATGCGCGAGGGATTATTGAAGGAGAATATCGACGGCGAGGCGTTGCTGTGGGCGCACAGCCGGCTGATCGGCCGGATCGAGGAGCGCAAGATCCTGATGGTGATCTCGGACGGCGCGCCGGTCGACGATTCGACGCTGTCGGTCAATTCGGGGACTTATCTCGAGCGCCATCTGAGGCAGGTGATCGCCTGGATCGAGGCGCGCTCGCCGGTCGAGCTGATCGCGATCGGCATCGGCCATGACGTCACCCGCTATTACCAGAAGGCGGTGACGATCATGGACGCCGAGCAATTGGGCGGGACGATGGTCGAGCAGCTCGCCGCCCTGTTCGACAAGGACTGAAAAGGGGACAGTCACAGTGACTGTCCCCTTTTGCATTTAGCGGTAGCGGCGGCAGTCGCCGCGGTCGATCTCGCGGCCGATCAGGGCGCCGGCGCCGGCGCCGACGATCGCGCCGGTGGTGCCGCTGCCGCGGCGGCCGTAATAGCCGCGGTCGCCGCCGCGGCCGATCTCGCGGCCGAGCAGGCCGCCGGCGATGGCGCCGATGATCGTGCCGGCCGAGCCCGACGAGCAGCGCGTGCCGTAATGATTGCCGTAGCGCTGGTTCTGGTAGCGGCGGTTGGCGTAGCGCCGGTCGTAGCGCTGGTCGTAACCCTGATAATAGCCATTGCCGTAGCCGTCATAATAGCCGTAGCGGCTCTGGGCCTCGGCGGCGGCGGGGAAGGCGGTCAGCGCCGCAGCGGCGAGCGCGGTGGAAAGGGCGATTCTCTTCAACATGGTGCTAACTCCTTGGTCTGTGTGGCGCTTTTGCCCTGACTCGGTTGAGCCGGGTCTGAATGCGTCCGTCAGGCGCCGTTCATGATTCTGGGGGGTTTTCCTGAACAGATTTGGCGGTCGCGGCCGAAGCGCGCCGCCTTCCTGCTGCTCGCTTTCCTCGTCCTCGCCACCGTGGTGCCGGCGCCGCCCGCGCCGGCGCCGGCCGGCCCGGCGACGGCGATGCTTCGCTTCGTCCCCGTCCCGCTCGATGCCGGCGACCCCAGCCGCCGGCGCCTCGGCGCGCTCCTCTATCTCGGCGGCTGGGAGCTGAGCAGCGACAGCCCGCGCTTCGGCGGCATCTCCGCGCTCCACGTCGAGGGCGGCGAGGCGATCGCGCTGAGCGACGCCGGCACCCTGTTCCGCTTCGCGCTGCCGGCCGGGCGGGGCGCGGAGCGCGTCCGCATCGTGCCGCTGCCGGAGGGCCCCGGCCCGGCGACGCGCAAGTCGAACCGCGACACCGAAGCGATGGTGATCGGCGCCGCCTCGCTCTGGGTCGGGTTCGAGCGCCACAACATGATCTGGCGCTACCGCCGCGCCGACCTCGCCGCGACCGCCTCGGCCCGGCCCGAGCCGATGCGGCGCTGGCGCGCCAACAGCGGCCCGGAGGCGATGGTGCGGCTCGCCGACGGCCGCTTCCTCGTGCTCGGCGAAGGCCTCAACGACCGCCACGCGACCAGCGACGCGGTGCTGTTCGACGGCGATCCGGCGCTGGCCGGCACGCCCGCCTTCCCGCTCCGCTACCGGCGGGTGCCGGGCTACCGGGCGACCGACGCCGACGTGCTGCCGGACGGGCGGCTGCTCATCCTCAACCGGCGCTTCGCCTGGCTCGAGGGCTGGTCCGCGGTGGTGACGATCGCCGAAACGCGCGGCCTGCGCGCCGGCGGCACGATCGCGGGCCGCGAGGTCGCCGCGCTCGGGCAGCCGGTCAGCGTCGACAATATGGAGGGGCTGAGCGTGACCGTCGAGCACGGCCGGACGATCGTCTGGATCGCCTCGGACGACAATTTCTTTCCGCTGCAGCGGACGCTGCTGCTCAAGTTCGCGCTGACTCCGTAACCGTCATTCCAGCGAAAGCTGGAATCCCACGTCCTTGAGGGCAAAGAGATTCCAGCTTTCGCTGGAATGACGAGAGTTAGGCCGCGGCGCTCTCCGCCTGCTTCTTGGCGATCTCGCGCTTCAGGCGGCGGACCTTGAGGCTCAATTTGTCGTCGCTGGTCTTGATCAGCCAATTGTCGAGGCCGCCGACATGCTCGACCGACCTCAGGCCGGCCATCGACACGCGCAGCTTGACGCCGCGCGCGAGGGTGTCGGAGATGAGCGTGACGTTCTGCAGATTGGGCAGGAACGTGCGCTTGGTCTTGTTGTTGGCGTGGGAAACGTTGTTGCCCACCAGCCGGCCCTTGCCGGTCAGCTCGCAAATGCGCGACATTTCAATCTCTTCCTGGAATGGGGGCTGCTCGCACCCCGGAAAGGGGGCGCGGATAGCGGCATCGCGGGGATTCGTCAACCGTGGCGGCGGCCTGCCACGCAACCGGGATCAGGATGAAACCCGTCCTTCCCGCTCCGCCTTCGCCCGCTCGCGGTCCCGGAGCCGATTTGCGTGGATGCGATGCGCCCAGAGCCACAGCACCAGGCCGAGGACGCCGCCGCCAATCGCGGGCGCCAGCTGGGTCCATTCAACCATCATTTTCCTCCGCGTCCAATAATTTCAGTATATTGGATGACAGCCAAAGCAGCAATGCGGCCATGATCAGCCACATCAGGCTATTGAGGTCGAAACTGACCTCGACCCACGCCTTCGCAAATGCGGCAATCAGCAGTGCGTTCCCGGCAGCGGTCAGGACGCCGGCGAAGTGCTTCGTCCGCTCGTTGTCGCGCAGGGTTTGGGAACGGGCGCTGAAATCTGCCATTTGCATATCTCGAAAATCGATGAAAATATGCGGCAAACTTTTCAATAGCGCAATAGCGCCGCGCCGGCAATTCCGGCGGGTCGTTGCGGAGAGGCGGCCGATCTGGCATCTGCGTCGTTCCCGACCAGAGAGTCGAAACCGCGAGGACCGGCCCATGCGCACCATCCTGCTTCTGATCGCCTTCGTCATCGTGATCGCCATGGCGCTGGTCTGGACCGGCTACATCAACCTCAACCGCCACGACAACGGCTCGGTCTCGATCGACGCCAAGTCGGTCGAGGTCGGCACGACCCAGGCCAACGTCCAGGTCCCGGTGGTGAAGATGGAGACGCGCCAGGTCGAGGTGCCGAGCGTCGCCGTCACCAACGGCCAGGGCAACGCCCAATAGCAGGCTTCCCGCTTCCGGAGCCGATGCGCGTCGCGCTCGACGAGGCGGCGGCGGCGGCGCGGGACGGCGAGGTCCCGGTCGGCGCGGTGGTGAGCCGCGGCGGCGAGCTGCTGAGCGCGGCGCGCAACCGGATGCGCGATATGAGCGACCCCACCGCCCATGCCGAGATCGTGGCGCTGCGCGAAGCGGCGGCGAAGCTCGGCGACTGCCGGCTCGACGGCTGCGACCTGTGGGTGACGCTCGAGCCCTGCGCGATGTGCGCCGGGGCGATCGCCCTGGCGCGGATCGAGCGCCTCTATTTCGCCGCCGCCGACGCCAAGGGCGGCGCCGTCCTCCACGGCCCCCGCCTGTTCGCCCAGCCGACCTGCCACCACGCGCCCGAAATCTATCCGGGCATCGGCGAGGAGGAAGCGGCAGCGATGCTGCGGGCGTTCTTCCGGGCGCGGCGGTAGCGGGACAGTCACTTTTCCGCACGACAGCGACCAATTTCGTGGGGGAGTGCGGAAAAGTGACTGTCCCCTGTGCGGAAAAGTGACTGTCCCCTCCTGGCCTAACCGGCTAGAACCAGGCGGACGCCTATGCCGCCTTCCCTTCCGCTCGCGCCCTATCCCTGGTGGGATGTGATCATCATCCTCTTGCTGGTGATCCTGAACGGCCTGCTCGCCATGTCCGAGCTGGCGATCGTCTCGTCGCGCCGGCCGCGCCTCAAGGCGATGGCGCGGGCCGGCCGGCACGGCGCGCAGACCGCGCTCGGGCTCGCCGCCGACCCGGGCCGCTTCCTCTCGACCGTGCAGAGCGGCATCACCCTGATCGCCGTCATTTCCGGCGCGTTTTCGGGCGCCGCGCTCGGCGCGCCGACCGGGGAGCGCATCGCCCTGCTGGGCGTGCCGCAGGAGACGGCGCAGACTCTCGGCTTCACCCTGGTGATCATCCTCACCACCTATGCCTCGCTGGTGATCGGCGAGCTGGTGCCCAAGCAGATCGCGTTGCGCTCGCCCGAGCCGATCGCGGTGCTCGTCGCCCGGCCGATGCTCTGGCTGTCGAAGATCATGACCCCGTTCGCCTGGCTGCTCGACCGGTCGAGCGCCCTCGTCTTCCGGCTGCTGCGGCTGAGCCGCGAGAGCGAGGACCATGTCACCGCCGAGGAGCTCCAGCTGGTCGTCGCCGAGGCGGCGACCGCGGGCGTGCTCGAGGAAAGCGAGCGGGCGATGATCTCGAGCGTGGTCCGGCTCGCCGACCGGCCGACCCGCGAGGTGATGACGCCGCGCACCGAGGTCGCCTGGATCGACGCCGACGCCGATGCCGAGACGATCCGCCGCAAGCTGATCGAGGCGCCGCACAACCGGATCCCAGTCGCCGAGGGAACGGTCGACAGGCTGGTCGGCGTCGTCCAGGCGCGCGACATCGTCGCCTGCCTGCTCGCCGGCAAGGACATCGACCTGCGTGCCCTGATGAAGCCCGCGCCGGTCGTGCCCGATCAGCTCGACGCGATGGACGCGATGACGGTGCTGCGCGATTCCGAGGTGCCGATGGCCTTCGTCCACGACGAATACGGCCATTTCGAGGGACTGGTGACGCCCGGCAATCTGCTGACCGCGCTGGCCGGCAAGTTCCTCTCGTCCGCCGATTTCGACACCGACCCGCCGTTGGTCGAGCGCGACGATGGCAGCTGGTGGGTATCGGGATCGCTCTCCGCCGACGCGATGGCCGACGCGCTCTGCTTCAGCCTGCCCGAAGACCGCGACTTCGCGACCGCGGCCGGCTTCGCCTTGTCGATCCTCAAGCACATCCCCGAGGTCGGCGAGCGCTTCACCTATCGCGGCTGGCGCTTCGAGGTCGCCGACATGGACGGGCGCAAGATCGACAAATTGTTCGCCTCGGAGATCAAGCAGGGGCGGCGGGGGTAGAGCGTCGGCGGTAATTCCACGTCATCCCGAACTCGATTCGGGACCCATGAACACGGATTGCGAGAACCAGCCCGATCCGTGTTCATGGGTCCTGACTGTCGTCAGGATGACGTGGAATAATCACTGACGGCGGCGCTGCTCAGCCGCCCAATTTGCCGAACTTCTCCTCGAACCCCTCGGCGTCGCCGCGGGCGAGATAGTCGGCCTGCTCGATCAGCCGGTCGCGGGCGAGGCGGCCCTGGAATGGCCCCATCCGCTCGTCGAGATGGGCGGCCTCGTTGGCGTTCAATCCGGCGAGCTGGTCGTAGCGGACGATGCCGAGCTCGTTCAGGCGAGCGACGAACTTGGGGCCGACGCCCTTCAATCTGGAGAGGTCGTCGGCCGGGCCCGGCGGGGCGCGGCGGGGGACCACGCCGAGCACTTCGCCGGCGACGTCGGTGGCCGCGGCCGCGACCTCGTCGGCGACGCCGTTGCCCCGGGGGCCGTCGGCGGCGGGCGGCTTCATATACGGCCGTTCCCGGCTCGCCACATAGCGGCTCTCGCTCGGGGGCCGGCGCTCGACCCCGGGCGTGCGGCGGGCCGAGCGCAGGACCAAGGCGGCCAGGAGCGCCAGCGCGAGAATGGCGAGGAGGATCAGCAGGGTGGTGGTGTCGAAGGTCATGAGGCGGGCGGTTCCTTGCGGCGATTGGCGAACATCCACCAGCCGGTGGCGATCCCGATCAGGACCGCCACGGCGAGGCTGACGAGGTTGAACTGGATCAGAGCGAGCATTTGCGTCAGCCCTCGTCGAGGAAGGAGCCGCGCCCGCGCCGGCCGAACAGCAGCCAGCCGAGGCCGACGCCGATCAGGTAGGCCAAAGCGACGAGGATCAGGGTTTCAGCGAGGAGCGGCATCTCACTCGCCCTCCCAGCGCACGCCGGACACGCCCGGGACCGCGCGGATGCGGCCGTTGAGGCCGGGAAACTGGCCCATGCCTTCGCGCTGGAACGCGTCGGCCCGGCCGGAAAGGATCGCCTCGCGGCGCAACGGGTCGCGATCGAAGCGGACGTGGACCTGCGGCAGCTCGGCCTCGACGATCTTCGCCTTGGCCTGCGCCTCGATCCGGTCGATGAAGGCCTGCCCCTGGCCGAGCGGGCCATGACCGATCCAGCCGGCGAGCAGCGCCGCGCAAAGGCCGATCGGGAATTTGACCGCGGGCGACATCCAAACCTCTCGAGCGCCGATGCTTCTCACCGCGCTCTAGCGCCGACACGCGCCGCAGTCACGCCCCCGGGACGCGCCTAGCTGGATGGCGCGGCCGGCGGCCCGGGACCGGCGACGGCTTGCGTCTGCTCGGCGGCGGTGTCCGGGGCTGTGCGCGCGGCCGGCTTGGAGGCGGCCTTGTAGCCCAGATAACCGGCGTGGCTGATCCCCAGCAGCCAGACGAAATTGGCGTTGAGCGGCGGCAGCGTCCAGAACGTCCCGTTCGGCAGGGGCGGCGCTGGCGGCACCGCCGCGGGCGGCGCCGTCGGGTGCAGCAGCATCGAGCCGATCGCGACCCCGTAGATGCCGACCAGAGCGAGGGTGATCAGGAATTGCTGGATCTTGGAGAGATCGGGAATGTGGGCGTCGCTCTTCTCGTCGCCGCAGAAAATCTCGAGCCAGGACGCGGCCTGCGGGGCACCGTTGCCCGCGGCCATCGAACGGCCGGTGCCCGGGTCCGAGCCCTTGAGGGTGAGCAGCGCCGGAGTCGCTGCCAGCGAGGCCGCGGCGATGCCCATCGCCGCCAGCAGCTCATTCGGGATGGTGATGATCAGCGCGGCGGTGCTGCCGGCGAGGGCGATGTTGCTCGAGGCGATGGTGATGACGGCCGACAGGACGAGCACCGTCCAGGCGAACATCTGCAGCCGCGACAGCGACACCCGGTTGCTGTCGTTGATCAGCACGCCATCCCAGCGCGCCGCGACCGCCCTGCCGATGCAGGCGCACAAGAGGACGATCATCGCCACCGTCGCCAACCAGGCGGCGAGCTTGGCATTGCCGCTCCCTGCCGCGAGCACGATATTGGCGACGGCGCCCGCGACGATCGCAAGCAAAGCCAAGATTGCCGGTATCATATCCGCCTCCCCCAAAGCTTCGGAGCAACGCAACGATGCGGCCAAGACTATAGAAATTCGCGCATTCCGAAACAGAAATATTGGGCCGCGGCGGCTCAGCCCTTCAGCCGCGCGATCTCGCGCCAGCCGATATCGCGCCGGCAAAACCCGGTCGGGAAATCGATCCGGTCGACCGCGCGATAGGCGGCGCGCTGCGCCTCGCTGACGGTCTTGCCGCGGGCGGCGACGCCGAGCACGCGGCCGCCGTCGGCGACCAGCCTGCCGCCCTTGCGCGCGGTGCCGGCGTGGAAGATCCTGACGCCTTCCTGGTCGAGGCCGGAAATCGCGCCGCCTTTCTCCGGCGTTCCCGGATAGCCGCGCGCGGCCATCACGACGACGAGCGCGGCGTCCTTCGCGAATTTCGGCGGCTTCGCGCCGGCCAGCTCGCCTTTGGCGCAGGCCAGCATCAGCGCGAGCAGGTCGCCCTCGAGGCGCAGCATCAGCGCCTGGCATTCCGGGTCGCCGAAGCGGACGTTATACTCGACCAGCTTCGGCCCCTCTCCGGTCAGCATCAGGCCGGCGTAGAGGATGCCGGAAAAGGGCGTGCCTGCCTCGGCCAGCGCCTTGGCGGTGGGGCGGACGATCTCGGCGAGCACGCGGCGCTCCAGCTTCGCGGTGAAGATCGCGGCGGGGCTGTAGGCGCCCATGCCGCCGGTATTGGGGCCGGTGTCGCCCGCGCCGACGCGCTTGTGGTCCTGGGCCGAGCCGAAGGGGATCACAGTCTCGCCGTCGACGAGGGCGAAGAAGCTGACCTCCTCGCCCGCCATAAACTCCTCGATCACCACCGCTTCGCCGGCATCGCCGAAGCCGCCGTCGAACATCGCGTCGAGCGCGGCTTCGGCTTGCGCCGCGGTCGCGGCGACGATCACGCCCTTGCCGGCGGCGAGGCCGTCGGCCTTGATCACGACGGGCAGGCCGAAATCGCCCAATGCCGCCTCGGCCGCCAGCCGGTCCGAAGCGCGGGCGTAGCGGGCGGTCGGGATGGCGTGCCTGGCGCACAGATCCTTGGTGAAGCCCTTCGAGCCTTCGAGCCGGGCGGGGAGCCGGTTGGGACCGAAGGCGAGGATCCCCATCGTCCGCAGATTGTCGGCGAGGCCGGCGACGAGCGGCGCCTCCGGACCGATCACGGCGAGGCCGATGCCGTGGCGGCGGCAGAAATCGATCACCGCGCGGTGATCGGACGGGTCGAGGTCGACCAGCTCGGCCTGCTCGGCGATGCCGGGATTGCCCGGCGCCGCATAGAGCTTGCCCAGCAAGGGCGATTGCGCCAGCTTCCAGGCAAGGGCATGTTCGCGTCCGCCCGACCCCAAGAGCAACACATTCATGAGCGACGACCCTTTTCCCGACGCCGGGCTCCTAGCAACCGAGACGCCCGGCGACAACGCGCCCGCTTTGTCGGTCTCGGAACTGTCCGCGGCATTGAAGCGGACGGTCGAGGGCGCGTTCGACCATGTCCGGGTGCGCGGCGAGATTTCCGGCTTCAAGCGGGTCGCCTCGGGCCATTGCTATTTCACGCTCAAGGACGATTCGGCCTGCATCGACGCGGTGATCTGGCGCGGCCAGGCGGCGGCGGTGCGCTTCGCGCCCGAGGACGGGATCGAGGTGATCGCGACCGGCAGGCTGACCACCTATCCGGCGCGCTCGCGCTACCAGATCGTCGTCGAGCGGCTCGAACTGGCCGGCCAGGGCGCGCTGATGGCGCTGCTCGACAAGCGCCGCAGGGCGCTGGCGGCCGAAGGCCTGTTCGACGCGGACCGCAAGAAGAAGCTGCCGTTCGCGCCCAGGCTGATCGGGGTGGTGAGCTCAGCCACCGGGGCGGTGATCCGCGACATCCTCCACCGGCTCGAGGACCGCTTTCCGACCCATGTCCTGCTCTGGCCGGTGCCGGTCCAGGGCGAGGGCGCGGCGGAGAAGATCGCGGCGGCGGTGGCCGGGTTCAACGCGATGGCCGAGCGTCCCGACCTGCTGATCGTCGCCCGCGGCGGCGGCTCGATCGAGGATCTCTGGGCGTTCAACGAGGAGGTGGTGGTGCGGGCCGTGGCCGGCTCGGCGATCCCGGTCATCTCCGCGGTCGGCCACGAGACCGACACCACCCTCACCGACTTCGCCGCCGACGTGCGCGCGCCGACGCCGACCGCCGCCGCCGAGATCGCGGTGCCGGTGCGGGCCGAATTGCTGGCCCAGGTGCGCGCGCTCGGGACCCGCGCCGAACGCTGCGCGCGGCGGACGCTGGAGCGCGGCGCCGAGCAGCTGCAGGGGCTGCTGCGCCACTGGCCCGAACGCGACGCCCTGCTCATGCCGCAGCGGCAGCGGCTCGACGAGCTGGCCGACCGGCTGCCGCGCGCCTTGCGTGGGCGGCTCGACCGGGCGCGCGCCGAGCTCGGGCGCGCCGCAGGAGCGCTCCGCCCCAATCTGCTGACCTCCGCTCATGCCCGCGCGCGGGAGCGGCTCGACGCCTTGTGGCGGGTCGCCCAGCTCGCCCATCCGGAAAAGCCGCTGGAACGCGGCTACGCCTGGGTCGCGGACCGCGCCGGAAAGCCGCTGACCAGCGCGGCGGCGGCGAACGCGGCTCAGCTGCTCCGGCTCCACTTCCGCGACGGGACGGTCGATGCCGCGGTTGAGCGGCCGAAGCGCGCGGCCTATGGGAAAGGCAAGGCGGATCAGCCGAAATTGCTGTAACGGACATGTCCATGCTGATGACGCAAGCCGGCCGGCTCGCCCGGCTCCATTACCTCCCCGGCACTTTCCGCGTGCTCACCCATGGCGATCATGTGCTGTGCGCCGTGACCCGCCAGCCGATCCCGCTCGCCGAATTGAGATATTGGAGCGTCGAGCGCCAGGAAGCCTATGCCTCGGCCGCGGCTTCGCTCGAGGCGGAACGGGGCGCGTGAGGGCAAAAGCCGGGGAGCCGGACCTGTTCGCCCGCGCTTCCGAGGCGTGGCGGCAGGGCCGGCACGAGGCCGCCGCCGAGCTTCTCCGGACCCTGGTCGGGACCGATCCGCAGCACGTCGCCGCGCTCAATTCGCTGGCGATGATGGCGCTGCAGAGCCGCGACGCCGCGCAGGCGATCCACTATCTCGAGCGCGCTGCGGCGGCGGCCCCCGGGGCGGCGCCGATCTGGTTCAACCTCTTCCAGGCGTTCGACCTGGCCGGCGACCCCGAGCGCGGCATGGCGAGCCTCGACCGCGCGCTCTCGGCCGATCCTTATCATGTTCCCGCCGTCCTCATGAAGGCGGAGCTGCTCGACCGGCTCGGGCGCGCGCCGGAAGCGTTGGCGCTGTATCGCGCGATCATCGCCGCCAGCCCCAATTCCGACAGTCTTCCCGAGCCGGCGCGCCGGGCGCTCGCCCACGGGCTCGCGCTGGTCCGGGCCGACGACGAGCGCCGTGCCGCCGCCCTGGCTGGTCCGCTCGCCGCCGTCCATGCCGCCTATCCCGAAGCGGACTTTCATCGCGCCGAGGCCTATGCCGAGCAGCGCACCGGCCGCCGCAAGGTCTATGTCCAGCAGCCGATCGACGGCCATTTCCCCTATCTGCCGGCGATCGAATTCTTTCCCCGCGAGCTTTTCCCGTGGTTCGCGACGCTCGAGGCGAAGACGGCCGAGATCAGGGAGGAGTTCGTCTCGCTGCTCGAAGATCGCGACCGGGGCTTCCGGCCCTATATCGCCTTCGATCCCACCCAGCCGGTCAATCAGTGGGCGGAGCTCAACCATTCGCCGCGCTGGAGCGCCTGGTTCCTGTGGGAGGACGGAGCGCGGCACGCCGAGCATTGCGCCCGCTGCCCGGCCACGGCCGCGCTGCTCGACGCGTTGCCGCTGCTCGATCTGCCCGGCAAGGGGCCGACGGCGATGTTCTCGATCCTCGAGCCGCACACCAGGATCCCGCCGCATACCGGCTCGAACAACGTGCGCACCACCGTCCACCTCCCCCTCGTCGTGCCCGCGGGATGCGGCTTGCGGGTCGGGGCGGAGACGCGGAGCTTCGAGGCCGGCAGGGCGTGGGC
Organism: Allosphingosinicella sp.; assembly: GCA_035316145.1. Taxonomy (GTDB): domain Bacteria; phylum Pseudomonadota; class Alphaproteobacteria; order Sphingomonadales; family Sphingomonadaceae; genus Allosphingosinicella. The sequence goes on along the minus strand of DATHJO010000007.1, from coordinate 15,760 downwards.
GTTCGACGACACGATCGAGCATGAGGCCTGGAACGACAGCGACGCGCCGCGCGCGATCCTCATCCTCGACGTCTGGAACCCGCTGCTCAGCGAGGCGGAGCGGGCCGCGGTCCGGATCGCCGGCTGATGCTGGCGGCCCTGCTGCTGCTTGCCGCCGATGTGCCCGCATTCCGGCTCGAGGGAGCGCCGGTCCAGGGCGCGCTGATCCGGGGAATGGCGCCGGCGGGGACGGTCGCGCTGACCCTCGACGGCCGCGAGGTGCCGCTCGCCGCGGACGGCCGCTTCCTGCTCGGCCTCGACCGCGACGCGCCGCCGAACGCCGCGCTCGTCGCCCGCCTCGCCGACGGCCGCGAGCTCACCGAAACAGTGCGGGTCGCGCCGCGGGCCTGGCCGATCCAGCATGTCGGCATGGCCCGGCCCGCGGGCGGCCCGACCCCCGAATATCAGCGGCTGCGCGAGGGCGAGTTGCGCCTGATCGGCGCGGCACGGGCGCAGCGTTCGCCGAGCCTGGGCTGGGCGCAGCGCTTCATCTGGCCGGCGCGGGGCCGGGTCAGCGGCCCGTTCGGGTCGCAGCGCATCTATCGCGGCGGCGTCCCCGCCGCCCATCACAGCGGCACCGATCTCGCCGCCGCCGCGGGCGCGGACGTGGTGGCGCCGGCCGACGGCGTCGTCACGCTCGCGCCGCCGCCGCGCTTCAGCCTCGAGGGCAATCTCGTTATCCTCGACCACGGCATGGGGCTGACCAGCGCCTTCCTGCATTTGTCGAGCGCCGCGGTACGGCCCGGGCAGGTCGTCCGGCAGGGCGAGCGGATCGGCACGGTCGGCGCGACCGGCCGCGCGACCGGGCCGCACCTGCACTGGAGCCTGGTCTGGAACGGCGCCCGGATCGATCCCGCCGCCGTGGTGGGTACGCCGCGCTAGTCGTCAGACCACGTAGAATAATCGCTTAGGCCGGCATCATGGGACGTGCCGTCGCTCGCGTATCCACCTGCTGGCGAGGAACTTGGTGCCGCCGGTCACCGGCAGGCCCGCATGTTCCGACAGCGGATCGGCTTGGCGGTCGGCGCCGAGGTTGCGAAAGACGAGCGCGTCACCTTTGCGGCCCTTTACCTTGAGGCCGGTCCGCACGAAGCAGGTCTCGCCGCCCTTGAAGCCGTCATTGAGATAGACGAGCGCGCTGAGCATGCGCTGGTTCTCGGCGCCCGGGACGAAGTCGAAATGGTTGAGGTATTGCTGGCCCGGGCGGTAGCGCAGGATTTGGAGTGGCTCACCCTGGTCGACCGAGGTGCCGCTGGCAGCCGCGAGGCGGCGGTTGAGGGCGTGGATCGCCGGATCCTCGATCAGCCAGTGGATCACCGTTCCGTCGGACGTGCGGATCGGGTCGGGAACGTCGCCGCCGGTCGCCTGGTCGATGACCATCGAGGGCCGGTAGGCCGGTTCCGCTTGCCGGAGATAATCGCATTCGGCCGCCGAGAAGAGGTGGGGAAACAGCGTCACCTCCGGCGCCTCGCTGAGCCGCCGGCCTGGCGGCAGCGAGAGCGGATCGCCCTGCGGATCGAGCTTCATCTTCTCGACGAGGGACAGGATCTGCTTGCGACGGGGATTCCCGCGCGCTTCCTCGCGCAGCCGCCTCAGCGCGCCTGGCCAGTCGGGCTCGCCGGCGATGCCGTTAGCGAGGAGATTGGTGCAGAGCACCGCCGCCAACGCATGGCCCGCTTCGTCGGCGCGGCGGAAAAGCTGCCGCGCCTGCGCCAGGTCCTGCGGCAGGATGATGCCTCGCCATTTTTCCTTGGCGAGCGTGAACAGCGCCTCCGGCTCGCCTTGAGCCGCGAGCTGGTTGACGATCAGGAGCCCCTCGGCCTTGCGCCCGGCCTCGAGGAGCGCGAAGGCGCGGGCGAGCATGGGATGGGCCGGCGGCATCCGAATTCCGGGAGGATTTAGAGCTGGCGGCGGACGCGGATGCCGGGCTGGCCGTTGACCCGCATCACATAGGAGCCGAGCGCGGCGCGGCGGATCAGCACCGGCTGCCCCGGCCGCGGCCGCAGCGCCAGCGTGTTGTTGTCGGTCTGCACCCACAAGCTCTCGTCCTGGAGCCGCACCACCCAGTGGCCGTAGCCGTCCTGGCTGGCCCGCAGGACGGTGCCTTCGAGCTGGGTGATCTCCTCCGGGTCCGGGCGGCCGTCGTCGCCGCCGCCGAAGATCGGCAGCCGCGGCAAAGCGAGGCCGAACAGCCGGCGCCGGCTTTCGCGGACCTGGCCGCGGTCGACGACGACGATGTCGCGCCGCTGCGCCGCCTGATCGAGCGCCGCCGCGGCCTCGTCGAAGCATTGCAGCCGCGCCGCCGCCTCGGTGAGCGCCCGGCAGCGGACCAGAGCCTCGAACAAAGCCGGCTGCTCCTGCTTGCGCTGCTCGCGCTGCTCGCCGCGCTGGGCATAAGCGGCGGTCATCAGGCCGAGCAGGAGGGCGGCGAGCAAAACAGGCTTGCGAGTCATTGTGGCGTCCAGTCCCGGTGATCCCAACGCCCTATGGCGGACCGCGGCCATATTGCGCAAGCCTCGACCGCGCCCCGTCCCATTGTGGTAATTTTGCCACGCACCGCAAAAATGGGGGGAAAATCAAGCCACGGCAATTGCGTCGGATTCGGTTCATCCCGTAAACGCAGTTTGTTCGACCAGTGCACAGCTGGTGCGCGAATCACGGCTGCGGCCGATCTAAGGGGACCGACATGAGGTACAAGAATCAGTTTCTGAGCAATCTGCTGGCCACCACCGTCTTCTGTGGCGCCGTCGGCATTGCGACGCCCGCGTTCGCGCAGCAGGACCAGCAGCAGCCCCAGGCCGGCCCGGTCGAAGGAACGACTGCAGCGGACGATCAGGAAGCGATCGTCATCACCGGTTCCCGCATTCCGCAGCCCAACCTCACCGCGACCAGCCCGGTCACGGTCGTCAACAGCGCCGAAGTCCGGACCACCGGCACGGTCCGCGCCGAGGATCTCCTGAACTCGCTGCCGCAGGTCTTCGCCGGCCAGAGCAGCACCGTTTCGAACGGCGCGTCCGGCACCGCGACCCTCAACCTGCGCGGCCTCGGCTCCCAGCGCACCCTGGTCCTGGTCAACGGCCGCCGCCTCGTCCCGGGCGATCCCGGCTCCTCGGCCGCCGACATCAACATGATCCCCGGCATGATGATCCAGCGGGTCGACGTGCTGACCGGCGGCGCCTCGTCGGTCTACGGTTCCGACGCCATCTCCGGCGTCGTCAACTTCATCATGGACACCAACTTCACCGGCGTCCGGCTCGATTCGCAGTACAGCTTCTTCCAGCACAGCAACGGCGCCCGCGACCCGATCATCGCCGCGCTGAACGCGCCGAACCGCCAGATCGGCTATCCGACCGGCAGCGTCGCCGATGGCGGCACCTGGGACGCGAACCTGGCGATCGGCGCCGCGTTCGACGACAATCACGGCCACGTCGTCGCTTATGCCGGCTACCGCCGGACCAACGCGATCACCCAGGGCCGGCGCGACTACAGCTCGTGCGCGCTGACCTCGCGGACCGCGGCGCAGATCGCAGCGGGCACGGGCACCGGCGTCAATGCCGGCGTGACCGACTTCACCTGCGGCGGCTCGCCCACCTCGGCGAACGGCACCTTCTTCACCAACGTCCAGACGCTGCAGGTCGGCCCGAACCGGACCTTCATCCCCGGCTCGACGCCGTACAATTTCGCGCCGACCAACTATTATCAGCGCCCCGACGAACGCTACACGCTCGGCGCGTTCGCCAATTACGAGATCAGCGATTCGCTGCGGCCGTACCTCGAGGTGATGTTCATGGACGACCGCACGGTCGCCCAGATCGCCCCCTCGGGCGACTTCGGCAACACGATCTCGATCAACTGCGACAACCCGCTGATGTCGGCGCAACAGCGCGCTCTGGTCTGCCAGCCGGCCAATTTGATCGCGACCGACGGCCTGAGCATCAACGCCGCCCGGCCGCCGGGCTCGCCGCCGCCGGTGGTGCAGGTGTTCATCGATCCGATCAGCGGCACGCCCTATAACCGCGCGGTCCTGCAGATCCTGCGGCGCAACGTCGAGGGCGGCGGCCGCCGCGACGACCTGCAGCACACCAGCTATCGGATCGTCGCCGGCATGAACGGCCAATTGAACGACGCCTGGTCGTACGACATGTACTACCAGTTCGGGCAGACCAATTTCGCCGAGACCTATTCGAACGACTTCTCGGTCCGCCGTCTGACCCTCGCGCTCGACGTCATCGACAATCCCGCCACGGTGGGCGTCGACCCAATCTGCCGCTCGGCGCAGGCCGGCGGCAGCGACCCGAGCTGCGTCCCCTGGGATATTTTCGCGCTCAACTCGGTCAGCCCTGGCGCGCTCACCTACCTGTCGACTCCGGGCCTGCAGCGCGGCGTCACCCAGCAGAGCATCGCCAATGCGTCGGTCACCGGCGACCTCGGCAGCTGGGGGATGAAGTTCCCGTGGGCGAACAACGGCATCGGCATCGCCGCCGGCGTCGAGTATCGCCGCGAGACCCTCGAGCTGCTGGTCGACCAGGCGTTCTCGACGCTGCCGTCGTCCGACCTTGCCGGCCAGGGCGCTCCGACCCTTCCGGTCGCGGGCGATTTCGACGTCAAGGAAGCGTTCGTCGAGGTCCGCATCCCGATCGTCGAGGACAGCTTCTTCTCGAACCTGTCGCTCGAAGGCGGCTATCGCTACTCGGATTACGGCATCGGCAACCGTTCGATCAGCACCGACACCTACAAGGTGGCGATCGACTTCGCGCCGATCCGCGACATCCGCTTCCGCGCCACCTACAACCGCGCGGTCCGGGCGCCGAACATCCAGGAGCTGTTCGCGCCGCAACGCGTCGCCCTCGACGGCAGCACCGATCCGTGCGCGGGCGATTTCAACGCCGCCACGCCGGACATCGGCCCGCCCAGCGCGACGGCCGCGCAATGCGCGACCATGGGCGTCTCCGCCGGCCAATACGGCAACATCCAGCCGAACGGGGCCTCGCAATATAACGGCCTGATCGGCGGCAACCCGAACCTCGACCCCGAGGTTGCCGACACCTACACGGTCGGCATCGTGCTGCAGCCGAGCTTCATCCCGCACCTCGCGATCACGGTGGACTGGTTCGACATCTCCCTCGCCGGTGCCATCCAGGGCGTCGGCGCCGACCAGATCCTGCAAAGCTGCGTCGACGGGGTTGCCTCCTTCTGCGCGCTCGTCCATCGCGACCAGTTCGGCTCGCTGTGGCGGTCCGGCAACGGCTTCGTCACCGATCTGGCGCTCAACATCGGCTCGCTCAAGACCCGCGGCATCGACGTCCAGGCGAGCTACAGCATGGAGCTCGGCGGCCTCGGCGGCCTCAGCGCCAGCTTCGTCGGCACCTGGCTCGACCGGCTGGTCACCGCCACCGACATTTCGGATCCGGTGGAATGCGTCGGGCTGTACGGCGCGATCTGCGGCACGCCCAACCCCGAGTGGCGCCACACGCTGCATGTCAGCTGGACGCTCCCCGACGGGATCGGCCTGGCGGGTCGCTGGCGGTACTTCTCCGGGGTCGACAATGACGGGTCGAGCTGCAGCGGCAACCCGTGCGTCCTCCGGCCGGCGGATGCGCGCATCCCGGCGCAGTCCTATTTCGACCTCACCCTCACCGCCCGGATCGGCGATCACTACAATTTCCGGCTCGGCGTGAACAACATCCTCGACCGCGATCCGCCGATCATCGGCAGCACTGCCTGCCCGGCCGGCATCTGCAACGGCAATGCCTACACCCAGGTCTACGATGCGCTCGGCCGCTATATCTTCGCCGGCGTCACCCTCGACTTCTAAGCCGGGGACCAGACCGAGAACTCAACGGCGGGCTTCGGCCCGCCGTTTTCTTTTGAGGCCCAGTCGCGCTAGAGAGTCCGCGTGGACCACAGCCAGCCCAGCCACGCCGACAGGCTCGAAGCCGAAGCCGACCGCGCCGCCCGCGGCGGCGACGCGGCCGCCGCGCGCCGGCTGCTCGAGCAGGCGACCGCGCTGGCGCCGGACCGGGGCGAGACCTGGCTGAAGCTCGCCGCCATGTGCCGGGCGACCAGCGATCTCGACGGGGCGCTCGCCGCGGTGTCGGGCGCGCTCAAGGTCGATCCGCTCGATTTCGTGCCGCTGCTGCTCAAGGCCAATCTGCTCGACCGGACGGGGCAGGACGCGGCGGCCGGCGAGACCTACGGCTTTGCCCTCGCCCAATTGCCCGAGACGGTGCCGCCGCACCTCGCGGCGCTGGTCGACGAGGCCCGCCGCCGCCACGCGGCCCACGTCGCCGCGGCCGCGGCCCGGCTCGCCGCCGCCGCCGCGGGCGCCGAGGCCGCGCTCGACGACCGGGAGAGAAGCCGCTTCGCCCGCTTCCAGTCCAATGCGCTGCGCCGGACCCGGCCCTATCATTCGGAGCCGACGCATTTCCATTATCCCGGCCTCGCCGAGCGTGAGTTTCACGACCGCGAGGACTTTCCCTGGCTCGCCGAGCTGGAGGGCGCGGCCGACGCGCTGCGGGCCGAGTTCGAGCGGGTGATGGCGGCCGAGCACGCCGAGCTGGTCCCCTATATCCAATATCCCGACGACGTGCCGCTTCGACAGTGGGCGGAATTGAACCGCAACCGCGCCTGGACCGCGATTCACCTCGTCCAGAACGGCGTCACGGTCGCGGCCAATGCCCGCCATTGCCCGGCGGCGATGGCGCTGCTGGCCCAGCTCGACCAGCCGGACATTCCCCGGCGCGGCCCCAATGCGATGTTCTCGCTGCTCGCGCCCGGCGCCCATATTCCGCCGCATACCGGCGTCGCCAACACCCGCCTCGTTTGCCACCTGGCGCTGATCGTGCCGCCCGGCTGCTGGTTCCGGGTCGGCGCCGAGACCCGCGACTGGGAGGCCGGCAAGGCCTGGGTGTTCGACGACACGATCGAGCACGAGGCGCTGAACCCGAGCGACGCGCTGCGCGTGGTCTTCATCACCGACACCTGGCATCCCGACCTCTCGCCGGCCGAACGCGACGCCGTCGCGGCGGTGCTGGCGGCGACCGACCCGGCCGGGCCGACGGAGGGGCTGTGACCGGCGAAACGGCGCTGCTTCTCAGGTCCGTCAGCCCCGGCGACGCCAATGCGGTCTTCGCGGCCGGGGCGAAGGCGGTGAAGAGCGGGCTCGAGGCCGAGGCGCTGCCTTTGCTCGAGCAGGCGGCGCAGCGGCACCCCGGCGACCCGCGCATCTGGCAGGTGCTCGGCCTCGCCAACCGCAAGCTCGAGGATCTGGCGCCGGCGGTCGCGGCGTTCGAGAAGGCGGCGGGGCTGGCGCCCAATGACCCGCTGATCGCCCACAGCCTCGCCCGCTGCACGATGGAGGCGGGGCTGCCATCGGTCGCCTTGTTCGACCGCGCACTCGCGCTCGCGCCGAACGACGGCTCGGTGCTGCTCGGCCGCGCCGCCGCCCAGCTCGCCGTGGGCCGAATCGAGGACGCGATCGCCGGCCTCGCCGGGCCGCTCGCCCAGCAGCCGGGCTGGCTGCCCGGCCATGCGTCGATCGCCCGGCTGCGCTGGTTGGCCGGCGAGCGCCGGGACTTCACCGCGAGCTTCGAGGCCGCGGTCGCCGCGGCGCCGCGCGAGACCGCGATCTGGCGCGAATGGGCCGAAACGCTGATGCACGCCGGCCATTACGATGCCGCTCTGGCGGTGGCTGCCGGCGGCCGCGCCGCCGCCGGGCCGGACGTCGCCTTCGACGCGATCGAGGCGGTCGCCGTCGACGAGAAAGGCGAAATCGACGCCGCCGACGCCTTGTTCACGGCGTTGGGGCCGATCGGCCACGTTACCATGGCGGCGCGCTACCTGCGCCACCTGCTGCGCGCCGGCCGCCCCGCCGAAGCGGCGACATTCGCCGAGCCCTGGCTCGCCGATCCGGAGGCCGATCTCGTCTGGCCCTATGTCGCCGCCGCCTGGCGTCTGACCGGCGATCCGCGCTGGCAGTGGCTGGAGGGCGATGAGCGGCTGGTCGGCGTCTACGACATCGCCGATGAGATCCCGTCGCTCGACGGGTTGGCCGCGACCTTGCGCTCCCTGCATCAGAGCCTCCACCAGCCGCTCGAACAATCGGTGCGCGGCGGCACCCAGACTGACGGGCCGCTCTTCGCCCGGATCGAGCCGGAGATCAGGGCGCTGCGGCAGGCGATCGTCGCCGCGGTCGAGCGCCACATCGCCCAGCTGCCGCCGCCGCAAGCCGGCCACCCGAGCCTTGCGCCGAAGCGCGCGCCGGTCCGCCTCGCCGGCTCCTGGTCGGTGCGGCTGGCGGGCGCGGGCTTCCATTCCAACCATATCCATCCTGCCGGCTGGATCAGCTCGGCCTTCTACGTGGCGCTGCCCGACATGGATCGCGGCCACGAGGGCTGGCTGAAACTGGGCGAGCCCCAGGCCGAATTGGGCCTCGACCTCGCGCCCTTCCGCCATATCGAGCCCAAGCCCGGGCTGCTGGTCCTGTTTCCCTCGACCATGTGGCACGGCACCGAGCCCTTCACCGCCGGCGAGCGGATGACGGTTGCGTTCGACGTCGCCCGGCCGGCATGAATCCGGACCTCCATCGGCGTGCCGGCCTCGCCGCGGCGCAGGCCGGCGACGCGGCGGCGGCGATCCCGCACTTCCGCAGGGCGCTGGACGGAGCGCCGGAGGACGTACCGACGCGCTGCAACCTCGCCACCGCTTTGCTCTCGGCCGGCGCGCTGCAGGAGGCGGATGAGGTGCTGGCGGCAGGCGGCGACGATCCGCGCCTCCAGCGTCTCGCCGCCTATGTCCATCGGCAGCAAGGCCGGCTCGCCGCGGCGGCCGCGGCCTATGAAGCGGTATTGAAAGCCTTTCCGGACGACTGGGAGAGCTTCAACAATCTCGGCAATGTCCGCCGGACGCTCGGCGATCTCGACGGCGCCGTCCAGGCCTTCCGCCAGGCGATCCGGCTGAGGCCGGATCTGGCCGAGATGGTCTTCAACCTGTCGAACGCGCTCGGCGAGGCGCAGCGGCACGACGAGCGGGTGGCGACGATGCGCGAAGCGGCGCGGATCGCCCCGGGCGACGCGCGGGTGCAGACAGAATATGGGGTCGCCGCGGCCGAGGCGCGGGACTTCGCGGCCGCGGAAGCCGCCTACCGGGCGGCGCTCGCCGCCGATCCCGCCTTCACCCCAGCCTATGTCGAGCTCGGGCTGCTGCTCGAGACGCAGAACCGACTCGCGGAGCTCGAGAAGCTGCTGGAAGGCGCGCCGGCGGCGCCGGAGCTCGGCTTCCTCAGGGCATGGCTGCTGCGCCGACAGGGGCGCTTCGCCGAGGCGCTGCCGCTGGCGCAAGCCGCGCCCGCCTCGATCGAGCCGGCCCGCCGCGCGCAATTGCTCGGCGAGATCCACGACCGGCTGGGCGATGCGCCGCGCGCCTTTGCCGCCTTCGCCGAGATGAACCGCGCCGCGCTCGCCGCCGCGCCGCCTCCCGACCGGCCGAGCTACCGCAGCGAAGTCCTCGCCAGCACGGCGCGGCTGACGTCCTGGTCCCCGGCCGAGGTCGCGAGCGAGCCGCCGTCGCCGGCCTTCATCCTCGGCTTCCCCCGCTCGGGCACGACTTTGCTCGACACCTTGCTGCTCAACATTCCCGAGCTGCACGTGCTCGAAGAAATGCCGGTGCTCGACGCGGTGGAACGCACGGCGCGGACCCCGGCGGACTCGAACGCGCTCAGGGCGCGCTATTTCGAGGTGCTCGCGGCGCTCGCGCCGCCGCGGTCGGGGCAGATCGTGATCGACAAGTTCCCGCTCCACATGGCGCGGGCGCCGCTGATCCACCGCCTGTTTCCCGACGCGAGGATCGTGTTCGTCGAGCGCCATCCGTGCGACGCCGTGCTCTCCTGCTTCATGGCCAATTTCCAGCTCAACCATGCGATGCGCGCCTTTACCGACATCGAGGAGGCGGCGCGCCTCTACGATGCGGTTATGGTCGCCTGGACGCGGGCCCGGGAGCTGTTGCCGCTCAACGTCCACGAGGTCCGCTACGAGCGGATGGTCGCGGACCTCGAAGGGGAGATGCGGCCGTTGCTCGGCTTTCTCGGCCTCGCCTGGGACCCGAAGGTGCTGGACAACCGCGCCGCCGCCGCCGGCCGCGACTATATCCGCACCGCGAGCTACGCCCAGGTCGCCGAGCCGATCTACCGCCGCGCCGCCGGCCGCTGGGAACGCTACCGCGACCAGCTCGCCCCGGTGCTGCCGATCCTCGCCCCCTGGGCCGAGCGGCTCGGCTACGAGATGTGATGGACCTCCGGCGCGAAGGCTATGCCCTGCAGACGCAGGGGCGGCTCGCCGAGGCGATCGCCTGCTACGAGCAGGTCGTCGCGCAGGACCCCGGCGACTGGGAGATCTGGAACAATCTCGGCAACGCCCGCCGCGCCGCCGGCGACCGGGGCGGCGCGATCGAGGCGCTCATCCAGGCCAGCCTGGTCCGCCCCGATCTGGCCGCGATCCACTACAATCTCGGCGTCAGCCTGGCCGAGGCCGGCCGCCTGGAGGAGGCGGTGCGCGCGTTCGGTGACGCGGTCCGGCTCGGCCCCGATCACCCCCCGGCTTTGCTCGATCTCGGCCGGGCGCTACGCCTGCTCGGCCGGCACGGCGAGGCGCTGCCGCCGCTTGCGCGCGCCGCCCAGCTGGCGCCCGGCGCGCCCGACATCCAGCTCGAGCGCGGCCGCGCCTATTCCGGCCTGGGCCGGTTCGACGAGGCGGACGAGGCCTATCGGCAGGCGCTGGCGCTTCAGCCCGGGCTCGCCGCCGCCTTCCTCGAGCGCGGCCTGCTGCTCGAGCGCGGCAACCGGCTCGACCGGCTGCCCGCTTTGCTCGACGAGGCGGCGGAACAGGGGGTCTGCGATCTCCCTTATCTGCGGGCGCTGGCGCTGGAGCGCGATGGCAAGCTCGACGAGGCGCTCGTCGAGGCGCAAGCGGCGACCGACGACCCGGCGCGCCGGGCGCTGCTGGTCGGCCGGCTGGCCGACAAAGCGGGCGACGTCGCGACGGCGTTCGAAGCCTATGCCGAGATGAACCGGCTGGCCGGACAGGGGAGCCAAGCCAATGCCAAGGCCTATCGCGCGCATGTCGCGGCATTGGGCGAGATGCTGACCCCGGCTTATGCGGCCGCCTGGTCGAAAGCCGAGCCGGCCCGCGGCCGGCCGGCGCCGGTCTTCCTGGTCGGCTTTCCCCGCTCGGGCACGACCCTGCTCGACACGCTGCTGATGGGCCACCCGCGAGTCCATGTGCTGGAGGAGGAGCCGATCCTGCAGCGGGTCGGTGAAGGGCTCGGCGATTTCGCCCGGCTGCCAAGCCTCGGCCTGGACGAAGCGAATCGGCTGCGCGCGCTCTATTTCGCCGAATTGGACGCCTTCGACCCTGCCGCGCGCGGCAAGACGGTGGTCGACAAATTGCCGCTCAATATCCTCGGCGCGCCGCTCATCCACCGGCTGTTCCCCGAGGCGAAGCTGATCTTCGCCAAGCGTCATCCCTGCGACGTCGTGCTGAGCTGCTTCATGCAGAATTTCGATTTGAACGACGCGATGGCGAACTTCCTCGACCTCGGCGACGCCGCCCGGCTCTACGACCTCGTCCTCGCCTTCTGGACGCGGGCGCGGGCGATCCTGCCGCTCGACGTCCACGAGGTCCGCTACGAGGCCCTGGTCGAGAACAAGGAGGCTGAAATGCGCGCCCTGACCGGCTTTCTCGGCCTGCCGTGGGACGAGCGCGTGCTCGATCATCAAGGCACCGCGCTGAGGCGCGGGCCGATCGTCACGCCGAGCTACGCCCAGGTCGCCCAGCCGATCTATCGCCGCGCGGCCGGCCGCTGGCAGCGCTACCGCGACCAACTGGCGCCGGTCCTCCCGATCCTCGCCCCCTGGGCCGAACTGATGGGTTATGAGACATGATCGACGCCGACGCCGCCTATCGCGCCGGGATGGCCGCGCTGGAAACGGGCGAGGAGGAAGCCGCGCTGCGGGCGCTGGAGGCGGCGCGGGCCTTGCACCCGCGCGACGCCCGGCTCTGGCACGTCGGCGGCCTGCTACATCGCGCGCTCGGCGACCTCGCGCCGGCGATGCCCTGCTGCGACACCGCCGCTTCGCTGGCGCCGCTCGATTTCGGCATCGCCCACCTGCGCGCCCGCGTCGCGTTCGAGGCCGGCCTGCCGGCGGTCGAGCTGTATGAGCGGACGCTGCGGATCGAGCCGCGCGATTCGGCCCGGATCGGCCTCATCGAGGCGATTCAGCAGGAGCAGGGACCCGCCGCCGCGGCCGCGCGGCTCGATGGCATGCTGGCGGGCGATCCGGGCTGGATCGAGGGGCACGCCTACCGGGCGCAGCTCATCTGCACCGCCGGCGAGGCGGGCCGGATCACCGGCTCGTTCGAGCGCGCGCTGGCGGCGACGCCGCGCGACATCTTGCTCTGGCGCGAGCTGATCATCAGCCTGATGCGCGCCGTCCGCTTCGAAGATGCGCTGGCGGCGATCGAGCGGGCGCGGGCGGCGGCGGGGCCGCACCCGACCTTCGACGCCAACGAGGCGGTGTGCGTCGACGAGCTCGGCGATCACGTTCGGGCGGAGCGGCTGTTCGCGCCGCTCGCCCATGTCGACGAAGTCGACCTCCTCGTCCGCCGCGCCCGCAATGCGCTGCGCCGCGGCCGCCCGGGGGAAGCGGCGGCCCTGCTCGAGCCGAAGCTGGCCGGCGACGCCCCGGAGGTCGCGCCCTATCTGGCGGCCGCCTGGCGGCTGTGCGATCCGGCGCGCGCCGAGTGGTTGGAAGGCGACGAGCGGCTCGTCTCGGTCTACGATCTCGATCTGCCCCCCGGCCTCGCCGAACGGGCGCGCAGGCTCCATAAAGCGGTCGCCGAGCCGCTCCATCAATCGGTGCGCGGCGGCACCCAGACCGAGGGCCATTTGCTGGCGCGGATCGAGCCCGAGATCCAGGAGGCGCGCCGGCTGCTCGCCGCGGCAACGGCGCGCCACATCGCGCAGCTCCCGGCAATCGATCCCGAGCATCCGACCCTCGGCAAGCGCCGGGACAGGCCGGTGCGCTTCTCCGGCTCCTGGTCGGTGCGGCTGACGGACGCCGGCCACCATGCCGGCCACTTCCATCCCGAGGGCTGGTTGAGCTCGGCTTTCTACCTCGCCGTGCCGGAGACGGCGGAGGGGCACGAAGGATGGCTCAAGCTCGGCGAACCGCACGCCGAGCTCGGCCTCGGCCTGCCGCCGATCCGGCTGGTCGAGCCCAAGCCCGGGCGGCTGGTGCTGTTCCCGTCGACGATGTGGCACGGGACGGTGCCGTTCGCGGCCGGCGAGCGGCTCAGCATCGCTTTCGATGTGGCGCCGCCGCGGTAATGGGGACAGTCACCTGACTGTCCCCGGGACAGTCAGGTGACTGTCCCCAGCTTGAGGGCGCCGTCGCCTTCGTCGACCTTGACCGTCTGGCCGTCCTTGATCTCGCCTCTGAGGATGGCGTCGGCGAGCGGGTCCTGAAGGTATTTCTGGACCGCCCGCTTCAGCGGCCTCGCGCCGTAGACCGGATCGTAGCCGACCCGGCCGAGCCAGGCGCGGGCGCCGTCGGTGAGCTCCAGCACGATCTTGCGGTCCTTGAGCAGGCCCTGGACGTGGCCGACCTGGATGTCGACGATCGGGCCCATATGCTCCTGGCTCAGCCGGTGGAACAGGATGATCTCGTCGAGGCGATTGAGGAATTCGGGCCGGAAATGGGCGCGGACCACCTCCATCACCTGCGGCTCGACATCCTCGACGCTCTGGCCGTCGGAAAGGCCGGTCAGGAAATGGCTGCCGAGGTTCGAGGTCAGGATGATGATCGTGTTGGTGAAATCGACGGTGCGGCCGTGGCCGTCGGTCAGCCGGCCGTCGTCGAGCACCTGGAGCAGGATGTTGAAGACGTCGCTATGGGCCTTCTCGACCTCGTCGAACAGCACGACCTGATAGGGCCGCCGCCGCACCGCCTCGGTCAGCACGCCGCCTTCCTCATAGCCGACATAGCCCGGCGGCGCCCCGATCAGCCGGGCGACGCTGTGCTTCTCCATGAACTCCGACATGTCGATCCGCACCATCGCGTGCGAATCGTCGAACAGGAATAAGGCGAGCGCCTTGGTCAATTCGGTCTTGCCGACGCCGGTGGGCCCCAGGAACAGGAACGAGCCCATCGGCCGGTTCGGATCCTGGAGGCCGGCGCGGGCGCGGCGGATCGCGCGGCTGACCGCCGCGACCGCATGCTCCTGGCCGATCACGCGACGCCCAAGCTCTTCCTCCATCGCCAGCAGCTTTGCGCGCTCGCCTTCGAGCATCCGCTCCATCGGGATCCCGGTCCAGCGGGCGACGACGGCGGCGATGTCTTCGGCGGTGACCTCCTCGCGCAGCATCGCGCTGCTGCTGACGGCGGCGGCTTCCTCGAGCTGCTTCTCGAGCGCGGGGATACGGCCATATTGGAGCTCGCCCGCCTTGGCGAGATCGCCGGAACGCTGCGCCTGCTCGAGCTCGAGACGGGCGGCGTCGAGCTGCTCCTTGATCTTCGCCTCGCCGGCGATCTTCTCCTTCTCGGCCCGCCAGCGCTGGGTCAGCTCGGCGGACTGCTGCTCGAGATTGGCGAGCTCGTTCTCGATCGCCTTCAATCGGTCCTTCGAGGCCGCATCCTTCTCCTTCTTCAGCGCCTCGCGCTCGATCTTCAGCTGGATGATCCGCCGGTCGAGCGTCTCGATCTCCTCGGGCTTGGATTCGACCTCCATGCGGATGCGCGCCGCCGCCTCGTCCATCAGGTCGATCGCCTTGTCGGGCAGGAAGCGGTCGGTGATGTAGCGGTTCGACAAAGTGGCGGCGGCGACGATCGCGCCGTCGGTGATGCGGACGCCGTGGTGGAGCTCGTATTTCTCCTTGAGGCCGCGCAGGATCGAGATCGTGTCCTCGACCGTGGGCTCGCCGATGAACACCGGCTGGAAGCGCCGCTGCAGCGCCGGGTCCTTCTCGACATGCTTGCGATATTCATCGAGCGTGGTCGCGCCGATGCAGTGCAATTCGCCGCGGGCGAGCGCGGGCTTCAAGAGGTTCGAGGCGTCCATCGCGCCCTCGCTGGCGCCGGCGCCGATCAAGGTGTGCATCTCGTCGATGAACAATATGACGTCGCCCTCGGCCTGCTTGACCTCGTCGAGCACGCCCTTCAGCCGCTCCTCGAACTCGCCGCGATATTTGGCGCCGGCGATCAGCGAGCCCATGTCGAGCCCCATCAGCCGGCGGTCCTTGAGGCTGTCGGGGACGTCGCCATTGGCGATGCGCAGGGCGAGGCCTTCGACGATCGCGGTCTTGCCGACGCCGGGGTCGCCGATGAGGACCGGGTTGTTCTTCGTTCGTCGTGAGAGCACCTGGATCACGCGGCGCACTTCCTCGTCGCGCCCGATCACCGGGTCGAGCTTGCCCTCCTCGGCAGCTGCTGTGAGGTCGCGGCCGAACTTCTCGAGCGCCTGGTAGGTCTCTTCGGGATCCTGCGAGGTGACGCGCTGGCCTCCGCGCACCGCCTTGATCTTCGCTTCGAGCTGATCCCGCGGCACGACGTCCAGCGCCAGCAGGAGGTGCTCGGTCGAGACGTAGTCATCCTCCATTCGCTTCGCCTCGTCGGCGGCCTTGTCGAGAACGCGCAAGAACGCGGCCGAGACATTCGGCTGCTGTTGCATTC
>DATHJO010000006.1:0-123191 GCA_035316145.1 Allosphingosinicella sp. | reverse complement strand
GCAGCAGGGTAGCTATGCATGGACGGGATAACCGCTGAAAGCATCTAAGCGGGAAGCCTCCCTCAAGATAAGATATCTCAGAGCCGTGGAAGACCACCACGTTGATAGGCCGGATGTGGAAGCGGGGTAACCCGTGGAGCTAACCGGTCCTAATTGCTCTATTCGCGCTTGAGAGTCCCACCGTCATCGTCAGGATTGGATTCGTTTCCAATCCGCGGCGCTGGCCGGGCTCAGCAGATAAAAATCGATTTCTGGATCCTTCGCACGCCGTCTCCATAGCTTGGTGACCATAGCGCCTGTGACCCACCCGATCCCATCCCGAACTCGGCCGTGAAACCGGGCAGCGCCGATGGTACTACCGCTTAAGCGTTGGAAGAGTAGGTCGTCGCCAGGCTTTGCAGGCGGCGTGCGCGGAATCGAACGAACCCATTCACTTTGTCATTTCCGGGTCTCGACCCCGAAGCCGCTGGCTTCGCAAGGCCGAACGGCCGCCCGGACCCGGCTTGCCGGGGAGGATAGCCAAGCCGGCGGATGCCGGCGCCGGCGCCTGAGGCCAGAAATAGGTGTCGCGGGGTGGAGCAGCCCGGTAGCTCGTCAGGCTCATAACCTGAAGGTCGCAGGTTCAAATCCTGCCCCCGCAACCAACGTCAACGCATCAGCAGCCCATGCCGCCAGTCGGCCGGTCCCCCGGACCGGCCTTGGTGGCGGCATCTCGTCAAGCTCATAACCTGAAGGTCGCAGGTTCAAATCCTGCCCCCGCAACCACCGAAACCCATCCCGAAATCCCGCAACACCCCGCTTCGGCGGGGTTTTTTGCGTCGGCTTCGGATCGCTTGAGATTTGTGCCCGAACATGCTTCATTCCCCCCTCACCAGACAGGGGAGTCTAGCGATGCTTGAACCGACACCGGGCGATCCGAACACGCTGAGCGGCGGCGGCGGCGGCGGGCCGAACAAGGGCCTGTTCGACCGCGTCAAGGACATCATCATGAGTCCCAAGACCGAATGGGACGTGATCGACGCGGAGCCGGCGACGATCGGTGGCATCTACACATCTTATGTGATGATCCTCGCCGCGATCCCCGCGATCTGCATGGCGCTGGGGCTGATCTTCTTCATGCCCCGTCCCAATGCGGAGATCGCGGGGATGGCCCAGGCGTTCGGCGTTCCGGTGGTCACCACCGGCTCGATCGTCGTCGGGGCGGTCGTCCAATATGTGCTTGGCCTGGTCGGGGTCTACATCATGGCGATGATCATCGACGCGCTGGCGCCGAGCTTCGGCGGCACGAAAGACCAGCTCAAGGCGTTCAAGGTCGCCGCTTATTACCCGACCGCCGCGTGGGTCGCGGGCCTGCTCTACATCATTCCGATGCTCGGCCTGCTGGCCCTCATCGCCGCGATCTATTCGCTCTACACGCTCTATCTCGGCCTGCCCAGGCTGATGCGCGTGGCCGCGGACAAGCAGGTCGGCTATTTCGTGGTGACGCTGGTGATTGCGATCATCGTGTTCATGATCATCGGCTATATCGGCACCCGGGTCATCTACGGCGGCTTCATCTAGCCGCTCGCCGGGTCGAACACACTGTCCTGGACGGCGCCCGAAAGGACGCCGTCCAGCACGGCGGTCCGGGCCCAGGCGACGTTCGGGGCGAGATAGCGGTCCTTGTCGTGGAACGGCACGGCGGCGCGGATCGCCGCATGCGCCGCTTTGAGCGGCGGCGACGTCGCCAGCGGGGCGTGGAAGTCGATCCCCTGCGCCGCCGCCAGCAGCTCGATCCCGACCACGCCCGCCGCATTGCGCGCGATCCGCCGCGCCTTCAATGCGCCGTGCGTGGCCATCGAGACATGGTCCTCCTGGCCGGCCGAGGTCGGGATGGTGTCGACGCTGGCCGGGAAGGCGAGGCTCTTATTCTCCGAAACCAGCGCCGCCGCGGTCACTTGCAGGATCATGAAGCCCGAATTGACGCCGCTGTCCTCGATCAGGAAAGGCGGCAGGCCGCTCATCTTGGGGTCGACCAGGACCGCGGTGCGCCGCTCCGAGATCGAGCCGATCTCGCACAGCGCCATCGCCAATATGTCGGCGGCGAAGGCGACCGGCTGGGCGTGGAAATTGCCGCCCGACAGCGCCTCCTCGCCGAACAGCAGCGGATTGTCGCTGACCGCATTGGCCTCGATTTCCAGCGTCCGCGCGGCATTGCGGATCAGATCCAGCGCCGCGCCCATCACCTGCGGCTGGCAGCGGAAGCTGTAGGGGTCCTGGACGCGGTCGCAATCGTCGTGCGAATGGCGGATCGCGCTGTCCTCGAGCAGGCCGCGCAGCGCCGCCGCCACCGCGATCTGCCCGGGCTGGCCGCGCGCGGCATGGATGCGCGGGTCGAACGCCGCATCCGTGCCCTTGAAGGCGTCGGTCGACATCGCCCCGGCGATCAGCGCCGATCCGAACACGCGTTCGGCGCTGAACAAGGTGTCGAGCGCGATCGCGGTCGACACCTGGGTGCCGTTGATCAGCGCCAGCCCCTCCTTGGGCCCGAGCGCGAGCGGCGCGAGCCCGAGATATTTGAGCGCTTCGCTGGCATGCAGCGTCTCGCCGCCGAGAACGATCTCGCCCTCGCCGAGCAGGGCCGCGGCCAGATGGGCGAGCGGGGCGAGGTCGCCCGAGGCGCCGACCGAGCCCTGGCTCGGGATCACCGGCAGCGCGCCCGCCTCGACCAGAGCGAGGATGCGCTCGACGACGATGCGGCGCACGCCGCTCTGGCCGCGGCCGAGCCCGATCGCCTTCAGGATCATCGCCAGCCGGACGATCCTGGGATCGAGCGGGTCGCCGAGCCCGCAACTGTGCGACAGGACGAGGTTGCTCTGCAATTCGGCGAGCCGGCCGTCGGGGATCCGGGTCTGGGCGAGCAGGCCGAAGCCGGTATTGACCCCGTAGACGGTGCGGCCGCTGGCGAGGATCCGCGCGATGCTAGCTGCCGACGCGTCGACCGCCGCCCAGGCCGCGCCGTCCAGCGCGACGCCGGCGCCGTTCCAGATCGCGCGCAGCTCGGCGAGCGTCACCGATCCGGGCCTCAGAACAAGGGACTGGGGACTAGGGACTGGGGACTGGTTAGAGATCGCTCTTCTCCAGGCTGCGGTGGAGGCTGTTCAGCATGCGGCCGACGCGGTCGGCCTCACTTAGCGCCGAGTCAATCGATTCCGGACGGCCCAGTCCGACCCGCTTCGCGAGCACGAGGAGCGTCTCTGTTTCCGCCAGCGAACCCCGCGCGATGCTGACGAATCTAGCATAATCCCTCCGGCTGGCCCGGGCATTCCCCTCGGCAATATTCGCCGGAACCGAAACGGCGGCGCGCAGCAGCTGGGATGTCAATCGATACTCCTCGGCCTTCGGGAACTCGCGAGTAATCCGGTACAAGCCTTCGACCAGGTCCATGGCGTGGCGCCAGACATCGAGCTCCCGATAGTCCCGAATCATTCCCAGCCCCCAGTCCCCAATCCCTAGTCCCTAGTCCCGCACCCCACCATCGGCAGGTCGAGCCCCTGCTCGCGGGCGCAGTCGATGGCGATGTCGTAGCCGGCATCGGCGTGGCGCATCACCCCGCTGGCGGGGTCGTTCCACAGCACCCGCTCGAGCCGCCGCGCCGCTTGCGGCGTGCCGTCGGCGACGATCACCATGCCGGCATGCTGCGAATAGCCCATGCCGACGCCGCCGCCATGGTGGAGCGACACCCAGGTCGCGCCCGACGCGGTGTTGAGGAGGGCGTTGAGCAACGGCCAGTCGGAGACCGCGTCCGAGCCGTCGATCATCGCCTCGGTCTCGCGATTGGGGCTGGCGACCGAGCCCGAATCGAGATGGTCGCGGCCGATCACGACCGGCGCCTTCAGCTCCCCGCTCGCCACCATCTCGTTGAAGGCAAGGCCCAGCCGATGTCTTTGCCCGAGCCCGACCCAGCAGATCCGCGCCGGCAACCCCTGAAAGGCGATCCTCTCCCGCGCCATGTCGAGCCAGCGGTGGAGGTGCGGGTCGTCGGGGATCAGCTCCTTCACCCTGGCGTCGGTCTTGAAGATGTCCTCGGGGTCGCCCGACAAAGCGCACCAGCGGAACGGCCCGATGCCGCGGCAGAAGAGCGGCCGGACATAGGCCGGGACGAATCCGGGGAAATCGAAGGCGTGCGTCACGCCCTCGTCCTTCGCCACCTGGCGGATGTTGTTGCCATAGTCGAACGTGGGCACGCCCATGCGCTGGTAGGCGAGCATCGCTTCGACATGGACCGCCATCGACGCGCGGGCGGCACGCGCCACCGCCTTGGGGCCCTTCTCGCGCATTTCCAGCCATTGCGCGACGCTCCAGCCGATCGGCAGATAGCCGTTGGCCGGATCGTGCGCCGAAGTCTGGTCGGTCAGCGCGTCGGGGCGGATGCCGCGCTTCACCATTTCGGGCAATATCTCGGCGGCATTGCCGAGCAGGCCGACCGAGATCGCCACCGGCGACGCGCGCAGCATGTCGAGCGCCTCGTCGATGCTGGTCGCGCGGCGGTCGAGATAGCGGGTCTCGAGCCGTTTCTCGATCCGGCTCTCCTGGCATTCGATGGCGATGCAATGGGCGCCGGCCATCACCGCCGCGAGCGGCTGGGCGCCGCCCATCCCGCCCAGGCCCGCGGTCAGGATCCAGCGGCCGCGCAAATCGCCGTCATAATGCTGGCGGCCCATCTCGGCGAAGGTCTCGTAGGTGCCCTGAACGATGCCCTGGGTGCCGATATAGATCCACGATCCGGCCGTCATCTGGCCGTACATCATCAGCCCCTTGCGATCGAGCTCGTTGAAATGGTCCCAGGTCGCCCATTTCGGCACCAGGTTCGAATTGGCGATCAGCACCCGCGGCGCGTCCCGATGGGTGCGGAACACGCCGACCGGCTTGCCCGACTGGACCAGCAAAGTCTCCTCCTCGCCAAGCCGCCGCAGCACCTCGACGATCTTGTCGTAGCTCTCCCAGTCCCGCGCCGCGCGGCCGATGCCGCCATAGACGACCAGCTCCTCGGGCGCCTCGGCGACGGCGGGATCGAGATTGTTCATCAGCATCCGCATCGCCGCCTCGGTCGCCCAGCTCCGGCAGCTCAGCTCGGGCCCGGTCGGCGCCGCGATCCGGCGGCTGTTGTCGCGTCTCGACTGCATTCAGGCGTCCTCGCCGGCCACGATCCTGCGCTCGGGTCCGGCCATCCCGATCCAGTAGCAAAGCTCGGCCGGCCGGCCGATCCGCCAGATGCAGAGGTCGGCGGCCTTGCCGGCGCTAATCGTGCCCGCTTCATCCTGCAAGCCCAGCGCCTTCGCCCCGGCGCGCGTCATCCCCGCCAGCGCCTCTTCCGGGGTCAGGCCGAACAGGGTGCAGGCCATCGACATCATCAAGGTGGGCGACATCACCGGCGAAGTACCGGGGTTGCAATCGGTCGCCACCGCCATCGCCACGCCGTAGCGGCGCAGCAGGCCGATCGGCGGCTTCTTCGTCTCCCCTAGGGCGTAGAAGGAGCCCGGCAGCAGCACCGCCACCGTGCCCGCGCGCGCCATCGCCGCGACGCCCTCCTCGTCGAGATGCTCGACATGATCGGCCGAGAGCGCGCCGTAATCGGCGGCCAGCGCGGCGCCGCCGAGGTTGGAGAGCTGCTCGGCATGGAGCTTGATCGCGAGGCCGTGGTCGCGCGCCGCCTCGAACAGCGCGCGGACCTCGTCGCGGCTGAAGCCGATCCCCTCGCAATAGGCGTCGACCGCATTTGCCAGCCCCAAATCTGCGGCGGCCGGCAGGATGGTCTCCGTCGCCAGCCGGACGAACTCCTCGCGCCGCCCGGCGAATTCCGGCGGCAGCGCGTGCAGCGCGAGCAAGGTCCGCTCGACCCGCACCGTCTCGCTTGCCTCGAGCGCCCTGGCGGCCTTCAGCATCTTGAGCTCGGTTTCGATGTCGAGCCCGTAGCCCGACTTGATCTCGACCGTGGTCACGCCGCCCGCCATCAGCGCCCTGAGGCGCGGCCGCGACGCTTCGACCAGCTCCTCGAGGCTCGCTTCGCGCGTCGCCCTCACCGTCGCGACGATGCCGCCGCCGGCGCGGGCGATCTCCTCGTAGCTCGCGCCTTCGAGGCGCTGCTCGAACTCGCCGGCGCGGTTGCCGGCGAAGACGAGGTGGGTGTGGCAGTCGATCAGCCCCGGCGTCACCCACGCGCCGTGGAGCGGCTCGACCCGGATCGCCTGATAGCCGGCGAGCTCGGTGCGCCGGCCGACGCGGACGATCCGGCCGTCCTGGATGCCGATCGCGCCATTTTCGATCGCGCCGAACGGGCCCTCGACCGCCGGATCCATGGTGGCGATGTTGCAGTCGACGAGCAGCCGGTCCCACATGGCTCGCCTTCTATTGCGTCTTCTCTATATGGGCAAAGGATGAGCTGGAAATCGATCGCCGACCTGATCGCCGACGATCGGGCGGCGCCGGTCGCGCTGCTCGGCGCGCCGATGGAGGCGGGGTCGGTGACGCCCGGCCGCTGCGATCTCGCCCCCGAAACGGTGCGGCGGACGCTGCGGCGGTTCAGCACCTGGGACACGACCGCCAGCCTGGAGCTCGATCTCGCCGTCCGCGACGCCGGCGACGTCCCGGTCAAGGGCGTCTCGCCCGCCGCCGGCTTCGCGCCGATCCGCGACGCGGTCGAGGCCTGCGCGCTCGATCACGCGCTCGTCGTCCTGCTCGGCGGCAATAATGCGGTGACCCGGCCCGCCGCGCACGGCCTCGGCCTGCCGCTGGAGAAAGTAGGCCTGATCACCCTCGATGCCCATTACGACATGCGCGAGACCGACCGCGGCCCTTTGAACGGCAACCCGGTCCGCTGCCTGATCGAGGACGGCATGCCCGGCGCGAACATCTGCCAGATCGGCCTCGCGCCCTTCGCCAACACCCTCAAGATGGAGGAGGACGCGCGCGCCGCCGGCGCCAGCGCTTACGATTTGTTCGACTGCAAGGACGGGCTCGACTGGATCCTCGACGAGGTGCTGGACAAGCTCGAGGCGGCCGGCGTCGAGGCGATCATGGTCGATTTCGACATCGACGTGATCGACCGCTCGCAATGCCCCGGCGCTCCCGGCGCGCGGCCGGGCGGCCTTCCCGTCGGCCAGTTCTTCGCCGCCGCGCGGACCCTCGTCCGCAACCCCAAGGTCCGCCTCGTCGATTTGACCGAGTTCGATCCCAGCCTCGACGTCTCCGACATCACCGCCCTGACCGCGGGGCGCTGGCTTTGCGAGGTGCTGGCGGGCTACAGCATGCGCGCATGACCGACACGGATCCCCAGCTCGCCGCCGCCTTCAAGGAGGCGATGCGCCGCGTCGCCGCGACCGTGAACGTGATTTCGATCTGCGTCGACGGCAAGCCGATGGGGATCACCGCGACCGCGGTCTCGGTGGTGTCGATGGATCCGCCGAGCCTGCTCGTCTGCGTCAACCAGGCCGCCTCGGTCCATCCCAAGATCGAAAATGTCGTCCATTTCAACGTCAACGTCCTCCATCGCGACCAGGCCGAGATCGCGACCATCTTCGCCGACCGCAGCCTCGAGGCGCAGCGCTTCATCAGGGGCTGGGACAATGACTGCGTGACGCCGCCGCGCCTGCGCGGCGCCCAGGCGACGATCCGCTGCCGGCGGATCGACCATCACCGCTTCGGCACCCATTCGATCTTCATCGGCGTCGTCGAGGACGTGGTCACCCGCGCCGAGGTCGACCCTTTGCTCTACGTCGACGGCCGCTTCGGCGGCGTCGAAAAATAGGGACTGTCCCTATTTTTCGAAGAGGTTCGCCGGGTCGGCCATTGCCTTGATTTCGAGCGCGTTGCCGGAAGGGTCGCGGAAGAACATCGTCGCCTGCTCGCCCGGCTGACCCCGGAAACGCACGGTCGGCGGGATCGCGAAGGCGACGCCCGCCGCCTGGAGTCGGGCCGCGAGCGCCTCCCACTCGGCCATCGCCAGCACCGCGCCGAAATGCGGCACCGGCACGTCGTGGCCGTCGACCGGGTTGCGGCCCGCCTTCGCCGCCGCGTCCGGCACGAGATGGGCGACGATCTGGTGGCCGAAGAAGTCGAAGTCGACCCATTCGTCCGAGCTCCTCCCCTCCGGACAGCCGAGCAGCCCGCCGTAAAAGGCGCGCGCGGCGGCAAGGTCGTGGACGGGGAAGGCGAGGTGGAAGGGCGGGAGCTGGCTCATCCACCCACCCTACGTCATTCCCGCGAAAGCGGGAATCCAGCTTTCCTCACTCGCGCAAGAATGAAGCGAGACTTCCGCTTTCGCGGGAGTGACGGGGAATGTTGCGGCGGGCCGTGGCCGGCGTGCGGCGCCCCGGCTTGCCGCCGCCGCCGTTCCGTGATTCCCTGCGGGCGATGAGGGGGCGCACGATATTGGCGGCGACGATGGCGGGCTTGCTCGCCGCCGGCTGCGTCGCGCCCGCCGCCCGGGCGCCGCGCGTCGCGCCGCCGGTCGCGCCGCCGCCGGCGCCGACCTATTCGACGACCGGCCTCGACAGCGTGGTCGGCCAGAGCGCCCGCGCCCTCGTCGCTTTGTTCGGCGCGCCCGATCTCGACCTGCGCGAAGGCGGCGCGCGCAAGCTCCAGTTCCTCGGCCCGGTCTGCGTGCTCGACGCCTATCTCTATCCCCTGCGCGCGGGCGCCGAGCCCATCGTCAGCCATATCGACGCCCGCCTCCCCGACGGCCGCGACATCGACCGCGCCTCCTGCATCGCCGCCCTCAGCCGCCGGCAGGAGGCGCGCTGAGCCTGTCCAGCGCCCATGCGGCGGCCTCGGCCACCACCGCGTCCGCATCGCCCGCCAGCGCCTGCAGCGCCGGCCTGAGCTCTGCCAGCCCGCTGTTCCCGGCGGCGATCGCCGCGTTGCGCACCATCCGGCCCCGCCCGATCCGCTTGATCGGCGAGCCGGCGAAGAGCTTGCGGAAGCCCGCGTCGTCGAGGCGGAGCAGGTCCGCCAGCGCTGGCGCCGCCAGCTCGGCCCGCGGCAGGAACGCCTTGTTCGCCCGCGCGGCGTCGGCGAAGCGGTTCCACGGGCAGACCGCGAGGCAATCGTCGCAGCCGTAGATGCGGTTGCCGATCGCCGCCCTGAATTCGTCGGGGATCGGCCCCTTATGCTCGATCGTGAGGTAGGAGATGCAGCGCCGCGCATCCAATTGGAACGGCGCCGGGAAGGCGTCGGTCGGGCAGATGTCGAGGCAGGCGGTGCAGCTCCCGCAGCGCTCCGCGTGGGCCTCGTCCGCGGGCAGCGCCTCGCCGAGGTCGAGACTGGTGTAGATCGCGCCGAGGAACAGCCAGCTGCCGTCGCTGCGGCTGACGAGGTTGGTGTGCTTGCCCTGCCAGCCGATCCCGGCCGCTTCGGCGAGCGGCTTTTCCATCACCGGCGCGGTGTCGACGAACACCTTGAGGTCGCAGCCCGCTTCCGCAACCAGCCAGCGCGCGAGCGCCTTCAGCGCTTTCTTGACGACGTCGTGATAGTCGGCGCCCTGCGCGTAGACCGAGATCCGCCCGAGGTTCGGCCGGCCGGCGAGCGCCAGCGGATCGCCCTCCGGCGCGTAACTCATCCCCAGCGAGATCACGCTCCTGACCTCGGGCCAAAGCCCGGCCGGCGATGCCCGCCGCGCCGCCGTCTGCGCCATCCAGATCATGTCGCCATGGGCGCCGGCGGCGAGCCAGGCCCGGAGCCGCTCCGCCGTCTTCGGGGCGGCGTCGGCCCGGGCGATCCCGATCGCGCAAAAGCCCAATTCGGCGGCTTTTTCCTCCAGTTCGGCGCGAAGCTTTGGCTTGCCTTTCAATATCTTCTCCCGCTACGACCAGTTGTCCCAGGGGGAAGTCAAGTCAAGTGCAGGGCAACCTAGCGATCGAGGCCAGTGGCCTCGTCAAATCCTTCGACGGCAAGCGGGCGGTAGACGGGATCGATCTCGCCGTGCCCGAGGGCGCGATCTACGGCATATTGGGCCCTAACGGTGCCGGAAAGACCACAACGCTGCGAATGCTGCTGGGCATCATCGAGCCCGATGCCGGCAGGCGCTCATTGCTCGGCCATGAGCGGCCGCTCGAGGCGGCGAAGATCGTCGGCTACCTCCCCGAGGAGCGCGGTCTCTATCCGGCGATGACGACGCGCGAGGCGATCGCCTTCATGGGCGCCCTGCGTGGCCTGCCGCTCGAGACCGGGCGCAAGCGCGCCGAGATCCTGCTCCAGGAGAACGGCCTCGGCGACTATGTCGACAAGCCGATAAAGAGCCTCTCCAAGGGCATGGCCCAAACCATCCAATTGTTCGGCACGATCGTCCACCGGCCGAAGCTGGTCGTGCTCGACGAGCCTTTTTCGGGGCTCGACGCGATCAACCAGGGCCGGCTTGAGCATCTCATCCGCGACGAGGCGGCGGCGGGCACCACGATCATCTTCTCGACCCACGTCATCCACCACGCCGAGCGGCTGTGCGAGCGGATCGCGATCATCGCCGACGGCCGGATCCGCTTCGAAGGCCTGGTCAGCGATGCGCGCGGCCGGCTCCGGCCGCAGGTCCGCCTCAAGCCGCGCAACGCCGACGGGGCGTGGCGCAAATCGCTGCCGCTCGACGCGCGCCAGATCGGCGACCTGTGGCAGTTCGAGCTTCCCAGGGGCGGCATCGAGCCGCTGCTGAAGGCGCTGATCGACGGCGGCGCCGGGATCGAGGAGCTGTCGATCGAGCGCAGCGGCCTCCACGACGCCTTCGTCGCCATCGCCGGCGAGACGGCGGCGCGGGAGATGGAGGCGAGCGAACAGGCGGACTTCGGAGAAGCCGCATGATGAGCCTGTTCGAAGCCGCCTGGGTGATCGCCCGGCGCGACTTCGTCGCCTCGGTCTTTTCGAAGACCTTCATCATATTCCTGCTCGCGCCGATGATCCTGTTCGGCTTCGCCTTCTTCTTCGCGTCGATGACCGACGCCCAGGACCAGGCCGCCGCCCAGCCGGCGGTCGCCGTCGTCGCCGACAGCGCGACCGCCGGCGCGCTCGGAGAGGCGCGCGAGCGGCTGGTGACGGGCACGTCCGAAGAGAGCTTCCCGGTCCTGCGCAACGTCGCGCCGGCGCAGCATGTCGCGGTCCAGGCGCGGGCTTTGCTCGCGGACGAGCATGGCGGCTATTCGGCGGTGCTGAGCGGCACGCTCGACCGGCCGGTGCTGACCGGCCCGCTCAAGGCCGACGGCTATGTCGCGCACCGGCTGCAATTGCTGGTCGACGACGCGCGCCGCGCCGCCGCCTTGCGCGCCGCCGGTGCCGTGCCGCCGCCCGCGCCGCTGGAGCGGGTGGTGACCGATCAGGCGGCGGGCAATCTGCAGATGATCCGTCGCAACCTCGCCAAGGGCGGCCAGACGCTGATCTTCACCGTCACCATGCTGCTCGCCACCCTGCTGCTGTCGACCCTGGTCGAGGAGAAGACCAACAAGGTCATCGAGGTGCTCGCCGCGGCGGTGCCGCTCGACGCGGTGTTCCTCGGCAAGCTGCTGGCGATGCTCGGCATCTCGCTGGTCGGCCTCGCTTTGTGGGCCGGCATGTTCGCGCTGGGCTATACCACCCTTCACCAGATGTTCGAGGACTGGGTGACGCTGCCGGCGGTGGCGCCGGCGATCGGCTGGCCGATCTGGATCGTCCTCCTGATCCTCTATTTCGCCACCAATTTCATGATCCTCGGCGCGCTGTTCCTCGGCATCGGCGCGCAGGCGAGCAACATCCGCGAGATCCAGACCATTTCGATGCCGGTGACGATGCTGCAGCTGCTCGTCTTCCTGCTCGCGATCAACGTCGTCGGCCGGGGCCTCGGCCCGCTCGCGCTGACCGCCTACATCGTGCCGTTCAGCTCGCCGATGGCGATGATCGCCTTCGGCGCCCAGTCCGAGACTTTGTGGCCGCATTTGCTCGCGCTCGCCTGGCAGGCGCTGTGGATCGTGCTGATCATCCGCGTCTCCTCGCGCCTGTTCAAGGCGACCGTCCTCAAATCCGGCTCGGCCGGCTCCTTCTTCTCCTTCCTCCGGAGGAAGGCCAAAGCCTAGGCGGGCGCGCCCGTCACCTTGACCATCGTCATTCTTCCTCCCCGCGTCCGTCGAGCCGCGCCGCATAGGCTGCGGTCTCGCCGATCCCCTTCAGCACCACCGATTGGGCGATGAAGTCCTGGATCGTCCTCACCTGGAAATAGGTCGCCTCGGAAACCGCGACGCCGTTCAGCGGGGCGACGCCCTGAAGGCGGCTGGCGACGTTCATCGTATCGCCCCAATAATCGTAGGCGAGCCTGGTGCTGCCGATCACGCCGCCGATCGCCGGGCCGGTATGGACGCCGATCCGCGCCTGCAGCGCGAGCCCGCTTCCCTTCTCCATCTCGACCAGCTCGGCGATGAGGTCGCGCGCGAACGCGATCGCCGCCTTGCCGTCGCTCCCGCCCGAGGCCATGCCGCCGGCGACCGCGAGATAGGCATCGCCGATGGTCTTGACCTTTTCGAGGCCGTGCCGCTCGGCGCAGCGGTCGGCGGCCGAGAAGAAAGTGTTGAGCAATTCGACGAGGTGGCCCGGCGACAGCCTCTTGGCGAGGGTCGAGAAGCCGGCGAGGTCGACGAACACCGCGGTCAGGTCGGAGAAGCTGTCGGCGACGGCCTCGCCGGCCCTGAGGCGCGCCGCCACCGCCTGGGGCAGCACGTTGTAGAGCAATTCCTCGGTCTTCGCCCGCTCGGCCTCGAGCGCGAGGTTGGCGGCGAACACCTTGCGCGCGCGCCGCTCGATGTCCCAGTTGAAGTAGAGCGCGAAGATGAAGAAGGTCGAGAAATTGGTGAGCGTGTAGACGCGGCTGATGTCCGGAATGCCGGTCCGCGTCATCAGCCAGATCGCGAACAGCGCGAGCACCCCGAACGACCAGATCAGGAACAGCCGGAAGGTGCCGGCGAAGCCGACGCTGGCGAACACCATTGTGATCGCCATCTGCACCATCGCCATGACGTGGGGCGGGAAGCCGGTGACGGCCGACAGGCCGGCGAGGACCAGCGCCAGCCACTTCATCGTGCCCGCCAACAAGACGAACACCGGCAGGTCGATCCACGGCTTGTCGAGGTAGAATTGGCTGCGGGTCAGCAGGAAGAAGCCGATCATCAGCACGATCAAAATGGCCGCGGCCTGGGTGTAGGCGATCACCCCGGCGGGCGGGAAATGCATCGGGTTGATGACGATGTAGGAGAGCAAGGTGGCGATCGCGATCACGATCAGCGCCCGGATCGCCTGGCCGCGCTCGCTGCGCTCGGCGCGCAGAAAGGCGCGCTCGGTCTCCGGATCCTCGAAACGCTGCAAGAGCGGGCCCATCGGCGCGAAGGCTAGGGGCGTTGCGCCCCCGAGTCCATGACGGCCGCCGCGGCCTCCTTGAGCGCCTTCATCGCCAGCTTGTGCGGGAACGGGCCGTGGCTGATCCGGGCGATGCCGGTGGCGGCGATCTCGGCCGCGGGGGGCGTGCCGGGCCAGGCCATGAAGTTGACCGGCAAGGGCGAGGCGTCGCAAAGCCGCTTCAGCAAGGCAAGGTCGGCGAGGCCGGGCGCGAAGAAGCCGCTCGCTCCGGCCGCGGCATAAGCCCGGGCGCGTTCGAGCGCGGCATCGACCTTGGCCGCGTCATGGGTGTCGGCCTTGGCTTTGAGGAAGATGTCGGTGCGCGCGTTGATGAAGAAGTCGGCGCCCACCGCTTCGCGCCCGGCGCGGATGCGGGCGGCCTGGGCCTCGACCGGATGCAGCCCTTCGCCGCCGATCACCTGGTCCTCGAAATTGCAGCCGATCGCGCCGGTCGCCGCCAGCTTCGCCATGTTGACCGCGACGCCCGCGGGATCGGCCGCATAGGCGCCTTCGAAGTCGATCGTCACCGGCAGGTCCACCGCCGCGACCACGCGTTCGGCATTGGCCAGCGCCAGCGCCAGCGGTAGCGCCTCGGCGTCGTGAAAGCCCTGCGCCGCGGCCACCGAGGCGCTCCCCGTCGCGATCGCTCTGGCGCCCACTTCGGCGATCACCTTGGCGCTGCCCGCGTCCCAGGCGTTGTAGAGGATGACCGGATCGCCCGGCACATGGAGCGCGGCGAACAAGCGGAATTTCTCGGACTGGGTCATCGAATCTTCCTATTCACGGTCAGTTTCGGGGGCAAGCGGGCGGCCAGCCGCGCTCCGGATCACCGGCCAGCAGGAACTCCCCCGATCGTTCGGCGCCGACATTGCGCGCGAACAGGAAGGCGCGGCCCGAGGGCGAGAAGAGCGCGCCGATCTCGGAGCCGTTGGCATTGATCTCCGGTCCGAGCCGGACCCGCGGCGTCCATCCCGCCTCCGTTCGGCGGCTTTCGAAATAGCCGTCGGCGGTCATCAGCAGCATGCGCGCGCCGTCCGGCGAGATCAGAGGCTCATAATCGTCGCCCGGGCCGTTGAGCGCGGCCCCGGCATTCTCGACCGTCCAGCGCCCGTCGGCCGCCTGGCGACCGCGCCAGATGTCGGTCCGGCCGAGACCGCCGGCCCGATCGGAGCCGAAATAGAGCCAGCCGTCGCCGCCCCAGCGTGGAAACCATTCATTGCCGGCCGAATTGAGCGGCTCCGGCAGCCGGGTCGGCGTGCCCCAGCGCCCGTCGGGCCCTCGCGTCACCGTCCAGATGTCGAGGCCGCGCCCGCGCACGCCGTCGCTGGTCCGGGTCGAGATGAACCAGGCGGTGCGGCCGCCGTCGACGAAAGCGAGGTCCGCTTCCACCCCGTCGCCGGCGAAGGGCGCGTCGGCCGGCACGCTCCACCCGGAGGGCGCACAGTGGCTCACGAGGATCCGCCAGCCGCGAAACTCGGGCGAGGAGCGGACGAAATAGAGATCGCCGGTGCGGGGATCGAAGGCAGGGTGCGATTCGAACATCGGGCTGGAAATCGGTGCCGGCGCCCAGGCGGCCGGCGCGGCGGCGGCAAGCAGCAGCGCGAAGCCGAGCATCTAATGGACGAACCGCGCCACCACGTCGCGGTAGGAGCGCGAGACCTTCACCTGGCTGCCCGAGCCGAGCACGAGGAAGCATTCGCCGTTGGTGTGCGGCTTGACCTGCTTGACCTGGTCGAGGTTGACGATGGTCGAGCGGTGGACGCGCTGGAATCGGCGCGGGTCGAGCCGCTTCTCGAGATCCTTCATCGTTTCCCGGAGGATCAGCGTGTTGTCGCCCGTGTAGATGCACATATAGTCGCCGGCGGCGTCGATCTTCTCGATCGAATCGACGTCGACGCGGAAGATCTGGCCGCGGTCCTTGATGTTGATCATCTTCTCGTAGCGGTTCGAGGCGTGCGCGTCCTCGACCCCCTCGACATTCTCCATCGCCTCGGGGGCGACGTCGGCGAGCACTTCCTTCAATGCCGCCACCTCCTCGACCCCGCGCTTCTCGGCGAGCCGGACCCGGACCCGCTCGAGCGTGTCGGCGAGCCGCGCCTCGTCGACCGGCTTCATCAGATAATCGACCGCGTCGGCCTCGAACGCGCGCAAAGCATGGTCGCTGTAGGCGGTGACGAACACGAACAAGGGCGGCTCGACTTCCATCAGTCCCTGGATCACCGAAAAGCCGTCGAAGCCCGGCATCTGGATGTCGAGGAAGACGAGGTCGGGCTTGTGGGTCTTGATGCTCCTGATCGCCTCGCGCCCGTTCGAGCAGGTGTCGACGATCTCGACGTCCTCGTACGGATCGAGGCGCAATTGCAGGCCCTGGATGGCCAGCGGCTCGTCGTCGACCAGGATGGTGCGGATAATCATTTCGGCTCCTCGGCTTCGATTTGATATGGGATTTCGATGAACACGCGGAAGCCCCCGGTGATGTCCGACTGTGTCTCGAACTTGTGGTTGTCGCCATAGGCCTGCGCCAGACGGTCCCGAATGTTCGCCAGTCCGACCCCGGTCGATTGGGCCGCGCGCACCTGATAGTGGGCGTCGGCGCCCGGGCCGGTGTCGGAGACGTTGATCAGCACCCGGTCGATGTCGCGGCGCAGCTCGATCGAGATGTCGGCCCCTTCCTCCTGCGGCGTCACCGCATATTTGATCGCATTCTCAATGAGGGGCTGGAGCAGCAGCGAGGGCAGATGGGCGCGCATCACCGTCGGATCGATGTGGAAATGGGGCCGCAAACGCTCCTCGAAGCGCATCTTCTCGATCTCGAGATAGAGCTTCAGCGTCTCGATCTCCTGGGCGACCGTCACCATGCCGGTGGATTCGTTGACCAGCGTGTAGCGCAGGAAGGAGGAGAGGCGCGACAGCATCGCATTGGCGCGGTCGGTCTGTTTCAACAGCACGAGGGTCGAGATCGAATTGAGCGTGTTGAACAGGAAATGCGGATTGAGCTGGTAGCGCAGCATCGCGAGCTGGGCGTGCGAGGCCGTGCTCTCCAGCCGCAGCAGCCGGTCGGTCTGCTCCTCCAGCAGGATGAAGAAGTTGATGCTGTAATAGAGCGCCGACCAGGCGATCAGCAGCGAGACGGTGAGCAGGATCGCGCCCAGAAAGCGGAGCCCTTCCGGCCTGATCGTCGGATCGATGAAGGTGGCGGCGCTCCACGTCTCGATCGCCGAGAAGCCGCCGGCGGCGATCGCGACGATCACGAACGTCCCGACCCAGGTGTAGACCGGCTTCATCCGGATAAGGCGCCGATAGGCCGACGCCATCAAGAGGGTGATCGAATAGCCGGCGGCGGTCAAAAGGCCGGTGTGGAGGATGTAGCCCCAATCCTTCGCATTGCCGATGCCCGACAGGGTGCGGAGCACGAAATAGCCCGCCCAGCCGGTCGACTGGAGGATCCAGAAGGCGCGGTTCTTGTCGTCGAAAAAAGGCTGCCGGCGGAGCCCGAAGGGGTTCCAGCTGCGCCGCCGCGGCGCTTCGCGCGGAGGGGCCTCCGCGATCTGGACTGCGCTGTTGCTCGCCATCTTTTACGGCGCCTCTCTAGCGGCAAGGGAGGGCGGGGGCCAGTGCCCCTCTAATCCCCCTGCAACCGATACCCCACGCCCGGTTCGTTGATCAGCAGCGCCGGTCGGGATGGCTCGTCCTCGAGCTTCTGCCTCAGCGCGCGCATGACGACGCGCAGATATTCGGTTTGGCTCTCCTGGGCCGGGCCCCAGGCGGTGCGGAGAAGCTGACCGTGCGTGATCACCCGCCCAGGATGGCGGGCGAGCGCCGCCAGCAGCGCATATTCCTTCGGCGTCAGGTGCACCATCTCTCCTTGCCGCCGGACGCTGCGGCGCTCCAGATCGATCTCGACCGCGCCAAGACGGACGATTTGCGCTTCCGGCGCGGGCGCCTGCTGCCGCAGCGCAGCGCGTATGCGGGCCAGCAATTCGTCGCTGTCGAACGGCTTGGTGACATAATCGTCCGCGCCGAGGTCCAACGCGGCAACCTTCTGTTCGGTCTCTTCGCGCGCCGAAACGACGATGATGCGGCAGGGGGAATCGGCGCGCAGCAGGGAAAGGAGCTCGAGCCCGTCGCGGTCGGGCAGGCCGAGATCGAGGAGGACCAGATCGGGCTTGTCGATTCCCTTGGCGTTCAGCGCCTCGCGCGCCGATGCCGCCTCGACCACCGCGTAGCCGGCGCGCGCCAGCGTCGTTTTCAACAGCACCCGGATATGCTTGTCGTCATCGACGATCAGGATCTTAGACACGCGCACCATCCGCCTCCTGTTGGTCACGCAACACCAGCGGTTCAGGGAATGTCAGAGTGACCAGCGCGCCTTTGGCGCCGGGTCGATTCGTCGCGGCGACAATCACGCCCATCGCCTCGGTAAATCCCTTGACGATCGCCAGCCCGAGGCCGGCGCCGCCCGTCCGGTCGGTCCCGGAGATGTGCGCAAAGCGGTCGAAATCGCCGCCGCCGTCTGGCAGGCCGGGCCCCTGGTCTTGGACCGAAAGACGGACGCCGTCCGGATCGCGAAAGGCGGCAATCGCAATCGGTGCGCCTTCGTCGGAGTGCCGGGCCGCATTGCCGATAATGTTGATCAGGCAATGATGGAGGAGATGCGGGTCGGCGCGGACCAACGGCAGATCGGCAGGCAGATCGACCGTGACGGACCGGCCGGCGAGGCTCCGGTGCAAGTCCCTGGTCGCCGCCGAAACGGCGTCGACGAGATCGATGGGTTCGCACTTCAGCCGGACGGCACCCGCTTCGATGCGCGCCATGTCGAGGAGATTGCTGATGTAGCGATCAAGCGTCGCAGTCTCCGCTTCAAGCGTCGCGACGAGCGCTTTATCAGAGTCTTCGCGGCGCAGCTCGGCTGCGGCGGCGGCGATCGCGGTCAGCGGCGTGCGCAGGTCGTGGCCGACCGAGGAGAGCAGCGCGCCGCGCAGCCGGTCGCGCTCGCGCAGGGAGTCGACGTCGCGCATCTCGCGTTCCAGCGCCGCCCGTTCCAGGGCCAGGGCAGTCTGGTCGAGCAGGCTTTCCAGCAGCGGCAGCCTCTCATCGGAAACGGGCGGGCGGCCGTCGCCGCGGGCCAGACCGAGCGCCGCGAGCGTCCGCGCGGCCGACTTCACCGGAAAGAACAGCCATTCCGCCGGATTGAGGCGCGGCGCGCCGCGGCCGGCGGTGAGGCTGTGCTCCAGCACCCACGATGCGGCGGCGACGTCGGCGGGCGTCAGCTGGGCATCATCGGGCACACTGGCAACCATCTCCCCTTCTGCAAACAGAACGGCGTTGGCGTCGAGCAAGGACGACAAATCCGCGCAGGTTACGGCGCCGATCGCGTTCGCGTCAGGGCAGGACAGCAGCCGGCCCGCGAAACCGGCGATCGTTGCGTTGCGGGCCGCGTTGGCGGCGGCGATTCGCGCCTGCTCCCGTATGCGAGCGGCGAGCTGGCTGACGACCAGCGCCACCCCGAACAGCATCAGCATGGTGACGATGTCGGCGGGGCTGTGGACGGCGAGGCTGTGCACCGGCTCGGTGAAGAAGAAATTGAAGGCGAGCGCAGAAGCGACGCAGGCGACCAGAGCCGGGCGCAGGCCATAGAGGCTGGCCGCGAAAAGAACGGGCGGAAGATAGAGCAGGTCGACCGGCGAGTTACCCCATTTCGGGGCGATCAGCAGCCCCAGCCCGGTCGAGGCCGCGACCATCGCCAGCGTCTCGGCATAGGTTCTCGCCAGTGCGGGAAAGGATCGGGAACCAGCCATCGCCGCGCATTTGGACCCTCCTTCCGCCCGCGTCGAGAGGATGGCGGCCGGTCTTTATGCGATCCTTACGCCGACCGCGCCTTTTCACATGGAATCCTAACGCGCACGGCGCGCAAAGCGGCGTGATGAACGCAGCCGCCTCCGCCGTTGCCGCCGGAGCGGGCGCCGACGCCCCCCACCATGGCCCGAAAGAAGGTCTGCCCGGGCTGATGCTCGGCGCAGTCGGCGTCGTCTTCGGCGACATCGGCACGTCGCCACTCTACGCGATGAAGGAGAGCTTCATCGGGCCGCACCCGCTGGCCGTGGACCCGGCCCACATCTTCGGCGTCCTGTCGCTGATCTTCTGGACCTTGATGCTGATCGTGACGGTGAAATATGTGTTGCTCGCCATGCGCGCCCATAATCACGGCGAAGGCGGCTCGTTTGCGCTGCTCGCCTTGATCTCGCGCAAGCTGGAGGGCGGCAAGTGGACCGGCGGGCTGGTGCTGCTCGGCGTCCTGGCGACCGCGCTCTTCTACGGCGATGCGATCATCACGCCCGCCATATCGGTGCTGTCGGCAGTGGAAGGCCTGACCGTCGTCGAAGCGCGGCTCGCGCCGCTGGTAATCCCCGTTTCCGTCGGGATTCTGATCGGCCTGTTCCTGATCCAGGCGCGCGGGACGGCGCGGGTCGGCGCCATCTTCGGGCCGATCGTCCTTGTCTATTTCGCGGCGCTGGCGGTGCTCGGCGCGTCGAACATCGCCCGCCACCCCGACATACTCGGCATCCTCAACCCAGTTTGGGCCGCCTATTTCTTCTGGTTGAATCCGCCGCTGGCCTTCCTGGCGCTTGGATCGGTCGTGCTCGCGGTGACCGGCGCCGAGACGCTGTACGCGGACATGGGGCATTTCGGCCGCAAGGCGATCGGGCTGTCCTGGATCACATTGGTCTATCCCTGCCTGATGCTCAACTATATGGGCCAGGGCGCGCTGTTGATCGACGAGCCCGCCGCCGCCGCCAATCCGTTCTTCCTGATGGCGCCGGAATGGGCGCGGCTGCCCTTGGTCGGCGTCGCCACGCTGGCGACGATCATCGCCAGCCAGGCGGTGATATCGGGCGCCTTTTCGGTGACGCGGCAGGCGGTCCAGCTCGGCTTCCTTCCGCGTCTCAGGATCGACCACACCAGCGAAAAGGCCGCGGGGCAGATCTACATCCCCGCCGTGAATTGGACGCTGCTGGCGATGGTCCTGCTGCTCGTCCTGGGGTTCAGGCAATCGACCAATCTCGCTTCGGCGTACGGCATCGCCGTCACCGGCACGATGTTCATCACCACCTGCATGATCGCGGTGCTGCTGTTCCGGGTGTGGCGCTGGAACCGCGTTGCGGCCGCCGCGGTGACGGGTTTGTTCCTCGTCATCGACGGCGCCTATTTCGCCTCGAACCTCACCAAGATTCCGGACGGGGGCTGGTTCCCGTTGCTGGTCGCCGCATTGATCTTCATCGTCCTCACCACCTGGGCCACGGGGCGCCGGCTGCTGCGCGAGCGGTTGGAAGAGGGAGCGATTCCGCTTCCGATCTTCATCAAGTCGGCCGCGCCGTCGCTGCATCGCGTGTCCGGGACCTCGGTGTTCATGTCGTCGGCGGCCGATTCCATTCCCTCGGCCTTGCTCCACAACATCAAGCACAATCAGGTGCTGCACGAGCGAGTGATCATCCTGACCGTGCAGGTCGAGGAAGTTCCCCATGTCGAGGAAGCCGACCGGATCGAGATCGCCGATTGCGGCGAGGGCTTCTTCCGGATCGTCCTGCGTTATGGCTTCATGGAGGAGCCGGACGTCCCACGCGACCTCGCCCGCGTCGACCGATGCGGTCCGAAATTCAACAT
The DNA here is from genome assembly GCA_035316145.1 of Allosphingosinicella sp. Taxonomy (GTDB): domain Bacteria; phylum Pseudomonadota; class Alphaproteobacteria; order Sphingomonadales; family Sphingomonadaceae; genus Allosphingosinicella. The sequence continues at coordinate 102,155 of DATHJO010000006.1, read as the reverse complement.
GATGAGCACCAGCTTCTTCCTCGGCCGCCAGAAGCTGATCGCCTCCAAGCGCCCCGGCATGGCGCTGTGGCGCGAACATCTCTTCGCCTGGATGATGAAGAGCTCCGAATCCGCGATGGAGTTCTTCAGGCTGCCCACCAACCGCGTGGTTGAGCTCGGCAGCCAGGTCGAGATCTGATCGACCGCGCCGAACTTGACTCTGATGGAAATGCGTCGGAACATAAGGCGAACAACTGAGTCCGAGTCGTATGCGCGCTGCCTTGTCCAGGGACGCGCGCCTCGCCGCTTTGCGGGAAGAGGTGCGCGCGATCGAACGGTCCGGCCTTGCCGGCGCGGCCGCCGCGCCGTCGTGCCTGGCGTTCGGCATCCCGGAGGTGGACGAGCGGCTGGCCGGCGGCGGGCTGGCGTGCGGGCTGCACGAGGTAGCGCCGGCCACGGCCGCGCCCAGCGACGAGGCCGCCGCGACCCTGTTCCTCGCCGCTCTGGCCGCCCGCTTCGCGATCGCGCGGGGGGAAGGCGGTCAGGTGCTCTGGGCGCTGTCGCGGCGCGACCTGTTCGCGCCGGGCCTCGCGCAGGCGGGGCTGACGCCCGATCGCCTGATCTACGCCGAATGCCGCAATGACGAGGAGGTGCTGGCGGTGGTCGAGGAGGGGGTGCGCCACGGCGGCCTTGCCGCTTTGGTCGGCGAGGTCGGGCGGATGGCGATGGCGCCGGCGCGCCGGCTCCAGCTCGCCGCCGAGGAGGGCGGCACGGCGGCCTTGCTGCTCCGGCGCTGGCGCCGGGCCGGCGCCGATCCGCTCGCCATCCCCTCGGCCGCGCTGACCCGCTGGCGGATCGGGAGCGCGCCGTCCGTGCCTTTGCCGCACGACGGCATCGGCCGCGCCCGCTGGCGGGTCGCGCTTGCCCGCCAGCGCGGCGGCCCACCCCACGACTGGCTGTTGGAGGCCCCCGATGCCGAGGCTCGCCTCGCTCTTCCTGCCCGATCTGGCGATCGACCGGATCAGGCGGGCCGCGCCGCCGCCTGAGGCCGCCGCGGCCCGCCGCGCCGCCGGCGAGCGCGCCCTGCCCGGGCGCGGCGGCCACTGGCGGCCCGGCGCGCGCTGGGCGCGGGAAGCGCGGCCGCAAGGCCTCACCCTGCGTTCGGGCGACGGCGCTTTGGTCACCGCCCATCGGGTCGGCAATCGGAACGTCCTCGCCGCCGCCTGCCCCCAGGCGCGCGCGCTCGGCCTCGCCCCCGGCATGCCGCTCGCCAAGGCGCGGATCCTGGTTTCCGGCCTCGACGTCCGCGCCGCCGACCCCGAAGGCGATGCCGCCTGGTTGGCGCGGCTGGGGGCGTTCGCCGCCCGCCGCTGGACGCCGCGCGCCGCCTGCTCCGGCCCCGACGGCCTCTGGCTCGACCTGACCGGCGTCGCCCACCTGTTCGGCGGCGAGGAGCTTATGTGCCGGCGCATCCTCGCTTTCTGCCGCCGCCTCGGCTTCACCGCCCGCGTCGCCGTCGCCGGCACGACCGGGGCGGCGCACGCGCTCGCCCGCTTCGGCGCGCAGCCGATCCTGCTCTGCCCGGCGGGCCGCGAAGGCGACGCGCTCGCCGCCCTGCCGCTCGCCGCTTTGCGCCTCGACGAAGCCGCGCTCGGCGCCGCCAGCCGGCTCGGCCTCGAGCGGATCGGCGAGCTTGTCGCCATGCCCCGGGCGCCGCTCCAGCGCCGCTTCGGGCTCCACTTCCTTCTCCGCCTCGATCAGGCCCTCGGCCGCGCGGCGGAGCCGTTCGATCCGATCGTCCCCGAGCAGCCGCCCGCGGTTCTGCTCCGCTTCCTGGAGCCGATCGCCACTGCCGAGGCGATCGAGGAAGCCACCGCGGAAGCCGTCCGCCGCCTCGTGCCCAAGCTCACCGAAGCCGGGCTCGGCGTCCGCCGCCTCGCCCTTGTCTGCCAACGTGTCGATAATAGTGAGCAGTATCAGTATATTAACCTCGCCCGCGCCGTCCGCGACCGCGATCATCTGCGGCGGCTTCTCTGGGCGACGATCACGATGATAGAGCCTGGCTTCGGCATCGAGCGGCTGCGCTTGGTCGCGCTGCGCGTCGAACCGCTCGCCCCCCGGCCGATCGCGGGCGCGCTGGCCGGGGCGCCGCCGGCGCCCGATCTCGCTTTGCTGGTCGACCGTCTCGCCGTCCGCCTCGGCGCCCGCCGCATCCACCGCCTCACGGCGCATGAAAGCGACCTGCCCGAACGCAGCGTCGCGCGCGCCGGCCCGCTCGCCGAGGCCGCATTTTGGCCCCGCTGGCCGCGTCCGGTCCGCCTGCTGATCCCGCCCGAGCCGGTCGAGCAGGTCATGGCGCTGCTCCCCGACGGCGCCCCCTTGCGCTTCAGATGGCGCGGCAAGGCCTATCGCGTCGCCGCCGCCGACGGCCCCGAGCGAGTCTATGGCGAATGGTGGCGCGAGGCGGAGGGGCGGGAGGCGGTTCGCGACTATTTCCAGGTCGAGGACGAAACCGGCGCCCGCTTCTGGCTCTATCGCAGGGAGGATCTCAGCTGGCATCTCCACGGGTTGTTCGGATGACCTATATCGAGCTCCAGGCCGCGACCCATTTCAGCTTCCTGCGCGGCGTCTCCAGCGCGGAGGAGCTGTTCGCGGCGGCCGCCCTGCTCGGCTATCCGGCGCTCGGCATCGCCGACCGCAACAGCGTCGGCGGCCTGATCAAGGCGCTACGGGCCGGCGACCAGACCGGCGTGCGCCTCGTCGCCGGCTGCCGGCTCGATTTGATGGACGGGACGGCGCTGCTGGTCTGGCCCGAGGACCGCGCCGCCTGGTCGCGGCTCACCCGCCTGCTCACCACCGGCAACGGCCGCGCCGACCGCAGCAAGGACGAGAAGGGTCAATGCTTCCTCCATTGGGAGGATGTCGCCGCCTGGTCCGAAGGGCTGGTCGCGGCCCTGGCGCCGGACGAGGCCGACGCGGTCGCCGAAACCGCGCTGGCGCAGATGGCCGACATTTTCGGAAGCCGCGCCCATCTCGCGCTCACCCATCGCCGCCGCCCGGGCGAGGCGAGGCGGCTCCATGCGCTGGACGCCCTCGCCCGCCGCTACGGCCTCAGGAGCCTCGCCACCGGCGACGTCCTCTATGACGGGCCCGACAGGCGCATGCTCCAGGACGTGGTTACCGCGATCCGCGAGCACTGCACGATCGACGCGCTCGGCTTCCGCCGCGAGCGCTTCGCCGACCGCTTCCTCAAAAGCCCCGAAGAGATGGAGCGCCGCTTCGCATCCTTCCCCGACGCGGTCCGCGCCAGCGCCGACATCGTCGAGCGCTGCACCTTCTCGCTTCGCGAATTGAGCTACCAATATCCCGACGAGATCGTGATGTCGGGCCGAAGCCCGCAGGACGCGCTCGAGCGGCTGACCCGGGCCGCGCTCGCCGCCAAATTCCCCGCCGGCATTCCCCCGGATTATGCGGACCTGCTGGAACACGAACTGCGGCTGGTCGCCTCGTGGCGCTACGCTCCCTATTTCCTGACCGTCAATTCGATCGTCCAGTTCGCCCGCAGCCAGGAGATCCTCTGCCAGGGGCGGGGATCGGCGGCCAATTCGATGATCTGCTACGTGCTCGGGATCACCTCGATCGACCCGGTCGCGCACAAATTGCTGTTCGAGCGCTTTTTGTCCGACGACCGCGACGAGCCGCCCGACATCGACGTCGATTTCGAGCATGAACGGCGCGAGGAGGTGCTCCAGTGGATCTACCAGACCTACGGCCACAACCATGCGGCGCTGACCGCCGTTGTCAGCCGCTATCGCAGCCGCGGCGCGGTCCGCGAGGTCGGCAAGGCGCTGGGCCTGTCGGAAGATGTCACCCAGGCCTTGTCCGGCCAGGTCTGGGGCTGGTCGAACGACGGCGTCGCCGAACGCCACGTCGAGGAACTGGGCCTCGACAAAAACGACCCGCGCCTCGCCCTCACCCTCGAGCTCACCGGCCAGCTGGTCGGGACGCCGCGCCACCTGTCGCAGCATCCCGGCGGCTTCGTCCTCACCCGCGACCGCCTGGACGATCTCGTCCCGATCGCGCCGGCGACGATGGCCGACCGCAGCGTGATCGAATGGGAGAAGGACGATCTCGAGGAATTGAAGATCATGAAGGTCGACATCCTCGGCGTCGGCATGCTCGGCTGCATGCGCCGCGCCTTCGACCTGCTCGAGGCGCACAAGGGGCGGCGTCTCACCCTCGCCTCTCCCGAGATGCAGGAGGACGATTCCCACGTCTACGACATGATCTGCGAGGCCGACACGATCGGCACTTTCCAGATCGAGAGCCGGGCGCAGATGTCGATGCTGCCGCGGCTCAAGCCGCGCACCTTCTACGACATCGTCATCCAGGTCGCGATCGTCCGGCCGGGGCCGATCCAGGGCAATATGGTTCATCCCTATCTCAGGCGGCGGGAAGGGAAGGAGCCCGAGGAATATCCGTCCGAGGCGCTGCGCGAGGTGCTCGAGAAGACCAAGGGCGTGCCGCTCTTCCAGGAGCAGGCGATGAAGGTGGCGATCGTCGGCGCCGGCTTCAAACCCGCGGAAGCCGACGCGCTGCGCCGGTCGATGGCGACGTTCAAGACGACGGGAGGCGTCAGCCACTTCCGCGAGAAGATGATCGGCGGGATGATCGCCAACGGTTATACGCAGGACTTCGCCGAACGGACCTTCAAGCAGATCGAAGGCTTCGGCAGCTACGGCTTCCCGGAAAGCCACGCCGCCAGCTTCGCCAAGATCGCCTACGCCTCGTCCTGGATGAAATGCTACCATCCCGAGATCTTTTGCGCGGCGTTGCTCAACGCCCAGCCGATGGGCTTCTACGCCCCCGCCCAGCTCGTCCGCGACGCCCGCGAGCATGGCGTCGAGGTGCGCCCGGTCTGCATCAACGCGAGCCGGTGGGATTGCACGATCGAAGCCCCTCCCCTTGATGGGGAGGGGTTGGGGTGGGGTGAACTTTCGAGGCCCACCGAGCGGGCGGCGAGGCTCACCCCCACCCAAGCCTCCCCCATCGAGGGGGAGGGCTTCAGAGGCCTGCTCCCCCTCCGCCTCGGCCTCAGGATGGTGAAGGGCCTGTCCAACGATCATGGCGCGAAGATCGCGGCGGCGGCGATGGCGCGGCCCTTCGCCAGCGTCGACGACGCCTGGCGCCGGTCCGGCGTGCCGGCCGCGACGCTGGAGAAGCTCGCCGACGCCGATGCCTTTGCCGGCCTCGGCCTCGACCGGCGCCAGGCGCTGTGGCGGGTGCGGGGGCTGGGCGGGACGCCGCTGCCGCTGTTCGCCGCCGCCGAGGCGCGGGCGAACGAGCCCGCAGTGGCGCTGACGCCGATGACCGAGGGCCGCGAGGTGGTCGAGGATTACCGCGCCGTCCAGCTCTCCCTGCGCGCCCACCCGCTCGCCTTCCTCCGCCCCGCGCTGGATCGGCGCGGGATCACCCCCGCCGCCGGGCTCGGGGCGCTGAAGGACGGCGACAGGGTCCGGATCGCCGGCATCGTCCTCGTCCGCCAGCGGCCCGGCGCCGGCAACGTCACCTTCATGACGCTCGAGGACGAGACCGGCATCGCCAACGCCATCATCTGGCAGCGGATCTTCGAAGCGCAGCGCCGGATCATCCTGTCCGCGGCGATGGTCGCCATCGAGGGCAAATTGCAGCGCGAAGGCAAGGTCACCCATATCGTCACCGACCGGCTCGAGGATCTGACCTCGCTGCTGGCCGAGGTCGGGGCGATGCATTTCCCGCACCGCCCCGGCCCGGCCGACGCCGCGAAGAACGGCGGCCACGACCTCCGCGTGCCTGTCTTGCCGGGCGCGCCCGGCGGCGGGCTCAGGATCAAGTCGCGCAATTTCCATTGAGTTTCACTTGGCCCCGCCTAAACGGGCGCGAGCCCCTCCGGAGAGTGACATGCGTATTCCCCTCACCGCCGCCATCCTGATCCTCGCCGCGCCCGCCGTCGCGCAGCAGCCGCGGCTCGGTGCCCGCACCACCTCGCCCGAGGCGATGGTCGCGCAGATGAGCCAGGCGTCGCCCGAAGAGGAGCTGCAGGCGCTGGCCGCCGCCGCCGACGCCCATCCGCTCGGTACGATCGAAAACCCGATCCGGGTCGGCGGGCCGCAGGGTGAGCGCGCTTACCTCGCCCGCCTGCGCTGCCCGGACGGCGCCGCGCCCCGCATCGGCGCCCGCCGCGAGGCCGGAATCGGCGCGTTCGGCTCGATCGTCGCCGCTTATGAGCTGTCCTGTGCCGGGGCCGACGGGCGCCTCCTCTTCGACATGTATCACGAGGAGCATGTCGAGACCCGCGCCCCCGCGGGCTTCACCCTCGCGCCCTAGCGCCGCCGATGATTCGGACGGCGCTGAAGTGGGCGGGCACCCTCCTCCTGTTCGCCACCGTCGCTCTCTGCTTCGCGCCGACTCTGGTGCCGCCGTTCCTCGACCGGGTCTATTACGAAGGCCCGGCCAGCGCCCATTTCGACGGCCGGCATTTCTTCAATCCCGGCGCCCCCGCGTCCCGGCGGCTCGACCCGCGCCGCTTCCTCAACCGCTGGGCGGGCGGCGAGCGCGCCGCCTGGCCCGAAAGCGTGCCGGTCCATCCGACCGTGCCGCCGCGCCGGGTCATGGGAGCGGAGATGCTGGTCACCTGGATCGGCCATTCGACCGTCCTCATCCAGACGGCGGGCCTCAACATCCTCACCGACCCGATCTGGTCGGAGCGCGCCTCGCCTTTCTCCTTCATCGGCCCGCGCCGGGTCCGCGCGCCGGGCGTCCGCTTCGAGGATTTGCCGAGGATCGACCTCGTCCTCGTCAGCCACAACCATTACGACCATCTCGATCTGCCGACGCTCAGCCGGCTATGGCGGCGCGACCGGCCGCTGATCGTCACCAGCCTCGGCAACGACGCGCTCCTGCGCGGGGCGGGAATCGATTCGGCCGCGCGCGACTGGGGCGGGCGCGTCTCCTTGCCCGGCGGCGGGGAGGTGATCGTCGAGCGCAACCACCATTGGGGCTCGCGCTGGGGCAGCGACCGCAATCGCGCGCTCTGGTCGGCCTTCACCGTCCGGCTGCCCGGCGGCAATATCTTCTTCGCCGGCGACACCGGCTGGGCGGGCGGCGATTGGGCGCACGAAGCGGCGCGGCACGGCCCGTTCCGGCTCGCGATCATCCCGATCGGCGCCTATCTGCCGCGCGAGGTCATGCAGGAGAGCCACCTCGACCCCGCCGAAGCGGTGCGCATCTTCGAGGTGCTCGACCCCGCCCGCGCGCTCGGCGTCCACTGGGGCACGTTCCAGCTCAGCTTCGAGGGCATGGACGACCCGCCGCGCGCGCTCGCCGAGCAGTTGCGCGGGCGCGGCATCGCCCCCGATCGCTTCATCGCGACCGAAGTCGGGCAAAGCTTCAGGGTGCCGGCACGATGAGCCGCAGCGCCTTGGGCCGGATCCGGTATTTGAGCGGCGTCTCCAGCCGCACCGTCTCGCCGTCGGCGGAGACGATGAGGAACTCGCGGTCCGAGGAGACCTCGGCCTCACCGACATAAGCAGTGACGAAATCGCGCTGCTGGTCGAGGCGTCCGAAGATGCCGCGAATGCCGGCCCAGAACAGATGCGCCCGGCTGCGCGCGCGGATCGCGTAGAGGCAGAGTTCGCCTTCGTCGAGCGCCCCGCGCTGGCCGAGCGCGAGCAGGTTCACCTGATAACGGTTGTTGCCGACGAACAGCAGCGGCGTCCGGACCGGCTGCTCCAGCCCCTCCGCGCTGATCCACAGGCGGTGGCGGCGAAAGTGGCGCAGCGCGGTCAGGCTGGCCGAGAGCATCGCCATCCGCTTGGTCCGCCCGAGCCGCTCCTGCTCGACCTCGCGCAGCCGCACCATGTCCGGATAGAGGCCGACTGAGCTGTTGTTGACGAACACCCGCCCGTTGACCTCGGCGACGTCGATCGCCCGAACATGGCCCGCGGCGATCACCGCCACCGCTTCTTCCAGCTTCGCCGGGATGCCGGCGTCGCGCGCGAGGTGGTTCAATGTCCCCAGCGGCAATATGCCGAGCGGCCGCTTCGTGCCGGCGAGGTGGCCGGCGGCGCAGCTCAGCGTGCCGTCGCCGCCGCCGGCCACGACCGCGTCGAGGCCCGGCGCCGCGGCGGCGTCCCTGAGCGCATCGAAAATGTCGTCCGATTCGGTCGGCCGGACGTCGGCATCGACGCCGCTCGCATCGAATGCCGCCTTGATCCGCGCGGATTCCTCCGCATCGCCCTTGGAGGTGCCGCCGCTCTTGTTGACGATCACCCGGACCTTCATTGCTTCAGGCCTGGGCCGGACCCATCCGGAAGAGACATAATTTGTTGCCGTCGGGATCGCGGAAATAGGCGCCGTAAAAGGCGCTCGGCCCTTCCGGCGTGCGCAGCCCGGGCGCGCCCTCGTCGGTGCCGCCCAGCTCGAGCGCCCGGGCGTGCAGCCGGTCGACCATGTCCCGGCTCTCCATCGCCAGCGCGGCCATGTTGCCGTTGCCCGCCGAAGCGGGCTTGCCGTCATAGGGCCGGGTGACGGCGATACCGGGCCGCCGGTCGCCGGTGCCGTAGAGGGTGAAGCCGGTCTCCGGAAACTCCATCTTGCGGGTGGCGCCGATCTCGCTGAGCAGGGCGTCATAATAGGTCCGCGCGCGATCGATGTCGTTGGTCCCCAGAGTCACGTAACCGATCATTGGCTGTCCTTCTCTCGTACGGGCGCGTCAGCCCTGCTTGTTTTGGCCTTCGCCCTCGTTCGCGTCCGGCGCGCACGCGCCGGTCCGCCGCCCGGTCACCCGCGCCTCGGCCGCGACGGTGCCGCCGGCGGTGAGACTCGTGTTCGAATTGCGCCGGAATTCGACGCTGTCCGCCTGGAAGGTGCCTTCGGCGGCCATCGTGATCGTGCCGTCGAGGCCCTCGCGGCTGCAGCCCATCGTCAGGTTCACCCGGCCGTTGCGGACATAATAGGTGCCGTAGCTGCAGCGATAGCCGTCGCCGGCGAAGAAAGCGGTCTGGAGCTCGTGGCCGGCGCCGACGCACAGGCTTTGCGTCGCGCGCGTGCCGACCGGCGTGTCGGTCCCCGCATTGCCCGCCCCGGCCTTGCGGAAGCTGGTGACCTCGGAGGCGAGCTCCCACTGGCCGGGCGCGAGCGCCGCGGCGGCCGGCGCCGCCTTGTTTTCGGAGGGCGCCTCGCCGCAGCCCGCGGCGAACAGGAAGGGAATCAAGGCCAGTGCGCGCATTCCCCATCTCCCCCTTGTCTTTGGGGCACCCTAGCGGGGGCGCGCGCGGATTAGAAGCGGGCGCTCAGTGCGTCGCCGGGCAATCGCCGGTGCGGCGTCCGGCCAGCGTCCCCGACATGCGGATGGCCTGCGGCCCCGGCGTCCCCGGCGGCGCATGCATTTCGGAGGTCACCCTCGCCGTCATCGTCGTCGCCGTGTAGCTGCCGTCCATGTTCATCTGCATCGAGCCGCGGCCCGGCTGCTGGCATGTGCCGTGCACCCGGATCGTGCCGCCGGCGAAGGTGTTCTCCGTATATTGGCAGGAATTGGCGGGGCCGCCCGGGTTCATCATCCGTCCGGCGGGGTTGGCGGCCTGCTCCGGGGTCATGCATTCGGAACGGGTCTGCGGGGCGCTCATCGCCGCCCGCATCGGCGCGACCAGCTGCTCCGGCGCACCCGGCATCTCGATCGAGGTGAACTGAACCGTCGTTTCCCACTGACCCGGCTGGAGCGAAACCGCGCTGCCCGAACAGGCGAACAGCGCCGCGCACGGCGCCAGGAGCATTAGTCGCTTCATCGATCTTCCCCTTTTGCGATCGCGCGGGAGTCGCGATTCGCCCCGACTGTGTCGCAAATGCCGGCCCCGGGCAACCGCAGATCATTGCGCCCAATCGCCGTCGCGACCATATCGCTCGGCCATGGCGATCACCATCCGCACCAGCCTCGCCGAGCCCGAGACCGGCCAGGCCTTCATTCCCCACCGCCCCGAGCGGCCCGCCAAGACCGAGGGCGGCACGCCGTTCCGGATCGTCTCGGATTACCAGCCGGCGGGCGATCAGCCGCAGGCGATCGAAGAGCTGGTCGGCCAGCTGCGCGAGGAGGAGAAGACCCAGGTGCTGCTCGGCGTCACCGGCTCGGGCAAGACCTTCACCATGGCCAAGGTGATCGAGACGCTGCAGCGCCCGGCGCTCGTCCTCGCGCCCAACAAGATCCTCGCCGCCCAGCTCTATGGCGAGTTTTCAAGCTTCTTCCCGGACAATGCCGTCGAATTCTTCGTCAGCTATTACGATTATTATCAGCCCGAAGCCTACGTGCCGCGCTCGGACACCTATATCGAGAAGGAAAGCTCGGTGAACGAGGCGATCGACCGGATGCGCCATTCGGCGACGCGTTCGCTGCTCGAGCGCGACGACGTCATCATCGTCGCCTCGGTGTCCTGCATTTACGGGATCGGCTCGGTCGAAACCTATTCGGCGATGACCTTCGCACTCAAAAAGGGTCAGAGCGTCGACCAGCGCGAGATCATCCGCAAGCTCGTCGCGCTGCAATACAAGCGCAACGACCAGGCCTTCGCCCGCGGCAATTTCCGGGTGCGCGGCGACAATCTGGAGATCTTCCCCTCGCATTATGAGGACATGGCCTGGCGGATCAATTTCTTCGGCGACGAGATCGAGTCGATCGTCGAGTTCGACCCGCTGACCGGCAAGAAGATCGCCGCTTTGGATTACGTCAAGGTCTACGCCAACTCGCACTACGTCACCCCCGGCCCGACCATGAAGCAGGCGATGGAAGCGATCCGCTTCGAGCTGACCGAGCGGCTGAAGGAGCTCCAGGCCGAGGGCCGGCTCCTCGAAGCGCAGCGGCTCGAGCAGCGCACCAATTTCGACCTCGAGATGATCGCCGCCACCGGCTCTTGCGCCGGGATCGAGAATTATTCGCGCTTCCTGACCGGCCGCCTCCCCGGCGAGCCGCCGCCGACCCTGTTCGAATATCTGCCCGAAAACGCTTTGCTGTTCGTCGACGAGAGCCACCAGACGGTGCCGCAGGTCGGGGCGATGGCGCGCGGCGACCATCGCCGCAAATTGACCCTCGCCGAATATGGCTTCCGGCTGCCGTCGTGCATCGACAACCGGCCGCTGCGCTTCAACGAATGGGACGTGATGCGGCCGCAGACCGTCGCCGTCTCGGCGACGCCCGGCCCCTGGGAGCTCGAGCAGACCAGCGGCGTCTTCGTCGAGCAGGTGATCCGCCCGACCGGCCTGATCGATCCGCCGGTCGAGATCAGGCCGGTCGAGGACCAGGTCGACGACCTCATCGTCGAGGCGCGCGAGACGGCGCGCAAGGGCTTTCGCACCCTCGTCACGACCTTGACGAAGCGGATGGCGGAGGACCTCACCGAATTCCTCCACGAGGCCGGCCTCAAGGTCCGCTACATGCATTCGGATGTCGAGACGCTGGAGCGGATTCAGCTGATCCGCGATCTGCGCCTCGGCGTCTACGACGTCCTCGTCGGGATCAATCTGCTGCGCGAGGGGCTCGACATCCCCGAATGCGGCCTGGTCGCGATCCTCGACGCCGACAAGGAAGGGTTCCTGCGCTCCGAGACCTCGCTGATCCAGACGATCGGGCGCGCGTCGCGCAACGTCGAGGGGCGGGTCATCCTCTACGCCGACCGAGTCACCGGCTCGATGGAGCGCGCGCTCAACGAAACCAACCGGCGCCGCCAGAAGCAGGAGATCTACAACGCCGCGCACGGCATCACTCCGACCACGATCAAGCGCAACATCGCCGACATCCTGGCGGACGTCTCCAACCGCGACAGCGTCATCATCGACACCGGCGACGAGGACAGGCCGCACCTCGTCGGCCACAATCTGCGCGCCTATTTGGACGACCTCGAAAAGCGGATGCGCAAGGCCGCCGCCGACCTCGAATTCGAGGAAGCCGGCCGGCTGCGCGACGAAATCCGCCGGCTCGAGGCCGACGAGCTCGGCCTCGCCACCGAGCACAAGCGCGCGCCGGTGCTGGGCCACTCGACCGAGGGCAAGCCGGGGACGCGGAAGACGCGTTATGGCAAGCAGAAGTCGATGCGGATGGGGCGGCGGATGCGCTGAGCGGCGGAACCTGCCGCGGCATGCCCGGTTGAGCCGCCCGTGATCCGCAAGCTCAAGTCCGGCTGGCGCCTCTATTCGCGCAACAAGGACCCGAAGACCGGCAAGCGCCGCAACCTGGGGACCTTCGCCACCCGCGCGGCGGCCGAGAAGCACGAGCGCGAGGTCCAGTATTTCAAGCGGCACTAGCTGGCGGCGGCGGGGAAAAGCGCTAAAGGCAGGCGCGAGGTCCGAAGATAAGGATTCGCTGATGATCCGCCGCGTGCTTCCGTTTCTGATCGTCCTGCTCGCCGGCTGCGCGCGCTCGGAGGATGCGAGCCTCGTCCCCTCCGGCGGCAACGACAGCGCGCGGACCGTCGAGACCGTCCGCCCCGAACGCGACGACGAGGAGCCGGCGCTCGGCGAGTGGCGCGCGACGCTCCAGGACGAGCAACGGGCGATCGAGTTCGGCCCGCGCGGCGCCCCGCCCTTGTTCAGCATCGTCTGCGACGCCCGCCGCGGCCTCATGCTGCAGCGCCACGGCCTCGAGCCGGCCGGCGACCTGCCGGTGATGCTGGTCAGCGTCGGCAGCGAGACCCGCCGGCTCGCCGTCACCGGCGGCGAGGGCCCGATCCCGATGCTGCGCGCGAGCCTGAACGGCAGCGACACCCTGGTCGCCGCCTTGGCGCGCACGACGACGCCGATCGCGATCCGGATCGGCGATTCGGCGCCGTTGATCCTGCCCGCCAGCGCGACGATCGGCGTCTATATCGGCGAGTGCCAGACGGGCGCGCTGCCCGCTTCCCGCGGGGACGCGAACGCCAATGCCGCCGCCGCGGCCAATGCGGCCGACGCCGGCGATTGAGCGCCGGGCCGATGCGCTTGGTCCGGCCCCTCGGCACGGCCGCCGCCGCGATGGTGCTGGCGGCCTGCGTGCCGCGCACCGCGCCGCCCGCCCCGGTCCCGCCGCCGCCGCCCCAGCCCGTGCCGCCGCCGCCCGCGCCGCCGCCGGCCGACTGGCGCGACGCGCCGCTCAGCCAGGGCGATTGGGATTATGGGCAAAGGCCTGGACCGCGCGCGGCGTTCGGCGCCGAAGGCCCGCTATTTGCCGCCGAGTGCACGACCGCCGGCCGGATCACGCTCACCCGCATCGGCGCCGCCACCGGGCCGGCCCTGACCATCGGCACCACCTTCGGCGAGCGAAGCCTGCCCGCTTCGAGCGACGGCGCGATGACGCGGGCAACGCTGGCCGCGGCCGATCCGCTGCTTGACGAGATGGCCTTCAGCCGCGGCCGCTTTGTCGTTGAGGTCGGCGGGCAGCCGGACCTGATCTTGCCGTCCTGGCCCGAGCTGGCGCGGCTGATCGAGGAGTGCCGCCAATAAAGAAGCGCCCGAAGCGGGCGCGAAGCGTGGAATCCTAGCGGCAAAAAAATTGAGATCAAGTCTTGATCCGCGATTCCGCGCGACTCATACAGAAGCCAGGTTCAACGCAAGCGAAAGGAGGTGATCCGATGTCTCATGGTTCAGCAGAGGGGTCGGTCAAGTCCGTTCGGGAGCTGAAAGGCTAGGCTTTCAAGGCTTCCGGGCAGTCGGCCTCCGGCCGCTGACCATGTGAAAGGGCCGCCGGGGAACTTTTTCCGGCGGCCCTTCGCTTGTCCGGCGAGGGAGCGCCGATGACTGGACCGGATGAGGACGAGGCGGGCGGCGGGCAGGGCCATCCGCTCCCGGCAGCGAGGAAGCGCGCGACGACGAGATCCCCGAGCATCTGGTACGCGAAAAAGGGCATGGCGACGACGCCCGTGCCGCCGTCCAGCCCGCCGGCGATCCGGCCGCGCCCGATGGCGAACGCTACCCGATCGATCGCAGCTAGGACGGAACTGTTCGCCCCGTCGCGTGTCTGTTACGCTTGAGATACGAAGCAGCAGGAGTGTTCCAATGGCCAAGAAACCTTCCGGCAAAGGCAAGAGCAGCGGTCGCGCCCGCGCCGCCGCCGACAAGATTCCCGACGCGCTGCGCGAGGCAGGCCGGCGCGCCGCCGATCTCGCCCAGAACCCGCTCGCCCGCAGCCTGCTCGCCGCCGGCCTTGTCACCGCCGCGGCCGCGCTCGCCGCCAACAAGAACGTCCGCGACACCGCCAAGAAGAGCGCCCGCCAGGCGCAGGACGCCGCCGAGGCGGCCGCCGACGCCGCGGTCGACAGCGCCAACAAGATCGGCGCGGCGATGATCAACGCCGCTACCGAAGCGGTCCGCCGCATGCTCGGCGAAGCCGGCAAGGGCGCCGCTGCGGGCGCCGGCGCCGGCGGAGGCACCGGCCGGCCGACGCCGCCCAGGAGTTCGGCGAAGAAGAAGCCCGCCGCGAAGGGCAAAAAGCCCGCCAAGCCCGCCGCGGCCAAGAGCAAGGCCGCCGCCAAATCCGCCGCCAGGAAGCCGGCGGCGAAGAGGCCCCCGGCGAAGAAGCCCGCGGCAAAGAAGCCGGCAGCGGCGAAACCGGCCGGCAACGCCTGAGCTTCCTGCCAGAGAAGAGGGGTGCTCCGGCAAGAGCGCCCCGTTTCGCATCATCCCGGCGACCGATGCGGCCCAAGGTGACGAACCGCGTTTCGCCAAAAGGTACGTGTCCCAATTCCAGGCCGGCCGGAGCATAGGTCCGTCAAACCCTAGCCGTAGAGTGGCGGGAAACGACCCATTGCGGACATTGTATCGCGTTGGTTCGCCAATTACGCTGGGCCAGTGACGGCAGCGCAACTCTTAGGGACTCTCTTGGCCTTGGCGACATCATCATCGAATCAGGCCGAGTCGAGTCGCACCTATCTGGCCTCGATCACCGGGGTGTCGATCGGACGCGATGAACGCGTAGAGCAGTTCGCCATCGACACCTGGGGCGTCGACATTCTGTCGATCTGCTACATCCCCCCAGGCTGGCAAATCGGGGCAGGCAGACGGGCCTCACCGGACGGCGTTATTCGCGGGCAAGCATCGCAGGGCGTAACCTATCTCAATCAGGCAGGATTCTCCCGGCTTCGCAATCTGGCTCTAGTCAGGCTTAGTGGTCCAGTCCGGGGAGGCACGCGCCGCACAGGGCCAGGGCCGGTGATCGCCACATTTCTCGGTACTGTCGACATCTCTAGTTTCTCTCGTGGCGGACGCAGTAGACAGGCTCGGCTTACGCTAGAGAACATCCAGCTAACTCCGGCACGTCGCTGCCCCGCGCGTTAGGGAGTCCGCGTTCCGCCCATAGCGGACAGTCCCGAATCGCACGTCTGCAAGAGACATAACCGCCATAGAAAAGGGGCGCTCCCGCAGGAGCGCCCCGTTTCGTTTCAGCTTTGGCTTACGCCGCGCTTTAGCGGCAACGCCGCCGCGCGCTGCTCCTCTGGATCTCGCGGCCGACCAGGGCGCCGGCGACCGCGCCGACGATGGTGCCGGTGGTGCGGTTGCGGCCGCCGTCGATCGAGCGGCCGACGAGGGCGCCGGCGGCGCCGCCGACGATCAGGCCGGTGGTGCCGTTCGAGCGGCGGCAGCGATAGCGGCCGTTTCTGTCGCGCCAGGTCGGGCCGTTATAATAGCCGTCGCTGTAATAGCGCCGCTGCGCCTGCGCGCTCTCGGTCGGCACCGCGAAGGTGACCGGAACGGCCATCGCCGTGGCGGAAACGGCAAGAATGATGTTACGCATTTGTTCTCTCCCATGAGGCAAAGCTCGGACCCCCAACGCGCCCGTCGTGCCGGCGGTTGCATGAACCTGAAACAACAACTCGGTCATGCTGGGGCAAGGCGCGGGTGGACGCGCGGCGGATTGCGCCATAGAGCGCGGGCGGCACCCCCACGAAGGATATCGGGCTTTGGCGAACGTCACCGTGATCGGCGGCCAGTGGGGCGACGAGGGCAAGGGCAAGATCGTCGACTGGCTGGCCAGCCGCGCCGATCTCGTCGTCCGCTTCCAGGGCGGCCACAATGCCGGCCACACTTTGGTGATCGGCGATGAGACCTACAAATTGTCGCTGCTCCCCTCGGGCATCGTCCGCGGCACCCTGTCGGTGATCGGCAACGGCGTCGTCCTCGATCCCTGGGCGCTGAAGGACGAGGTCGGGAAGCTGACCGAGCAGGGCGTCTCGATCACGCCTCAAAATCTGCAGATCGCCGAGACCTGCCCGCTGATCCTGCCCTTCCACCGCGATCTCGACGCGTTGCGCGAGGACGCCTCGGGCGCGGGCAAGATCGGCACCACAAGGCGCGGCATCGGCCCGGCCTATGAGGACAAGGTCGGCCGCCGCGCGATCCGGGTCTGCGACCTTGCCCACTTGGGTGCGCTGGGGCCGCAGCTCGACCGCATCTGCGCCCATCACGATGCGCTGCGCGCCGGCTTCGGCAGGAAAGGGATCGACCGCGCCCGGCTCGAGCGCGATCTGGGTGGGATCGCCGATTTCGTGCTGCAATTCGCCCGGCCGGTGTGGATGACGCTCAATGAGGCGCACCGCGATGGCCGCCGCATCCTGTTCGAGGGTGCGCAAGGCGTGCTGCTCGACGTCGATCACGGCACCTATCCGTTCGTCACCTCGTCGAACACCGTCGCCGGCACCGCCGCGGGCGGCACCGGCCTTGGCCCCGCGGCCGCCGGCTTCGTCCTCGGCATCGTCAAGGCCTATGCGACGCGGGTCGGCTCCGGGCCGTTCCCGACCGAATTGGACGACGCGATCGGCGAGCGGCTCGGGACACGCGGCCGCGAGTTCGGCACGGTGACGGGGAGGAAGCGCCGCTGCGGCTGGTTCGACGCGGCGCTGGTGCGCCAGTCGATGGCGGTCGCCGGCGTCACCGGCATCGCGCTCACCAAATTGGACGTGCTCGACGGCCTCGACGAGATCCGAATCTGCATCGGCTATACTCTGCACGGCGAGACATGCGACCATTTCCCCGCCCATGCCGCCGACCAGGCCGCGGTCGTGCCGATCTACGAGACGATGCCGGGCTGGTCCGAATCCACCGCCGGCGCGCGCAGCTGGCGCCAGCTCCCCGCCCAGGCGATCAAATATATCCGCCGCGTCGAGGAGTTGATCGCCTGCCCGGTCGCCCTGGTCTCGACCAGCCCCGAGCGCGAGGACACGATCCTGGTGCGCGATCCCTTCACCGCCTAAAGGGTCGGCCGGGCCTCGAAGCCGGCCGGCGCGGCGTCATCACTCTCCGCCACCTCGATCCGCTCGACGCGGGCGGCGGGCGGCCCCTCGCGGCAGCGCGCGATCATCGCCTCAACCGCCTCCTCGCTGCCCGCGAGCAGCATCTCGACGCTGCCGTCACGCCGGTTGCGGACCCAGCCGTCGAGCCTGAGCGCACGCGCATTGTCGACGCTCCAGCCGCGATAGAAGACGCCCTGGACGCGACCGTGGATGCGGACGCGACGGGTTACGCGCATCCCTCGATCAGCTGCACGTAGCGCCAGAGGCCGACCCGCAGCTGCCCCACGCGCCCGGTCTCGTAATTTGTCTCGAGGATCAGGCCGTAAGGCTCGGCGCGGGCGCGGTAGATCAGGTAATGCCCTTCCGGGCCGGTATAGGGATGCGGCTCAACCCGCAGGGCGGCGCCGTAAATCGCGCGGATCTCGGCCTCGCGCATGCCGACACGGGCGCCCGAGGCGGTCCGGTGGGCCGGGTTCTCGACGTCGATCCGCACCACCCGGCCGCCGACCACCATCAGCGCGAGCCCCTCGCGCCCGGGCAGATACCAATAGTTGCAGTCGCCCTCCTCCAGCGGGTTTTCGTCCTCAGTGGCGCCCATCCGGCGCAGCGCCGCGACCGGCATGCCGATGCGGAGATCTCCGATCCCGTGCAGGGTGACCGGCGCATCCGCCGGCACTGCCAAGGTCAGCGCGATCAGGCTCAACATCATGATCCCCTCCTTTCGCCGCACTGGGCCCGGTGCAGCAGCTTGTGGTCGGCCAGGACCAAAGCGACCATCGCCTCGACCACCGCCGCGCCGCGTAAGCCGACGCAGGGATCGTGCCGCCCCGCTACGCCCAGCGCCCCGACCGAGGAGGTCGGCTTGAAGGCGGCGCGCAGCACGATCGGCGCGCCGGTCGCGATGCCGCCGGTGATGCCGCCGGCAAGCGTAGGATCGGCATTGTCTTCGCCGCGCAGGCGCGCCGCGGCGAAGCCGGCGCCGATCTCGACGCCCTTGACCGCGTTGATCGACATGACCGCCCCAGCCAGCTCCGCGTCGAGCCTGGCGTAGACCGGGGCGCCCCAGCCCGCCGACACGCCGCTCGCGACGCATTCGACGATCGCGCCCAGCGAGCTGCCGGCCGCTTTGGCCCGCTCGATCAGCGCGGGCCAGCCCGCGGTCTCGCCGCCGACCTCGATCACCCGTGCCTCGACCGCGACCTCGGGAATCACCAGCCGGGCGACCGCGCCCGCGGCCACCCGCGCCGCGGTCTCGCGCGCCGAGGCGCGGCCGCCGCCGCGCGGGTCGCGCAAGCCGTATTTGGCCTGCATGGCGAAGTCGGCATGGCCGGGCCGGTCGGGCGCATCGGCCGGATAGTCGCGGGGGCGGGCATCGACATTGTCGATCATCAGGCTGATCGGCGTCCCGGTCGTCCGCCCCTCGTAGACGCCCGAGAGGATCCGCACCCGGTCGGGCTCGGATCGCGCCGAGGTCAGCGCGCTCGCTCCGGGCCGCCGCAGGTCGAGCCAATGCTGGATATCGGCTTCGTCCAAGGCCAGTCCCGGCGGGCAGCCGTCCACCACCGCGCCGATCGCCGGCCCGTGGCTCTCGCCCCAGGTGGTGAAGCGGAAAAGCCGGCCGAAGCTGTTGACGCTCACGTCGTCGCGATGTCCGGCGCGTCCTCCGCCTTCATCCCGATCACGTTGTAGCCGGCGTCGACATGGTGGATCTCGCCGGTCACCCCCGAAGCGAGGTCGGAGAGCAGATAGAGGCCGGCGCCGCCGACATCCTCGATGGTGACGTTGCGGCGGAGCGGCGAATTATATTCGTTCCACTTCATGATGTAGCGGAAGTCGCCGATGCCGCTCGCCGCCAGCGTCTTGATGGGCCCGGCCGAGATCGCATTGACGCGGATATTCTCGGGGCCGAGGTCCATTGCCAGATATTTGACGCTGGTCTCGAGCGCCGCCTTGGCGACGCCCATCACATTGTAGTGCGGAATCACCTTTTCGGCGCCGTAATAGGACAAGGTGAGCAGCGCGCCGCCGTTCGGCATCATCGGCCGCGCGCGCTGCGCGACCGCGACGAAGCTGTAGGCCGAGATGTTCATCGTCGTCAGGAAATTGTCGAGGCTGGTGTCGACGAACTGGCCCCTCAATTCGTTCTTGTCGGAAAAGCCGATCGCGTGGACGACGAAATCGATCGTCTCCCAACGCGCCTTCAGCACCTCGAAGGCGCGATCGAGATTGGCCATGTCGGCAACGTCGCAGTCGATCAGGAAGGCGGCGCCCAATTGCTCGGCGAGCGGGCGGACCCGCTTCTCCATCGTTTCGCCCTGATAGGAGAAAGCGAGCTCGGCACCGGCCTGCGACAGCGCCCTGGCGATGCCCCAGGCGAGCGAGCGGTCGTTGGCGAGACCCATGATCAGGCCGCGTTTGCCCTGCATCAAGCCGCTCATTCCTTCTCCCTTTCAGCCAGCAGCGCCGCCTTGTCCTCCGCCTGCACGGCTTTCTCAATGGCTTTATGCTCGGCTTCGGCGGCGGCCTCCTCGTAGACCACCGCTTCGATGTCCTCGTCGGTCGGCGTCGGCGTCTCGGCGAGGGCCGCGTTGAGCTCTGCGCCGATAACGAGGCCCAGCCCGATGATGAAGAAGAAAAACAGCGAGATGATCACGCCGGCGAGGCTGCCGTAGGTGAGATCGTAGCTGGTCAGGCTGCTGAGGACGACGGGCAGCAAGGCCGTCGTCAGCACCCACCAGAGCGTGACAAAGGCCGCGCCCGGCCATTTGCGGCAGCCCGAGAAGCGATAGCGCTTGGGCGTCAGGCTGAAGAAGAGCAGGTAGAGCGAGCCGAACAGCACCAAAGCGGGCGCGGCGCGCAGCAGGGTCAGCAATCCGACCAGATCGCCGGCGCCCGGGACCGTTTCGACCAGGAATTGCTGAGCGCCCGACAGCAGGATGGAGACGCTGAACGCGATCATCGCCAGCAGCACCGCGGCGATGATCATGCCGACCGATCCCAGCCGATATTCCCAGAACGGCCGGCTATAGGTGACGCCATAAGCGCGCCGGATGATGTCGCGGATCGTCTCGATGAAGCTCCCGGTCGTCCACAGCCCGACGAGGGCGCCGAGCCAGAGCAGGCTGCCCGAGCGCGCTTCCAGCACGTCGTGGATCGGATGGCGCAGGACGTCGGCGACGTTGGGCGGCATGGTCTGGAGCAGGGCGTTGACGGCGACGACGCTCTCCTCGGTCTGGCCGAACAGCCGCGCGACCGCTGCCGCGACGATGACGAAGGGGAAGATCGAGAGCAAGGCGAGGTAGGCGAGGTTGCCGGCATGGATGAAGCCGTCCGAATAGACGCCGACCGCGATCCGCTTGATCACCTCCCAGGTCCGCGAGCGGCGGCCCTTCTCCCGGATCGTCCCGAAATGGGCCTTGGCGCTGGCGAGCCTCTTGCGCCTGGCTTCCGGCGATTCGGGGGAGATGTCGCGCACGAAGCGCTAGACGCCTAACCCCGCGCGGGGGTTGCCTTTGCCGCGCCCGCTCCAGCCTTCGAGGAAGCGGGCGAGCTCGGCATCGTCGGGCACGTCGACCATCAAGGTGGCGAGCTGGTCGCCGCGCTGGCCGTTCTTGCCGGTGAAGCCCTTGCCCTTCAGCCGCAGCACCTTGCCGGAGCTCGATCCCTTGGGGACGCTCAGCATCACCGGCCCGTCGACGGTCGGCACCCGGACCTTGCTCCCCAGGGCGGCCTCGTCGATCGAAACCGGCAAATCGAGCCGGATATTGTCGCCCTCGCGCCGGTAGAAGCGATGTGGCTTGATCCCGATGGTGACGATCGCGTCGCCATTGCCGGCCGGCCCGGGCTGGCCTTGCCCGGCGAGCCGGATCCTGGTGCCGTCCTCGACGCCCGGCGGCAGCTTGATGTCGAGCGTCCTGCCGCTGCCCAACGTCACCCGCTGGCCGGTCAGCCGCGCCGCGTCCTCGAACGGCACCTCGAGCCGGTAGGCGACGTCGGCGCCTTTCTGCGGCGGGGCGCTGCGCCGGCCGAAGCCGCCGAACGGGCCGCCGCCGCCGCGCCGGCCGCCGCCGCGGCCGAACAGGCCCTCGAACAGGTCGGAGATGTCCGCCGCCTCGCCGCCACTGCTGAACTCGAACGGCTCGCCGTTCGGGCCGCGGAAGCCGCCGCCGCCGCCGCGCCCGCCGTCGCCGCCGAAGCCGAACGGCATGCGCGGATTGCCCTCCTCGTCGATCTCACCGCGGTCATATTGGGCGCGCTTGTCCTTGTCGGTCAGGATGTCATAGGCTTGGGTCACCTTGGCGAAGCGCTCGGTCGATTTGGGATTGTCCTTGTTCTTGTCGGGATGCAGCTCCTTGGCGAGCTTGCGGTAGGCCTTCTTGATCTCGGCCTCGCTCGCGCCGCGCGGGACGTTCAGCTGGGAATAGAGATCGGCCATCGGGTGAGAAATGGGCCATGTTCAAAAGGGGTGCAAGCCGCTTGTGCGGCTCCGTCCCCGGCCTGTAGGACATGCCGCATGGCCGATGACCCGCATGCGCTGTTCGATCGCTGGCTCGCCGAAGCGCGCGAGTCCGAGCCGAACGATCCCGAGGCGATGGCGCTCGCCACCGCCGCCGCGGACGGGCGGCCGTCGCTCAGGATGGTGCTTTTGAAGGGCCATGACCAGCGCGGCTTCGACTTCTACACCAATTCGCAGAGCCGCAAGGGCGACGAGCTCGCCGCCAATCCGCGCGCCGCCTTGCTGTTCCACTGGAAGTCGCGGCGCCGCCAGGTCCGGATCGAGGGCCCGGTCGAGCCCCTCGGCGTGGTCGAATCCGACGCCTATTTCGCGACCCGCTCGCGCGATTCCCGGCTCGGCGCCTGGGCGTCCGATCAGTCGCGGCCATTGGCCAGCCGCGAAGCGTTCGAGGCACGCTACGCGGATCTCGCCGCCGATCATGAGGGCAAGGACGTGCCGCGCCCGCCTTATTGGTGGGGCTATCGGCTGGCGCCCGAGCGGATCGAATTCTGGAGCGACCGGCCGCACCGCCTCCACGAGCGCCGGCTGTTCACGCGCACCGCCGCCGGCGGCTGGAGCGAAGGCCTGCTCTACCCGTGAGCACGGCCGAGCGCGCCTCGCTGACCACGCGCGCGGCACTGGCGAGCGTCACCGCCGCGTTGGCCCTGCTGATCCTCAAGACCTATGCGGCGTTGCAGACGGGCTCGGTGGCGATGCTCGGCTCGCTCGCCGACACCGCGCTCGACCTGATCGCCTCGCTGGTGACCCTGTTCGCGGTGCGCGTCGCGGCGATGCCGGCCGACCGCGAGCATCGCTTCGGCCACGGCAAGGCCGAGGCGCTCGCCGCTTTGGCGCAGGTCATCATCATCTCAATCTCGGCGATCGGCATCGGCTGGCGCGGAATCGATCGGCTGCTCCGGGGTGAGCCGACCGCCAATGCCGAATATGGCATCGCCGTTTCGATCGTTGCGATCCTCGTCACGCTGGCGCTGGTCGCCTACCAGCGCTCGGTGATTCGGCGCACCGGCTCAGTCGCGATCCGCACCGACGCCGTCCATTATCAGAGCGACCTGCTTTTGAACCTGTCGGTGATCGCGGCGCTGGTGCTCGACCAGTATCTCGGCCTTGCCGGCGCCGATCCGGTGTTCGGCATCCTCATCGCCGCCTGGCTGCTCTGGGGCGCCTGGCGCGCGTCGAGCCACGCGCTCGACCAGCTGATGGACCGCGAATGGCCCGAGGAAAAGCGGATGCGCTTCCTTGCCGTCGCCTCGAGCCGGCCCGAGGCGCGGGGCATTCACGACCTCAGAACCCGCAGCAGCGGAACCCACGATTTCGCCCAGTTCCATATCTGGGTGGACCCGGAGATGACGGTCGCCGCCGCGCACGACGTGGTCGAAGCGATCGAAGCCGACCTCGAACGCGAATTCCCGGGATGCGAGGTGCTGATCCATCTCGACCCCGAGGGCCAGGTCGACCATCCGGGCAACGCCCTCCAGGAAACCGACGAAACCAAGGAGCCGATCCCCGAATGACCGAATTGCGCCTCGTCCAGGTCGACGCCTTCGCCGACCGCCCGTTCGCCGGCAATCCGGCGGCGGTGATGCCGCTCCAGGCCTGGCTGCCCGATGGGACGCTCCAGGCGATCGCCATGGAGAACAATCTCAGCGAAACCGCCTTCACCATTCCGGTGGCGGACGGCGAGGCGGATTACGAGCTGCGCTGGTTCACGCCGACGACCGAAGTCGTCCTCTGCGGTCACGCCACCCTCGCCAGCGGCCACGTGCTGATCGGCGACAGGGAGCGCATCCGCTTCCGCACCCGCCGTGCGGGCCTGCTCGAGGTCGCCAGGGACGGCGAAGGCTACGCGATGTCGCTCCCCGCCTGGCGGGCGGCGCCGAAGCCGCTGCCCGACGTGCTCGCCGCCCTGGGCTGCGATGCGCGCGAGACGCTCTGGCATGAGGACCGCCTCGCCCTCGTCCTCGTCGACAGCGAGGCCGAAGTCCTTGCGGTCCGGCCCGATTTCCGCGCGCTCGCCGACCTCGGCGTCGTTCTCGCCATCGTCACTGCTCCGGGCGCCGGGTGCGACGTCGTGAGCCGCGTCTTCGCCGCCGGCGCCGGCATCGACGAGGATCCGGTCACCGGTTGGGCCCATGCCGTGCTGGTGCCCTATTGGGCCAAACGGCTGGGCAGGAGCGACACCATGACCTTCTTCCAGGCCAGCAAGCGCGGCGGCCATCTGACCGGCCGGCTTGCCGGCGACCGCGTCATCCTCGGCGGTAAATGCGTGACCGTGATCGAGGGGACGATGCGGATTTAGGGCGGTTCGCCGCGTCAGCGGAATCGTTCGCCGCAAATCATGTGAAACGGGGATTCCCTTCTCTTCCTTTTCGGTAAAGAATCGAATTGGTTGCGGGGAAGGGTGCGGCATGCTCAGCATTTTGATCGTCGAGGACGAACCGTTGTTCGCTGAGACGCTCAGGCATCTGGTCGAACTCAATCCGCTCTACCGGGTCACCGGGGTCGCCGAAGACCGGGTCGGCGCGCTTGCCGCGGTCGCCGAGCAACGGCCCGACCTTGCTCTCGTCGATCTTCAGCTCGCCCACGGCAATACCGGTTTCGCGGTCGCCTCGAAGCTCGGCGATCTCGGCATTCCCTGCCTGTTCACCACCGGCAATGCGCCCGATTTTCCGATGCCCGATCTTGCCCTCGGCTGCCTGGTCAAGCCGTTCAGCGAGGACGACCTCGTCCGCGCCCTCAAGGCCGCCGAAGACATATTGCGCGGCCGCCAGCGCGTGCGCCCGAGCCGGCCCGGCAATCTGCGCCTCTACGCCGAGGAAGCGGCCGCCGCCGAAGCGGCGCCATTGGGGCCGGTGCCGACCCCCGCCCGCTCCAGCGCCCGCCGCGGCTTGAAGGCCCGCGCCGGCCGCCTCTGGCGCGCGGCGCAGCGCTCGCTCAGCTTCGGGTAGGTCCGGCCCGCTCGGCCGCGATCCAGGCGTCGATCTCGCTCTCGAGCACGTCCAGGGGCACCGAGCCGTTCCGCAATACCGCGTCGTGGAAGCGGCGGAGGTCGAAGCGCTCGCCCAGCGCCGCCTCCGCCCGCCGTCGCAATTCGATGATCTTCAGCCGCCCGATCATGTAACCGAGCGCCTGGCCCGGCCAGCTGATGTAGCGGTTGACCTCGGCCTCGATATTGGCGTCGGTCAATGCGGTGTTCTCGCGCATGTATTGGATCGCCCGCGCCTTGTCCCAGCCGAAGGCGTGGATGCCGGTGTCGACCACGAGCCGGCAGGCGCGCCACATCTGGTAGGACAATTCGCCCATCCGCCGCTCGGGCGTGTTGTAGAGGCCCATCTCCTCGCCCAGGCTCTCGGCATAGAGCGCCCAGCCCTCGGTGAAGGCGGTGTAGCTCGAGAAGTTGCGGCGGAACGGGGCGATGTCCATCTCCTGCTGGAGCGCGATCTGGAGATGGTGGCCTGGCACCGATTCGTGCAGCGAGAGCGCCGGGATTTCCCACAGCGGCCGCTGGTTCAGCCGGGACGTGTTGACGTAATAGGTGCCGGCGATGCCGCTCTCCGGCGAGCCGCCGCTGTAATAAGCGGTCGTCGTCCCCTCGGCGGTCTCGGCCGGGATTTCGCGGATCGTGAAGGTGAGCCGCGGCAGCGTGCCGAACAGCCGCGGCAGCCAGAAATCAACCTGCTTGTTGAACGCCGCCGAGGCCTGGATCAGCTGCTCGGCGCTGGTCGGGTAGTAACGGGGATTGGTCCTGAGCTCCTCAATGAACGCCTCGCGGCTCGGCTGGCCGGCGTCGCGCGCGACCCGCTCCATCTCGCCCCGGATCCGCGCCACTTCGCGAAGGCCGATGTCGTGGATCTGCCGCGCCGTGAGGTTGGTGGTCGTGTTCTCGCGCACCTGCAGCGCATAATATTCGGCGCCGCGCGGCTGGGCCGAGATGCCGTCGGCGCGGGCGCAATGCGGCAGGTAATCGTGCAGGTAGAAATCGAGATGCTTCTGGTAGGCGGGGTTGATGATCGTGGTGATGATCGTCCGCGCCCGCGCCTGGAGCGCCGCCCAGTCCGCCTCCGGGATCGTCGCCGGCCGGGCCTCAGCGAAGGGCTCGTAGAAGCGCGAGCGGGTGGGATCGGCTGCGATCACGCCCGAGATGGTGCGCTCGTAGCCGCCGAGCACCGAGCAGGGCAGCACGAAGCCGCCGCGCACCGCGTTGGCGGTGATCGCCAGCGCCGCGTCGTTCATCCGCGGATATTGGGCGATCCGGGTCAGATAGCTTTCGAAGTCGGCGCGGGTGCGGAAGGGGAGGCCGCGGGCGAGGCCGGCAAAGCCCTGGTGCCAGCCATAATAGGTCGTGAACAGCATGTCGCGCTGGGGCAGGCTGTTGTCTTCGACGGCCTCGCCCAGCTGGCGCCGCAGGATCGCGCGGTTGACCCGGTCGGCGGGCGCGAGGGCATCGGCGGGGATCGCCTCGAGGCGGGCCAGGAAGGCCTGCGCCTCGCGCGTCCGCCGGTCGCGCGCCTCGGGGCTGATGTCGCGGATTTGGGCGTCATAATCGCGGACCCCCAAGGCGGTGGCGTTCTCGGGATTCTCGCGCAGCAGCCAGGCATAATGCTCGTCGAGCAGCCGGTGGAAATCCTCCGCGGGCGTCGCCAGGGCGGGCGCGGCGGCGGCGAGCAGGGCGGCGGTCAGGATCGTCAGGCGCATGAATGATCTCCCCTCGGGCCGGCCTTCCTATCCCGCCCGCTCGTCCCCGCAAATGGCGCTTCGTCGAAAAAGCGCTGGCGCCGGTCGATCGAGCCGCTAGCGTCCGCTCCGCCCGCTGGAGAGAATTCGCATGACCGTCGCCGAAGCCACCCCGGAACTCGACATCGTCGCCGACCGCAACGACAGAGCCTTTCTCGGCCACCCCAAGGGCCTCGGCTACCTCGGCTTCACCGAGGCGTGCGAGCGCTTCTCTTATTATTCCATGCAGACCTTGCTCGTCCTCTACATGGTCAATTATCTGCTCGTGCCGGGGCGGATGGACAATGTGATCGGCCTCAATTGGCTGCGCGGCTTGCACTATCAGGGTCTCGAGGCCCAGCCGCTCTCCTCGGCGATTTTCGGGGACTATACGTCCCTCGTCTATCTGACGCCGATCCTTGGCGGGATCATCGCCGACAAGCTGACCGGCCGCAGGATCGCACTGATCGTCGGCGCGCTGACCATGGCGCTCGGCCATTTCCTGATGGCTTTCCAGGATGCGTTCCTGTTCGCGCTCCTGGCGCTGATCATCGGCGTCGGGCTGTTCAAGGGCAATATCGCGACCCAGGTCGGCGAACTCTACGGCGAAACCGACCTGCGCCGCGCCATGGCGTTCCAGATCTTCTACATTTTCATCAACGTCAGCGTGATCGCCGCGCCTCTGGTTTCGGGGACGCTCGGACAAAAGGTCGGCTGGCATTATGGCTTTGGCTGTGCGGGCGTGGTGATGGTCTTCGGCCTCGTCCTCTATCTCGCCGGTCAGCGCTGGCTGCCCGCGGATCTGGGCGTGGCCGCCCGCCCGAAAGGCCAGCTGTTCGGGCGCGCTTTCGCAGGCGCCGCGGGCATAGCCATCCTCGCCATTGCCTGGCTGCTCCTTTCCGGCATCCTGTTTTCCTCGTTATGGAGCGGCGCCCTCGCCGTGATCGTCTTGCTGTCGGCGCTCTACTTCTTCCTGACGAGAAGTCTCGGCCCCGACGACAGGTCCCGGGTGCTCGCCCTGTTCATCCTGATTCCGGTCCTGGCGATCTCGCTCCTCACCAACCAGGAGATCTTCAACGCCTACCTCGTCTGGGGCGACGAGCATTTCAATCTGACCTTCATGGGGACCACGCTGCCGAGCAGCTGGCTGATTACGCTCGACGCCACCTTGAGCTTCTCGATGCTCGTGGCCGTCGCGGCGTTCTGGAAATGGTGGAGCCTCAATCGGAAGGAGCCGGACGAGATCAGCAAGATGATCATCGGCAGCCTGTTCACCATCACCGGCGGCGTCTGCCTGTTCATGGCCGCTTTGATGCAGCCCGAGGGCGGCAAGATCGGCCTGTTCTGGCCGTTCCTGTTCCATCTCATGAACAGCATCGGCTTCGCCCACGTCTTGCCGATCAGCCTTGCGCTGTTCAGCAAGATCGCGCCGAAGCAGATCGGCGCGACCGTGATCGGGCTCTACTATCTGGCCTTCTTCGCCGCGAACAAGATCGTCGGCATTATCGGCGGCCTCTATTCGAGCCTGCCGACGACGACCTTCTGGCTGGTCCACGTGGCGAGCGCGGCGGCCGGCCTGGTTGCCTTCGTCCTGTTCAAGCTGTTCATGGGCAAGAGGCTCGCCCATGGCGAGGCGGGACTGCCGGCCTAAAGCGCCAGCACCGGCGCCTTGGACGGCAGCGGGAACAGGGTGACGAACTTCGCCGCGAGCGCGCGATCGCCCTCGATCTTGAGCGCGCCCTCGGCTTCGAGCGCTTCGATCGGCACGCCGCCGTAGACCGCGCCGGCGATCGCCGGCGCGGGGCCGGTGAAGATCAGGTCGGCGCCCTCGATCCCGCCGCGCTCCGCCGTCATCCGGCCGTCGGCGATCTCGACCAAGAAGGTCTCGGCGCCGATGCAAAAGCCGATCCGCGCGTTCAGCCCTATCATCCGCGCGGGATCGCCCATGGTGCGGAAGGAGAGCATCAGCGAGGTCGCGGAGAGCGGCATCGTCGGATCGTGCGCCGGCGAGCGCGTCGCCCAGCGGCCCATGACCTGGACGATCGGTTCGGCCTCATAGCCCCATTGCGTGAGCTCGTAGACCTGGACCGCAGCGGGCGGCGGCAGCCGCCGGCGCTGCACCAGCCCGACCGATTCGAGCCCCTCGAGCCGCTGGGTCAGCGTGTTGGCGCTGATGCCGGGCAGGTCGGCCCGGATGTCGCTGAACCGTTTCGGGCCGAGCATGAGCTCGCGCAGCACGAGCAGGGCCCAGCGCTCGCCGATCAGGTCGAGCGCATGAGCGGTGCCGCAGGCGTCCTCGTAGCGCCGCCGCGACGGGCCGTTCTTCGGGTCAGTTACGTTTTTTAACGTCACAGTTGCATTTTATAACAGAACCGGGCATCAGCGTCAAATCCCGAGTCGCCGACTCGGAGCCTGGGAGAGAAAAGATGTCGAAGCTGATTTTCGTGAACCTGCCGGTCGCCGACCTGCCCGCCGCCAAGGCGTTCTATGAGGCGATCGGCGCGGTCAACAATCCGACCTTCACCGATGAGACGGCCGCATGCATGGTCTTTTCCGACGTGATCCACGTCATGCTGCTGACCCACGACAAGTTCGCCCAGTTCACCCCGAAGAAGATCGCCGACGCGAAGCTGACCAGCGAAGTGCTGATCTGCATCTCGGCCGACAGCCGCGACGCGGTCGACGACATCACCCAAAGGGCGCTCGCCGCCGGCGGCTGCGAGCCGCGCGAAAAGCAGGACTATGGCTTCATGTACGGCCGCAGCTTCGAGGATCTCGACGGCCATATCTGGGAGCCGATGTGGATGGACATGGCGGGCTTCACCGCCGCGACGGCGCAGCAGCCCGAAGCCGCGGACGCCTGACTCGGTGGAGCGGTCCCCAAGCACGTCCGGGTGGGCAATCCACTGTTCACCCACGTCCTGCGGGAGGTGTATAGGGACGTGATCATCCGGGGCGGCCTGTGGCTTCGCGACCCTCGCCTGCGCGCGCTCAACCCGCCCGCGCGGCTGAAGATCGAACAAGGAGAGAGACAATGACCTATGTCGAAGGATTCGTGCTTGCCGTCCCCACGGCCAGGAAAGAGGACTTCCGCAAGCATGCGGCCGATCTCGCGCCCTTGTTCAAGCAATTCGGCGTGACTCGGGTGGTCGAAGCCTGGGGCGACGACGTCCCCGACGGCAAGGTCACCGACTTCAAGGGCGCGGTGAAGGCCGAGGAAGGCGAGAATGTCGTCTTCTCCTGGTTCGAATATCCGGATCGCGCCACGCGCGACGCCGCCAACGAAAAGATGCGCAGCGATCCGCGCATGGAGGCGATGGGCGCTTCGATGCCGTTCGACGGCAAGCGCATGATCATGGGCGGCTTCACTTCGATCGTCGAGGAAAGCGCCGGCGGCGCCATGGGTTATGCCGACGGCTTCGTCGCGCCGGTGCCCGATGGCAAGAAGGAAGCCTATCGCGAGATGGCGGCCAAGGCGGCTGTCGTGTTCAAGGAATATGGCGCGACCCGCGTGGTCGAGGGCTGGGGCGACGATGTGCCCGACGGCAAGGTCACCGACTTCAAGCGTGCGGTGAAGGCCGAGACGGGCGAGAACGTCGTCTATTCCTGGATCGAATGGCCGTCCAAGCAGGCCCGCGACGAAGGCTGGAAGAAGGTCATGGCGGACGAGCGGATGAAGCCCGACTTCGCCAACATGCCGTTCGACGGCAAGCGCATGTTCTGGGGCGGCTTCGCACCCATCATCGACCAGTAAGCGAAAGGAATCTCACATGTCAGACCTCGCAACCCCCGAAGCCCCGACCGCGACCGACGCGAAAGCGGGAACCGGCAAATTCTTCTGGTACGAATTGATGACGTCCGATCTGGACGCCGCGATCGACTATTACACCAAGGTGGTCGGCTGGACCGCGTCGGACATGCCGATGCCCGGCGACAGCAGCCAGCGCTACGTTATTCTCAACGCGGGCGACCGCGGCATCGGCGGCGTCATGCAGATCACCGATCAGATGCGCGCCGGCGGCGCCCGGCCCGGCTGGCTCGGCTACATCCACGTCGCCGATGCCGACGCCGCCGCGAAGAGCATCGCCGAGGCCGGCGGCAAGGTGCTGATGGGGCCGCAGGACATCCCCGAGGTCGGCCGCTTCGCGCTGGCCGCCGATCCGGGCGGCGCCCCGTTCTACGTGATGATGCCGTTCCCGCGCGAGGCGATGCCGCCGCTCGATCCCGCCACGCCGGGCGCAGTCAGCTGGCACGAGCTCTATTCGAGCCTCGGCGACAAGGTCGCGTTCGACTTCTATGCCGGCCAGTTCGGCTGGGAGACGCTGGCCGAGATGGATATGGGACCGATGGGCAGCTACCGCATCTTCGGCCTGGATGGCGTCCAGATGGGCGGGATGATGAAGAAGCCCGACAACGTCCCCGTCTCGGCCTGGGGCTATTACGTCAACGTCGATGGCCTCGACGCGGCCGTCGAGCGGATCAACGCAAATGGCGGCAAGGTCGTGATGGGACCGATGGAGGTTCCGGGCGGCAGCTGGGTCTGCCAGGCGGTCGACCCGCAGGGCGCGCATTTCGCGCTCATCTCGCCCAAGCGCTGAGGAGGAAGACGATGGCCAACAAGATTATTGCCTGCCTGTGGTTCGACCGTGGCGAGGCGCGCAAGGCGGCCGAATTCTACGCCGCGACCTTCCCGGACAGCCATGTCGGCCCGGCGCACGATGCGGCTTCGGACTATCCCGGCGGCGAGCAGGGGGACGAGCTGACCGTCGAGTTCACCGTCCTCGGCCAGGCCTTCGTCGGCCTGAACGGCGGCCCGAACTTCAAGCCGAACGAAGCGGTGAGCTTCATGGTCGTGACGGAGGATCAGGAGGAAACCGACCGCTACTGGAACGCGATCACCCAAAATGGCGGCGCCGAGAGCGCGTGCGGCTGGTGCAAGGACCGCTGGGGCTATTCGTGGCAGATCACCCCGCGCGTCCTGCTCGAGGCGATGGACAATCCCGACCGGGACGCCGCCAAGAGGGCGATGGAGGCGATGATGAAGATGCGGAAGATCGACATCGCCGCGATCGAGGCGGCGCTCGCCGGCGAGGTGACCGAACCGGCCGACTAGAAGGTCGCGGTTAGGGTGATCGTGTCGCTGTAGGAGCCGGCCGCTACGTTCTGGCTGCCGGGGACGCGGCCGAAGACCGACTGCGTGTAGCTGCGGACTCCGCCGGAGACGCTGCCGCCGCTCAGGGTCACGGTCACGCTGCCGCCGAAGCCGTCGCCCCAGACGACGTTGCGGGCGCTGGTCGTATAAAG
The DNA here is from genome assembly GCA_035316145.1 of Allosphingosinicella sp. Taxonomy (GTDB): domain Bacteria; phylum Pseudomonadota; class Alphaproteobacteria; order Sphingomonadales; family Sphingomonadaceae; genus Allosphingosinicella. Next base: position 70,364 of record DATHJO010000006.1, on the reverse strand, counting down.
ATTGTAATTGAGGCTGTTGCCTCCGCTCAGCATGGTCCGCGCCGCGAAGGTGCCCGAATTGCCCGCGCTCAGGCTGACGGTGGGTGCGGCGTCGCTGGGGTGGCAGCCGACGTTGATCGTGCCCGCCCCGTCAACCACCGATCCCGACTGCGGATCGTAGCTGCCGAAGGCGACCCCGGTCGCGCTGATCGTGCAGGCGGCGCCCGCCGCCGCATAGGCCCACGGCGCCGCCAGCAGGGTCAGGAAGAGGAGGAGGCGTCTAGCTCGCGGCATAATGCGGCTCCTCGCGGCAGACCAGATTGTCGAGGCGCGGCTGGAGATCGTCGCCGGCGGGCACGGCGGCGGTGAACTCGCAGGTCTTCGTTCCCCAGCTCGCCCGCATCCGCACCACTCCCGTCAGGTTGGGAGCATAGACCTCGCCGCCCGAAACCGCGACGAAAGTCTCGGCGGCGCCCTCGGCGCGGACCTGCGCGCCGGCGGGCAGGTCGCGGCCGTCCTCGAGCCGGACGTGCATCAGCACGCCACGCTCGCGCCGGGCGGCGAAGCGGATCGCGGTGCCGGCGCGGGCGAAGGGCCGGACCTGGATCTCGTTGCTGGCGAGGCTGACGTCGAGAGGCAGATCGCCTTCCTCGATGCGGATCGTGTTGCGGTCGAACGCGCGCAAGCCCGGCACGATCAGGAAGCCCGATTTGTCGGTCACCCCGACCGGCTGGTTGTCGGCGAAGACGTGGACGCCCGGATATCCGTCGAGCCGGACTGCGGCGAAGCTCTCGCCGAGGCTGCGCGAGGCGAAGACGCGCCCGCCCATCAAGCCGATCGAGCCGCGCGCCGACAGCCTGAGGCCGGGCGCGCCGCGTGCATAGGTCGCCTGGGCGGTCAGCGTCGCGGCCGAGATGTTGCGGACATAGGTGGCGTCGGCGGCTTCGTCCTCGCCCAAGCGGGCCATCACGCGAAAACCGTCGCCGGGCCCCGGCGGCGGATCGTCCTGATAGGAAAGATAGGCGGCGCTGCGGCCGTGCTCGCGGTCGACGCTCAATGACGCGCTGCGGCGCCCGCCGAACGAAACGGCGAGGTGCGCGCCGATGCTGGTCTGGCGCGTGCCGACGATCGAATGGCGGGCATAGAACTGCACCCCTATGTTGGGGCGGACCTGCCAGGACGCGAAGATTCCGGCCAGGGTCTCGTCGTCCTCGCCGCGCAGGGAGCGGTAGAGGAAATTGACGCCGATGCCGCCGCGGGGCAGCGGCATGTCGGCGAAGGCCTGGACGGTGTAGCGCGGCGGCGGCCGGTCGGCGGGAAAGCCGACGGCTGCATAATGAGCGCTGGTATAATCGGCGCGCAGGCCGAGCGAGAAGCTGTTCGCGTGCCGCTCGAATGAAGCGGCGGCGCGGAACCCCATGCGATCGCGCGAATGGCTGAGAGCCACCGAGCCGCCGGCCTGGGCGAGGTCGAAGACGATCGCGTTGATGGCGATGCCCACCATTTGGGTATTTTTGCTGGCTTGGGCAGTCGCCTCCCCGGTTATGCGGTCGGAAATTCCGTAGCGGTGGGTCGTTGATGCGAAGAATTCTCCATATTGGTTGCTACGCCGACCGAACGCCTCGCGCAGGAAGCCGGCTTCGTAGGAGAAATCGTGCAGGCCCGCGCGGAGCAGCTGAGCGGAGGCATAATAGCTCTGCTCCGAGACGATCTCGCGGCCCAGCAAATCGCGCATGACGAGCCGGACCTGGCCGCCGCCCGACGGAACGGGGACGTTGCGCAGCTCGAACGGGCCGGGCGAGACCTGCTGCTGGGCCTGAAGCGCGCTGTTGACGTAGACGTCGACCACCGAGGGCACCGCCGCGCTGCCGCCGACCGCGGGCAGGGGCATGGTGATGTAGCCCGGCTGGACCGCGAAGTTGCGCGCATATTGGACGCCGGCGAAGCGCACCGGCGCCGCCCCGGGGCCGGCCGAAGAAATCGAATCGCCGATCCGGATGCTGGTCATGCGATTTGGCCGGTCGATGGTCCAGGTCGTTTCCAGACGCGTCACTTGCGTCCGGCCGCCTCCGGCCGAGGCGAGGAAGCTTGCGGTCCCGGCGCCTCCGGCGGTGAAAACGCCGACTTCGAAGAGACCGTTTAGGTTCGTTTTGCCGCGATAATGATCGGCGAAGACGTCATAGTTCAAAAAGGCGCCGATGGCCGGCGGCGTCATCGCCACCGCCTCGGTTTCGTCGAGCGCGGCGCTCTGCCCCTCGAAAGCGCCCGGATCGGCCTCGATCGCAATGCTCTGGGCCGCTTCCGCGACGGTCAGACGCAGCGCGGGCATCGCCGCGGCGAGATAATAGGCCTCGCCCTCGACCCGGACCGGCACCGTCGTCGGCGCGCGGATCCGCCAGGCTCTGAGGAAAGCGCCGGAAATATAGATTCTGCCGGCGCGGTCCCGAAGGAACTGGACCGGCTCGTCGCCGGCCTGGCCGTTGACGGTGACGTCGAGCAGGGCGGGAGTCAGAGCAAGGGCGACGGCGATGTCCGCCGGTCCCGCGGTGGCCGTGGCCGCGGCCTCGGTCTCCGCCCCATTCGCGCCAACGACATCGGCGGCGGCGGCGGCCGGGCCGAACAGCAGCGAAAGGAGGAGCCCGAGCCTAAAGGTTATGGGGAGGCGGCGAGGTCGCGCCATGGTCCGCAGTCCGGTTAATCTGCTGGAACCGGGCGCGATCGCCGATACGCGGATCGGCGCCGACCAGCCAGCGGCGCGCGGCGCCGGGCAGGACGGTGCCGAAGCTGAAGCCGTCGGTAAGCCTGAGGCCGGTCGCGGCCTCGGCCAACGCCTGCTCAACCCGGACCCAGCCGGCGCCATTGTTGCGGGCCTCGATCGCCCACACGCCGTCGGCCTGGCGATAGGCGCGCCAGCTCAGATCGGCGGGCGCGCCGGGGGCGAGGTTCGCATAAAGCGGCAGGTTGAGACGGAGCGCGACACGGATGCCGCTGCCCGGCGCCGCCGCTTCCGGCACTTCCTCGATGATCAGACGATAGGGCCGGGGCGCCGCCGAGGGACGGCGAGCGCCGACCCGCACCGTCTGGGTGGTATGGGCGGGAATCGTGAAGACCGGCGGCGAGACGATCAGCTCGGCGGTCTCGTCATAGCGGTCTTCGCCGCCCTCCTGCCGCCAGGCGAGCGGGTAGGCGCGGATCGTCACCGGCACGTCCTCCTCGTTGCGGACGGTGACCGAGCCGGTGCGGCGGGCGCCGCCGATCTCGATCAGGACGGGATTGACCTGGAGCGTGCCGGCGGCGGCGGGCGCGAGGCCCGCCGCCGCCGTCAGCATCAAGGCCGCGCAGGCGGCGAGGGGGATGATACGCCGCATGCGAAGGCCCGCCGCTTACTTAGTAGGTGACGGTGACCGCGACCGTATCGACGTAGTTGCCGACGGGAACGCTGTTCTGGGCTCCGCCGACGCGGCCGTAGACGGTGACCGACTGCGCCGAGCCCGTGCCCGTGCCGCCGAGCGTCGCGGTGCTGGCCGTGCCGTCGCCCCAGACCGTGGTGCGGGCGGCGGAGGTATAGATGTTGTAATTGAGCAGATTGGCCCCCGCAGTCATCTTGCGGTTGGCGTAGCTCGCGCCGGAGCCGGCGCCGAGGCCCGCCGATGCGGTCCAGGCACTGCCGTTGGTGCAGGTGATGGTCAGCCCGCCGGAAGCGTCGACGTCCGACGCGGAGGTCGAATCGACATTGCCGAAGGCGAGCGGGCTGGTCGAAATGGTGCAATTGGCGGTCACGGTCGCGCTGGTCGCGAGGTTGTTGCCGACGGTGCCGGCGATCGCCGGTGCCGGGAGGCAGAGCGCCGCCGCAGCGGTGGCGAGCACGCCAAAGCTCAGGGTCTTGAACATATCTTGTCCTTCTCGTGCTTGCAGGGCGCGCCGGTTGACGTTTCCGCTGCTGGTCCAGCGGGTCGTTTTTCCTCCCGCTCCTGCGGTTTCTACGGTAAATGTTTTAAGATCGGCTTAAGGACGATCTTATTTTTCAGTATGGTTTTTCAATATGTTACGGTCACCGCCACGGTGTCGGTATAGGCGCCGGCCGGGACTGAGGTCTGGCCCGAGCCGACCCGCCCGTAGACGGTGACGCTCTGGGCGTTGCCGGTGCCGGTGCCGCCGATCGGCGAGGTGCTCGACGTGCCGTCGCCCCAGACGACGGTCCGGGCGGCGGTGGTGTAGATGTTGTAGTTGAGCACGTTGGCGCCCGCAGTCATCTTGCGGTTGGCATAGCCGGCGAGCGGACCCGAGCCCACGCCGGCGGTCGCCGACCAGGCGGTGCCGTTGGTGCAGCGGATCGAAAGGCTGCCGGTGTTGTCGAAGTTCGATCCCGAGATCGTATCGACGTTGCCGAACGCCAATGCGGTGGTCGACACCGTGCAATTGGCGGTGACGGTCGCGGTCACGCTCATCGTCGAGCTGGCCGTGCCGGCGAGCGCCGCGGTCGGGGCCGCGCCGAGCAATGCCGTCCCGGCCGCCAAAGCGCCGAAGCGAAGTCTGGTACGCATTCCCGGTCCTTCTGGTCGCTTGTGGCAAATCGGGCGTGCCGGCGCGATTTGCGTTTTGCTTCAGGACGTTGGTTACCGAGCCACCGTCCAGAGCTGCGGCAATTACCGGATGGGAGTTAAGATGTTCTTAAGGACGGCGGGCGCCGACCAGAGCGGTCAGCGCGAAAGGCAAGGCGGCGCTGCCGCAGAGCAGCCGCGCGGCGCCCTCGAGCGCCACGGCCCCAGCGACCAGCAGCAGCGCCGCGCCGACGTTGAGGGCGATGAGGCGCTCGCGCTCTGCCGCCGCCCGCCGCAGGTTCAGGAAGGCGAGAAGCCCCAGCAGCGCGAACAGGGCCGCCCAGCCGGCCGAAGCCCAAGGCCCGCCCGGCCCGCCCACGAAGCGGCCGCGCCCGGCTCCGAGGACGGCGAGCGAGACCAGCGCCATCACCAGGAAGAGCGCCGCGCAGAAGGCGTTAAGGATGCGGAGCAGCTGGGTCATCGGCCCACGGAAACTGGCTCACTTTGAGCGATCCCGCTAGAGGCGAAGCGCATGAGCCTGGAATCCGTCCGCGCCTGGCTTGGCGTCCACGCGCCCGACCTCAAGCTGATCGAGGTCGCCGAAAGCACGGCGACGGTCGCCGCCGCCGCCGCCGCGCTCGGCGTCGCCCCCGGCCGGATCGCCAAGACGCTTGCGGTGCGCGCCGGCGAGGAGACGTTCCTGCTCGTCGCCCGCGGCGACGCCCGGCTCGACAATCAAAAGTGCAAGGCCGAATTCCGGGCCCGGCCGCGCATGCTCGGGGCCGAAGAGACGCTGGCGCTGACCGGCCATCCGGTCGGCGGCGTCTGCCCGTTCGGCCTCGCCCGGCCGATGCCGGTCTATCTCGACGTCTCGCTCGAGGAGTTCGATCTGGTGTACCCGGCCGCCGGCTCGCTCAACGCCTCGGTCGAAATCCCGCCGGATCGCCTGTTCGAGCTGGTCGGCACGCGCTGGGTCGATCTCTGCCGGCTGCCTGACTGAATTAAGAAGCCCTCCAGAAGCCCGGGGGGTTGGGCTGCTGGAGGGCTCCTGATTCGCCCCGGCGCGTCTCTCTCAATCGGCAACCGGTCCGGCGGAGGTGAAACGACCGGTCCCCGGTCAGGGTTCCGATCATCGCTGCCTCGCTGGCTCATATAGCGAACATCAGCTGCGGCGTCAAGAACAGAAGTAGAACGATCAGGCGAGCGCGTCCGCCACCGTCCTGAGCGCCGTGTGCGGATCCTCCTCGATCGTCTCGCCGTGCGAGACGAGGATGCGGCGCAGCGCCGGGTCGTTCGCCCAGGCGAGGAACTGGCCGCGCAGCGCCTGCTTGTCCGCGACCATGTTGAGCCGGACCGGCGCGGGCAAATGCGGCTCGTCGCCGGCAAAGCCCATCCGCTTGAGCAGCCAGCCGCCGAAGCCATGCGCGTCCCGGATGTTGCCGATCACGTCGTTGATCACCAGGGTGAGCCCGCCCGGCCGGCGGATCTCGAGCGCGGCCTCGCGCCCGTCGGTGCCCGGCACGATCACCAGGCGGACCGAAGGATCGCCGAAATCGGGCTCGATCGCATCGACCGGCACCGCTTCCGCCACCGCCTCGCGCGCGCCCGGGGGCGCGATCACACAAAGCGCGGGATAGCGGTCCTTCCAGATCTTCGCGTCCATCCGGTGATGGTCGCTCGGGACGATCAGGAAGGCCGGCGCGCCGAACGCCTCGAGCCGGCGCATTTCGGCTTCGTCGAGCGCGATCGCGCTGAAGATGACGAGGCGGCCGTCCCGCAACCGCACCACGGTCATCCGCCGCGGCAACGTCATCAGCGGCATCCCGATCTCGCCGACCACGGTGATGATGTCGTCGGTCACGTGGGTGGGCGGATCGTGCGGCAGCACGGTCCACTCTTCGAGCGTGCGGGGCATATGAGGCTCCTTTCGATGCGGCTCAGGGCCGACAACGCGCGGGCGCGCCAACGGATGCCGCAAGGCGATGGTCAGGAAAGATGGAAAGACCTGCTCGAAGCCGCGTTGATCGTCGGTGGCAACTGGCGACAATGCGCTGAAGAGCTGGGAGGCGGTGCGGGCCGAGGCGATGCGCTGCCGAGGCTGCGACCTCTACAAATGCGCGACCCAGACCGTGTTCGGCGAGGGCCCGCTCGACGCGGGCCTCCTGTTCGTCGGCGAGCAGCCGGGCGACCAGGAGGATCTCGCCGGGCGGCCGTTCGTCGGTCCGGCCGGGCAGATTTTCGACCGCGCGCTCGCCGACGCTGGCCTCGACCGCGCGCGGACCTACGTCACCAACGCGGTCAAGCATTTCAAGTTCGTCCGGCGCGGCAAAAGGCGCATCCACGACAAGCCCAATGGCGGCGAGATCGCCGCCTGCCGCTGGTGGCTGCAGCAGGAACTGGCCTTGGTGCGGCCGCCGCTGATCGTCGCCCTGGGCGCGACCGCGGCCCGCTCCCTGTTCGGCAAGGTAGTGACGATTTCGGCGCTGCGCGGGCGCGGCCATGCGCTGCCGGAGGGCGAGGCCTGGGTGACCGTCCATCCGAGCTTCCTGCTGCGGGTGCGCGACGACAGAGAGGCGCAATATGCGCGCTTCGTCGAGGATCTCGCGCGAATCGGGGAACGGGCGAAGGCGCTGGCGCGCTAGAGCCGCACCAGCATCTTGCCGGTGTTGCCGCCGCTGAACAGGTCGAGGAAGGCCTGGGGCGCCGCCTCGATCCCCTCGCGGACCGTCTCGCGCGAGCTGATCTTGCCGGCCGCGATCCAGCCGCCCATGTCGCGGTAGAAGTCGCCCATCTCGGGCAGGTAGTCGGTGTAGATGAAGCCCTTCATCATGATGCGGGCGGCGATGACCCGGGTGATGTAGCGGAAGGCGTGGTTCGAGCCGGTGTTATAGTCCTCGATCATGCCGCAGATGGCGAAGCGGGCGTTGCCGCGCGCGGCGGCGAAGGCGGCGTCGAGATGGTCGCCGCCGACATTGTCGAAATAGACGTCGATCCCCTTGGGCGCCGCCTCCAGCAGCAATTTCACGATCGGCCCCGACTTGTAGTCGAGCGCCGCGTCGGCGCCCAGCGCGCGCACCCATGCGCATTTCTCGGCCCCTCCGGCCGCGCCGATCACATTCATCCCCCTGGCCTTGGCGATCTGGACCACCGCCGAGCCGACCGCGCCCGCCGCTGCCGAGACGAAGACGATGTCGCCTTCCTTCGCCTGCGCCACTTTGAGCAGGCCGAAATAGGCGGTCGCCCCGGTGAGGCCGAGATTGCCGAGCCATTGATGGTCCTCGACCGGCAGCGGCGCCACCTTGTTGAAGGCTTCCGCCGGCCCCGCCGCCGCCTCGCGCCAGCCGGACATGTGAAAGACCGTGTCGCCTTCCTTCAGATTGGGCGAGCGGCTCTCCACGACCTTGCCGACCGCGCCGCCCTGCATCGGCTCGCCCAGCGCGAACGGCGGCACGTAGCTCTTCACGTCGTTCATCCGCCCGCGCATGTAGGGATCGACCGACAGCCACTTGTTCTCGACCCGGACCCAGCCGTCCTCGAGCGCCGGCAGCGGCGCCTCCTTCAGGGCGAAATTGTCCATCGTCGGCAGCCCCTGCGGGCGCGACATCAAATGCCAGGCGCGGTTGGTGGTCATCGGCGATCTCCTCGCCGCCCGGTTTCGCCGCTCACGCGAGCAGAGTCAAAAGGGGACAGTCACCAGTGACTGTCCCCTTTCTCATTCCTTGTCGGGGTAGGTGCCGGCGAAGCTGCGGTTGAGGACGTGGGGACCGCGTCGCCCCGATTCCTCACGCTCGAACAGGGCGCGGCTCCGGCTCTCGGCCTGCCAGCGGCGTCGGGCCTCGTCGGCGTCGATGTTGAGCACGACCTGGTCGTCGACCGTCTCGACCCAGGCGCAGGGAATCGAATGGTGAAGGCCGCCCGCGGCCTCGTCCTTCCTGGTGAGGACGATGCGGTCGCCGCGGGTACAATCGACGGTGCCGACAGGGCCGCCGTCCGATCCGACGACCTCCATATCCTCCCCGACCCGGCCGACTGCCCGGCGCTGCTCGCCGCGCTTCTCGCGCCAGGCCCCGAACTCGCGGTCGAAACGCTCCTGGTTCTCGCGCCGATATTCGTCATAGTCGCGGTCGAGCTCGGACATCTGCCGGTCGCGCCAGTCGGCATAATCCGGGTCGTGGCGCGCGATCGCGAATTCGCGTGCCGAGCCGCCGAACGCGCCGGACGTGCCGACGTCGTAGCCGAAGCCGCCGACACCGGCCCGGCTGAAGCGGGGTTCGCCGGTCTCATGGTGGCGGCCCGGGTCGCCGTAAAGATAGTCGCCTTCGGCCATGCCCGGGCCGTACCAGCCGCCGCCCGCGCCGTAGCGCTCGCCGCCGTAATCGGGGTCGTCGCTCTGGCCGCGCCAGCCCCGCTCGCCGCGCCGGTGCGGGCGCGGCACCTGGTTGCCCCAGCCGCCGCCGAAGCTGTCGCCGCCGCGCCAGCCCGGTCCGCGTCCGCGCCTGTCGTCCCGTTCGTCGTAAGCCATCTCACTCTCCTTCGCTCGAGGCGTTGAATGCCGGGGTGAAAACGGCCCGGTGGTGAGGGGCGTTCCGGCTGCGAGGCGGAGTGTGGCTTAGCGGCGGCGGGGCGGGGCCGGGGCGAAGCGCCAGCGCTTGCCGCCGACGCACTTGACCCCGGCAAGGGTGGCGGTGCCGCCGCCGTCGAGGGTGGCGAGCAGCCGGCCGACCTCCTCGCCGCGCGGCGCCGGCCCGCCGATCGCCGCCAGCAGCCGCAGCACCAGCCGCCGCCGCAGCTCGGCGGGGAGGCCGGCCGGATCGAGCGTGAGGACGTCGACGCGTTCGTGCCAGAGCCGCTCGACCGACCATTCGAGCGCGACCTCGGCCGCGGCCAACGCCGCCGCGCTGCGCGCGAGCGGCACGGGATCGAGCCACGGCGCTTCGGCGAGGCGCCTGCGGATGCGGGCCCGGTCGAATCGCTCATCCGCGTTGCTCGGGTCGGCGACCGGACCGACGCCGGCGGCGCGGACGATGGCCGCGAGCTCGTCGCGGCGCCAGCCGAGCAGCGGCCGGACGACCGGCGGATTGACGGCGCGAACGCCGGAGAGGCCCGCAAGCCCCGAGCCGCGCAGCAGCCGCATGACCAGGGTCTCGGCCTGGTCGTCGAGATGGTGGGCGGTGAGCAGGCAGCCGGCCTCCACCTCTCCGGCCCATCGCCCGAGCAAGGCATAGCGGCGCGCGCGAGCGGCAGCCTGGACGTTGACCTTGTCGGTCATGTTCGCGGCGAGGGTGGCGTGCGGCACGCCGAGCTCGCCGCAGAGGCCGGCGACGAACGCCGCTTCGGCCGCGCTCTCGGCGCGCAGGCCATGATCGACGGTCGCGGCGTGGACGCGGCCCGGATAAGCGGCGTGGGCCAGCAGCAGCAAAGCGAGGCTGTCCGGTCCGCCCGAGACGGCGACCCCGAGCCGCGCCGGCGCGGCGCCGGTCAGCGCCTCGAGGTCGGCGCGGAAGCGGGCGGCAAGCTCCTCCATGGCTGCACCCTAGCCTCCTCGCGCCGGCCGGGGAAATCGCTTATCCTCGGCGCCATGCGCAAGGTCAGCCGCCGATCGTTCATTGCCCGAGTCGCCGGCGCCGGCGTCGCGGCGGGTACGCTCGGCCTGGTCACCGGCGAGGCGCGCGCCTTCCAGGGGAGCGATTCGGACAGCGGCTCGAAGGCCGATCCCGCCGGCCGCGGCCGCGGCCGCACCGGGACAAGCGACGGCGACCCGACCGACCCGGCCGGTTATGGCCGCCCCAGCAGCGGCTGCACCGATTCCGACAGCGGCGCCAATTCCGATCCGGCCGGGCGCGGCCGCTGCGCCACCGGCGAAAGCGATTCCGACAGCGGCGCCAACGCCGATGCCGCCGGTCGCGGCCGGCCCCGAACCGGCGTCAGCGACGGCGACAGCGGCGCCCATTCCGATCCGGCCGGGCGCGGCCGGGGCAGCGGCATGTGCAACGACCGCGACCGCGGTTCGAGCGCCGACCCGCCCGGCCGCGGCCGGCGCTGTACCCGGCGTTAGCGAAAAGGTTTCATTTCGGGAACGTTTTGGCTTCCAAAGCGCCGGAAATCTGTTAACCCTTGGATGTCGCAGGTGCGTGGGCGCCTGCATTTGGCGAAAGGGAAGAGTCGCCGATGAAACCGACACGCAAGCTGAGCCGCCGTTCATTCCTCGCCACGGTCGCGGGCACCGTCGCCGCCGCGGGCGCGATCGGCGTCATCGCCGCCGATCCGGCCGAGGCCTTCCAATCCGACAGCGATTCCGGGCCGAACGCCGATCCGCCCGGCGGCGGCGGCGGCCGGGGCGGTTCCGGCTGTACCGACTCCGATACCGGCAGTTATTCCGATCCCGCCGGCAACGGCCGCTGCCGCCAACGCGTCCGCCGCTCGGGCTGCACCGACTCCGATACCGGCCGTTATTCCGATCCCGCCGGCAATGGGCGCTGCGTCCGCCGCCGCGTTCGCCGCTCGGGCTGCACCGACGCCGATACCGGTCGCTACGCGGATCCGGCCGGCAATGGGCGCTGCGTGCGCCGCCGCGTCCGCCGCCGCTGCACCGATTCGGACGGCGGCCGTTACGCCGACGCGCCGGGCCGCGGCCGCCGCTGCTAGCTCAGCCGAATCGGTAGAGCTGGGGGACGACCAGGGGCGCGCCTCGCGCGCGCCCGATGGGCGACGACGCTATGGTCTCCAATCAAGGTCTGGGCAGCGGGTATTTGAGGCCCGAGGCGCAGTTGAACAGCACCGCGCGGTCGCTCGGGGCGATCCGGCGGTCCGCGACGGCGAGGCGCCAGGCGGCGAGCGTCGCCGCGCCTTCGGGGCAGAGCAGCAGGCCCTCGGTGCGGGCGGCCTCGTCGCGGGCGGCGAAAATCTCCGCCTCGGACACCGCCGTCGCGAAGCCGCCGCTCTCGCGTAGCGCGGCGAGGATCAGGAAATCGCCGATCGCCCCGGGCACGCGGATGCCGGCGGCGGCGGTCTCGGCATTCGCCCACGGCGCAGCATGGTCGGCGCCCGCCTGCCAGGCGCGGACGATCGGCGCGCAGCCTTGCGCCTGGACCGCGACCATGCGCGGCCGCTTGCCCCCGATCAGGCCAAGCGCCTCGAGCTCGGCGAAGCCCTTCCACATCCCGATCAGGCCGGTGCCGCCGCCGGTCGGGTAGAAAATCACGTCCGGCAAGTCCCAGCCGAACTGGAGAGCGAGCTCGAGCCCCATCGTCTTCTTGCCCTCGATCCGATAGGGCTCCTTCAGCGTCGACAGGTCGAACCAGCGGCCGGCGGCGGCGCCTTCCGCGACGAATCGGCCGCAATCGTCGATCAGGCCGTCCACCAAGTGGACGGACGCGCCGTGCACCTTCATTTCGCCGAGGTTCACCGCCGGCGTGTCCGCGGGGCAGAAGAGGGTGACCTCGATTCCGCCGCGCGCGCCGTAGGCGGCGAGCGCGGCGCCGGCATTGCCGTTGGTCGGCATCGCGAGCCGCGTCACGCCGAACCGCTTCGCCATCGCCACCGCGGCGGCGATGCCGCGCGCCTTGAACGAGCCGGTCGGCAGCCGCCCTTCGTCCTTGACCAGCAAGGCGCCGGGGGCGGCGGCGGTCCGGTCGAGCGGGATCAGCGGCGTTTCCGTCTCGCCGAGGCTGACGATGTCGGCGCTCGCGACCGGCAGGATCTCGCGCCAGCGCCACATGTCCGCCGCCCGGCCGGCGAGCGCCGCGGCGGTCATGCTCGGGCGCGCGCGCTCGAGGTCGTAGCGCACGAGCAGGGGGTGTCCGGCCGGCGAGAGCCCCTGAAGCCGGTCCGCCGGGAGCCGCGCGCCGGTCCCCGCGCATTCGAGATGGCTGGCGAAGCTCTCCCGCGCCGGTTCCGGCACGATCAGTTCGCGGGCGTTTCTTCGCAGCGCGCGTCGGTGCGCGCCTGGGGGATGCGGCGGCGGATCTCCGCGCGCATGTTGGGAAAGACCCTGGCGAGCTCGTCATAGACGCGGCAGGCCTCGGGGCGGCGGTTGAGCCGGGTCAGCGCCTGGCCCAGATAATAAAGGCTGTCGGCGGCGCGCTCGCCTTGCGGATTGTCCTGGTAATTGGCGAGCAGCACCCGGGCGGCGGTCGCCGGCTTGTTGTCGTCGAGATAGGCGCGCCCCTGGAGGTTGCGCATCCAGCTCGTCCAGCGGGTGTTGGGATAGCGGGCCGCGGCCGCGTCGAGCGCGGCCGCGGCGTCGGCATATTGGTGCTGGTCCCAGAGCCGGAAGCCGGCATTGTAGGCCTCCTCGGCGCCGCTCGGCGCGGCCGGCGCGGCGGGCTCGGCGGCCGCCGTCTGCGGTCGCGGCGAAGGCCGCGTCGGCATCGCCGCAGGCGGCTCCGCGGCCGGGCGCGGCGGCGCCTCGAGCCGCTCGATCCGGCCGCTCAGGTCGGTGCGCAGCCGGGCGATCTGATCCTCGACCTCGCGGCTGCGATGATTCGCTTCCTCGATCTGGCCGGTCAGCGTGCGCAGCTGCGCCTCGAGCGCGTCGACTCGCGCGGTCAGGCTCGACAAAGCGTCGCCGGAGACGTTGCCGCCGGGCGCGGCGCCGGTCGGGGCGGCGATTTCGGGCATGACGAACCGGCCGCCCGGAAAGACCCGCCGCTGCACCGCGCGCAGCTCGCGCTCGATCCGGTCGACACGGCGGTCGATCGGCTCGTCGCGCCGCTGCGCCGGCGCCGGCGCCGCGACCGCGGCCATGAGAATGAGGCCAAGAAGATGAAAACGCATGCCAACCCCCCGCAACTTGCAGCTCGGGCGCCATGATATGGGAAGGCCGCGCCGCTCGCCAGCCTTAAGCGACGAACTATTGCGCCGGCGGTGGCGCCGAGGCGCGGGCGGCGAGGTCTTCGGGACGCAAGCTGACATTCTCGATCACCTGCTCCTGGGGCAAAAGCGGGCCGAGGTCGCGCGTTCCCAGCAAAGCGTGCAGATTCTGCGGCCGGCCGGTGCGGATCAGCGGGTGCTGGGCGGTCGCCGGGAGCTGGTAGCGGTCGCCGGCGGCCATGCTGCCCATATGGAGGACCGGGCCGCCCGGCCCGTCGGTGATCCGCAGCCAGACCTCGCCCGTCGCCACCAGCGTCACCGGCTGGCCGGCGGCCGCCTGGGGGGCGGGTGCGCTCGCCGGCGCCTGCGGTTGGGCGGCCGGCGCCTCGGCGATCGGGATCGTCGCCGGTTCCTCGACGAGGGTGCGCCGCCACAGCAGATAGCCGACGATCAGCAAGGCGGCGACGACGACCGCGATCACCGCCAGCGATCTCGGCGGCACCCGCGCCGGATCGGCCTGGGCATAATATTCGGGCGCGGCGGCGCGGTGGGTGGGCCCGCCGATATCCTCGCGCAGCGCGCGGGCCAGCGCCGCGCCGTCGAGCCCGACCGCATTGGCGTAGTTGCGCGCGAAGCCGATCGCATAGGTTACCGCCGGCAGCGCGTCCCAATCCTCGCGCTCGATATTCTGAAGATGCCGGATCGGGATGCGGGTCCGGTTGGCGACATCATCGAGGCTCATGCCCTTGGCTTCGCGCGCGCGCCTGAGGCGCGCGCCGAGCGAGATATGTTCCTCCTGTTCGTGCAGATCCGTCATCGCACCCTGTCTCGGCGCAGCGGCCGTCTCCTGTCAACCGACGCGTCCGCGCGAAGCTGCACGCTGCGGCGACAAGCCCCAGGGTCGGGACCTATGACCGGAGGTGGCCGACCGCGAAGCGGCGGGCTGTCCTTTGCCGCCCGGACGGCGTTGCTCGTCGGTCACGATGCATTTAGCATCGCTCCCTCCACGCTCCTTGCCGGACAACAAATGCCAGCCCGTCACGGCCGCCTCCGGTCATAGGTCCCGATCCTAACTGATCGACACCCCGTTCTTTTCGGCCCAGGCGGCGAGCGCGGCCCGGAAGTCGGCCGGCGGCGTGCGCAGCAGCCGGTCGAGCGCGACGCCGCAGGCTTTGGCGTCCAACGAGCGGATCATCGCCTTGACCGGGCCGACCGCGACCGGGGTGATCGACAGCCGCCGGATGCCGATGCCGATCAGCGCCATCGCCTCCAGCGTCCGCCCGCCCATCTCGCCGCAGACGCCCAATGGCACCTGATATTTGTCGCACGTCCGGGCGATCCGCTTGAGGAACCTCAAGATTGCCGGCGACAGCCAGTCATAGCGCTCGGCGAGCCGCGGGTTGGAGCGGTCGGCGGCGAACAGGAACTGGGTGAGATCGTTGGTCCCGATCGACAGGAAATCGAGCTTCGGCAGCAAGATGTCGAGCATCTCGGCGAGCGAGGGCACCTCGAGCATCGCGCCGTAGAGGATCTTCTTCGGCAGCGGCTTCTTGCGCTCGGCGAGCCAGGCCCGCTGCTCCTCGACCAGCGCTTTGGCGACGTCGAACTCCCACGGCTCGGAGACCATCGGGAACATCACCTGCAGCTCGCGCCCGGCGGCGGCTTCGAGCAGGGCGCGCGACTGCGCCTTCATCAGGCCGTCGCGGTCGAGCGCGAGCCTGAGCGCGCGCCAGCCCATCGCCGGATTTTCCTCCCGCTCGGGGGCGGCGTTCAAATAGGGCAGGCTCTTGTCGCCGCCGACGTCGACGGTGCGGAAGATGACCGGCTTCTTCCCCGCGGCCTCGAGCACCGAGCGGTAGAGCCGCTGCTGCGCTTCGCGCCTCGGCAGCGTCGCCGAGACGAGGAACTGGAATTCGGTGCGGAACAGGCCGATCCCGTCCGCCCCGGTCGCGCCCAAAGCGGCGACGTCGTCGCGCAACCCGGCATTGACCATGACCGAGATGCGAATGCCGTCCCTGGTGACCGGCGGCAGATCCTTGACCGCGGCATATTCGGCGCGGCGCTTCTGGCTGACGGCGAGCTTGGTGTCGAACGCCTCCTGGATCGCCGGCGTCGGCCGCGCGAACGCGATCGCCTCGCCACCGTCGAGGAGCACGAAATCGCCCTCGCCGATCTGCTGCCGGACGTTTCTGACCCGGCCGATCATCGGCACCCCCATCGCGCGGGCGACGATGGTGACATGGGCGGTGAGCGAGCCCTCTTCGAGGATCACGCCCTTGAGCTTGCGCCGGTCATATTCGAGCAGCTCGGCCGGGCCCAGGTTGCGCGCGATCAGCACCGCGTCCTGCGGCACGCCGGCCTTGGCGGCGGTGCCGAGCTGGCCCGAGACGATCCTCAAGAGCCGGTTGGCGAGGTCGTCGAGGTCGTGCATCCGGTCCTGGAGCAGGGGATCGTCGATCTGGCGCATCCGCTGCGCGGTGCGCTGGCGCACCCGCTCGATCGCCGCCTCGGCGGTGAGGCCGCTGTCGATCGCCTCGTTGATCCGCCGCGACCAGCCCTCGTCATAGGCGAACATCTTGTAGGTCTCGAGCACCTCCTGATGCTCGCCGACGGTGCCGAACTCGGCCTGGCCCATCATCGCGTCGATTTGCTCGCGCATTTTGGCGAACGCCGAATAGACGCGGCGGCGCTCAGCCTCGATGTCCTCGGCGACGGTGTGCTCGATCAGGATGCGCGGCTGGTGGTAGACGGCGACGCCCGCGCCCATGCCGAGCACCAGCTTCAGGCCGGAGAGGCGCGCCATGCCCTCGTCGCGGGCCAAATCGGCGGCGGACGCGGCCTTGTCGGCAAGGCCGGCATTGGCGATCAGCTCGGAAAGCACCATCGCCACCGTCTGCAGCGCCTCGATCTCGAGGTCGTCATAGGCGCGGGGCTCCGCATGCTGCACCGCCAGCACGCCGATCGCCCGCTCCTTGCGGATGATCGGCACGCCGGCGAAGCTGTGGAACAATTCCTCGCCGGTCTCGGGCCGGTAGGCGAATTCGGGATGGCTCGCGGCTTCGTCGAGGTTGAGGATCTCGACATCCCTGGCGATCGTCCCGACCAGCCCCTCGCCGAGCGCCAGCCGAGTGACGTGCACGGCTTCCTGGTTGAGGCCGACGGTGGCGAACAGTTCGAGCACGCCATCGCGCAGCAGGTAGATCGAGCAGACCTCGCTCGCCATCGCTTCGGCGATGATCTTCACCACCTTGTTCAGCTTCGCCTGGGCGCCGAACTTCGATGCCATCACGTCGTGGAGACCGGTCAGGATCTCGCGGGCGGAGGCGGCGGAGGTGGCGGTGGCCATATCCGGGCCAGCTATCAGAAAGAGCGGCGGCTTTCCAAGGCTAAGCGGCGCTGAGCACGTGCGCCGACATCGGCGCGTCGCCGCCGTCGAACGGCGCCAACGCGGCGGCGGCGGCCGCGACCGCCGCTTCGAGCCGGCCCCGCTCTTCGATCTCGGCGCGGAGCGGCGTCCCCTCGCAGAGCCCCGTCGCCGCATCGCGGGCAACGACCCGGCTCGTCGTCGCGACGGTTTCCGCGACGATGTCGGTGAAGCCGGCGGCGCGCAGATCCGCTTCGATCCGCACCCTGTCGTGATAGCTGAACGGTACCCGCTCGAAGAAGCTCGGCGGATCGCCGGAGAACAGGGCGGCGACCGCGCCGGCCGCGGCTGCGGAGACCGGGTTGCGGTCGATCCGGTCCCAGGCGTTGAACAGGAAGCGGCCGCCGGGCTTCAGCACCCGCCTCGCCTCGCGATAGGCGGCGACGCGGTCGGGGAAGAACATCACCCCGAACTGGCAGACCACGAAATCGAAGCTGGCGTCGGCGAAAGGCAGGCTCTGCGCGTCGGCCGCCCGGAATTCGACCCGCCCTGGGCCGATCTTCCCGGCGGCCACGTCGAGCATCGCCTGGTTGAGATCGGTCGCGACGATCTCGGCTTGTGGCGCTTCCCTGAGCAGCGCAGCGGTGACGATCCCGGTGCCGGCCGCCGTTTCGAGAATGCGCCGCGGCCCGAACGCGCCGGCCCGTTCCGCCAGATCTCGCGCATAAGGCTCGAACAGCAGCGGCCCGAGCAAGCGGTCATAGAGCGCCGGGATCGAGCCGGCGAAGAGGGTGTCGCTCCCGCTCATGCGTGGGCCGAGCGCCGCTCCAGCGCGTGGGCGGCTTCGTCCACCAGCTGGGCGAGGATGGCGGCAACGCTCGCTTCCTCCTTGACCATGCCGACCGACTGGCCGGCCATGACCGAGCCGGTTTCGACGTCGCCGTCGATCACCGCCCGCCTCAGCGCGCCCGCCCAATAATGTTCGATCTGGAGCTGGGCTTCGGCCATCTCGACCTTCTCCTCGTCGAGCAATTGGGCGACCTCGCGCTGCTTGGCGGCGAAGCTCTCCATCTCCCGGTTCTTGAGCGCGCGCACCGGGATCACCGGCAGCCGCGGGTCGATCTGGACCGAGGTGATCGCATCGCGCGCGGAGGCGCGGATGAAGGCCTTCTTGAAATTGGGGTGGGCGATGCATTCGTGGGCGCAGACGAAGCGGGTGCCCAATTGGACGCCGGCCGCGCCCATTTCGAGATAGCCGGCGATCAGCCCGCCATGGCCGATCCCGCCGGCGACGAAGATCGGCAGCTCGGCCGAGAGCGGCGGCAGGATCTCCTGGGCGAGCACCGAGGTCGAGACCGGGCCGATATGGCCGCCCGCCTCCATCCCCTCGATGACCAGGGCGTCGACCCCGGAGCGGATCAGCTTCTTGGCGAGCGCCAGCGCCGGGGCGAAGCAGATCAATTTGGCGCCATTGCCCTTGATCCGGTCGATCGCGCCTGGCGGCGGCAGTCCGCCGGCGAGGACGACGTGGGTCACTTCGTGCTGCGCGCAGACATCGATCAGGTCGGAGATCATCGGGTGCATGGTGATCAGGTTGACCCCGAACGGCCTTTGCGTGCGCTTCTTGGTCTCGGCGATCTCGGTGTCGAGCAGGTCGGGCGTCATCGCCCCGCAGGCGATCACCCCGAACGCGCCGGCATTGGAGAGCGCGGAAACGAGGTTGCGCTCCGAAATCCAGCTCATCGCCCCGCCCATCACCGCGACCTCGCAGCCGAGGAAATCGGCGCCGCGCCGCATCAGCCGGGCGAGCCGATCGTGGCCGATCGTGGAACTCACATCATTCATTCAATTCACCGTCATTCCAGCGAAAGCTGGAATCCCTTTGCCTTTTAAAGAAGTGAGATTCCAGCTTTCGCTGGAATGACGGTTACGCCGCGTCCTCCGCGTCGAGGCCGAAGGCGGTGTGGAGGACGCGCACCGCGAGCTCGGTATAGTCTTCCGGGATCAGCACCGAGACCTTGATCTCCGAGGTGGCGATGGCGAGGATGTCGATCTTGCGCTCGGCCAGGGTCGCGAACATCCGCGCGGCGATGCCGGGGTCGGAGCGGATGCCGACGCCGACGATCGAGACCTTGCAGATCGCCGTATCCGTCGCCAGCGCGCCATAGCCGATCGCGTCTTTGGCCTTCTCGAGCACGTCCGCCGCCTGCGCCAAAGCAGCGGCGGGGACGGTGAAGGTCACTTCGCTTGGGGAGCCCTGCGCGATCATGTCGTAATTGATCCCCGCGCCGGCGAGCGCGCCGAAGATCGCCGCCGCCGCGCCGGGCGCCTCGGGGAGCCCGGTCAGGGTCAGCCGCGCCTCGTTCTTGTCATAGGCGATGCCGGTGATGAGCTGCCGTTCCATGCGATAATCCTCCAGCGCGTCTTCGCGCACGATCAAAGTGCCCGGCCGGTCCTCGAACGAGGAGAGAACCTGCAGGGGCAGGGTGTAACGCATGGCGAGGCCGACCGAGCGGGTCTGCAGCACCTTGGCGCCGACGCTAGCGAGCTCCAGCATCTCCTCATAAGTGACGATCGGCAGCTTCTTGGCGCGCGGCACGATCCTGGGATCGGTGGTATAGACGCCGTCGACGTCGGTGTAGATGTCGCAGCGGTCGGCCTTCATCGCCGCCGCCAGCGCCACCGCCGAAGTGTCGGAGCCGCCCCGGCCGAGCGTGGCGAGACTGCCGTCCGCGGCGACGCCCTGGAAGCCGGGGATGATCGCGATGCCGTTTTCGTCGAACACCCGCTCGAGCACGGCGACGTCGATCCCCTCGATCAAGCCGGCGGCGTGGCCGCTCGCCCGGATCGGCAATTGCCAGCCCATGTAGGAGCGCGCGTTCAATCCCATGCCCTGGAGGGTGATCGCGAGCAGCCCGCTCGTGACCTGCTCGCCACTCGCGACCACCACGTCATATTCGCGCGGGTCGTAGAGCGAGGCGGCCTCGCGGCAAAGCTGGATCAGGCGGTCGGTCTCGCCCGCCATCGCCGAGACCACCACCGCCACCTGATGGCCTCCTTCCGCCTCCCTTCGGACCAGCCCGGCGACATGGCGGATGCGCTCGCTCCCCGCCATCGAGGTGCCGCCGAACTTCATCACGATGCGGGCCATGGCGGTGCGGCTTAGGGAGCGGCGCGGCTCAAGGCAAGGCGAGCCAGTCGGGCACCGAATCGGCCGCGATCAGCTGCTCGATGCCGACGCGGCGGCGGACCACGGCCCAGCGGGTGCCGTCGACCAGCACTTCGGCGGTGAGGGCGCGGCTGTTATAGGTGCTCGACATCGCGGCGGCATAGGCGCCTGCGGTGCGGAAGAGGACGAGGTCGCCGGCCTCGACCCGGTCCATCTCGCGCGCAGTGGCGAAGGTGTCGCCGGTCTCGCAGACCGGGCCGACCACGTTCACTCTCATCCGGCCGCCGCGCGGCGCCACCGCCTCGATCGCGTGCCAGGCGTCGTACAAAGCGGGGCGCATCAGATCGTTCATGGCCGCGTCGGCGATCACGAAGGGATGGTCGACCCCGCTTTTGACCCGGATGACGCGGGCCAAAAGCACGCCGGCATTGCCGACGATGAGGCGCCCGGGCTCGAACACCAGCCGGACGTTCCAGCCGCCGGCGATGCGACGCACCATCGCGCCGTAATCGTTCGGGCTCGGCGGGGCCGGCATGGCGGGATTGTAGGCAATGCCGAGGCCGCCGCCGAGATCGGCGACCGCGATCGGATGGCCGGCGCGGCGCAGCTCTTCGATCAGCGTGCCGACGCGGGTGAAGGCCGTTTCGAGGGGGGCGAGATCGGTGAGCTGGCTGCCGATATGGACGGCGACGCCCTGAACGCCAAGGCCGGGGAGCACGCTGGCGGCGCGATAGGCCTCGAGCGCGGTCTCGATCCGAATGCCGAACTTGTTGGCGGCGGCGCCGGTGGTGATCTTGGCGTGGGTGCCGGCCTCGACGCCCGGATTGACGCGAAAGCCGGCCGGCGCGGTGAGGCCGAGCGAGGTGGCGACGCCCGAGAGCGCCTCCGCCTCTTCCAGCGATTCGAGGTTGAACTGGTAGAGGCCGCCTTTCAGCGCCTCGGCCATCTCCTGCTCGGTCTTGCCGACCCCGGAGAAGACGATCTTGTCGCTCGCCATTCCGGCGGCGCGGGCGCGATGATATTCGCCGCCCGAGACGATGTCGGCGCCGAGGCCGACGCGGGCGAGCGTCGCCAGCACGGCGGCATTGGGATTGGCCTTGACCGCATAGGCGATGAGCGGGTCCGGCAAGGGCGCCAGCGCCGCCGCCATCACCGCGGCCTGGCGCACCATCGTCGCGGTCGAATAGACGTAGACGGGCGTGCCGACCTCAGCCGCGATCTCGGCCAGCTTCACGCCTTCGCAGTGCATCTCGCCGTCAACGAGCTGGAAATGGTCCATCGCCCCCAGCCCTTTTCCTTTGCGCGGCGGCGGTGCAAGGGGAAAAGATGCCTGAGGCGAGCACGATCGATCCCAAAGAGGCCGCGCGTTTCGGTGCAATGGCCGTCGATTGGTGGGACCCGAACGGCTCCTCGGCGATGCTGCACAAGCTCAATCCGGTGCGGTTGCGCTATCTCCGCGACCAAATCGACCGCCATTGGGGGCTCGACGAGACAAGCCTGAAGCCGCTCGCCGGAAAGCGCGCCGCCGATGTCGGCTGCGGCGCCGGGCTGCTCGCCGAGCCGCTCACCCGATTGGGTGCCGCGGTGACCGGCATCGACGCCGCGCCCGAAAACATCGCCGTGGCGCGCGACCATGCGCTGGGGCAGGGGCTGGAGATCGACTATCGCGCCGGCGGCGCCGAGGCGCTCGACGGGCGCTACGATTTGGTCGCCTCGCTCGAGGTGGTCGAGCATGTCGCCGATCCCGCCGCGTTCGTGGGCGCGCTGGCGGCCGGCGTGGCGGCGGACGGGCTGCTGATCCTGTCGACCCCCAATCGCACGGCCTGGTCGCGGCTGATCATGATCGGCCTCGGCGAGGGGACGGGGCGGATTCCCAAAGGCACCCACGATTGGGAGAAGTTCATCGCCCCCGACGAGCTCAGCGCCCTGATCCGCGCCGCCGGCCTCGAGGTGATCGACACGACCGGCCTGAGCTGGACGCCGACCCGCGGCTTCGCCCTCACCGACGACCTCTCGCTCAACTATCTGGTGACCGCGGCTCGCGGCTGAGCCGGGTGATCAGGATCGCGCTGCGCCTGGCCTGGCGGGCAAGGCTGTCGAGCGCGATCCATTCCCCCGCGGCATGGGCGTTGCCGCCGGCCGCGCCGAGGCCGGCGAGGGTGTCGGCGTCGGCGGCGACGAAGCTCGAATCGGCGGCGCCGCGCTTGGCCGGATCATATTCGGGCATCTCGGCGAGGCCGAGGTCGCGGTTGATCAGGTTGAGCCGCGCGAGCAGCGCCCGATTCCCTTGCGTCGGCGCCATCGGCGGATAGCCGTCCTCGGAAAAGACGAGCTCCGCTCCGGTCCGCGCCAGATGCTGGCCGACGATATTCTGCATCCGCGCCCGCACCCGCGCCTCCTGCTCGGGGGTCAGCGCGCGCAAATCGCCGCGGGCGATCGCGGTTTCGGCGGTGATGTTGGTCTTGCCCGATGCGGCGACGCGCAAGCCCTCCGCGTCGATGCTCGCCGGCGTGCCGCCGCCGATCACGCCGACATTGTAGGTGAGGTTGGGCTCGGCCAGCTCGCGGCGGAAGGCGTCGAGGATGCGCGCCATCTCGTAGACCGCGCCGTAGCCGAGCTCCTCGCCGAACACGCCCGAGCTGTGGCCAGAGCGGCCGTGGGTGGTGAGCGTCCAGCTCGTCGCGCTGCGCCGCGCCACGGTGCCGAAATCGCGGCCGTCCTCGGTCGCCAGATTCTCATATTCGAGCGCGACGTCGGCCCAGCGGCCGGCCTCGACGAGGTCGCGGCGCGCGGCGGCGATCGGCGAACCGGGGCGTTCCTCGTCGCCGGTCATCACCACCATGATGTCGGCATCGCGCAGCGTGCCGGCAGCCTGCATCGCCCGCAATGCCGCGATCATCACCACGTCGCCGCCCTTGCAGTCGCCGACGCCGGGGCCGGTGGCGCGGTTGCCGTCGCGGGCGTAGGCCTGGAACGGGCTGTCGGGTTCGAACACGGTGTCGAGATGGCCGATCAGGAGGATCCGCCTGCCGCGGCCGTTGCCGCGATGGGTGGCGAGAAGATGGCCGGCGCGCCCGGTCGCCGCCATGTCGATCCAGCGCACCTCGAAGCCGAGCGGCTCCAGCTCGGCGCGGAACATCTCGCCGACCGCGGCGACGCCCGGCAGGTTCAGCGTGCCGCTGTTCCGGTTCACGGCGCGCTCGAGCAACTGGATCGTCCGCTCCGCTTCGCGGTCGACGGCGGTTGCCATCGCCCGCTCCTCGCGGGTGAGGCGCGCCTCGGCGGGCATGGCGAGCAGGAGCAGGGCAAGGAGAAGGGCGCGCATCCGCTCCACCTCCCCGCTCATCGCCCGCCGGTCAAGGCCGAACTCGGGCCCGGCTCGCGCGTTGATGGGCAAAGGAGCCTGTCATGACCGATCCCCGCATCCCGGAGGGCAAGCAGAAGGAGGCCGAGCTCCCCGACGACCTCGACCAGACGCCCGCCGAGGCCGGCCGGGAGGAGGGCGACGTCGAGCGCGAAACGCCCCCGGACGATCCCGGCGACGCCACTCCCTGACGCCCCGGCGCGCGACGTTCATCGTCGGTTGCTTTTCGCGCGCCTAAATTCGCTGTAGAAGCGCGCAAACGCCTTTTTCAGCAGGATTCTCATGGCCAACACCTTCCTTCGCTCGCTCGCCCTGGTCGGCGCCGTCGCCTTCATCCCGGCGACCGCCGCCTCGCTCGCCCAGACCGACGTCAGCTCCTATCGCGAACTCGACCAGTTCATGTCGGTGCTCGAGCGGGTAAAGGCCGAATATGTCGACCAGGTCGACGACGCGACCCTGATCCGCGGCGCGATCGACGGCATGCTCGCCAGCCTCGATCCGCACTCCTCCTATCTCGACGCGCGCGGGTTCCGCGCGCTGATGACGACCACCGACGGCAATTATGGCGGCCTCGGTCTCACCGTCACGATGGAGGACGGCGCGGTCAAGGTGATGGCGGCGACGCGCGGTACCCCGGCCGACCGCGCCGGCCTCAAATCGGGCGACTTCATCACCCATATCGACGGCCGCCTGTTCTACGGCGGCACCCTCGACGAGGCGGTCGAGCGGATGCGCGGCAATCCCGGCACCAGCGTCCGGCTGACCATCGTCCGGCCGGGCCGCGAGCGGCCGTTCGACGTCAACATCACCCGCGCGATCATCGACATCCCGGCGGTAACCTCCTCGGTCCGCGACGGCGTCGGCATCCTGACCGTCACCACCTTCAGCCGCGTCACCACCGAGGCCACCCAGCGCGCCATGGCCGATATCGAGCGCCAGCTCGGCCACCCGCCGCTCGGCTATGTCCTCGATCTCAGGTCCAACCCCGGCGGCCTGCTCGACCAGGCGGTCGGCCTGTCCGACCTGTTCCTCGATCGCGGCGAAGTCGTCTCCCAGCGCGGCCGCCGCCGCACCGACATCGAGCGTTATTACGCCCGCCCGGGCGACGCCGCTCACGGCCTGCCGCTGATCGTGCTGGTCGACGCCGGCACCGCTTCCGCCTCGGAGATCGTCGCCGGCGCGCTCCAGGACCATCGCCGGGCGATCGTCATGGGCGAGCGCACCTTCGGCAAGGGTTCGGTCCAGACCCTGCTTCCGCTCGGCGACGGCAGCACGGCGCTGCGCCTCACCACCGCCCGCTACTACACGCCGTCGGGCCGCTCGGTGCAGGAGGGCGGCATCGCCCCGGACATCGTCGTGCCGCAGCTCACCGATCCCGATTATCGGCTGCGCGCCAGCCGGGTGCGCGAATCGGACCTGCGCCGCCACCTCGTCAACGAGATCGGCGTCCAGGAGGATCTGATCCAGGACGACGGCCGGCCCGATCCGCGCTTCGCCGCCTCGGCCGAGGAGCTGACCCGGCGCGGCGTCACCGATTATCAGCTCGATTACGCGCTGCAGACGATCGCACGGCTGGCGCGGCTTCAGCCGCCGCCGCAGATTGCCGCGGCGCCGGCCCGGCGCGCCGGCAGCCGCTAGCCGGGAGGATGATTACAGACCCTTACGAGCAGGACCGGCTCGCGCTCGCCAAGGCGGTTGCGCTCCTGGCGGCGGGGGGGCTGCTCGCCGCCGCTTTCGCCTTCCAATATTGGGGCGGGCTTTACCCGTGCGAGATGTGCTGGTGGCAGCGTTACGCGCATATCGCGGCGCTCGCCTTCGTCCTCCTCGCGCTCCTCGCCGGCGGCGGTCGCGCCCTGGTCTGGCTGGCGGCGCTGGCGATCGCGGCGAGCGGCGCGATCGGCGCCTACCATGCCGGTGTCGAGCTCGGCTGGTTCGAGGGCTTCACGCAATGCAGCTGGACCGCCGCCGGCGGCTCGACCGAGGACCTGTTGAAGGCGATCATGGCCGCGCCGATGGTCCGTTGCGACGAGATCCAATGGTCTTGGCTCGGCCTTTCGATGGCGGGATGGAATGCGATCCTTTCGCTCCTTGCTGCGTTGGTGATCCTATGGCTGAGCCTGAAACGCCCGCGCCAAGCCTGACGCGCGCCTGGCGCCCGGGCGATCCGCTCCCCGACGTGGACTCGATGCTGCGCGTCGACCAGGCCGGCGAATATGGCGCAACCCGGATCTATGCCGGCCAGCTCGCGGTCCTCGGCGGCCGCCATAAGAGCGCGGCCTTGATCGCCGGCATGGCCGCCCAGGAGCAACTGCACCTCGCCCATTTCGACGCGCTGCTCGCCGAACGCAACGTCCGCCCGACCCTGCTCCAGCCGTTCTGGGCGGTCGCCGGGCACGCGCTGGGCGCGGCCACCGCTTTGCTCAGCCCGGCCGCCGCGATGGCGTGCACCGCCGCGATCGAGGACGAGATCGACGCCCATTATTCCGAGCAGCTCGACGAATTGGGCGACAGCGATCCACCGCTCTCGGCAAGCATCGCCGGCTTCCAGGCCGACGAGCGCGCCCATCGCGACGCCGCGATCGAGGCCGGCGCCGAGACCAGCTTCGGCTATCCCTTATTGTACGGGGCGATTAGAGCGGGGTGCCGTGTCGCCATCGAATTGTCGAAGAGGATCTGAAAGATGCGCCTTGCCCTTCTTGCCGTCGCCGCGCTCGTCGCGATCCTCCCCGCCTCGGCTCAGCAGCCGGGCGTCGCCGTTCCCGGGGCGCAAGGGCCCGCCGCCGAGCCCCGCGTCAACCAGGTGATCGTCTACGGCAGCGACCCCTGCCCGGCGAGCACCGACGAGGAAATCACCGTCTGCGCGCGCCTGCCCGAGGACGACCGCTTCCGGATCCCGCCCAACCTGCGCGAGAACCCCAACGCCCCCGCCAACCAGGCCTGGGCCAACCGCGCCTACGAACTCGCCTATGTCGGCCGCTCGGGCACCGACAGCTGCTCGACCGCCGGCGCCGGCGGCTTCACCGGATGTTTCGCGCAGATCCTCAACCAGGCCCGCGCCGAGCGGCGCGCCGCCGGCGACGTCAACTGGACGCGGATGGTCGAGGAAGCGCGCCAGGACCGCGAAGCGCGGCTGCGCGCCGCCACCCGGGAAGAGGAAGAGGCCGAGCACAACACGGCGAGCCCGAACTAGGGCTAAGCATGAGCGGGGGCGGCCTCCGGCGCGAAATCGGCTTTGCCGGCTCCGCCTTGCTGTCGTTCAACGGCATCGTCGGCGCCGGCATCTTCGCCCTTCCGGCCACGCTCCACCTCCAGTTCGGCGCGTTCAGCCCGTGGCTGTTCCCTGTGTTCGGCCTGCTCTTCCTGCTCATCGTCCTGCCCTTCGCCAGGCTCGCCTCGCTCTTCCCGCATTCGGGCGGGCCGGTCGCCTACACCGCCGGTTTCGGCAGGCTCGTCTCCTTTCAGGTCGGCTGGCTCTATTATCTCGCCCGCGCCACCGCGCTCGCCGCCAACGCCAACGTCTTTGCCACCTACGCCGCGTCGCTCTGGCCGCCGCTCGGGACGGCGGCGGGTCGTGCCGCGACCATCCTCCTGCTGGTCGGCGCGCTCACCGCGATCAACGTCGTCGGCATCCGCCGGGCGCTGCGCGCATTGGACGCGCTGACTCTCTTGAAGGCGCTGCCGCTGATCGGTCTCGCTTTCTGGGGCCTGATCGCGGCCGCGTCGATTCCCGCGCCCGGTCCGCCGCCGCCTCTGTCCACGTTCGAAGGCGCGGTGCTGCTCCTGCTCTACGCCTTCGTCGGCTTCGAGAATTCGACGGTTCCGGCCGATGAGACCGCCGATCCGCGCCGCACCATCCCGCGCGCGCTGATCGCCACCGTAATCGCCACCGCCACGATCTACTTCCTGATCCAGCTCGCTTACGTCTCGGTCATGCCGGCCGGGGCGGCGCCGGCGGCGCCGCTGGCCGCTTTCGCCGAAGCGCTGATCGGCCCGGCCGGGGCGCTGCTCCTCGGCGGAGTCGCGCTCGCTTCGGTGGCCGGCAATATCGGCAGCGCCTTGACCTCGACGCCGCGGGTCACCTTTGCGCTCGCCGGCCAAGGCTCGCTGCCGCGCTGGTTCGGCGCGGTCAGCGCGCGCTTCGCCACGCCGGCCAATTCGGTGCTGTTCATGGGGCTGGTCGTGGCCGCGCTTGCGGTGACCGGCAGCTTCGTCTGGCTGGCGATCGTCAGCACGCTTGCCCGGCTCGTCGTCTATGCCGTCAGCATCGCCGCCTTGCCCAGGGCGGCGAAGGGGGGCGCGGCGATGTGGGCGACGGTCGTACCGGGCCTCGCCGTCTGCGGCTGGGCGGCGGCCCAATCGAAATGGCCGTCCTGGGCGATGCTGGCCGGAGCGCTCGCCGCCGGCCTCATTCTCTACGCGCTCGCCCGCCGTCAGGCCGGCTCGAGCGCCTCGGCGGGCACGGTTTCCTCGATCCAGCCGCCGCCGAGCAACCGTTCGCCGTCGTAGAGCACCGCCGCCTGGCCCGGCGACACGCCATATTCCGGGCGCTCGAACCTTACGGTCTCGCCATCGACGCGCGCCGGCACCGGCTTCGCCAGCGAGCGGACCTTGGCGGTCAGGGCGCATTGTCGGCCTTCGCCGAGCCAGTTTACCGCGCCCAATCGGGCGCCGACGACGGCGAGCGCGCGCTTCGGCCCGACCACGACCCGGCCGCGCCCGGGCTCGAGCCGGAGCACGTAGAGCGGCTCGGCCTGGCCGCCGATCTCGAGGCCGCGGCGCTGGCCGACGGTGAAGTGAACGAGGCCGCGATGCTCGCCCAGCACCCGCCCGGTGCGGTCGACGATCTCGCCGGGCACGGCCGCATCGGGCCGCACCTTCTCGACCAGCTTCGCATAATCGCCGTCGGGGACGAAGCAGATGTCCTGGCTGTCGGGCTTGTCGGCGACGGCCGGCGCCAGCTCGCGGGCGACCTCGCGCACCGCCGCCTTGGGCATCGCACCCAAGGGGAAGCGCAGGTCGGCGAGCTGGTCGCGCGTGGTCGCGAACAGGAAATAGCTCTGGTCGCGCGCCGGATCGGCCGCGCGGTGCAGCTCCGGCCCGTTGGCGCCGATGACGCGGCGGACGTAATGGCCGGTGGCGAGGCAATCGGCGCCGAGCTCGCGGGCGAGGCCGAGCAGGTCGGTGAACTTCACCCCCTGGTTGCACGAGACGCAGGGGATCGGGGTGCGCCCGCGCGCATATTCGTCGGCGAAGCGCTCGATCACGCTTTCCCGGAACCGGCTTTCATAGTCGAACACATAATGGGCGATGCCGAGCCGCTCGGCGACCGCCTTGGCGTCGTATATGTCCTGGCCCGCGCAGCAGGACTTCGCGCGGCCCACCGCCGCGCCATGGTCGTAGAGCTGGAGCGTCACCCCAATCACCTCTGCGCCGCTCCGCGCCGCGAGCGCGGCCACCACCGAGCTGTCGACCCCGCCCGACATGGCGACGACGATCCGGGCCTGGCTTGCCGGCCGGCTCAGCTGGAAATCCGCGTCCATTGCCGGCGCCAGATAGGCGCTCGCGCGCCAAACGGCCAGCCCCGGCCCGGCGAGGCGGCCCGGCCCGGTAAAAAAAGCCGCTAACCAGCCATGAACGGCAATCGCTACAGCTTTTTCTTGTCCTCTACTTGCCGAGGGCGCATCCTCCCGGCCGCGGAAATGGCAAGACGATGCGCGAACGCCTGCTTTTCTGTAAGTCTGTAAAAAAGAAGTAATTGCGGAAGCGAAACGGAGTCTTGCGGCAGTAATATTGTGTGACAACTTCAACGATGGGGGCGCGTTCAGTATGCGTAGAGTCCTGATCCCGAGCCTTGCGCTTGGCTTTCTCATCAGCGCGGCTTCGCCGGCGGCGGCCGTCGCCTCGTATGAGACCGAGGAAATCGCCATTCTGCGAACCGTCGTCGCGCAGGCGCGGCGGCTGGCTGGCGGCCCGGTCTGCATCGACCTTCATCTCCGGGGCCAGCTGCCCAACGCGGCGACGCTCGCCCGGCGATGGGTGCGCGACGCGCGACGGGCGCGCGCCCCCGGCTTCGAACGGATCGAGCGGGCGCTCGGCAGCCATGGCGGCCGCGCCGCCACCGCCGATCGCGACCTCGACGGCCGCGAGCTGGCCGGCGCCAACGGGATAAGCGGACCGGTCGTCGAGCGCTGCCCCGCGCAGGAGTGGTTCAGCTTCTCGCGACCTGTTCTGTCGCGCGGAGCGGCGGTCATTGAAGCGGCCGTCGGATCGGATTGCTCGGCGGGGTGGATCTTCGTCGCCCTAGGGCAGCGTGGCCGGCGCTGGGTGGTCGAGGGCGAGTATTCCGTCACGGTGCCGGGGGGGCTGGGCTGCGGCCAGGCCTATCCAGCGCAGCAAGCGGCGGCCGGACATTATTTGGTGATGGGGGAATAATAAGTGCCAATCTATATCGACGGGGCATTCGCTCATTTCGTAGAATAAGTAATTGCGGAAGCGAAACAGAGCCTTGCGGCAGTAATATTTGTGTGACAACTTCAACGATGGGGTGAGTCGACTATGCGTAGAGTGTTGATTCGAAGTTTGGCGTTGACGCTTCTGTTGCAAGCAAACGCGCCGGCTGCCCAGACGCGCCATTCCTTCATAACGCGCGGGCGTGTCATGCAATTCCATGATGTCCATCGCCGACCCGTCTGCCTACAGATGCTGTCGCGTCTTCGCAGCGCCTGTTCGCCCGATTCCTTCAGCGGCCACAACTATGTGCAAATCCTGATCGCCGATTTTGATGAGGACGGTCGGTCCGATGTGGCGGTCCGATATCTTGTCAGCGGCCGGTGCGGTGGCGGAGCCCACGGCTGCCAGACCGAAGTCTACAGAGCCACGCGACGCGGTTTCGTGAATGCGCGCTTATACGTTGTGTCCGTTGGCGGCGTCATCCGCTGCCGAATCGGAGGCAGGGCAGGCATTGGCTTTCCTGAAGGCGGATCAAATTTCGGATGCTTTCTAGTTCATTGATGATGTTGGGGGTACGAGATGCCTAGATCCTATAATCAATTCCTTTTCGACCTTCGAGAATCCGGACAGGCCCGCTCTTGTGGTCCGGCTTGAACCCAACAGATCTTCCGGGAGGTGAACGGTGACGACTTGGCAGGATGTAGAGGATGCCATTGATTTTTGGGATCCGAGCGACAGCTGGGGTGCTGGCGCCGGACTGGGTGTGCACGCGCGAGCTCGCCGACACGGCCGCTTTATGCCGGCGGATGTTCCGATCGACCGCTTGCGGATACGCGCTGTCCGATCCTGGCGCCGACTATCCGCGCTATCGAGTAAGAATTGTGGATTAGGATCCTGCATAGACAGTAAAAAAGTAAAAATCGTAACGCGGCTGTCACGAATATTATGATGACCGGCGAAATTATGGTCTTGCGAATGCACTATTTCTCTGACAACTTCATAATTCTCGGGTGATTCGGGTATGCGTAGAGTCCTGATTCGAAGTTTAGCTCTGGTGATCTTGGGTACTTCGGCCTGCGTGTCCGGAACGCCGCCGAGTAATCTGGAGCAGTCCGCCGGCGGCGCGTCCCTTGTCGCACAAGCAGGCGCGCAGACAGGACAAGCCGGCATGCGAATGTTGAGCGGTGACGAAATCCGGCGGCTGCTCGTCGGCCGCACCTTGTCCTTCATTGGAGAGCCTGGCATCGCGACCAGCCAGCACCGTGAAACCTATCGCGCGGATGGCTCAGTCTTCGTCGCCGGAGACCGGGGCGGCAGCCCCGGCACATATAGAATCTCGGCCGATCGCATTTGCCTGAGTCTCAGATCTGCTCCCGAAGCTGCGGAGGAGTGCTGATCGTTGTTCAGGTCCGTGGATGGCCAGCACTATCTCGTTCCGATCGGAAGCGATGCCGGCAGTGCCAGACCAATCAGGATAAGTATCGAGGATTAAGAGGGGGGGCATCGTCGTGCCGTTATCGAATGTCTTATCGAAGATAAGCTGGAGAGCGCCGGGCAATCAATGGCCCCTTATCGGGCTTCCGGTTGGCGACGTCTCCCCCGGCGACCAGCCCACCCTGACGGGCGACGGCGGCGCCGACATCGAGATCGTGCTGACCGGCCAGATCGTGCTGGCCGCCGCCGATTTCATCCTCTGACCTCATCCCGAAAAAGTATTTGTACGGTTTCAGGCTTTACCGGCTTTTCACCCTATTCCCTTAGAGACTCGGCCGATGGACGAGTCATTTCAACTGCGCGCCAGGCGTCTGCTCGACGGCAGCAAGCCCGCGCCGCTCGATTTTACGCTGCTGACCGCGACGCTCGCCGCCCGGGCGGCGGGGAGCGCGGCGGCGCGCGCCCAGGCCCGCGCCGCGCCGCCGCCGGCCGAGCCGGTCGGCGAGATCGTGCTGGCCGGATCGGACTGGAAGGAGGCGGTGTCGGCGCAGCGCGGCTGTTTCAACCGTGCCGAAGTGAGACGCCGGCTCAATCTCCCGTAAAGCATGTTCACCGTGAAATTTACCTTGGCGTTTTAGCCTTCCTTCAATGCTCTGCCGCTAGAAGGGTGAACGCAGACGGCGCTTGGTAGCCGAAGGCGCGTGAAGTTTGAGGTACGAATGATCGAGAATCAGAAAATCCGCCCCGCTCAGGTCATCGGCCCGCTTGGCGAGCCGCTCACCATCGCTTCGCTGCCGGATCCGACCACGACGAGATGGGTGGTCCGCCGGAAAGCCGAGGTCGTGTCCGCCGTCAATGGCGGCCTCCTGAGCGTCGACGAGGCATGCGAGCGCTACGGCCTCAGCCTCGAGGAATTCGCCGGCTGGCAGCGCGCGGTCGACCGCTCCGGCATGCCCGGGCTGCGCGTCACCCGCATCCAGCATTACAAGACGCTCTACGAGCGCCAGCAAAGCTATTGAGCGGCAGGCGCGCGCCGCTACCGCGCCGGCTGCCCGATTCCCTCAGGAACAAGCGCGTCCGTGACGCGTCTTGAGTTCGGCTCGCCGCGGAGGCGGGAGCGGCTCGACAGGAGGGAAATCATGGGCATCATCATCTGGCTGATCATTGGCGGCATCGTCGGTTGGCTCGCCAGCCTCATCATGCGCACCGACGCGCAACAGGGCATATTGCTCAATGTCGTGGTCGGCATCGTCGGCGCCTTCCTGGGCGGCCTGATCTTCAACCGCGGCGACATCAACAGTACGCCGTTGAACGTCACCAGCTTCGTGGTTTCGCTGATCGGCGCGATCGTCCTGCTCGCGATCCTCAACCTGTTCCGGCGCGGCAGCCTGCGCTGAACCGCCTTCAGCCGTTGCCGGGAAAGGGCCGTCCCCCGGGGCGGCCCTTTCCCGTTGCGTTACCGCCGGCCGGCTATCATCCGGTAGACCAGCAGGATCAGCACCGCGCCGACGATCGCGGCGAGGAAGCCGGCGCCTTCGCCCGGGCGGTACCAGTGGAGCTGCTGGCCGAGGAAGCCGGCGAGCACCGCGCCGGCAATGCCGATCACGATCGTGATCAGGCAGCCGCTGGGGTCGCGTCCCGGCGTAATCGCCTTGGCGATCAGGCCGGCGATCAGGCCGATGACGATCCATCCGAGCCAGCCATGGTCGGCAAGATATTGAGACATAGTGCTTCCTCCTTGTCCGGGCCGCAGCGGCGCCCACATCGAATCATGGTAGAGACCAAACAATGGTTGTAAAGCACAGTTCCCGGGCACTGTGGCGGGGAAGCAGGACGCCCGTTATTATGGCTTGTTCCAGGTGATCTATTCGGCTAATACAGCGGTCCGAGGAGCGGCTGCGGCCGTGCTGTTCGAGTGGGGACGATGAAAGCGATGAACTACGAATCGACCAAATGGAGCCGCGACGCGATCGACGACGTCGTCGTCGACGAGGAAACGCTGGCGAGGCGCCGGCGGCGCCGGCGTATCATTATCGCGGTCGCCGTCATCCTGCTCCTCGCGGTCGTCGCCGTCTTCATGATCGGCGGCCGCGGCGAGAAGGCCGCCGCGCCCAAGGGCAACCAGGGCGAGCAGCTGCCCTCGGTCACCTTCGTCATTCCCGGCCGCCAGGACATTCCGGCGACGATCACCGCGACCGGCTCGCTCGCCGCGCGGCGCGACATGCCGGTCGGCGTCCCCGGCGAGGGCGGCCAGGTCGAGCGGGTGCTGGTCGAGCCCGGCCAGTGGGTCCGCGCCGGCCAGGTGCTCGCCACCATCAACCGCTCGGTCCAGTCCCAGCAGGCGGCCCAGCTCGCCGCCCAGGTCGAGGTAGCGCGCGCCGACCTGCGGCTCGCCGAGAACCAGCTCAACCGCGCCCAGGCGCTGGTCGGCCGCGGCTTCATCAGCCAGGCCGATCTCGATCAGAAGCGCGCCACCCGCGACGCCGCCGCGGCGCGCGTGCGCGTCGCCCAGGCCCAGCTCGGCGCCACCCGCGCCCAGATCGGCCGGCTCGATGTGCGCGCGCCGACCGCCGGCCTCGTCCTTTCCCGCAGCATCGAGGCCGGCCAGGTGGTCGGCGCCGGCTCGGGCGCATTGTTCCGCATCGCCGAGGGCGGCCAGATGGAGCTGCTGGCGCGGATGCCCCAGAACGACCTCACCCGGATCCCGGTCGGCGTGCCGGCGACGGTCACCCCGGTCGGCTCGACCGCCTCCTATCAGGGCACGGTCTGGCAGGTGTCGCCGGTCATCGATCCGGTGAGCCGCCAGGGCATCGTCCGCATCCTCGTCCCCTACAATCGCGACATCCGCCCCGGCGGCTTCGCCAGCGTTGCGGTGACGGCGGGCTCGATGTCGGCGCCGCAGCTGCCCGAATCGGCGGTGCAGAGCGACGCCCAGGGCAATTACGTCTACGTGATCGGACCCGGCAACAAGGTCGTCCGCCGCAACATCCGGGTCGGCGACGTCAACGACCGCGGCGTCGCCATCGTCTCCGGGCTCGCCGGCAACGAGCGCGTCGTCATGTCGGCGGGCGCCTTCCTCAACCCCGGCCAGCAGGTCCGGCCGGAACGTGCGGCGCCCGCCCGCTAAGGATTGTCGTCGATGAACTTCCGCAACATTTCCGCCTGGTCGATCCGCAACCCGGTTCCCTCGCTCGTCCTGTTCGTCGCGCTGACGCTCGCCGGCATCGTCAGCTTCCTGCGGATGGACGTGAACGACAATCCGGACATCGAATTCCCGGCGGTTTCGGTCGTCGTCTCCCAGCCGGGGGCGGCGCCGACCGAGCTCGAGACCCAGGTCACGCAGCGCGTCGAAGCGGCCGTCCGCGGCGTCAACGGCGTCGACGAGATCACGTCGCGCGTCAGCGAGGGCACCTCGCTCACCTTCGTGATCTTCAACATCGGCGTGCCGGTCGACCGCGCGGTCAACGACGTCCGCAACGCCGTCGCCCAGGTTCGCTCGAGCCTGCCCGACGGCATCCTCGAGCCGCAGGTGCAGCTGGAGAACGTCGCGAGCGGCGGCCCGATCGCTTATTATTCCGCCGAAGCCACCGACATGACGCTCGAGCAATTGAGCTGGTACGTCGATAATATCGTCAGCCGGCGCCTGCTCTCGGTCAGCGGCATGGCCACGGTCAATCGCGGCGGCGGCGTCAGCCGCGAGATCCGCGTCATCCTCGATCCGGCCAAGCTGCAATCCTACGGCGTCACCGCGGCCCAGGTGAACAATCAGCTCAGGCAGACCAACATCAACGCCGCCGGCGGCCGCGCCCAGATCGCCGGCTCCGAGCAGGCGGTCCGCGTCATCGGCAACGCCCAGGACGCCTTCCGGCTCGGCCAGCAGAACATCTCCGTCGGCGGCGGCCGCACCATCCGGCTGAGCGACATCGCCGACGTCCGCGACCTCTATGCCGAGCAGCGCAGCCTTGCGATGATGAACGGCCGCCAGGTGCTGAGCTTCGGCCTGTCGAAGTCGAAGGGCGCTTCCGACGTCACCGTGTTCGACGAAGCGGCGACGCTGCTCCAGCAGCTCGAGCGGGAGAACCCGAAGGTTCATTTCCGCATCCTTTACAGCGGCGTCGACTATATCAAGAATCAATACAAATCGGCGATGGAGGCTTTGCTCGAGGGCGCCGCGCTGGCGGTGCTGGTCGTGCTCCTGTTCCTGCGCGACTTCAGGGCGACGCTCATCTCGGCGGTCGCCATTCCGCTCTCGGCGATTCCGACCTTCTGGTTCATGGACCTGCTCGGCTTCACCCTGAACGGCATCAGCCTGCTCGCGCTTAGCCTCGTCGCCGGCGTCCTCGTCGACGATGCGATCGTCGAGATCGAGAATATCGTCCGGCACATGCGGATGGGCAAGACCGCCTATCAGGCGGCGATCGACGCCGCCGACGAGATCGGTCTCGCCGTCGTCGCGACGACCTTCTCGATCGTTGCCGTGTTCCTGCCGGTCGGCATCATGCCCGGCATCGCCGGCCAGTTCTTCAAGCAGTTCGGCTTCACCGTCGTCGTCGCGGTGCTGATCAGCCTCGCGGTCGCGCGGCTGATCACGCCGATGCTCTGCGCCTATTTCCTCAAGGCCAAGGGCCACGCCCCACATGGCGAGGGCTGGCTGATGGATCGCTACATGCGCCTCCTCGACTGGTCGCTGGTCAACCGCTGGAAGACGGTGATGATCGGCGTCGTCGCCTTCATCCTCACGATCGTTTCGTTCGCGACGCTGCCGCTCACCTTCCAGCCGACGATCAACACCGATTACAGCCAGATCACCATCGAGCTGGTGCCGGGGGCGACGCTCGAGCAGACCCAGCGCATCACCGAGCAGGTCTCGCGAATCGTCCGCCGCGAGCCCGAGGTCGATTCCGCCTTCTCGGACATCAATGTCGGCGCAGCGACCATCTACCTGACGCTGAAGAAGGACCGGGCGGTCACCAGCGTCGAGTTCGAGCGGCGGGTGGCGCCCCAGCTCAACCGTATCGCCGACGCCCGCGTCTCCTTCCAGTCGCAGCAGGGCGGCGGCAGCGGCCGCGACATCACCATTGCGCTCGGCGGCGACGATCCGGTGCTGCTCAACACCACCGCGCAGCGCATCGTCGAGGAAATGCGCCACCTGCCCGAGGTGGTCGCGCCGCGCGTCGTCGGCGACATGCAGCGCCCCGAGATCACCATCCGGCCGCATTTCGATCTCGCCGCGGATCTCGGCGTCACCACTGCCGCGCTCTCGCAGACGATCCGGATCGCGACGATGGGAGACATCGACCAGAACAGCGCCAAATTCTCGCTGTCGGACCGGCAGATCCCGATCCGCGTCGCTTTGTCCGAGGAGTCGCGCCACAGCCTCGCCACCATCCAGAACCTGCCGGTGCCGACCGTGACCGGCGG
This sequence comes from Allosphingosinicella sp., assembly GCA_035316145.1. GTDB lineage: Bacteria > Pseudomonadota > Alphaproteobacteria > Sphingomonadales > Sphingomonadaceae > Allosphingosinicella. The sequence continues at coordinate 33,831 of DATHJO010000006.1, read as the reverse complement.
CTCGGTGCCGCTGCGCGTCGTCGCCGACGTCAGCTTCGGCGCCGGCCCGACCACGATCCGCCGCTACAACCAGGCGCGGCGGATCATGATCGGTGCCGATCTCGCCCCCGGCCTCGTCACCGGCCAGGCGCTGCCCAAGGTCCACGCGCTGCCGACCCTGTCGCACCTGCCGACCGGGGTCCAGGAGCTCAACATCGGCTCGGTCAAGTGGCAGGTCGAGATGCTGTTCAACTTCCTGATCGCCGTGATCGCGGGCATTCTGCTGGTGTTCGCGGTGCTGGTGCTGCTCTACCGCCGGCTGCTGCCGCCGCTCGTCAATCTCGGCTCGCTGCTGCTGGCGCCCTTGGGCGGGGCGATCGCCTTGCACATCGCCGGGTACGCGCTGTCGATGCCGGTGTTCATCGGCCTCCTGATGCTGCTCGGCATCGTCGCCAAGAACTCGATCCTGCTGATCGATTTCGCGCTCGAGGAGATGGGCAAGGGCGTCAAGAAGTTCGACGCGATCCTCGATGCCGGGCACAAGCGCGCCCAGCCGATCGTGATGACGACGGTGGCGATGGTCGCGGGCATGCTGCCGACCGCGCTGTCGCTGTCCGGCGACGGCAGCTGGCGCGCGCCGATGGGCGTCACCGTGATCGGCGGCCTGATCCTCTCGACCATCCTCACTCTGGTGATCGTCCCGGCGAGCTTCAGCCTGGCGATCGGCTTCGAGGATCGGGTCGGGCCGTGGTTCGGCAAGTGGCTCACCACGGGCGGCAAGAGCGCGCGGCCGCCGGTCCCGCAGGCGGCGGAATAGCCGCGGCGCGTTTTGACCTGAAGCCCTTGCCGGTTATGAGGCCGGCATGAGCCTGTTCCGCCGCCCGGGCCTCGGCCGCCTTTCCCCGGCCCAGAGCGCGCGCGGCATGCGGGCGCTGGCGACGGCGATGCTCGCCGGCATGGCGGCGATCTTCATCGCCGCCACCCGGCTCGACCATCTCCATCCCGCCTGGGGCTTCGTCCGCGCCTTCGCCGAGGCGGGCCTCGTCGGCGGTGTCGCCGACTGGTTCGCGGTGACCGCTCTGTTCCGTCACCCGCTCGGCCTGCCGATCCCGCACACCGCGATCATTCCCCGCAACAAGGACCGGATCGGCGACGCGCTCGCCTTGTTCCTCAAGGACAATTTCCTCACCCCTTCGGTGGTCGCGCGGCGGATGAAGGGCGTCGACGTCGCCGGCGCGATCGGCCGCTTCCTCGCGCAGCCGGCGGGCGAGGGCCGCTTGCGCGAGGGCGGCTCGCGGCTGCTCGCCGACATCCTCGAGGCGCTCGACCAGGAGCGGCTGGGCGGCATGGTCAAGGCCGCCGTCGCCGAGCGGATGCGCCGGGTCGAGATCGCGCCTTTGCTCGGCCAGACGCTCGAGGCGGCGATCACCGAGGAGCGCCACGTGCCGCTGGTCGACGGCATCGTCACCTGGGCCGGCCGCACGCTCGATGCCAATGAGGACATGATCCGCGACATGGTCCACCAGCGCGCCGGCTGGATCCTCAAGCTCGCCGGCCTCGACGCCAAGCTCGCCGATGCGATCGTCGACGGGCTGAGGCGGCTCAGTATCGACATGGCGCTCGATCCTCACCACCCGCTGCGCGCCAAGGCCGAGGAGGGGCTCGCCCGCCTCGCCCAGGGGCTGCGCGCCGATCCCGAGCTCCAGGCCCGGGTCGAGACGTGGAAGAACGAGACGATCGAGAATCCCGCGGTCGCCGATTGGCTTGGCGGCATCTGGGAGAAGAGCCGCGCCGGCCTGCTCAAGGGCGCGCGCGATCCCAACGCCGCGCTCGCCGGCAAGTTCGGCGAGGCGCTGCGCCAATTGGGCGAGACGCTGCAGGAGGAGCCGCGGCTCAAGGCGGCGATCAACCAGTTCGCCCGCCGCGCCACGGTCGGCGTCGTCGCCTCCTATGGCGACGGCATCGTCACCCTCGTTTCCGATACGGTCCGCGCCTGGGACGCGCATACCGTCTCCGACCGGCTCGAAGGCGCGGTCGGCCGCGATCTCCAGTACATCCGCATCAACGGCACCCTGGTCGGCGGCCTGGTCGGCCTCGCCATCCACACCGTCGAAATGCTGACATGAGCGACGACGAGGCGCTGCGCGAGCTCGCCGAAAATCGCGGCTGCAAATTGGTCAAGTCGCGTGTCCGCACGCCGGGCCGCGGCGACCATGGCCGCTTCGGCCTCAAGGATGCGAAGACCGGCCGCGAAGTGTTCGGCTTCGGCGGGAAGGGCCTCACCGCCACGCCCGAGGAGATCGAGGCGTTCCTGCGCGGCAATGCCGCCGCGACCTGGAAGAGCTCGGTCGGCTCGGCGAAGCGGGCAAGGCCCAGGCCGGCGCCAAAGCCGAAACCCGAGCCGAAGCTCGTCCTTCGCGACGCCAAGGCCGGGGATGCGGGCGCGATCGCCGCGCTGATCGTCGCGCTCGGCTACGACGTCACCGCGGCCGACGTCCGGCGGCGCCTCAAGGACGTCCGCGCCCTGGTCGCCGAGAAGGGCAAGCTGGTCGGCGTCCTCACCACCAGCGTGACGGCCGTCCTCCACCGCCCCCGCCCGGTCGGCCGCATCTCGATGATGGTGGTCGCCGAAGCGGCCCGCGGCGGCGGCATCGGCACCGCCCTCGTCGCCGAGGCCGAGCAGCGGCTGAAGGCCGCCGGCTGCGGCCTCGTCGAAGTCACCAGCAACAAAAAGCGCCTGCGCGCCCACGCCTTCTACGAACGGCTGGGCTACGAACGCACCTCCTACCGCTTCGCCAAACCGCTCTGAGCACGCGAGCGCGCTGCGTCATCCTGACGAAAGTCAGGACCCATGAACGCGGACTCGGCAGGTCTGCGTTGCGGGTGTTCATGGATCCCGGATCAAGTCCGGGATGACGATGGCGTCCTTGCGCCGCACCCTCTCCCTCCCCACGTCGGAGGTCGGGAGGGGAGGACATGCTGAAAGATCTCTCGCGGATAGCCTACCGCATGCTGCAGCTGCTCGCGCTGGCGCTGCTGGTCTTCGCCTTCGCCCAGGCGCTGCCGTTCGACCTGATGGCACTGGTCTTCGCCGGCGACATGCTCACCTATCTGGAGATTGCCGCCGCCTTCTGGCTCGCCGCCCAGGTCACCCGGATCAAATGGGCAGCCGCCTATGCCCGCTTCGTGCTCCAGCGCACCCTCCGCCGCGCCCGCATCCGAGCCCGCCGCGCCGCGCGGCGCGTCGCACGCCTGCGCCCGCCCTCGCGCGACGAGGACGGACCCGCGCCCGCTTTCGCCTACGCCTAGCCGTCGCTCGCCCGTTCGATGTCGGCGCCGACCGCCTGGAGCTTCTCCTCGAGCCGCTCGTAGCCGCGGTCGAGATGGTAGACGCGGTTGACCTCGGTCTGCCCTTGCGCCGCCAGCCCGGCCAGCACCAGGCTCATCGAGGCGCGCAAATCGGTCGCCATCACCGGCGCGCCGACCAGGCCCTCGACCCCGCGCACCACCGCCGAGCGGCCGCGCACCTCGATGTCCGCGCCCATCCGCTTCAATTCGGGGACGTGCATGTAGCGATTCTCGAAGATCGTCTCGGTCAACAGGCTGGTGCCGTTCGCCAGCGCCAGCATCGCCATGAACTGCGCCTGCATGTCGGTCGGGAAGGCGGGGAAGGGCGCGGTCGAGATCGACAGCGGCCTGATCGCCCCGTCCGCCCGCACCTTGATCCCGTTCTTCTGGAACTCGATGATCGCGCCCGCGTCGGCGAGCCCCGAGAGGATCGCGTGCATGCTGTCCTCGCGCGCGCCGACCAGCTCGATCGAGCCGCCCGTGATCAGCGCCGCGCAGGCGTAGCTTCCCGCCTCGATCCGGTCCGGCATCACCGCATAGGTCGCGCCGTGCAGCCGATCCTTGCCGTGAACGGTGAGCGTGTCGCTCCTGAGGCCTTCGATCTCCGCCCCCATCGCGATCAGGCATTGCGCCAGATCGGTGATCTCGGGCTCGCGCGCGGCATTCTCGATCACGCTCGTGCCCTTCGCCAGCACCGCCGCCATCAGCGCATTCTCGGTCGCGCCGACCGAGACCGAGGGGAAGGAGATGGTGCCGCCGGTAAGGCCGCCTTTGGGCGCGGTCGCCTTGACGTAGCCGGCGGTGAACTCGATCTCCGCGCCTAGCGCCTGCAGCGCCTTCAAGTGGAGGTCGATCGGCCGCGTCCCGATCGCGCAGCCGCCGGGCAGCGATACCGTCGCCTCGCCGGTCCGCGCGAGCAGCGGCCCGAGCACCAGGATCGAGGCGCGCATCTTGCGGACGATGTCGTAGGGCGCGACGGTCGCGGCGATGGTGTTGGCGCGCAGCGTCATCACCCGCCCGAACTCGCCCTTGCGCGCCCCCTCGACCGTGGTCGAGACGCCGAGCTGGTTGAGGAGGTGGCCGAAGCTGTCGACGTCGGCCAGCCGGGGCAGGTTTCTCAACGTCAGCGGCTCGTCGGTCAACAGCGCGCACGGCATCAAAGTCAGCGCCGCATTCTTCGCGCCCGAGATCGGGATGCGCCCCTCGAGCGGCCTGCCGCCCTTGATGATGATCCGGTCCATCGCGCGCGTCTTAATCCTTCTCCGCGCCCGCGCAAGCGGCGGGCCCGAAGTCCCGAAAAACGTCGCGGTCTGAATGAGTTCTTGATTTCGATCAGGGCGCATGAAAGATTTGCGGCCTAGGTTCCGAACCGCATTTGTTGCGTATTGTGGGGGAATGGAAAGCCTTGGGGGGTTCTTGTTTAGCTGAGCGGCTCAGCCATTACGTGCGGCTGTCCGACGCCGAGCGCCAATCGCTCGACGGTCTTGAGGAGCAGGACCGCCACTGCCGCCGCGGCGCGGTCATCATCCGCGAGAACGAACGGACGCGCGAGCTCTACATCGTCCGCTCGGGCTGGCTCCATTCCAGCGTCGTGCTCGGCAATGGCAGCCGCCAGATCATGCGCTTCCATTTCCAGGGCGAGATATTGGGGCTGCCGCTGCTCGCCTTCGCCGACTCGCCCGAAACCGTGACCGCGGTCACCGACGCCGTCCTGTGCCCGTTCAGCCGTGAGAAGCTCGCCGCGCTGATCGGCGAGCATCCGCGCATCGCCGCTCTGCTGCTCGCTCTCAGCGTCGCCGACCGGGTCTCGCTCGCCGACCGGCTCGCCTCGATCGGCCGCACCTCGGCCCGCGCCCGGGTCGGCTCGCTGATCTGCGAGCTGTTCGGGCGGATGCGCCGGATCGGCGCGGTCGTGGAGGACAGCATCCAGCTGCCCTTGACCCAGGAGGAGATCGGCGACGCCACCGGCCTCACCGCGGTCCACGTCAACCGGATGATGCGCGGCCTCGTCGAGGACGGGACGATCGAGCGCAACGGCAGCCAGATCCGCCTGCTCAACGAATCCCGGCTGGCGTCGGAAGCCAATTTCATCGACCGCACCGGCATGGAGACCGGCTGGCTGCCGGCGCCGCGCTAAGAGGGACTGTCCCCGTTTGGGGACTGTCCCCCTTCTGCGTCAGGCCTTCTCCAGCGTGCACTGGAGCGGGTGCTGGTTCTGGCGGGCGAAGTCGATCACCTGGGCGACCTTGGTCTCGGCCACCTCGTAGGGGAAGATGCCGCAGACGCCGACGCCGCGCTGGTGGACGTGGAGCATCACCCGGGTCGCGTCCTCGATGCTCATCTTGAAGAAGCTCTGCAGGACGTGGACGACGAACTCCATCGGCGTATAATCGTCGTTGAGCATCAGCACCTTGTAGGGCGAGGGCGTCTTGGTCCGGGTGCGCGTCTTGGTGGCGAGGCCGAGGCCGGTGCCGTCCTCGTCGCCCGGATTGCCGTTCGCTGCCAGGATGCGGTCCATGCCCATATCAACGCATAAATATGGCAAGGTGCCCTTAACGGGCAAGGGTGATCCTCCCCTGCATTTGCAGGGGAGGGGGACCATGCGAAGCATGGGGGAGGGGCTACCTAGGCAGCAGGCCCCTCCACCGCGTTTCACGCGGTCCCCCTCCCCTCGAAATCGAGGGGAGGATAAAAAAAGGGCGGCCGCTCCAACGGGAGGGGCCGCCCTTTTCAACGGTTCGGACTCTCGCGGTTACGCGGCGAGGGTCTTCACGCGCTCGGCCGCCACGGCGTAGCGGCTGTTGAGCGGCTCGGCGACGTCGCCGGCCAGCTTCATCACGGTCTCGGAGAGACGGGCGCTCTCGGCGACGGCGGCGTCGAACGCGCCGCGCGCATAGTCGCCCTGGAGCCGGAAGAAGTCGGTCGCCGACTTCACCTCGGCGAAGCGCTTGAAGGCCGCCGAGGCGTCCTCGAAGCTCTTGCGGCTATATTCGGCGGCGTCCTGGCCGAGCGTCTCGACGCCCTTGGCGGCGACCTTCGAAGAGGCGACGATCGCCTCGACATTGCCGCGGGTCAGGTCGGCGAGCTCCTCGACGATCTTGGCGCTCTTCTCGAGCGCGGTCTTGGCGCGCGCGTTGACGTCGCCGATCACGGCGGTGAACTGCTCGGTGGCGATCTTGCCGGTTTCGTTGGTCTTGTTGGCCATGGTCTTCACTCCTGTTTTGATGATGGTCGCGCCGGCGCGGGCCGGCTTGGCTTTACGGGCGGTGCGGGCGGTCGCCGGCTTCTTGGCCGGCTTGGCCTGCTTGATGGTCTTCTTCGCGGCCCGACGGGCGGGCTTCTTGGTCTTGGGCGCGGCGGCTTTCGCCACCGGCCTGGCGGCGGGCGCCGGCGCGGCCTTGACGATTTCGGCCTTCGGGGCATCGGCCCTGGCGGGCTCGGCGGCGGGCGCCTTGGGGGCGTCCGCTTTCGGCAGCACGTCCGCCGTGGGTTCGGTCACTTTCGCTTCGATCTGATGGGCCACGTTTGCTTCCTTCTATGCTGCAATGCAGCAAATAGGTGAGCCAGACCAGGATTTCAAGCGCTTTTTTGTGCGCTGCAACATAAATGTAATGGTACTGGTTTGTGAAGGGCTTATCGCGCCTTCACATAGCTCCCGGGCGCGTCCTCGATCGCCTTCAATTTGCCCTTGCCGGGCACGCGCGCGCCTTTGGCGGAGACTTCGTCCGCCGAGATGCCGCGGATCCATTCGATCCAGTCCGGCCACCAGCTCCCCTTGGTCTCGGTCGCGCCGGCGATGAACTGGTCGAGCGTGTCGGCTTTCGCGGCGTTGGTCCAATATTGGTATTTGCCGGCCTCGGGCGGGTTGACGACGCCGGCGATATGGCCCGAGCCCGCCAGCACGAACTTCAACGGCCCCGAAAAATGGTGAATGATCTTCCACACGCTTTGCGGCGGCGCGATATGATCCTCGCGCCCGGCCTGGACGTAGGTCGGGACCTTGACCGTCCTGAGGTCGATCGGCGTGCCGTCGATCGTCACCCCGCCCGGCTGGACCAGCTTGTTATCGCGATAGAGCTGGGTGAGGTAGGCGCGGTGCCATTTGGCCGGCAAATTGGTGGTGTCGCCGTTCCAGAATAAGAGGTCGAATTGCGGATAGTCCTCGCCCATCAGATAATTGGAGGTGACGTAGCTCCAGATCAGGTCGCGGCCGCGCAGCAGGTTGAAGGTCGCCGCCATGTAGCGCCCGTCGAGATAGCCTTTGTCGGCCGCGAGCTGGCGGATCAGCTCCATCTGCTCGTCGCCGATGAACAGCTTGAGATCGCCCGCTTCCGAAAAATCGACCTGGGCGGTGAAGAAGGTCGCCGACGCGACCTTGCCGGCCTCGCCGCGCGCTTCGAGCAACGCGAGCGTCGCCGCCAGCATCGTCCCGGCGACGCAATAGCCGATCGCATGGACCTGGCTGACGCCGAGCGCCTCCCTGACCGCGTCGATCGCCTCGGCCTGGGCCAGCACATAATCGTCGAGGCCGATGTCGGCGAGGCTCGCATCGGCCGACTTCCACGAGACGACGAACACGCTCATCCCCTGGTCGACCGCCCATTTGATGAAGCTCTTCTTCGGGTTCAGATCGAGGATGTAGAAGCGGTTGATCCACGGCGGGAAGATGATCAGCGGGACGGCAAGCACCTGGTCGGTCGCCGGCGCGTACTGGATCAGCTGGTAGAGGGGCGTCTGCCTGATCACCTTGCCCGGTGTCGTGGCGATGTTGCGGCCGACCTCGAACGCGCCCGCATCGACGTGGCTGAGCTGGCCCCGCTCGAGGTCCTTCAGCAGATGGTCGAGGCCTTTAAGCAGGCTCTCGCCTTTGGTCGCCATCGCCCGCTCGATCACCTGCGGGTTGGTCAGCGCGAAATTGCTTGGCGCCATCGCGTCGACGAACGCCCTGGTGGTGAAGCGCAGCCTGGCGCGGGTTTCGTCGTCGACCCCCTCGATCGCGTCGACCGCGCCAATGAGCCGGTCGGAGATCAGCAGATAGGTCTGGCGGATGGTGTCGTAGAGCGGGTTGTCGCGCCATTCGGGGGCGGCGAACCGGCGGTCCTTGTCGGCTTTCTCGGCGAGCGCGGCCGACTCTTGGGGGAGGCCGAGCGTCCGCTGCCAGATCGACAGCCCCTCGGTCCACAAATCGGCCTGCATCTGCATGATTTTGGCCGGGTCGCCGAACATCGTCATCCCAGGCCAGGCGGCGGCCACTTTCTCGGGGTCCGGCGCCCGCGCCGCCGCCGCGCCCATCTGCTGGCTGAGATGCTCCATCATCAGCTGCTGCGCGCGCCCCATCACCCAGGTCCAATGCTGCATGTCCTCGAGGCTGGGGGTCGGGAACGGCGGCACGGCCGGGGCGTCGGCGTCCTTGGTGTCGGGGTCGGCCATGTTGTGGATCCTCGTCTAGGCCCGCTCTGTATCGGGACCGAGCCTCGGGCGGAAGCCGTTGCGGGATTTCGGAAAGCTATGATATCCACCAGGACTCGCGCGGCCTCTGCCCAGGTCCGCGCGCCGGGGGAGGAGCGGATGAGGGTTCGCAACGGGATCGTGCTGGCCGCGCTGGCGGCTTCGATGACAATGCCGGCGTTCGCCCAATCGGGCTGGCGGGGGATCGGCCGGGCGCAGGCCGATCCGGGCGCGAGCAGCGTGACGATCACCGCCCGCGGCGACGATCCCTATCGCGAATATATGATCTGCCTCGAAGGCGGGGCGGCGCGGCTGCTCGAGGCCCAGATCCACTATCGCGACAACCGCGTCCAGACCAACCGGATTCGCGCCCGCGTCGCCGACGGCGCCTGCAGCCGCAGCGCGACGGTCGGCGGTCGCGACCGCACCATCGCGACGATCGAGGTCGGCTACGATCCCGCCAGCCTCCAGGGCAGCCGCCCCCGCATCGAGCTCTACGTGCGCTAGGAAGGCCAGGACCACTTTCCCACCACGGGAAAAGTTGTTGATTCCCACCTTGGGAAATGGTATTTAGCTCAATGCGGATAATTGCCCGCAGCACGCTGGCGGCGTTTTGGGAAACGCACCCCGAAACGGAAGCGTCGCTGGCGCATTGGCTGAGCCTGGCCAAGGCCGCGTCGTGGGCAAGTGCCGCGGAAGTCCGCTCGGCTTTTTCGAAGGCGAAGGTTCTGAATGGGGAGCGGGTCCGGTTCGAGGTCGCGGGCGGAGATTATCGGCTGATCGTCGCGTTCGATTTCAAGCGCTCGATCGCATTCGTGAAGTTCGTCGGGACTCACGCGCAATATGATCGGGTCGACGCGCTGACGGTGAGCGAGTTCTAGGAGGCAAATGGTGGATATCAGGCCCATCAAGACGGATCAGGACCATCGCGCCGCCGTCGAGGAGATCGAGCGCCTCTGGGGCGCGGCCGAGGGCACGCGCGAAGGCGACCGCCTCGATATCCTCGCGACCCTCGTCGACGCCTATGAGGAGAGACGGTGGCCGACCACCGATCTGGACCCGGTCGAGGCCATTGAGGCGGCTATGGCCCATGGCGGCCGCACCCGCGCCGATCTCGCCGCGCTGATCGGTCAGTCGCGCGCCACCGAAATCCTGCAGCGCCGGCGGCCGCTCACGCTGCCGATGATCCGCAAGATCGCGGCCGCGTGGCACCTGCCCGAGCAGGTGTTGGTCAAGGAATATCGGCTGGCGGGATGATAGCTCAATCCGGATGAAGGATGCGGTCGAGGCCGCGGCCGAGCGCGTTGAAGACGCCGATCACGTCGACCATCACCGGCTGGGGGCAGAGCCTGAGGCAGCCGCCCGCGGCCATGGCGTCCCGGCCGGTGGGGAGGTCGCCGGCGATATGGTGGACCTGGCCGGGGACCGGCTCGTAGGGGACGCGCATCGCGGCATCGTCGCCCCGTCCGCAGACGATGATATCCTCGCCGTCGCCGTCGCGGCGGCAGCGGCGGACCGCCCGGGCGCTTGCCATCACCTCGTCGAACTCGGCATCATAGGCCGCGATCGCTTCTTCGGCGGTGGTGATCGGGGGGCCGGCGATGGCCGCGGCCGGCCAAAGCGCGGCGATGGCGGCGACCGCGGCCCTCACGCCCGCTTCGCCTCAGTCACGCCGCCGCTCCAGCCCGGCGATGATCTCGCGGACGATCATGATGCCCATGCCGAGGAAATCGACGCTGCCGCAATTCTGGTCGCGGCCGACGGTGGTGCAGCGGCTGGTGTCGATCGCCAGCGCGGCGCGCTGCTCGCCGCCGGCCTGATCGTGGGGGGAAGGTGCCGCGGCCACCGGCAAGGGGAGGCGGTAGCGCTCGGTGCGCTCGCGCCGGCCGCAGACCGTAATCTCGTCGCCGCCGGCCGGGCATTGGCGTTGGATGAGGTCGTGCACGGAGAAAGGCGGCGGTTCCTCGCCGGCCGCAGGAAGCTGAGCGATGGCGGGGCTTGCCGTCAGCGCGGCCAGGGCGATCAGGGCCGTCCTCGACTTTGTCATGGGCCTCGCTTATCCGCCCTGAACACCCCTGTTCGCGGCGGAGGATGACACAAATCATGGTCAAGGCAAGCCATGTTCTCGATCGGGTGCTGGTGCTCGAAATGGTCCGGGTCACCGAGGCGGCGGCGGTCGCCGCCTCGAAGCTGATCGGCCGCGGCGACGAGAAGGCGGCCGACGCCGCCGCGGTGGCGGCGATGCGCGACGCGCTCAACCAGCTCGACTTCGACGGCACCGTGGTGATCGGCGAGGGCGAGCGCGACGAGGCGCCGATGCTGTTCATCGGCGAGCGCGTCGGCGCCCGCCGCGACGATCCCGGCGCGCCGAAGATCGACATCGCCCTCGACCCGCTCGAGGGCACGACGATCACCGCCAAGGCCGGCGCCAACGCGATGGCGGTGCTCGCCATCGCCGAGCAGGGCTGCCTTCTCAATGCCCCCGACGTCTATATGGACAAGCTCGCGGTCGGGCCCGGCTATCCCGAGGGCGTGATCGACCTCGCCAAAAGCCCGGCGGAGAACATCCGCGCCGTCGCCGCCGCCAAGGGCGTCGACCCGTCCGAGATCATCACCTGCGTGCTCGACCGGCCGCGCCACGAGAAACTGATCGCCGAGTTGCGCGGCCTCGGCTGCGGCATCCAGCTGATCCCCGACGGCGACGTCGCCGGCGTCATCGCGGTCACCGATCCCGACACCGGCATCGACATCTATCTGGGCTCGGGCGGCGCCCCGGAAGGCGTGCTCGCCGCCGCCGCTTTGCGTTGCGTCGGCGGCCAGTTCCAGGGCCGGCTCCTGTTCCGCAACGACGCCGAGCGCGCCCGCGCCGCCCGCTGGGGAGTGGAAGACCTCAATCGTATCTACCGGCTCGAGGAGCTCGCCAAGGGCGACGTCATCTTCGCCGCGACCGGCGTCACCAACGGCTCGCTGCTCGCCGGCGTCCAGCGCCGCAAGACGATGATCACGACCGAGAGCGTGGTGATGCGCGCGTCGACCGGCACGGTCCGCTGGGTCAAGGGCGAGCACCGCCCGGACCACGAGCCGGGGGGGCGTTGAGGCCGTTGCGCGGATTCCCAAACGGGCCGCGCTGGCCTAGGAATGGGCGATGCTGATGGCTTCGGCCCATGTCTGCGGCGTGACCCGCTCGATCCTGGGGCAGCCCTGGCGCTGGCGCGGCGGCGCGGCCGACGCCGGCGATCCCGGCTTCCAGCCCGACGATCTCGTCGATCAGCTCCTGCTCGCCCGCGGCGTCGGCCGCGACGATCTCGCCCGCCACCGGACGCCGACGCTGCGCGGCTTCATGCCGGACCCGTCGGTATTTCGCGACATGGACAAGGCCGCTGAGCGGCTCGCCGACGCCGTCGAAAAGCAGGAGAAGGTGACCATCTTCGGCGATTACGACGTTGACGGCGCCACTTCGGCCGCCCTCCTCATCCGCCTGCTGCGCCAACTCGGCCTCGAGGCGCAGGCCTATATCCCAGATCGCCTGATGGAGGGCTACGGCCCGTCGGGCGAGGCGCTGGTCCGCCTCGCCGAAGCCGGTGCGTCGCTGATCGTCACCGTCGATTGCGGCGCCCAGGCGTTCGAGGCGCTGGCGGCGGCCAAGGCGGCCGGGGTCGACGTGATCGTCGTCGACCATCACAAATGCGCATCCTCGCTCCCCGACGGCTTCGCCATCGTCAACCCGAACCGGCTCGACGAGAGCGAGGAGGGCGCCGCCCAAGGCCACCTCGCCGCGGTCGGCATGGCCTTCCTGCTGGGCGCCGCCTTGCTGCGGGCGCTGCGCGGCCGCGGCTACTTCGCGGATCGCGAAGAGCCGAAGCTGATCGAGCTGCTCGATCTCGTCGCCCTGGGCACGGTCGCCGACGTCGCCCAGCTCCGCGGCCTCAACCGCGCCTTCGTGACCCAGGGGCTGAAGGTCATGGCCGGCCGGCAAAATATCGGCCTCGCCGCTCTGGCAGACGCGGCCCGCCTGAGCCGGGCCCCGGAATGCCGCGACCTCGGCTTCGCGCTCGGCCCGCGGATCAACGCCGGCGGCCGGGTCGGCAAGTCGGACCTCGGCGTCCGCCTGCTCACCACCGAGGACCCGGCCGAAGCCGAGGCGATCGCCGCCGAGCTCGACCGCCTCAACGAGGAGCGCCGCGCGATCGAGGCCGCGGTCTGCGAGGCGGCCGAGGCGCTGGCCGCGGGCCAGGCGGGCCGCGCCGTCGCGCTCGTCGCCGCGCCCGGCTGGCACCCCGGCGTGATCGGCATCGTCGCGGGCAGGCTCAAGGAGAAGCTGCACCGCCCCGTCATCGTCGTCGCATTGGGCGAGGACGGCATCGGCAAGGGCTCGGGCCGCTCGATCTCGGGCGTCGACCTCGGCGCCGCCGTGCTGGCGGCGAAGGACAGCGGCCTGCTGATCGCCGGCGGCGGCCACGCCATGGCGGCGGGGCTGACGGTGGCCGCCGACAAGATCGAGGCGCTCGCCGACTTCCTCGACGAACGGCTGTCGGCCGACGTCGCCCGCAGCCGCGACGACCGCGCCTTGCTGCTCGACGCTTTGCTCGCGCCGGGCGGGATCAACGCCGCTTATTGTGACGCGCTCGAAGCGGGCGGGCCCTATGGCGCCGGCTGGCCGGGACCGCATGTCGCCGCCGGCCCGGTCGGGATCGTCAAGGCCGACGTGGTCGGAAACGGGCATTTGCGCGTGATCGCCGCCGGCGACGATGGCCGCCGGGTCAAGGCGATCGCCTTCCGCATGGCCGACAGCCCGCTGGGCGAGGCTTTGCTGGCCGCCCCGCCGCACCGCCGGCTGTGGCTCGCCGGCCGCCTCAAGCGCGACGATTACAATGGCGGCGGCGCCGCCGAGCTCCACCTCGAAGACGCGGCCTGGGCCGATTGATGTTCAGCCACATCACCTTGGGCACCAACGATCTCGATCGGGCGCGGAGCTTCTACGAACCGGTGATGGCGGCGCTCGGCATCGGCGTGCCGTTCGCGCTGCCCTTCATGCTGATCTACGGCGAGATGACCGGACCCAAATTGTTCGTCCTCGCGCCGTTCGACGGCCGGCCGGCGAGCGTCGGCAACGGCACCCACGTCGCCTTGCTGGCGAAGACCAGGGCCGAGGTCGACGCCTTCCATGCGGCGGCGCTCGCTTATGGCGGCAGCGAAGAGGGCGCGCCGGGCCCGAGGCCGCGCTACCACGCCCATTATTACGGCGCCTATGTCCGCGATCCCGACGGCAACAAGCTCCAGGCAGTCTGCCACAGCGCCGGCGGCTGAGCCTTATTGACCCCCGCCGGGGCAACCCCTAAGTCGCGGCTCGCTTTGCGGCCCCATCGTCTAGCGGTCTAGGACGTCGCCCTTTCACGGCGAAAACACGGGTTCGAGTCCCGTTGGGGTCACCAGAACGTGAAGGCGAAGAACAGGATCGTCGCCGCCGCCATCACCAGCGTCGCGGCCCAGCCCAGCGCGGTCGCCGCGGGCGGCAGCGTCAGCCGGCCCATCGCCCGCTTGTTGCGGACGATCAGCATCATCATCACCATCAGCGGCGCGGCCAGCACGCCGTTCACCACCGCCGCCCAGTAGAGCGCGCGCACCGGATCGATCGCGACCGACGTGAGCGAGGCGCCGGCCAAAGTCGTCACCGCGATCGTCGCATAGAACAAACGCGCCTGGAGCGGCTTCGCGTCGAGGCTTCCCGCCTTGCCGACCATCTCGGTCACCGCATAGGCCGCCGAGCCGGCGAGCACCGGCACCGCGAGCAGGCCGGTGCCGATGATGCCGAGCGCGAACATCGCGAAGGCGAACTGGCCGGCGACCGGGCGCAGCGCCTCGGCCGCCTGCGCGGAGGTCTCGATGTCGGTGATGCCGTTGGCGTTGAGCGTCGCCGCGGTGGCGAACACGATCGCCAGCGACACGATCGAGCTGAACGCCATGCCGACCAGCGTGTCGGTGCGGATCCGCTTGAGCTCGGGCCCGGCCTCGCGCGGCGTCAGGCAAAGCGGTTTGGCATGGTGCCGGTGCTCTTCCTCGATCTCCTGCGCGGCCTGCCAGAAGAAGAGGTACGGGCTGATCGTCGTGCCGAGGATCGCGACCATCGCCGTCGCATAGGCGGCGTTCCACTGCAGCTCGGGGACGACCAGGGCGGTCAGCGCCCGGCCCCAGGGGACGTGGACGACGGCGACGACGCCGACATAGGCGAACAGCGACAGCGTCGTCCATTTGAGGATGGCGGCGTAGCGCGGATAGCTCAGCCACACTTCGAGGACGACGCAGACGATCCCGAACAGCAGAGTGTAGAGCATGGCATTGCCGCCGGTCAGCAGCTGCAGGGCCGCGCCCATCGCGCTGAGGTCCGCGCCGAGATTGACGATGTTGGCGATCAGCAGCAGCGTTACCATCGTCCACAAGACCGGCCGCGGATAATGGCGGCGCAAATTGCGGGCGATGCCGGCGCCGGTGACGCGGCCGATCTCGGCGGCGACCTGCTGGATCACGACCATCAAGGGGAAGCTGAGCACGAAGGTCCAGGCAAGGCCGTAGCCGAACTGGGCGCCGATCTGGCTGTGGGTGCCGATCCCGCTCGGATCGTCGTCGGCGGCGCCGGTGACGAGCCCGGGGCCGAGGCTGCGGAAGAAGCGCGCGAGGCGCGATGGCGTCCGCTCGGTCATTCAATCCGCGCTTCCGGCCAGGATCCGCATCAGCTCAGCCTGGTCGATATTGCCGCCCGAGACAATCGCCACCGATCGCTCGATCCCCGCTTTTCCCGCCGCCGCGACCGCCGCCGCGCCGGCGCCTTCGGCGATGACGTGGTGCTCGGCGGCGAGGCGGCGGATCGCGGCCTCGACCTCGGCGAGGCTGACCGTGACCACCTCGTCGATCAGCCGCTCGAGCAACGGCCACATCGCGTCGAGCAGCCTCGTGCTGCCCATGCCGTCGACGAAGCTCGGCGTCCGCTTCACCGTCACCGGCGCGCCCGCTTCGAGGGCGGCCCCGAGCGGCATCGCCGTGTCGGTCTCGACCGCGACGATCCGGCAGCCGGGGCGCTTGAGCCTGACCGCCTGGGCGATGCCTGAAGCGAGCCCGCCGCCGCCGATCGGGATCAGCACCGCCTCGACCTCGGGCAAATCCTCGGCGATCTCGGCGCCGATCGTGCCCGCGCCGGCAATCACCTCGCGTTCGCAAACCGGGTGGATGAAGGTGCCGCCGGTATCGCCGGCGTCGCGCGTCGCCATGATCCGCCACCACTCCTCATGGCTGTGCTGGTGGACCTCGGCGCCGAGGCGCGCGAGGGCCTCGGTCTTCACCCGGGCGGCGTTGTCCGGGACGTGGATGACGGTCTTAAGGCCGTGCCGCGCCGCCGCCGCCGCAAGCGCCTGGCCGAAATTGCCGGCGCTGGCGGAGACGATCGTGCCCGAGAAGCTTCGCGCCCGCACCACATTGGCCGCGCCGCGGATCTTGTAGGAGCCGGTGGGCTGCAGGCATTCGAGCTTCAGCCAGGTCCGCTTGTCCGCCATCGGCACCAGCGGCGTGCGCAGCGCGACGTCCGCGATCCGCCGGCGCGCGTCGGCAATCTCTTCGGCGGTCAGCGGCGCGTCGAGGCTCATCGGCGCCTTGCCGTTTCGAGCGGCTCGGAAGTCACCGGATAGCCGATCCCCTCGGGGATGCAGACATGAGGCGCGCCGCCGCGCGCCTCGACCCAGGGCGTGATCGTGGCGACCGGATGCGCGGCGGCGTCGGCGCGCGCCGCGGCGATCGAGCCGAACCGGGCGAGCCGCTCGAGGTTGCGCCGGGTCGGGAAGATGACGTGCGCCCGGCCCGCTTCGACCTCGGCGAGGATCTCGGCCGCGCTCGCCCAGAAGGCGCGCACCGCTTCGTGGGCGCTGACCTGCGGCTCGGGCGCATCGGCCGGCGCCTCAGCGAGGAAGAACAGGGTGTCGAATCGCCGCGTCTCGCGGAAATTGGGGCACCAGCGCGCGAACGGGGTCAGCGCCGCGCCGTCGATCGCGAGGCCATGCGCGGCGAGCAGCGAGGCGAAGGGCTCTTCGTCGGCAATGCCCTCGCGCAGCGCGGCCACGGTCGCCGCGTCGGGCGGCGGCGTCAGGCCCGGCGCGAGGCCGGTCTCCTCGATCGTTTCCCGGATCGCCGCGACCTTCGCCGCGTCGGTCGCCAGCGTTTCGGCGGTCAGATGATCGTCGGCGTCGATCCGCCCGCCGGGGAAGACCAAAGCCCCGGCGGCGAACGCCATTTGCCCGGTGCGCTCGGTGACCAGGAGTTCAGGCGGTCCGCCCGGGCGTTCGCGCATCAGCACGAGCGTCGCCGCGGGAATGGGCTCGGGCAAGTCCGGCATGGCGCCCTGCTAGGCTTGAAGGCGGGGCGATGCTAGGCCCCCGTGATGAGCGGGATTCGGTTGCTTCTGGCCCTTTGCGCCCTCGCACTTTCGGCAGCGGCCCCGCCGCCGGCCCAGCGCGTCGTCTACCGCGGCGCGACCCTGATCGACGGGACCGGCGCTCCGGCCGTGCCGAACATGGCGGTGGTCGTTAATGGCGCGCGCATCGAAGCCGTGCTTCCCGTCGGCAGCCTGACCGTGCGGATGACCGAGGGCGCCGAGATCGTCGACCTTGCCGGCCGCTATCTGCTCCCCGGCCTGATCGACAGCCACCAGCACATGGCGACGCCGCCCAACCGCCGCCTCGCCGAGGCGCACATGCGCCGCGACCTCTACAGCGGCATCACCGCGACCCGGATCATGGCCGACGATTTGCGCGCGATCGCCGAATTGGACCGCGCCGCCCGTGCCGGCGAGATCCCCGGCCCCGACCTCTTTTATGCGGCGCTCGTCGCCGGACCGAGCTTCTTCACCGATCCGCGCACCGCCGCGGTGAGCTTCGGCTACACCCCGGGCGCGGCCCCCTGGGCGCAGGCGATCGCCGCCGACACCGATCTGCCGCTCGCCATCGCCCGCGCGCGGGGCACCGGCGCCGCGGCGCTCAAAATCTATTCGGATCTGCCGCCCGAGCTCATCCGCCGCTTGGCCGAGGAGGCGCACCGCCAGGGCCTGCTGGTCTGGGCGCATGCGATGGTCTTCCCGACCGCGCCCGCCGAGGTCCTCGCCGCCGGTCCCGACGTCGTCAGCCACACCTGTTACCTTGCCTATCAGGTCATGGAACACCGGCCGCAAAGCTATCGCGACCGCGTCCCGGTCGATCCGGCGCCGTTCGCCGCGGGCGACAATCCGGTGGTGGCCGGCCTGTTCGCGGCGATGCGCGAGCGCGGCATTCTGCTCGACGCCACCTTGCGCGTCTATCGCGAGGGCGAGCGCCGGGCGACGAGCGAGCGCCCCGCCCATTGCAGCCTCGATCTCGCCGCCCGGCTGACCGCGCAGGCCCGCCGCGCCGGCGTCCTCGTCTCGGCCGGCACCGACGGCGATACGCCTGCGGCGTCGCCTTACCCAGCGCTGTTCGAGGAGATGGAATTGCTCGTCCAGCGCGCCGGCTTCACCCCGCTGGAGGCAATCCGCGCCGCCACCCAGATCGGCGCGATGACGATGGGCCAGGGCCGGAACATGGGTGTGATCGCGCCCGGCCGCCTCGCCAATCTGGTGGTCCTGGAGCGCGATCCGGTCGCCGACATCGCCAACCTGCGCTCGGTGCTGCTCGTGGTGAAGAACGGCCGCCGCTACGCCCGCATCGACTACCGCCCGATCACCGCCGAGGAGGCCGCGGCCGATGACGACTGAATTCGACCGCCGCTTCTTCCTCGCCGCGGCCGCCGCCGCCGCGATCCCCTGGCCCGCGCTCGCGCAGCGAAGGAGCGGCCGGAGCATGATCATCGTCAACGCGCTCGGCGGCCTCAATGACCCCAATGTCGAGCGCGAGGCGGACCGGCGCATGCTCTCCGGCCGGGTGATCGCCGACGGCCGCGCCTCGGGCCTGACCGCGGTCAACGTCACCATGGGCTATGTCGCCGGCGACGAGGAGCCGTTCGAGCAGAGTGTGCGGGAGATCGCCCGTTGGGACGCGCGGGTTCGCCGCCGCCCCGCCGACCTCCTCCAGGTGCTGACCGCCGCCGACATCCTGCGTGCGAAACGCGAGCGCAGGATCGGCCTGATCTGCGGCTTCCAGAACGCGGCGATGCTCGGCGCGGATTCGAGCCGGGTCGAGGTCTTTGCCGATCTCGGCGTGCGCGTGATCCAGCTGACCTACAATCCCGCCAACACGCTCGGCGACGGCTCGATGGCGCCGCAGAATCGCGGCCTGACCCGGTTCGGCCGGGAAGTGGTCGAACGGCTCAACGCCGCCCGCCTGATGGTCGATCTCTCGCACAGCGGCGAGCGCACCTGCCTCGAGGCGGCGCGGATCTCCGCCCGGCCGATCTCGATCAACCATACCGGCTGCCGCGCCCTCGTCGATCTGCCGCGCAACAAGAGTGACGAGGAATTGCGCCTGGTCGCCTCGCGCGGCGGCTTCGTCGGCATCTACTTCATGCCGTTCGTCGATGCCCGCAGCGTCTGCACCGCCGCCGACGTGGTCGCCCATCTCGATCATGCGGTGAACGTCTGCGGCGAGGACCATGTCGGCATCGGCACCGACGGCGGCACCACCGGTGTCGACGACATGGCCGCCTATCGCGCGGCGATGCGCGCCGAGGTCGCGGGGCGCCGCGCCGCCGGGATCGGCGCCCGCGGCGAGAATCCCGACACGCTTCCCTTCTGCGAGGAGCTGTCCGGCCCCGGCCAGTATCGCCGCCTGATCGCCCTGCTCGAAGCCCGAAATTGGCCCCCGCGAAGGATCGAGAAGGTGATGGGGCTCAATTTCGTCGCTTTCGCGCGCGAGGTCTGGGGGTCGTGAGCCAGGCGTGGATCCAGCTCGTCAACACCGCATTGGTGCCGATCGGGCTGATGCTGATCATGTTCAGCCTCGGCCTCACCTTGGCGCTGCGCGATTTCGCCCTGGTCGTGCGCAATCCGATCCTGGTCGGCGCCGGCTTCGCGACCCACCTGTTCGTCCTGCCTGTGCTCGGCCTCGCCATCGGCTTCCTGTTCCGGCTGCCGCCGGAAATGGCGCTCGGCCTGTTCATCATCTCGCTCTGCCCGGCGGGGACGACCTCCAATGCCTTGACCTTCGTCGGCCGCGGCAACGTCGCGCTGGCGGTGGTGCTGACCGCTTTGACCAGCCTCGTCACCGTCTTCACCATCCCGATCGTGCTGAGCTGGGCGGTGCCGGGCTTCCTTGGCGGCGGCGGCGAGGTGCGCCCGCTGTCGGTCGGCGCCACGATATTGCAGCTGGCGCGGATCACGATGCTGCCGATCGTCGCCGGCATGCTGGTCAGGCGCTTCGCGCCGGACTTCGCGGCCAGGATGGCGCGCTGGCTGAGGCCGACGGCGTTCGTCATCGTCGTCGTCGTCATCGCCTTCTCGGTGGCGGTCAGCTACCGGATGGTGCTCGACAATCTCGTCCGCGCCACCCCCGCCATCTTCGCCTTGAACGTCGCGGCGATGGGCTTCGGCCTGCTGCTCGGGCGGCTGCTCGGCGCCAGGGCCCGCGACGCGATGACGCTGGCGATCGAGACCGGCGTCCAGAACGTCACCCTCGCCATCTTCCTGACCCTCACCGTGCTCGGCAACCTCTCGCTCGCCGTCACCCAGAACATCTACGGCGTGGTGATGATCGTGAACGCCAGCCTCTTGATCCGCTGGTGGCGCCGCCGCATCGACGCGGAAGGCACATGATTATCGTCTCCGCCGAAGAGGTGGCGCGGCTGCTCCCTTATGAGGAGTGCATCCCGCTGATGCGCGAGGCGATGATCGCGCTCTCGCAGGGCCGCACCCGGCAGATGCTGCGCTCGATCCTCGATCTGCCCGAGGGCCGCGCGTTCGGCGCGATGCTCGGGGCGATGCTCGAGGACGGCGTGTTCGGCGCCAAGCTGGTCAGCGTCTATCCCGACAATTTCGCCAAGGGCGGCCCGTCGCACCAAGGGGTCGTCGCCCTGTTCGATGCGGCGACCGGCGCGCCTTCGGCCATGCTCGACGCCGGCGAGATCACCGCGATCCGCACCGCCGCCGCCTCGGCCGCCGCCACCGACGCCCTCGCCCGCCAGGACGCGCGCAGCCTCGCCATCCTCGGCTATGGCGAGCAGGCCCGCCGCCACCTCGAAGCGATTCGCCACGTCCGCCCGATCGAGCGGGTCACGATCTGGGGCCGCGATTTCGCCAGGGCGCAGGCGTTCGGCGGGATCGCCTGCGAAACCGTCGAGGAGGCCGTCGCCGGCGCCGACATCGTCTGCACCGTCACCGCCGCCGCCGAGCCGATCCTGCGCGCCGAATGGGTCGCGGACGGCGCCCATATCAACGCCGTCGGCTCGTCGCGCGCGGGCCCGCGCGAGCTCGACGACGCGCTCGTCGCCCGTGCCCGCCTGTTCGCCGACCACGAAGCCGGCGTCCGCGCCCAGGGCGCCGAATATCTCCACGCGCTCGCCGCCGGCGCGATTCAGCCGGAGCATCTGCTCGGCGAGATCGGCGACGTGATGGCCGGCACGCTGCCGGGCCGCACGACCGACAGCGACGTCACGATCTACAAGTCGCTCGGCAGCATCGTCCAGGACCTCGCCGCCGCCCGCCACATCCTCGCCGCTCTGGCGCGGACGCGCTGATTACGCTTTTGTTCACCAGGGCCGATTATTAACCATGTTTCTCGACGGGGACATCGGATGCACGTGCTCGCGATACGCGAAGAGGAACAGGGGCCGCCCGAGCGCCGCGTCGCCGAGCGCCGCCCCGCGGCGATGCGCGGCGTGCTGCGCCATTTCAGGCGCGGCGCCGAGTTCATCGACCTCACCGACATCTCGACCCACGGCTGCGGCTTCACCTCGCGCTGGCCGTTCGAGGCCGGCGCCCGCGTCTTCCTCGGCCTGCCCGGAGTCGGCCCGTGCCTGGCGACGATCACCTGGCACGAGGACGGCCAGGGCGGCCTCCAGTTCGACCAGCCCTTGCGCTCCGCCGTCGCCGAGCGCTTCGCCGCCGGCACGCCGCGCTCCAAAAGCTGAGCTAGCGCACCGGGATCATCAAATGCGCGTAGGGCGTGCCTGCCCACATCACATAGGGTCGCGACGTGTCCGGGCCCGGCCCGGACGGATAGCCGCGCAGCAGCGAGTCCGAACCGACGACCATCACATGCGGGCCGGTATGGACCCAGGGATCGCCGCGCCGCGGCCGCTCGGAATAGGGATCGGTATTGCTCGCGTCGGTGCCGCCGGCGAGCATGTACATCAGCCCGACCGTATCGGGCGGCGGCGTCCGGTGGCCGATCCAGGCCATCGCCCAGCCCATCGCATTCTCGTCCATGCACATCGGGTCGGGGCCGGGCGTGGCGGGATTGTCGGCCATGCAGGTGAAGCCGCCCCGGCCGCGCCGGACGGTGCGCATCGTCCCGTCGGGGCGCATCGCGACGATCGTCGCGTTTCGCGAGACCGCCGCCGGCGCCGCCGACATCGCGCTCGCGATCAGCGCCGCGTCGCCGGATCGGGCGGGCCGCTGGCGGGTCTGGCTCAGGCCCGCGCCGGCGGCGAGCACGGCCGCGGCGGCGGTGAGCGAGATCAGAATCCTGGTGCGTGGCATAGACCTTCCTCCTGTCGCTATCGGTCATTGCATCGGCGCGCACCCGTCGCTATCTGGAGCGCCCCACGGGATAGGGGGCCGTAGCTCAGCTGGGAGAGCGCTGCAATCGCACTGCAGAGGTCAGGGGTTCGATCCCCCTCGGCTCCACCACCTATCTCGGCACGATCCGGTTGGTCTGCGCCCGCTCGGCGTCCCTGCGGTCGGCCTGGCGCCGCTGGTCCCACTGCTGGCGTGTCATGCACATTCGCGCCGCGTTGAGCCGCGAGCCGAGCATCTGCACCCGCTGGCAGACCATTTCGTTGGGGTCGTGATCGTCGGGCGTGGCGGGCGGGCTCGCCGCGGGCTGGGCGAAGCCGGCGGACGCGGCCAGGCCGGCGGCGAGAAAGACGAACCTCTTCATCGCACTGTCTCCCGAATGGGGAAGCGCGATAGTCCCACAACTTCTCCAAAAACTCAAGGTTTTCCAGCGCGTTTCAGCCGCACCAGCGCCTCGTCTAGGGCGGAGAGGAAGCGCGAGCGGTCGGCTTTGGCGAACGGCGCCGGGCCGCCGCCGATCCCGTCCGCGCCGGCGCGCAGATCGGCCATGATCGCCCGCGTCGCCACCGCCGCGCCGATCGAGGCGGCGGTGAACGGCCGGCCGTTGGGCGCGATCACCGCCGCCGCTTTGGCCTTGAGGCAGCGGTCCGCGAGCAATATGTCGCCGGTCACCACCACCACTTCCGGCCCGGCATTGGCGACGATCCAGTCGTCGGCCGCGTCGAACGCGTCGGAGACGGTGACCCGCTCGATCAGCGGGTGGGCCGGCACCCTGAGCCAGGAGTTGCTGACGATCCGCACCGGCACCGCATGCCGCCACGCGACCTTGTAGACCTCGTCCTTGACCGGGCACGCGTCGGCGTCGACCAATATGAGGGGGGCGCAAAGGGCGGTCATCGGCGCCATTGTAACGGTTCGACGCGCCGGTGGAACCGCCGCTGGGCGGGGCTCGTTGCCCACCCGTCCAGATCAGGAGCGTCTCCCATGTCCAGCATCCCCAACAGCGCCATGCCCCAGGTCGGTCCCGCCGCCGAGATCGAGGGCGGCGGCGACACCGTCACTTTGGCCAGCCGCGTCCGCGACGGCGCCGACCGCGCGCTCGGCCTCGTCCGCGACAATCCGAAGACCGCGATCGCCGCCGGCGCCGCGATTGCCGCCGGCGCCGCCGCCGCGGCCGCGATTCCGCTGGTCCGCGCCCGCCGCCGCAGCACCGCCAACGGCGCGTCCGCGCCGGACGGCGCGACCAAGACGCCGGCCCGCAAGCGCGCGCCGAAGCGGACCGCGAAGAAGAGCTAGAGCGATTTCGAGCCGGCTGCACCCAGCCGGCGACTCGGAAATCGCGGCAAACAGAGACCTGGAGCGGAATTCGGCTCGATAGAGACGGTTTGCGCTCTAGAACGCTTCGCCGAGCAGCTGCCGTAATGCCGCCCAGGAGCGGGCGTCGGCGGCCGCGTCGTAGCGAAAGCCGGGCAGGTTCCAGGTGTCGATTTCGGGGTTGGTGAAGCTGTGGCCGACGCCGCCGTAAAGGTGGAGCTGCCAGTCCACCCCGGCCGCGCTCAGCCCGTCGACAAAGGCCTGGATCCGCGCCGCCGGGATGACCGGGTCGGCCTCGCCGTGGCAGAGCAGGACCTTCGCCCGGATCGCTTCATTCTCACCCGGCAGCACGCCCGCGTGAAAGCCCGCCAATGCGGCGAGCGGAGCCCCGGTCCGCGCCAGCTCGATCGCCGCCGCGCCGCCGAAGCAATAGCCGATCGCCGCCAGCCGCGCGGGATCGACATGGCGGTGGCCCGCCAGCACCGCCAGCGCCGCCGTCACCCGCGCCCTGAGCTCCGCCACGTCGGCGCGCAGCTCCTGGACGATCGCCCTGAGCCGCGCCACATCGCCCGGCCCCGCCGCCGCCGGCGCGCCGAACAGGTCCATCGCGAAGGCGACCATGCCGAATTGCTCGGCGAGCATCGCGGCGCTCGCCTTCGCATGCCCGGTCAGTCCGCCCCCTTCGTGGATCACCAGCACCCCCGGCGCCGGCGCGCCGCGGGAGCCGTCGGCGAGGAAGCCGGTATAGGGACGGTCGCTGGCTTGGTAGGAGATCGGCTCGAGGTCCATGCGCGTCAGCCTAGCCGCCCCGGCGCTACCGCGCCACCGCCGGCATCAGTCTCCTTGCCCGGGCTTCGCCTGCGCCGGCGGGTCCCAATCGGCCGGGATGCCGTGCCTGAGCCCCATCGACCTCAGCTTCTTGTCGAGCGCGACCATTGCGTCGTCGAAGCTCCAGCGCGTGAGCGGCGGCCCGGGCTTGGCGCCGCGCCCCGATCCGCCGGCGAGCCCGGCGAGATGGCGCCAGTGGTCGCGCAGCAATTGCAGCGCGGTCGAGGGATCCATCCGGAAATGCTCGGCCGGCGGTTCCCGGTCGCCTTCGATCGGCTCCCCCGCCGCCCGCTTCAGCGCTTCCTCGGCCGCCCGCAGCGCCAGCTCCTCGAGCCTGGGATAGCCCATCTTCAGCGCCGCCTCGCACCGCGCCCCGAACGCCTCGTCCTCGCGCCAGTGCCGCAGCACGGTCCGGTAATGAAACCCGGTCTTGCGCGCGGCGAGCGAGCAATTGCAGGTCGCCGCGAACCATTCGAGGAACTCGGCCTTCGCCGCCTCGTCGAACAGCTTCCGCGAAGTCGGCGCGACCTGCGCCCTGCGGTTCTTGTTGGGAATGATCCTCAACGGCGGCGACCCGCGCCGCGTCCCATCCTTGCGTCGTGCCATGTCGGACTCCTCCTCCCCAACATAAAAGCGGGCCGGCGCCCCCGGCGCCGACCCCTTGCTCAATCGCCACCGACCGCCCGCTCGCCTCGTGCGAGTCTGATATTCTTGTTTTGTTCTTGTGCCACGATGGCCTCATGCTGTCAAGCAAAAAGTACCGTTCCGGTAATTCCCCACAAAGTTTCCGGATCCGCGAACGCCCTCAACAGCTTGCCCCAAAAAAAATAGGACCGCATTTCCAACGCCGAGCGCGTCCCCGCGGGCAGCCGCCGCGAGCGCGAAGCGAGTCGCAAGCTGCCCTGGGAGTCGCGCCGGCCGGCCGGCGAGGCGGCTGGGCGATCCAGCCGAACTCGTCCGACGTCAGCCGCGGCTTCGCCGCGGCCACCTCTCTTGTCAGGCCGAGCCAGCCGCAGCCGCCGCTAATCGCGAAGCGAGTCGCAAGCTGCGGCCGGACTCGGCCCCGCCCGGCTGGCGAGGCGCGCGGCATTGCCGAGCGAACTCGTCCAACGTCACGCCCGGCTCTGCCGGGATGCCTTATCTCCTTCTTGTGCCGTTTCTTAGATTCACCTTGCCTGCTGTAATCGAGAGCGACCGCTCTTGACTGTCTTCACCGATTCCCCATCACCTGGATGTGAACTGGCTTCCTAGAGAGGTTGAACCCGTGAGCCTAGCTGAGAGTAGGTCGGCGGCCCGGCAACACGCATTGCTCGAAGCAAAGAGGCGCTTTGCGGATGCAAGACCCTATGGGCGTCGGCTTCACGAGGAAGCATGTAAGTGGCTTCCGGGTGGAAACACTCGGACAGTACTTTTCCACGAGCCCTTCCCATTGTCGGTCCGGTCGGCAGATGGCTCCCAAATCTGGGACCACGACGGTCACTGCTACATCGATTTTCTAAACGACCACACAGCCGGACTCTTTGGGCATTCAGATGCAACCATAACTGACGCTGTGAAAATGGCTCTTGCAGGCGGACTCAACGGCTGTGGGAACACGCTGTCGGAAGTTGAGGCCGCTTCGTTGGTGTGCAACCGCTTCAAGTCGATCGAGAAAGTTCGTTTTACGCCTTCCGGCACCGAGGCGAATTTGATGGCGCTCACATTGGCCAAGGTCGCAACCGGTCGCAGCAGGATCATCGTGTTCTTGGGGGCCTATCACGGTTCCGGACTGCTGTTCAGGAAAGGTCGTGCCGGGACAAACCTCCCCTTCAAGTTTGTCGTCGTCGAGTACAACGATTGGCGTGGCCTTGAGTTGGCCTTTGAAAAGTGCGCCCACGACATAGCGGCGGTTCTCGTCGAGCCTATGCTCGGCAGCGGCGGCTGCATTCCTGCTGACAAAGCGTTCCTTAATGCAGCACGTCGCTTGACGCGGGATAGCGGGGCACTGCTCATCTTTGACGAAGTGATGACCTCACGCCTGGCATGGGGCGGACTGCAAGGCACTTACGGGGTCAGTCCCGACCTGACGACACTGGGGAAATACCTGGCAGGCGGCCTTCCCATTGGCGCATTCGGAGGCGACGCCAGACTTATGAGCTTCCTTGATCCGGCAAATCCCGACTCCATGAGCCACAATGGCACATTCAATAACAACGCGGTCAGCATGGCCGCTACCGTTGCCGCCCTGCAGTCCTATGACCGAGCTGCGGCGCAGAGTCTGAATGGGATGGGCGACCGACTCCGGCGTGAATTGAATAACGCTGGCCAAGGGCGCGGGGCTGCGCTCTGCTTTGGCGGGCTAGGCTCAATGCTGCATTTTCACACCCAATCGCGCCCGCCTCGGTGTTATATGGAGCCGAGCGCAGCCGATCAGGATCTACGTACCCTGCTTTACTTCGACCTCTTGGAACACGGAATGCGGATATCGCCGAAGGGATTGCTGAGCCTGTCACGGCAAAACACGCTCGACGATTGCAATCTGCTCGTTGAGGGTTTCAGCAGTTTTTTGGACCAAAGAGCCGGACTCCTGGATCACTCGTGACGCAGCATACCACGTAGTAGCAGATAGTTATTGTAGTCTCCAAAATCCGTGCGAGCCTCGAAAGGAATTCAGAATGCCGCCACATGAAACGTTGACCAAATTTGGATACCCGGACACGTTAATCGCAGAGTACTCACATTGGGCTGTTTTACTTAGACCGCAACAGGCAACAATCGGATCCTTGGTCGTGGCCAGTGTCGCCGATATTCGTCGGTTTTCCGAGGTGCCCCGGGAGGGCTTCGCGGAGCTCGCAGAAGTTATCCAACAGTGTGAATCTGCATTGTCTTCGATGTTCGCGTACGACAAAATCAACTATCTGATGCTAATGATGGTGGACCTCCAAGTGCACATGCACGTCATACCACGCTACGCTGAGGTGCGAGACTTCGCGGGGGTGCGCTGTCTTGATGAGGGATGGCCGGGGCCTCCTATTCTAGGTGCGTCTATCGAATTGCCGGCCGATGGCCAGCTCTCGCTCTTGAGTTCCCTCAAGGATTCCTGGCAGGGCGCGGGAAGGTAAAATGGCAGCTACGCCAGAGCGGCCGGTATCCAGACAGCCGATCCCGGATCATGCGCGCGTTGCGTATGAGGGAACCCTGTTTGACGTCGTCCAATGGGACCAAGAGCTATTCGATGGAACGGTCGCGTCCTTTGAAAAGGTGAAGAGACCGGATACAGCGTATGTCATTCCGGTTACCGCCGCGGGCGATCTGGTTATCGTGGAACAGACTCAAAGCGGATCGCAGACCTACTACGGACTGATCGGCGGTCGAATTGAAAAAGATGAAGCTCCCGAAGAGGCGGCACGGCGCGAGCTTCTCGAGGAGGCTGGCCTCAGAGCCGATGGCTTCGAACTTCTTGACTCATTCCAATTCCTCCCGAAGATTGACTGGGCGATCTTCGTCTACGTCGCTCGAGGGATTTCCGCGGCTGAAAACGCCTCACCGGATGCCGGCGAAAAGATCCGCACCGTGACACTCTCGTTGGGTCAATTTCTCAATCTCCTGACCGAAGATCGCTTTGGGGACCTTGAGATCGCCCTCAGATTTCTGCGGCGTTCCGCGACGGCTGAAGGGCTGCGGAGCATGACGGTTGCCCTTAGTCCTTAGCGGCCTCTTGGGGCACCCGGCGGGGAGGCGATTTAATGAAAAAGCGTATTCGTGTGCTAAATTCATTCGCTCTGGCAATCGTGGTGGGATACACGGGATTGGCATCAAGCTTTATTGCCAAACAAACCGTGGTCGATCCATTTATTGACGCAGCGTTTGTGTTTTTGACTTCAGTTGGATTTTATCACATAGTCATAGATATCATATATACAGCGGTCGGGTCGATAAGACCGCTTTTGTTTCTTTATTGGGGAAAAGAGTATGTAGATGGACTATGGGCGTACTCTTATACGATTGAAGGCGACACTACTAATACGATCTATTTTGGGCTTTGGAGATTCGAACAAGATTTATATGAAACTAAAGTCATTGGGTTTGGGCTTTCAGACGAATTTACGGCCCGGTCTCGAGTTCGCTCTGTGTCAGATATCATGCGCGATGGCTCTCAATGTGAGTTTCTGAATATCAGGAGCGATTCCGTTGAGCCGAGCGGCGACTATTATTCTCGCACTCTAATGTACTTCGAGTTTTCGAGGAGATTCCTTTTCAAGTATCCGGTACGCATGCGTGGCAAGACTGTTATGTACGGAGGGCCTCGGAATGGGCTAGTCACGAATAACTATTTTATTAGGCATCCGAAGGCTCGCACCGAGCAGGATGTCATTGATGAGCTACGAGCAAGCTTTGAAACCAGCGGAGTGATCCACCCAGAAGCGAGGCGTCAGAAGGCGCCCCAATGAGAATCGTTGTCGCGCCCGGTTCGTTCAAGGGGTCAATTATCTCTCTTGGGGCGTGCAACACGATCTCACGGATTCTCAGGAATTCGTTTCCGTCAGCGGATATTAGGAAGGTCGTTGTGGCCGATGGCGGCGAGGGCACGCTTGAGACGTTTGTTGTCAATTTTGGCGCTCAGCTCAGAACGGGGTCCGCCAGTGATTCGCTGGGTCGAACAATCAAGGCTCGCTTCGCCATGATGGGGTCGGTCGCGATCGTGCAGTCGTGCGAGACCGTTGGCGTTTCTTTACTAGGCGAGGAGGAACTTGATCCGCTCAGGGCTTCGAGCAAGGGCGTGGGCGAGCAGATCAGGGATGCGATCGGGGCCGGTGCCCGCACCATCCTCGTCACCATGGGTGATTCGGCCACCATGGATTTTGGTCTGGGTCTTATGGCCGAACTAGGCACTCAATGGCTCGATCATCGGGGTGCGTCACTTGATCCGCTAATCGAAAATGCCGATCGGATTTGCGACGTTGACATGAGCGCGACCAACCGCGCACTCGAAGGCATAGAGCTCCAGATACTCTTTGATACCTACGACTATTTCTGCGGAGATTTCGGCCAGGTTGGGCTTTATGGAGCCCAAAAAGGGCTGCGCCCGAGCGATGCCACTTATGTCGAGTACCTGTTTAGAGAGTTTGCTAGATTTATTTCCGGGAGATGGGGTGTCGATCTGGCAGCCGTTGAGGGATCATCTGGAAGCGGAGGGATTGCCGGTACAATGCATGCGATGCTCGGCGCCAAGCTGCATCACACACTCGGGTACCTGGATGAGCGGCTGGGAATGCGTGACTTACTAGGTCAGGCGGATGTCGCAATCACCGGCGAGGGATGTCTCGACTACCAAACAAAGTTTGGGAAAGTTCCTCAGTTCGTCTCGGAATGGGCTGGAAATCGCTGTTACCATGTCGTTGGAGAGGTGACACCTGAAGGGGCTTCAGCGTTGGAAGGAGCGGCGCGCGCGCGATTTGTTACTCTTAATCCAAGTCTTGATCCTCGGCACGCGCTGCGTGACGCGGCAACCGAGATTGCGGCGAGCTTGGCAGCGTGGGGGGCGGTCAATTGACCGGGACGCCCAAGCTCATACTTCTGTTGGGTTTGTCCGGTTCAGGAAAGACCACTGTTCTTAGGTATATCACGTCACATTACGCGATCGATACGGCGCCCAAATTCACGACTCGCGAATCGCGTGGGACGCGAGAAGACACTGAGGATTTCATCTTCTGCAGCGAAGGTGACTATCCTGCAGAAGACCTGATCACCTTCGACAGCTATGGCCACAAGTTTGGGATTCAGCGCGAGCGAGTCCAGTACAGCCTCGCGGTCGGCCGCTCGCACGCCGTAATCGTCGGAAGCGAGGAAGTCGTGCGCCAACTAACCGCCGAGTTTCCGCAGTCGGTGGTGATTCTTGTACACGCCACGGTCGCGGAGATTATGCATCGCATTGGATCGGACCCAGCCCGAAGGGGGCGACTGGACGAGATACACCGTGAAGCGGCTGCGTTCTATGACAGCCTCGCTTGCGTTCAGTTTGTTGTATCGACCGGCGAGGGGTTGCCAGCAACATATTCCGCCATTGATCGGATTATGGAGGGCTTGTCCATCACCGCATCGAGCAGGCCGCGCCGCTAACCCAAGGTTCACGCAAAACCCGTACATTGCGCCCGGCGGCCGGCTCCCTATCTAGGCGTGGTAGGCATGGGCTGCCCGCGCGCGTATAAGGTGCGCCGACGAAAGCGAGTGTGAGATGGCCGACGACAACCGCCCCAGCGGCGACAAGGAGCCTTCGGGCAACAATTGGATGAAGAGCGTGATGATCTGGGCGGGGATCATCCTGGCGCTGGTGCTGGTCGTCCAGCTGGTCGGCGGCGGCGCCGCGGCGCCGCGCGATTCGATTCCCTATTCGGAGTTTTTGAACAAGGTCGACGACGGCTCGGTCAAGCAGATCATCATCGGCAAGGAGGTGATCACCGGCCGGCTCGCCGACAACCGCACCTTCCGCACCAACGCGCCGCCCTCGGACCCGACCCTGGTCCCCAAGCTGCGCGAGCGCAATGTCGCGTTCGAGGTCCAGCCCGAGGCGCAGACGTCGCTGTGGATGCTGCTGCTCTACCAGTCGCTGCCGTTCCTTTTGATCCTCGGCATCGCCTTCTTCGTGATGCGCCAGATGCAGAAGAATGCGGGCTCGGGCGCGATGGGCTTCGGCCGCTCCAAGGCGAAATTGCTGACCGAGAAGCACGGCCGCGTCACCTTCGACGACGTCGCCGGGATCGACGAGGCGCGCGAGGAATTGCAGGAGATCGTCGAGTTCCTCAAGGACCCGACCAAGTTCGCCCGCCTCGGCGGCAAGATCCCCAAGGGCGCGCTCTTGGTCGGCTCGCCCGGCACCGGCAAGACTTTGCTCGCCCGCGCCATCGCCGGCGAGGCCAACGTCCCCTTCTTCACCATCTCGGGCTCGGACTTCGTCGAGATGTTCGTCGGCGTCGGCGCCTCGCGGGTCAGGGACATGTTCGAGCAGGCCAAGAAAAACGCCCCCTGCATCGTCTTCATCGACGAGATCGACGCGGTCGGCCGGCATCGGGGCGCGGGCCTGGGCAACGGCAATGACGAGCGCGAGCAGACCCTCAATCAGCTGCTCGTCGAGATGGACGGCTTCGAGGCCAATGAAGGGATCATCATCATCGCCGCGACCAACCGGCCCGACGTGCTCGATCCGGCGCTGCTGCGCCCCGGCCGCTTCGACCGCCAGGTGGTGGTGCCGCGCCCCGACATCGAGGGCCGCGAGAAGATCCTGATGGTCCACATGAAGAAGGTGCCGCTGGCGCCCGACGTCGATCCGCGCACCATCGCGCGGGGCACGCCCGGCTTCTCCGGCGCCGACCTCGCCAATCTCGTCAACGAAGCGGCTTTGCTCGCCGCGCGGATGGGCAAGCGCCTGGTCGCGATGAAGGAGTTCGAGCTCGCCAAGGACAAGGTCATGATGGGCGCCGAACGCAAGTCGATGGTGATGACCGAGGAGGAGAAAAGGGCGACCGCCTATCACGAGAGCGGCCATGCCCTCGTCTCGCTCCACGTCGACGGCTGCGATCCGCTCCACAAGGTGACGATCATCCCGCGCGGCCGCGCGTTGGGCGTCACCTGGAACCTGCCCGAGCGCGACCGCTATTCGATGTCGATGAAGCAGATGAAGGCGCGGCTCGCCTTGAGCTTCGGCGGGCGCATCGCCGAGCAGCTCATCTACGGCAATGAATCGCTCAACACCGGCGCCTCCAACGATATCCAGCAGGCGACCGAGCTCGCCCGGGCGATGGTCATGGAATATGGCATGTCGGAAAGGCTCGGCTGGCTGCGCTACCGGGACAATCAGGAGGAAGTCTTCCTCGGCCACAGCGTCTCGCGCGCCCAGCACGTCTCCGAGGAGACCGCGCAGCTGATCGACCAGGAAATCCGCCGGCTGATCGAGGAAGCCGAGAAGGTGGCGCGCAAGGTGCTGACCGACCATCTCGACGAGCTCCACAAGCTCGCCATCGCGCTGCTCGAATATGAGACGCTGACCGGCGAGGAGGCCAAGCGCGCGATCAAGGGCGAGGATATCGGCCGCGACAATCCCAGCGCCAAGCCGACCTCGCTGCCGGTCAGCGGCGCCTCGATTCCCTCGACCCGCCGTCCCAAGGGCGGCATCGGCGGACCGGCGCCGGCGGGGGCCTGACGTTCAATTCCGGTTCAGCGCCGGTTGGCCTCTGTGCGCGCACGGCGGGGGGAGACAGGCATGATGACGGGAAAGAAGCTGTTGCTCGCGGCGGTGCTGATCGCACTGCCGGTGGCGGCGTTGCAGGCGATGACGGTGGCGGTCTTCCTCGAGAAGGCGGACGCGCTGAAGAGCCGCGGCGCCCTCGCGATGTTCTCGAGCGACCTTCGCCTCCTCAAGGGCGAGGTGCAGACCGCGGCCGCCGCCGTGCGGGCCGAGCGCCTGGCCGCCGAGCGGGCCGGCCGCCGCCCCGCCTTTTGCCCGCCAGGCGCGGGCGGGCGGTTCGATTCCGACGAGCTTCTCCGCCACTTCCGCGCGTTTCCGGCGGCGCAGCGCGCCCGGATGGAGGTGCGCGACGGCCTGAGGTCGCTGCTGGTCCGGAAATATCCCTGCCCCGCCTGAGCCTCAGCCGAGCACGCCGAGCGCCAGCAGCAGCGTGAAGAAGATCATCGCCGCGACGCCGGCGAAGACCAGCAGCGCCGCCGTGCGCCACAGCGCGCTATACCAGCGCAGCCCATAGGCGCCGCGCAGCTGCCGGTAGATGTGGATCGGCGGCACGAAGGTGAAGACGAGGCCGATCAACGCCTGGCTGACCCCAAGCGGCCTCAGCAGGCTCAGCATCACCAGGCCAAGGCTCATGAACGCGATCGAATAGGTCACGAACACGACGTGATCATAGGCCTTGAAGGCCCGATAGCGGCGCCGGTGCAGGAACAGCAGCCACACGAACGGCACCGAGATCGGAATCAGCGCCCAGGAGAATTTGTAGGCGTTGTTCTGCAGCTTGTAGATCAGCAGCGAGGGATTTTCCCGCGCCTTCAAGATGGCATGATCGAGCCAGGCCCAGCCGGTGTCCACCTCGCCGCGAAGGTCGACGGCCTTGGCGGTGCCCTCCGGCGCATTCGAGGGAACGAGCACGATCGACCGGGCGGTGTCGAGCGCTCCCCGTTGCTGGCGGAGCACCCGCAGCTCGGCATCGATCGCCGCGGTCGGCTGCCGCCGCGCCGCGGCCTCCCGCCGC
>DATHJO010000005.1:0-305228 GCA_035316145.1 Allosphingosinicella sp. | reverse complement strand
ATCCGGACGGGCAGGTTTTCACCTATGGCTATGACGGGCTGAACCGTCTCGCGGGCGTCTACCAGGACGCGGGAACCGGCACCTGGCTCGACCTGTTCACCTACACTCCGCAAGGCCTGCTCGCGGCCCGGGCCGAGCGCTACGCCAGCGAGGTCGCTTACGGCTACGACCCGATCGGCCGGCCGATCGCCCTGACCAGCAGCTTCTACGGCGGCGCGGGCACCGTCACCCTCGGCTTTGGCCTCAATCCCGCGGGCCAGATCACCAGCGTCGCCCGCGACAATGACGCTTATGCCTGGACCGGCCATTACAATGTCAACCGCGGCTACACCGCCAACGGGCTCAATCAGTACAGCGCCGTCGCCTCATCGACCGCCGCGGGGTTCCACGCCGACCATCAGGGCTCGATCGTGGCATTACGGTGCCAGTTTACTTGACCCCCGTATTCCGCTTCGGCCCTCGTCTGCCCGGGCCCAGCGCGCGGCCGGTGTGGCTTTCGAGCGCCGCGAGCCACTCGGCTGCCGATCGGCCGGCCGATGCTTTCGACGCGGCGCAACGCCAGGAACGCCGCGTCCTCGTCCACCGAGTTTAGGGGTTAAGCAACCCGTCACCGTAACAACGCGGAACGGCCAAATCGGGCAGGCCGGCATTTTTTGGCTGTCCCGATCGACTCGTCATCCTGTAAGCAGGAATTCATAGAACCGTCCGAGATCGGGAAGGGCTCTTTGAAATTGATGAGTTTCGGCAGGCGCCTCGCCGAGGAACGCAAGCGGCTCGGGCTCAAGCAGGCCGAGTTCGCGCAGCGGGTCGGCACCGACGTTCCCAAGCAGAGCCTCTACGAAAACGGCCGGCGCGGGCTGCGCGCGGCCTATCTTGCCCGGCTGGACGAGGCCGGCGTCGATGTCCGCTACGTCCTGACCGGCCGGCGCAGCGAG
Organism: Allosphingosinicella sp.; assembly: GCA_035316145.1. Lineage (GTDB taxonomy): Bacteria > Pseudomonadota > Alphaproteobacteria > Sphingomonadales > Sphingomonadaceae > Allosphingosinicella. The sequence continues at coordinate 304,293 of DATHJO010000005.1, read as the reverse complement.
GGCGGATGGCTCGCCCCGGGGGCGGCCGATCTGCTGACCTCCCACCGCGCGCTCCCGGCCGACGTGCAGCAGGCGCTGGAAGTGCTGGCGCGCGCGCTGCGCGAGAAACTCTCGCGCCGGCCGCCGCGGTGACCACGAGGGCGGCGGTGCCCGATCGAGGAGACCGGGCGGTGCCGGGATTGCGGATCGGCACGCGGGGCGCTCGGGCTGCCAGGCCAATGGCGGCCATGCGCCGATTCGCGCAGGCGCCGCCGCCCGGGCGCGGGCCCTAGCGCTCGCGCTCGCGCTCGCACTCCCGCCGGTCGCGGCCGCGCAACTGCGCGCAGTCGCGCCGGGCCGGGCCGGTGCTGATCGGCGCGAGCCGGACCGGGGTGCGGTCGAAGGCGTAGAAATCGGCCGGCGGGATCAGGCTGCTGCGCAATTCGCGCATCCTTAGCGCCGCCAGCTGGGTGAGCTCGCCGCGGCGCTGGGCGAGCGCTTCCTTGCCGATCCGCGCCGCCGTCTGGCAGAAGCCGTATTGGGCCTGGAGGGTCGAGAAATTGTTGTAGGTCTGGGTCGAATAGCGGTCGAAATTGCCGGCCCCGGCGCGGCCGCCGACGCGGCGGAAATAGCCTTCGAGCGCGGTATAGGCGGTCGCCAGCTCGCGCGCATGGTGGGCGAGGAGCGCATTGTAGGTGTCGACCGTGCGCAGATAGGGCGAGAACTGGCATTGCAGCGCGGCGACGTTGAGCCCCGAGCGCAGGTTCCAGACCAGATGGGCGCGATATTCGGCCGGGGTCGCCCCCGGCAGCGGCAGGCCGACGAGCGGGTCGCTGCCTTCGATCGGCCCGGTCCGGTAGACCGGATCGGTCACGAACAGCTGCGCGTGGGCGGCCGCGGGCAGGGCCAGCGCGAGGCCGGCCAGCGCCGCCGCCCCGAGGGCGAATGTCCGTCTCGCTGTCATCTTACCCCTTCCGCCGCTGTGGTTCGGCCCGTCCGTAGCAAGCGGACGGGCCACGCCCTAGGCCTCGCCTGGTCTTCTGCCGCGCGGGCCGAACGGCTCGTCCGCCGATCGCCGCCGCGCGCGCTGGCCTTACATGCCGAGCGTGTTGCTCTCGACATTGTTGCCGCCGGTGTCGCTGCCGCCGGCATTGGTCTCGGCGGGCGCGGCCGGCTCGGCCTGGTTGGTCGCGCTTTCCATCGCGCTGGCGTCGTTGGCGGGCTCGCCCATCGTCATGTTGGCGTCGAGCTCGTTGGCGGCGGCGTTGTTGGCGGCGGTATCGGCGCGGTTGCAGCCGGCGACGGCGAGGGCCGCGCCGGCGATCAGGGCCGTCTTGAGGATCAGGTTACGCATATCGCAGGTCTCCCGGGGGTTTCGTTCCTCCCCTATCCCCCGGCAGCGGCGCCGGTTCAAGCCGTCACGCGCGCAAAAAAGAAGGCCGCCGGAAAACCGGCGGCCTTCTCCGATCGATCCGGCGAAATCGCTTACTGCGCGTTCGTCGTGTTCGTCGTGGTGGTGGTCGTCGTCGTGTCGGTGGTGTTGGTCGTGGTCGCATTGGTGTCCATCGACATGTTGGTGTCCATGCTCATGTCGGTGGCATTGGTGTCCATGCTCGTGTCGGTCGCCGCATTGTCGGCGGCCGTGTTGTTGACGGCGGTGTTGCCGCCGCATGCCGCGACCGCAAGAGCCGCGCCCGCAACCATCGAAAGAGTGAGAATCTTACGCATGAAAAGGTCTCCCTAGATTATCGATTTGGTCCGGGTAGGCCCCTTTTTCCCCAAATCGGCTGCACATTATACGGAATGGATGAGGCCCTCAAGCCTTCCCCGCTCCACACTCGCCCATTCCCCCCTCGAGTGAGAACAGAAAGTCTTCGAGTCTGCCCCGCAGTGCCAGATCGAAACGGGGCTGGATATCCCCCAAACCCATCTCGCCGAGGCTGGTCACCGGAAAGTCGGCAATACCGCACGGCACGATCCCTGAAAAGTGCGAAAGTTTCGGCTCCAGATTGATCGCGAAGCCGTGCATCGTCACCCAGCGCCGCACCCTGAGGCCGAGCGCGCCGACTTTCGCCTCGCCGCCGCGATGGTCGACCCAGATGCCGATTCGCCCCGGCGCCCGGCGCGCGGCGACGCCGAGGTCGCCCAACGCGGCGATCAGCCAGCTTTCGAGCGCGTGGACGAATCGGCGCACGTCGCGGCCGCGGCGGTCGAGGTCGAACAGCAGATAGCCGACCCGCTGGCCGGGGCCGTGATAGGTGTAGCGCCCGCCGCGCCCGGCCGCGTAGACCGGCAAGCCCTCGGGGTTGAACAATTCGGCCGGGTCGGCGCTGGTGCCGGCGGTGTAGAGCGGCGGGTGTTCGAGCAGCCAGACGAGCTCGGCCGCCTCACCCGCGCGAATCGCGGCGGCGCGCGCCGCCATTTCGGCGAGCGCCTCGGGATAGGGGGTCAGGCCGGGCGAGACCCGCCATTCGATCTGCGAAGCGCCCGGATCGGGCAAGGCCTGCGTTGCGCCGGTCATCGTCGTGCCGCATAACGGCTTTGGACAGGGGATGAAATCATGGCGACTCTTTCAATCACCAAAGCCTGGAGCGAGACCGCCGCCTTCATGCAGCGCGAATCGGGGCTGGTGCTGCCGATCGCCTTCCTGCTGGTCTCGCTGCCCGGGGCTGCGCTGCAATATGCGATGCCGACCCCCCAACCCGGCGCGCCGTTCGATCTCGCCGGCTGGATGCAGGATATCCGCACGGTCATGCTGTTCTTGCCGGTGGTCGCGATTCTGAGCCTGATCGGCACGATCGCGATCAACTATCTTGCGATCGAGCCCGGCCGGACGGTCGCCGAAGCGCTGCAGGTGGGCGCCCGCCGCTTCATCTTCCTGTTCCTTGCCTGGCTGCTGCTCGGGCTCGTGGCGGTCGTCGCCTGCCTGCCGCTGGTTCTCCTCGCGATCGGGCAGGGCGTCGGTGCGGGGCAGGGCCCCGGCGGACTGTTCGTGCTGGCGGTGCTGATCTATGTCCTCCTCATCCTCGCCGCCTCGATCCGGCTGATGTTGGGCACGCCGGTGTGCGCGGCGGAGAGCGTCGGCCCGGTCGGCATCCTGATGCGCAGCTGGGAGCTGACCCGCGGCCATTTCTGGAAGCTGCTGGGGTTCGTGCTGCTGTTCTGGCTCGCGGCCTTCGTGGCGATTATCGCGATTTCGGCGGTCATCGGCATCGTCATCGTCATCGCCGCCGGCCCGCCTCTGCCGGGCAGCGCGGGCGCGTTCGTCGTGCTGCTGCTGTCGGCGGTGCTGCAGGCGGTGGTGACCGCCCTGTTCGCGACGATGGTCGCGCGCATCTACGTCCAGCTGGCGGGCACCGGCCACGGCGACATATTCGGCTAGGGCCTGTCCCCATGACCCACCAGCGGCAGCTGCGGCGCGGCGTCGCGCGGGAGGAGGCCGTTGAGGCGCGGGTCGGGGAAGCTCTCGAAGGCGCGGGCGTAGGCGCTGAAGCCGGCCCGCAGATAGGCGGGCAGCGCCGCCGGATGATCGAGCGAGCAGGTGTGGACGATGACCCTTTCGACGCCCGGCGCCCAGGCCCGCGCCAGCGTCTCGGCGAACAGCCAGCGGCCATGGCCGCGGCCGGCAAGCGCCGGCACCAGGCCGAGGAAGCGGATCTGGCACAGGCCCGGGGTGGCGAAGTCGAGCTCGAGCAGCCCCGCCGAATCGCCGTCGGGCCCGAGCACCTCGTGGACCTCGCCCGCCTTGGCGCGCAGCTCGGCATCTTTCATCGCCAGCCGCGAGAACCACAGCCAGCGCGCGCCGACGCGGCGGAAGAGGGTGCGGTAGCGCTCGGGGTCGAAATCGTCCCAGCGCGCCATCGCGAGCGCCGATTCGGGAATCGGGGCGGGCGCCGGCCGCGCGTTCATCTCGAGGAAGGTCACCACCGCGGCGACCTGGCCGGGCGGGACCGGGATCAGCGCGTCGTTCATCCCGATCCTCCCCGGCATTTGCCGGCGAGGGGGAGCGAGCATGCGAGCCGCGTCCGGGGGACGCGGCGACCGCGCAGCCCGATGCAGAGCATCGGTGGGCGAAGCATGGTGGAGGGGCTCCCTTGCGGCAAAGACAGCCCCTCCACCACCCTTCGGGCGGTCCCCCTCGCCTCGAAATCGAGGGGAGGATTTAGCATCCCGCTCATCCCCAGGTCGCCACCGGCGGCAGGCTCATCAGGATCGCGTCGACATTGCCGCCGGTCTTGAGGCCGAACAATGTGCCGCGGTCGTAGATCAGGTTGAACTCGGCATAGCGGCCGCGCCAGGCGAGCTGGCGGGCGCGGTCCTCGTCGCTGAACGGCGTTGCCATCCGCCGCCTGACCAGCTTGGGGAAGACGTCGAGGAACGCCTCGCCGACGTCGCGCGTGAAGGCGAAATTCTGGTCGAAGAAACCCTCCAGATGGTCGTAGAAGATGCCGCCGACGCCGCGCGGGACGCCGCGATGGGGGATGAAGAAATAGTCCTCCGCCCACTGGCTGAACCTGGGATAATAGGTCGGGTCGTGGGCGGCGCAGGCGGCGCGCAGCCGGGCGTGGAATTCGTCGGTGTCCTCGTCATAGGGAATCGGCGGATTCAAATCGGCGCCGCCGCCGAACCAGCGCCGGGTGGTGGCGAGGAAGCGCGTGTTCATGTGGACCGCCGGCGCGTGCGGGTTGGCCATGTGGGCGACCAGGCTGATGCCGGTGGCGAAGAATCGGGGATCCTCCTCGGCGCCGAGGATCGTGGCGGCGAATTCGGGACTGAAGCGGCCGCCGACGGTCGAGACGTTGACCCCGACCTTCTCGAACACCGTGCCCTTCATCTGGGCGCGCACGCCGCCGCCGCCCGGCGCGCCGTCCGGGTCGGCGCGATCCCAGGGCTGGTAGTCGAAGCGCGCGTCGCTCCCCGCCTCGGCTTCGATCGCCTCGAATTCCGCGCAGATCCGGTCGCGCAGCGATTCGAACCAGTCGCGCGCCGCCTCCTGCTGGTCGTCGAGTTGCTCGATCATCAAGCCTCCGCCTGCGCCGATGACGCCGCCCGGGCGGATTTGCAAGGGAAGGCTTATCCGCTCACGAGCAGAGCCACGGCGGCGGCAAACAGCAGTCCGGCGATCAACCTGCTGACCTGCCATTTCGGCGGCGCCGCTTTCTCGACGAAGACGATGGCCGCCAGCAGCGCGATCCAGGCAAGGTTCATCACCCCGGCCACGAACAGCAGCAGCATCAGCCCCCAGCAGCAGCCGACGCAAAACAGGCCGTGGACCAGCCCGAGACGCAGCGTGCCCGCGATTCCCGGCGACCAGAATTGCATCACGAAATGAATGGGCGAGCGGCACTGGTCGAGGCAGGCGGCCTTGACCGGGCTGAGCTGATAGAGCGCCGTGCCGGCGAGAAGCGCGGCGGCCAGGGTGCGGCGGCCCAGCGCGAGGCTCGCGGACGAGACGAGGCCAAGATCGACCAGCAGGGCCTGGGCGAGCGCCGCGACCGCGGAGAAGGCGGTCCAGACGAGCAAATAGGCCAGCGCGAACAGCAAAGTATGGACGAGCCGGCGCGCCGGCGAGGCGGCGCGGTCGATCCGCGCGTGCAGCAGGATCATCGGCGCCGCCGAGGGCAGCATCATCGCCACCATCATCACCATCCACATCGCGAAGGCCGTGATCAGGTAGGCGGCGGTCCAGGGCGCCATCGCCATGGCGCCCATATTATGGCTGTCCGAAACCACCAGCCACCGCCAGGCCAGCATCGCGGCAAGGAGAAGCGCGGCGCCGGCGATCAGGCTGCTCCGCGAAAGCAGCCGCTCGATCGACAGCTGAGCCTGGGTGGCGCTAGTGGATGACACCGCTCTCCGTGAGGTGCAGGCGGGCGAACTGGGCGTGCGAATCGCTCAGCTGCACGTCGAGCGGCCCTTGCGTCGTCGCCCAGCCGCGGCCGACCTCGCAGGTGTCATATTCGAAGCCGTTCGGCAGGTTGATGCGGGCGCGGTGCTCCTCGCCGGTGACCGGGTTCCTGATCGGCTCGCCGCGCGCGTCGATCCAGCCGGGGACGCTCAGCCGTGCCGTGCGGCCCTCGACATCGATCTCGAGCTCGATCGGCGCGAACACCGGATCGTGAACCTTCTCGAAGGTCGTCGAGAAGACCTGGAAGAAGGTCGATCCCGGAATTGTGTCGAGCCCGCTCATGATCCGCAGCAAAGCGTCGCGCTGCTTGTCGTCCGCCCGTTCGTCGACGATCGGGACGACCTGTCCGCGGCCTTCATGGATGGCTCCCGGCCAGGCGACGATCATCCCGATCCGTAGGCCGCCAAGGTCGGTATCGCCGTGATGGCCCTCCTCGATGTCGACGGCCGCGACCGCCTGGCAATTTCCGTAGGTCGGCAGCGAGTTGAACTGGCACGGACATCCCGAAGCGCAGTTGCAATGCACGAACTCGCGGCCCTTGATGGTCCATTGGGTGTCGGTCACTGCTTGTCCTTTCGAGTCGCCGGGCCTCGGCTGCATAGCAGCAAGCGACCCTTTCGCAGAGAGTTGAATGCGCCGGCCGTCAGGCGGAGTCGACCGCGTAGCCGTCGCCGTAGAATTTGCTGGTGCTGCGGGTATGGAACGCGACCGCCCTGATCGGCTCGTATCGGGGCGGGCCCAGTCCGGGCAGCACCTCGAGGATCTCATTCTCCCAGACATAGACGGCGATCGGGAAGGAGACGCGCGCCTCTGCCAGATGCGACCCGTCGCGGGGCTTGCCGACGCGGTGCGTGGTCGAGGGCAGAAGGTCGTTCGAGACAAGCTGCATGTAATCGCCGGTGTTGATGATGATCGAGCCCGGCGGCGCGTCGAGGCGCACCCACTTGCCGCTGCGGTGGTTCCACACCTGCAGGCCGCCCATGCGTGTCGCCGGCAGGATCGTGAAGAGATCGACGTCCTCGTGCCCGAGCAGCCGGCCGGCGCCCGAACGATCCTGATCCGCGCTCATCGGCGGGTAGTAGTTCGCCCTGAGGCCGAAATTCGTGCCGGTGAGCTTGTCGTCATAGGCGTGGGGATCGCAGCCGATCCCCTGCAGCATCGCCTGGGCGATCGGCTTGAACAAGGCTTCGTGGGCGAGCGCGAGCCGGCGGAACTGCCGCTCATGGTCGGCGCGCGGCCAGTAATCCTCAGGCCGAAACGGCCCGGCGCGCTCCTGCGGGATAGCGAAGGCGCGCCGGCACCAGACCCAGCCTTCGACCAGATCGGGATGAATCTCGCTGGTCTCCTCGATCGGGAAATAGCCCTGCGCCACGGAGCCGTGGCGCTGCGCCCGAAACCGCATCTTCTCCTCGAGCGGAGTCGAGGTGAACAGGTCGAGGACGCTGTCGTGCATCTCGTCGTAGAGCGCGCCATCGACGCCGTGGCCGACCAGCACGGCAAAGCCAATCTCCTGCAGCGCCGCCGCGAAATCCGCGGCGAAGCGCGCCTTGTCCCGCGCATTCCCGCGCAGGAACGGCGCCAGGTCGAGCGTGGCGATCTCGTAATCCTCGTCGAACGCGTCGCTCTCGTGCTCGGCCAGGCGATAGGTGTGCGCCTTGCGCACCTGGTCGTAGCGGCTGAAATCCTGGTTGAGCGCGGTGCGCGTCACGATCCGGACTCCGCGACCGGCGCGGTCGCCGCCTCGGCCTTGCCCTCGCGCCAGCCCTTCAGCGCCGCCCGGCCCATCACCGCCGCGGCGTAAAGCACGACGACGAACACCAGCCAGCGCAGATAGTCGAGCGGCATCTCCTTGACGAGGAACGCGGCCACGAACACCGCGGGGATGCCGCCGATGGCGAGGCCGAGCACGATTCTGAGGTCCACCTCGCCGATGGCGATGTGCTTGACGCTCGCGCCCGCCCCCATCAGCGAGCCGCCGGCCGCCATGATCGGGAAGCACAGCCTGGGGTCCATCCCCATCAGGCTCAGCATCACCAAAGTGGGCGCATAATTGCCGACCCCGAAATTGGCGAGGATGCCGAAGCCGAAATTGGCGAGGATGGCGACGATGGTCAGCGCCGGCGGCAGGCCGGCCGCCGTGCCGCCGCCGGGGAACAGGTGCAAATTGGTCATCGCATAGGCGCAAGCAGCGAGGACGAGGCCGATCGAAACGACGAGCTGGACGATCCAGACCCGCGCCCGCGCGACCAGCCGCGCCCCGACCAGCCCGCCGGCCAAAACGGCGGTCGCGCAGCCGAACAGCAGCACCGGATCGACCAGCACGCCCAGCAATATGAGGTAGATGATGCTTTCCGCCATCGCCGGCGGGGTCAGCCCGACCAAAAGGGTCGGCGGAATCAGCCGGTCGGGCACCATCCGACGGAACTTGAACCAGGCGGTGGTGGGCGCGAACGAGCCGATGCCGAGCGTATCGAGAAAGTTGACGACCGCGCCCAAAGCGAGCGCTTCGACGCCGGGCGCGACGCGCTTTGCGATGGCCGCGCGGACGAGCGCGAATCCGTAGGCGAGGATCGCCACGCCAAGGATGATGAGAAGTGCGATCAGCATGTCGTCTCAGATATGCCCGCCGCAATCGCGCTCGAGCTGCTCCTGGATCCAGGCGGCGACGTCATAGCCGAAAATCCTGAGGCCCTTGATGTTGGCGTTCTCGATGCCGACGCCCGAAAGATTGACGTTCGTGAAGCGCGCGTTCGAGAGATTGACGTTGTCGAACACCGCCCCGGCAAGCGAGACGTCGTGAAATTCGGCGCCGTCCATCCTGCGCCGTTCGAATCGGTCCATCGTCCCCTCCCTCGGCCGCGCCGCTCGCCGGTCGTAGCATCTCCCGCTAAGGTGAAGCCATGGCCCAACCGCCGAACGATCTCGAACTGGTCTGCGCCGACTTCAACGCCGCGCTCGACCTGCTGCGCCGGCTCGGGATGCGGCTCGACGTGATTTACCCGGCGGACGAGCCCCATAGCGCGATCCTGAGCCGCGACGGCATCCGCGTCCGCCTGACGTCTCGCCCGGATGCGCGCCCGCCCTCCGCCGGCCTGCCCGAATTCCGGCCCGAATTCGTGGTGACGCAGGCCGGGACCGCTTCGGGCGAGGGCCGTGCGGGGATGCACTATCGCGACCTGATCCCGAGCCGGCTCGGCGGCCGTTACATCGCCTCGCACGTCACGATCGCCGAGGGCGGGCCGGTCGCCGACTGGGTCCATTTCCACCGCATCGCCGTCCAGCTGATCTGCGTGCGCAGGGGCTGGGTTCGCGTCGTCTACGAAGATCAGGGCGCGCCGTTCGTCATGGCGGCCGGCGACATGGTGCTGCAGCCGCCCGGGATCCGGCATCGCGTGCTGGCGAGCGCGCCTGGGTTGGAGGTGGTCGAAATCACCTGCCCCGCCTGCCACGAAACCTTCGCCGACCACGCGCTGGCGTTGCCGAACGGCGATGCCGGCGCGGCAAGGGAATATGACGGGCAGCGTTTCCTGCATCACGTCGCCGCGACGTCGCCGTGGACCCCCTGGCACGGCGCCGAAGCGCAGGTGACGGCGGTGCGCGATGCCGCCGGCGGGCGCGCCGAAGCGCGCATAGTGAGGCCCGGCGCCTCGCCGGTCATCGCCGTGCCGCCGCACGACGGCGAATTGGTGTTCGGCTTCGTGCTCGAAGGCAGGGTCCGGCTCGACTATGGCGAGACCTATCCGCTCGGCCCGGCCGACTCATTCGTGATCCCGCCGGGAGCGGCATGGCGCATGAGCGAAGCGTCCGACGACCTTGAGCTGCTGCACGTGACGACCGGACGCATCCCTTCGCGGTGCTTGACGAGGTGAACGCCGGCGCTCGCTATCTCGGGCAGGGATATCGGCGCGCATAGAAGGCGCGGACGGCGTCCCTGACCTCGGTGCGCGCGCGCCGCGCGACCGGGATCGTGCGGAGCGCGGCGACGATCTCGCGGACGTCGGCCCGATGGTTCGGATCCGGGCAATAGGCGGGGCGCCGGCCCGCCGATTGCGCGGCAAGGCGCTCCGCCCGCAACGCCCGGTTCGCGCCGTTGAGCTCTTCCATGATCAGCGGCCCGTCGCTGGAAAAGGCCGCGCGCATCCCCATTTGTTCCAGCGCGTCCGCCTTCGCGAGGAAGGTGGCGACGTCCATCGCCGATGCGGCGGCGGGCGCCAGCATGGCGGCGAGGATGGCCGCGGCGATCTTGTGCTTCGCTGGCCTGTGCTTCACTTCAGCCTCCGTTCTGCTGCGGGGTGATCGAGGAGTTTGCGCGGTGAGCCGGTTTCGCTCGCCGGCGAAGAATTGGCTGCCGGGCCAAACCCCGTCTATGACATGCCGACTCAATCTGGTGTTCTCAGGTTGCAAAAGCCGCGGTCAATGCCCGCCGATGAACGCGCTCGGCCGCAGGCTCGGGACGCTCGGCATCCCCATCCCGCCGCCGCCGGCGCCTCGATAAGAGTGACAGCCACTATTTTCCGCGGCCTTTCGCCCGGCCGCGCGATCTGACAGGATCGCGCGATGGCCACCGCTGCGGAGACACGCGGCGAACTGCGGTTCGCCTGCACGCAATGCGGCGCATGCTGCAACCGCTCGCCGGAGGTCGCCCTGTCCGAAGCGGCCGCGCTGTCCGATGTGTTCGTCTTTCGCCTGATGTTCCGGCTTTACGAGCTGCCGCGGACAGGTTCGGGCGAGGAGTTTTACGAATCGAAGCGCCTGCTCGCCGCCTTTGCCGCCCGCAAATATTCCACGAAGAGAAGGCAGGCGGGGAAGCCGGTCGAATATGCGAGCTATCTCACCATCTCGGCGCTGGCCCTCGATACCGGCGCCGGTGCCTGCGCCGCGCTCATCGAGGGACGCTGCGGCATCTATGAGCGCCGGCCCGCCGCCTGCCGCACGGTTCCTTTCCACTATTCGCGTCCCGAAGCTTCGGCCGAAAGGGAATTCAAGGCCTTCGTCGCGACCCCCGGCTATGGCTGCGACACCACCGCCGCGGCGCCGATTGTCGTCGCGGCGGGCCGGATCTTGGATCCCGAGGCGCGCCGCGCGCGCAGCGACGCGATCGAACGTGCCGGGCGCGATCGGCGCTGGGAGGAAGCAATCCTGCGCCGGCTAAAGACCGGCGCCGGCGACGACGCTTTGCCCAGCCTGCGCGAGATCGAGGCCAATGCGCCGTTCGGAGCCACCACTGTGTCGATGCGCATCGCCTGGCAGATCGCCGCCGAGACGGGCGCGATCGGCGCGGAGACGTGCCGGACGCTGATCGCGGCCCAGGCCGCCGTCATCGATCGCGAGCTAGCCTCAGCGCGATGCACATCGAGCGCCCGCGAAACGCTCGGCGAGATGCGCGGCGAATATCGGGCGCTGCTGAACGGTTGACGGTTGCGCTTGCATTTTTGTTCCCTCTATGTTCTAAGGTCTTGGATGAGCGAAGAGGTGGAGCGGAAGGGGGCGCCACGGCGGATCGACGTGGCGGCCAAGGCGGCATTCCTGGCGGGCCTCCGGCGCGGCGAGAGCCGCGAGGATGCCGCCTTCGCCGCCGGCTTCAGCCTGATGGGCTTTTATGGCGCGCGACGCCGCGATCCCGCCTTCAGCGCGGACTGGACGGAAGCCCTCGCAACCTCCGCCGCCGAGGAGCGCCGAGTGCGCGCCTATGTCGAGCGCAGCGAACGCGGCGAGCGCGGGGAGGTCCGCATCGCCTGCGCCAACCGCCGCGTCTACCAGCGCCGCCGTCGCCGCAACGTCCGCTTCGACGCCGAGCGCCAGGCGATCTACCTCGCCCATTTCGCCGCCAATTGCGACAGCAGGGCCGCCGCCGCCGCGGCCGGCGTCCACGAATCGACCGTCCGCCTCCACCGCCGCAACAACCCGGCCTTCGCCGAGACGGAGGCCGAGGCCCTCGCCGCCGGCTATGTCTGGCTGGAGGCTGAGGCGGTGCGCCTGCGGCTCGCGGCGCAGGCAAGGCTACGCGCCGCCCTCGAAGCCACCGACGGCGTCGTGACGCCCAGCCTCGCCGCCGAGATGGACGCGGATTTCGACCGCACCATGAAGCTCCTCGCCCGCTGCGACCGCAAGCCCCGCCGCGCCGAGCGCGGCTTCAAGCTCGGCGGCCAGCGCCAGAAGTGGACCTTCGAGGATGCGATGGTGCTGCTCCGCCGCAGGCTGAAGGCGCTCGGCCTCCTGCCGCCGCCGGAGGGCGCCGGAGAAGGGCAGGAGAGCGCCAAATAGGGGAGGGGCGCCCGTCCTCGTCATGCCGGACTTGATCCGGCATCCACCTTTTCTGTGGGACAGGGGACACATACCTTTGTGTCCTCTTCCTTCTCTCACTGTCCCCGGGACAGTCAGGTGACTGTCCCCCCTTATCTCCGTTAGGGTCGCCAGTTTGGCTCGCCGACCAGTTCAGCGAACTGAGGATCGGTGTGAATCCAGCCTGGGTTGCCCAAAAAGTCAGATACGCGGGTGGCGCAGAGCCAGCATTGGGCTGCTTCGACCCTGCGGAGGATCATGTCCTGATGCCACTGCCCGTTCCGAGCATGGTGGAACGCTCGATAGTACACATTTTCGTGAAGCGGCCAGCGCAGCGTTTGGTATGACGCGGGCGCGCTGATCTCTCCCCACTCGTCGATCCTGACGTCCCGACCGGTGTCCATGTCGTGCACGCGCGTACGGACCTGGTATAGTGGATGATCTCCCTTCCTGATGAACACGTAGTTCCGCGCCACGTTGTCCTTGAGATCGAAGTTGTAGAGCATGACGTAGCCCCAGGTGTCCCCGCCGGTTATCGCCGCTTTTATCATAGCGGTCGATCCAGCGATTTCCGCCGCCACCGCCTTTTTCAGGTCGTCGTTCGAGAAGTCGATATCAAGGAACTGCGCCCGGACGCCCGCCATAGTTGGCTTGTCGAGAATGGCGGTCGCTCGTTCCAGATGGATGAGATCGGTTTGCAAGCTTACCGAAGCGTCAAGCGCCGATCGTTGGCTGAGGGTAAGTTCTTGGTTCGTCACGAAGGCGATGCCGACCGCGTTTGCGGCGCTTACTTTGCCCGCGTCGTCTTGGAATTTGTCGCGAATCTCCGCGAAGGTCTTCTGGCCGCGAGGGAAGTAGGCGGCCATGATCCAGCGCTGGCCACTCTTGGTGCAAATAGCGTCTTTGCCTCCATCCTTCCCGCCGAGCGGATGACTAGGATCGATGTCCTCGTAGCCCAGATCGATCAGAAGTTGGGCGGCAAGCCGCTCGCTGGACGGCTGTCCTCGGGTCCATTCACGAAGCCTGTGCCAAGTCTCATCCTCGCGTAGCACGGATTTCCACCTCAATGCCTGGGGGGACACATAGATATGTATCACAAAAGCCCACGCCAGCTTCGCGTCTTTGCGCCTTTGCGTGAAATCGAACGAATCGCGGGGCCCCGGAGAGCGGCGGCGTTACGTCCGCTCAGGGGCCGTCCACGACCCCGTCTGCCTAATCGCCTCCGCCACCCCGATCCCCGCCGCCACCGCCAGGTTCAGCGACCGCGTCCCCGCGACCTGCGGGATGCGCACCCGCACATCCGCCCGCTCATGCACCGCCTCCGGCGCGCCGCGGCTTTCGGAGCCGAAGAGGAGGGTGTCGCCCGGTTCGAAGCGGGCCTCGGGAAGGCGGACGGCGGCGGCGGCGGTGGTGAAGAGGACCAGCCTCCCCTCCAGCCGTGCCTCGAAATCCTCCCAGCTCCCATGCCGGGTGACATTGGCGATCTCGGCATAGTCCATCCCCGCGCGCTTCAGCGCCCGGTCGCCCCACGGGAAGCCGCAGGGCTCGACGATGTCGACCGGCACGCCGAGGCAGGCGGCGAGCCGCAGGATCGTGCCGACATTGCCGGCCTGGTCGGGCTGGTAAAGGGCGAGCCGCATGACCCGTCATTGCGAGGAGCGGCGCGACGAAGCAATCCATCTCGCGCCCAAGCACGCTTATCGTCGGCAAATGGGTCGGCAAATGGGACGCGTACTTTTGGGCAAAAAGTACGTGTCCCAATCCCGGTCCTGCGGGTGATGGCCGTTGCCGCCCGCCGGCGTCCCCCGGTCAGGCCCGGAAAACATTCTTGAACAGGTTCTTGATAAGCTCCAGCACGGACTTCGCTAACAAGCCTGCCATGAATGCCGTGAAGCCGAGCGTTGTCGCATGGTCAGCGGAAGCGGCGCGGAAACCGTCAGGCGCATTGGGAAACTGGGCTAAGCCCCAGATGAAGATCGGCGCCACGACTCCCCCGAGCAGCGGCCGCATGCGCAGCCAAACTGCAATTCTCTCATTGAACCGGTCCTTGGTTGCCTCGGCTCCTTCTGGAGGAAGCTTGTTGCCGTCTTCATCTTCGTAGCCGTTCGCGTACCGATTTAAGCAGGAGGTCAATGCAGCCGTGGCGCTGCCGGCAATGCCTATAAGGACAACGGCCGCAAATTGATCGATCGCAGGATTTCCGAACAAACCGCCGCCAGGATTTACGAGCAAAGCACCGCCGGCAACGAATGAAACGACCAAAGCGGCAGCAAGGATATGAATGGTGCGCAACGCAAGCTTCTTGAGGTCGGCGAGGTCGGCTGAGTTGAAAGTCTTCTCTGAAGACGCCATGATTCCCCCCTTGCGAAAGCTCCGGCACATCAGGCACCGCTAACTACCGGTGAACATCGATCAGCGTCGCAGTGGGATGATACGCGTGTCAGTTCTCGACTCCAACACGCAACTTCAACCGCAGCCGATAACGTCGATACGGCGGGACCTCACGGCCCGCACATGGCATTCTGGTCGAGCGATAGCCGCGCTTGATTCCTATTCTTGCCATTGTTGCGGAGATCGGTAGCGAACGTCCGCCATGGGTGGAAAGCGGAAATTCCTTTTCCGTGGAAGAATGTTCGCTTCCACCGTCAGCGCTCAGATGGCTCCGGGGGTCGGAGAATGCCGCCGACCATCCTGCCGTCGGCATCGAGCGCGGCCGACATTATCACCGCGCCATTGGCGAACACCAGGTCGTAGACGTCGTCGCCCCTCGCGCCGCGCCCGCGGAAAGTCACCGACCTCAGCTCGCCCATCGAGCTGAACATGGGATGCGTCATGGGCAGGTCCCGGCGGACGACTTCGGCGAACTGCGGAGAGAGCTTGTCGTAGTCGGGCGAGCCGCTCGCCAGCCCGGCGACAAGCCTTCGTATGGCAGCCTCGGTGCCGGCGGTCGGCACCGAGCCGGGGGTGAACACCCGATCTCCAGGCGTGCCCAAGGGTCGGAGAATGCTGTCGGCCATCCTGCCGTCGGCATCGAGCGCGGCCGACATTGTCACCCCGCCATTGGCGAACACCAGGTCGTAGACGTCGTCGCTCCTCGCGCCGCGCCCGCGGAAAGTCACCGACCTCAGTTCGCCCATCGAGCTGAACATGCGATGCGTCATGGGCAGGTCCCGGCGGACGACTTCGGCGAACTGCGGAGAGAGCTTGTCGTAGTCGGGCGAGCCGCTCGCCAGCCCGGCGACAAGCCTTCGCACCGCAGCCTCGGTGCCGGCGGTCGGCACCGAGCCGGGGATGAAACCTTGTTCTCCAGGCGACCCCGCCGGTTGGTTATTAGCCGCATGCGAGAAGGCCGCGGGCTGCAAAAGCAACCCAAGCACAATTGCTCCAACCAGGATCATGATCGCCACTCCGAGAATTGCTAGACGAGTGAAAGCTGAGTGTCGCGGGAGAGCATCGGAAACCAGGTCCGGCGATTGGGTTACCGCTTGACCGTACCCTTCAGCCTCACCGAGCATCCGAGCGGCTTCCAGGGACGACGTCGCGCCAAGCTTGGTGCGCGCCATCTTGAGGCGCTTCTCGACTGCATGGTGCGAAATGCCGAGATCCGGGGCGATTTCCTTGGCAGACTTATGCTGTAGCCATTGCCGCAGGCAAACCTTCTCGCGCTCCGTCAATCTCGAAAGTGGCTCCCGGTCATCCATTCAAGAATGGATAAAGGCTTTCGCCGCTCGTCGATAGTACGGTCCGCTGGTAAAACGGGCTGGAATGCGTTTATCGCATGTCCTTTTTCCCCCCATAACAGCCGCTCAGCGGCGGCTCGGGGACCACCGAAAGCGCAATGTCTGCTCCATGAGCCTTTCGTCCACGCCGAATGACCGCAATGGGTGGAAAGCGGACATTCGGTCAGCCCACGACGGAGCTCGCCGAGATGCGCAGTCCTCGACGGCAAAACGGCTATACGACGCCGCTCAGGCCGCTCGCGACAGGTGCAATGAGGCTGCCCCCGCAATGGAGACCTTCAGGCCCGTATTGCTGCTTTGCGTTTCCACGCTGGCTCCGAGCTGCTGGGCAAGTGCCTTGACGATGGTCGTGCCCAATCCGCCGCCCGTCCTCGGGGCTTCGTCCGCCTCTTTCCCGACCCCATTGTCCGAGATGATCAGTTTCCAGCCGGACTCGTCCACCTCGTAGGCGACGAGAACCTGTGCGTCGGCCTTGTTGGAGGGGAAAGCATATTTGATCGCGTTGATCACAAGCTCCGTGACGATAAGACCGAGACTGACCGCCTCGGCGGAGTCCACCGTCCCCTCGTCCGCGCTGACCTTGACCGCGATCGGATGCTGTTCCGTGATCATCGACGAGGCCAAGGCTCCGCACAGCTTCGACAAATATGTGCTGACGTCGATCCGGTCGATGCCCTGGGAGGCATGGAGCTGCAGTTGCACTTCAGCCACCGACATCACGCGCTGATGGGCATCCTGAAGATGTTGACGCGTCTCCTCTGACGTGACCGCTCGCGCCTTCAGCATCAATATGCTCGCGATGATCGAGAGGCTGTTGGCGACACGGTGCTCCATTTCCTGAAGCAGAACCTGTTTTTGCCGCAGCAGCTCCTCCGCGCGTTCCAGAAGGTCCTGCTTCTCGCGCTCACTCGCACGCCGGATCGTGACATCGCTGAAGGCCAGAAGGATGGTCGTGTTGGGGCTGTCCTCGTAGAGGACCTTGCGCGCATTCAGCAGCATCGTCCTAGGGCCGATCCCCGGAAAATCATGCTGGACCTCGAAGCCGTCCATGGCGGCCTTCTCGGGAATGATCGTTTCCAGCAGGATTCGAAGCGCAGGGATATCCCATTGGCCGTCCCCGAGCGCGAAGAGCAGGCAGCCACGCGTCTGTTCGGGATCGACCTTGAAGGTCTCGTAAAAAGAACGGCTGGCCGTCAGCACATGAAACGAGTCATCCAGCACGAGGAAGGGCTCGGGAATGGTGTTCACGATCGCTTGCGCGAGAATCTGCGCGTCTTCGATTTTATCCGTTGAGTAGAGCATGAACTGGAAAAGCTTCTCCGTTCCGGAGCGCGAGCGTTATCGTGAGGATCGGCGGCCGATGCCTCGAAGGTGGCCATTACACCTTCCCGCGATGAATGTCGCGTTGCTGCATCCAGAATGATTGGCTCCATCGCCAGGCGCGGCGCCTAGGTATCGGGTGGAGATCCTGAGGTTGGTTCCGCGTTGCCGGCGTTGATTGCGATCCAGGCCCCTGGAGGCCGGCTCCCAGGCGAGATGGCTTTGCTATGCCCGCCCGGCAGTCTGCCGTTGCGCCTGGGAACGTCCGCAAAGGGCCGAAAGCGGCCTAAAGCGGTCCATTCCTTTCCCGGTCCGGAACGCTGGCCGGGCGTCATTCGTAGGGCGCGCAAAATGGCTGTTGGCAAAGCCCGCCCGCCCCGTCTATCAGGCGCGCCAAGCCGCCCCGGCCCGGTGCGGACGTGTCGCTTGTTCCATGCATGGAGACGCAGAAGGACGTTATGGCCGCGGTTGAAGTGAACGAGGGTGGCGAGGAAGGCGGCGTCCGTCGCCGCGACTTCATCAACATCGCCGCGGTGACCGTCGCCGGCGTCGGCGGCGCGGCGTTGCTCTATCCTTTGGTCAACCAGATGAACCCGTCGGCGGACGTGCTCGCGCTCGCCCAGATCGACGTCGACATCGCCGCGATCCGCCCCGGCCAGGCGATCAAGACGATGTGGCGCAAGCAGCCGATCTTCATCCGCAACCTGACCCCGGCCGAGATCCACGCCGCCAATGCGGTCGACGTCGCCTCCTTACGCGACCCGCAGACGCTCGCCGAGCGGACCAAGGAAGGCCACCGCAACTGGCTGATCACGCTCGGCGTCTGCACCCATTTGGGCTGCGTCCCGCTGGGCGCGGCCCAGGGCGAGACCCGCGGCGAGTTCGGCGGCTATTTCTGCCCCTGCCACGGCTCGTCCTACGATACCGCCGCCCGCATCCGCAAAGGCCCGGCGCCCCGCAATCTCGAAGTGCCGGACTATGAATTCCTGTCGCCAACCGCCGTCCGCATCGGCTGAGGTTTTGAAACGATGAGCTTTCCCTGGGCTGAGGACTATCGACCCAAGCATCCGTTCATGCGCTGGCTGGACGACCGGCTGCCGCTGCCGCGGCTCGCCTACAATGCGGTCGGCGGCGGCTATCCGGTGCCGCGCAACCTCAATTACATGTGGAATTTCGGGGTGCTCGCCGGGCTGGCGCTGGTGATCCAGATCGTCACCGGCATCGTCCTCGCCATGCACTATACGTCGGACGCCGATACCGCCTTCGCCTCGGTCGAGCATATCATGCGCGACGTCAACCAGGGCTGGTTCCTGCGCTACCTCCACGCCAACGGCGCGAGCTTCTTCTTCATCGTCACCTATCTCCACATCTTCCGCGGCCTCTATTACGGCTCCTACAAGCCGCCGCGCGAGATGGTATGGATGCTCGGCCTCGTCATCTTCCTCTTGATGATGGCGACCGCGTTCATGGGCTATGTCCTGCCCTGGGGGCAGATGAGCTTCTGGGCGGCGAAGGTGATCACCGGCCTGTTCGGCGCGATTCCGTTCGTCGGCGAGCCGATCCAGCACTGGCTGCTCGGCGGCTACGCCCCCGACCAGCCGACCCTGACCCGCTTCTTCTCGCTCCATTATCTGCTGCCGTTCGTGATCGCCGGGGTGATCATCCTCCACATCTGGGCGCTGCACATTCCCGGCTCGGGCAACCCGACCGGGGTCGATGTCAAGGCGCCGCAGGATACGGTGCCGTTCCATCCCTATTACACCGCCAAGGACGGCTGGTTCGCTTTGCTCTGGCTGATTCTGCTCGCGATCCTGGTCTTCTTCCTGCCCAATTATCTGGGCCACCCGGTCAACTACGTGCCGGCCAACCCGCTCTCGACGCCGCCGCATATCGTCCCGGAATGGTATTTCTGGCCCTATTACGCGATCCTGCGCGCGTTCACCGCCGACTTCCTGTTCATCCCCGCCAAGCTGATGGGGGTGGCGGCGATGTTCTCCTCGATCCTGCTCTTGTTCCTGCTGCCCTGGCTCGACAAGTCGCCGGTCCGCTCGGGCCGCTACCGGCCGATGTTCCGGATCTTCTTCGTCTTCCTGATCGTCGACGTGATCATCCTCGGCTGGATGGGCGGCCTGCCGCCCGAGGAGCCCTATGTGATGATCAGCCAGGTCGCGACGATCTATTATTTCGCGCATTTCCTGATCATCCTGCCGATCCTCTCCATGGTCGAACGGACGCTGCCCTTGCCGATGTCGATCTCGGACAGCGTGCTGCACGGCGAGACGGCGGCGCCGCCGGCGGCGGATCTCGGCGGCGTCGCGCCGGCTCAAGCTTAAGGGGACGATCGGGTCATGGTGCGCATTCTCGGCTTTCTGATCGGCCTCGGCTTCGTGCTCGCCGCCGCCTGGGCGTTCGGGAAAGGCGCCTATGCCTATATCAGCCAGCCGCCCGAGGCGACCGCCGAGCAGCGCCTCCACGAGGAGCCGCGCCGCATCTCCTATTCGTTCGACGGCCCGTTCGGCAGTTGGGACCGCGCCCAGCTCCAGCGCGGCTTCCAAGTCTACAAGGAAGTCTGCGCCGCCTGCCACAGCCTCAGTTTCGTCGCCTTCCGCAACCTGCGCGATCTTGGTTACAGCGAGGCCGAGGTCCGCGCGATCGCCGATCAGTGGCCGATCCAGGTGCCTTCGATCAATCCGGACACCGGCGAGCCCGCCACCCGCAAGGCGATCCCGGCCGATCATTTCCCCAGCCCTTATGCCAACGAGACCGCCGCCCGCGCCGCCAACAACAATGCGCTGCCGCCCGACCTGTCGCTGATCGCCAAGGCGCGCGAGGGCGGCCCGGCCTATGTCTATTCGCTGCTGACCGGCTTCCAGACCCCGCCGGCCGGGTACCAGGTGCCGCCGAACCTCCATTACAATCCCTATTTCCTGAACCTCAACATCGCCATGCCGCCGCCGCTCACCGCCGACGGCCAGGTCGCCTACGCGCCGGGCAATCCGGCCCCGAGCCGCGACCAGATGGCGCGCGACGTCTCCGCCTTCCTGATGTGGGCGGCCGAGCCGAGCCTCGTCGACCGCAAGAATGCGGGCCTCGTCACGGTGATCTTCCTCATTTTCGCGACGATCCTCGGCTACATGGCCTATCAGCAGACTTGGCACGGCCCGCGGCGGCGCGACTAAACCCCTCCCCCATCAAGGGGAGGGGCTTCTAGGCCGCGGGCCTTCTCCGGATCAGCACGATCGAGGTGAAGCGCAGCACCGGGACGCCGTCCTGGTTGGTCACGATCGTCTCGGTGCGGAACGAGCCGAGGTCGGGCTTGGAGCGCGAGGGCGTCTTGTCGACGATGCGGCCGTTCACGTGCAAAGTGTCGCCCGGATAGACCGGCTTCAGCCAGCGCAGCTCGTCGATCCCCGGCGAGCCGAGCCCCGCCTGCTCGTCCCTGACGACATGGCGGGCGATCACCCCCATGGTCATCGCGCAGGTATGCCAGCCGCTCGCCGACAGCCGTCCGAAATAGGTCCTGGCGGCGGCCTCGTCGGAGAGGTGGAACGGCTGCGGATCATATTTGCGGGCGAATTCGAGCACCTCCTCGCGCGTCACCTCGTAGCTGCCGAACGAGGTCTCGGCGCCGATCTCGATGTCCTCGAAATATCGCACGGTTCCTCCTGAAGCCCTCCCCCTCGATGGGGGAGGGTTGGGTGGGGGTGGACTCGCCACCTGCACGGCGGGGGTCTCTTAGTCCACCCCTCCCCAACCCCTCCCCATCAAGGGGAGGGGCTTTAAGGGATCAGACCTCGCGCAGCGCGACGTCGCCGCGCGTCACCGCCCAGGTCGCGCGCTTGGAGAGCGTGCCGCCCGGCGTCGAGACGCGGTCGAGCACCATGAAGTTGGTGCGCCACTCGTCGGGGGTGACGTCGCAGGTCAGATAGCCGCGCTGGGAGTTGATGAACTTCAATTGCGGATTGTCGGCGAGGATGCGGTCGCTGCCGGCGCGGCGGTCGGCGCCGTCGCCTTCGCTGGAGATCGACGTGCCGACGAACTCGACCGCGACCGGCGCGTCGCGGTCGTGGAGCAGGCCGGCGAAATTCTGATGCTCATCGCCGGTGAGCACGACGACATTGTCGAGGCCGCGCATCCGCGCCAGCAGGCGGCGGCGGGGGACCTCATAGGCCGCCCAGCTGTCGAGGTTGAGGATCGGCTCCGGCGCGTCGCCGGTGCGGCGGTCGAGCGCCATCATCATGATCTGCTGGGCAAGGCAGTTCCAGCGCGCGTCGCGGCGGGCGAGGTTGCGCGCCAGCCAGGCTTCTTCCTCCGCGCCGAGCACTGCTGCATTGGGGTCCATCACGCCCGGGCAGGCGGGCTTCATCCCGTCGTCGCACGGCTGGTTGGTGCGGTACTGGCGGGTGTCGAGGAAGTTGAAGGCGGCGAGATCGCCGTAGCGGGCGCCGCGATAGGCGGAAATGGCGGCGCCCTGCGGCATCAGCGCGCGGCGCACCGGCATATTCTCGTACCAGGCCTGCAAGGCGGCGGCGCGGCGGAAGCGGAACGCCTCGGGCGTGGTGCCGTCCTTGATGCCGTCGGCCCAATTGTCGGTGACTTCATGGTCGTCGAAGGTCGAAAACCAGGTCTGGGCGGCATGGGCGCGCTGCAGATCGGGGTCGGATTTGTACTGGGCGTAGCGCCGGCGATAGTCGGCGAGGTCGAAGCAATCCTGCCCCTCGACCTCGCGCACCGCGACGAGCAGGTCGCCATCGCGCCCGCGCCGGGTCGGCCCGCCGCGATATTCGTAGATATAGTCGCCATAGTGGAAGACGAAGGCGAGATCCTCCTCGGCGAGATGGCGGTAGGCGGTATAATAGCCGTCCTGGTAGGCTTGGCAGCCGCAGACGCCGAAGCGCAGCGCGCGCGGGCTGCTCTGCGCGGCCGGAAGCGTCCGCGCCCGGCCGTGGATGCTGCGCTCGCCGCCGGCCGCGAAGCGATACCAATAGGGCCGGTCGGGCAGGAGACCGGCCAGCTCGACATGGACGCTGTGGCCGAGCTCGGGATAGGCGATGTCGTCGCCATGGGCGACGATCGTGCGGAAGCCCTCGTCGGCCGCGACTTCCCACGTGATCGGCATCTGGGCCATCGCCATCCCGCCATGCTCGGCGAGCGGCTCGGGCGCGAGCCGCGTCCAGATCACGAAGCCCTCGGGGGAGGGGTCGCCGGAGGCGATGCCCAGGCTGAACGGATAGTCGCGAAAGACGGTCGCGGCGCGGAGGAGGGCAGGGGCGGCGAACGCGCTGGCGGCGGCGCCGGCAATGAAGGTACGGCGGGTGAACATGCGGCCTCCCACGTCATCCCGGCGCAGGCCGGGATCTCGGGACAAGAAGTCACGGCGGGTCGCGCCGAGACCCCGGCATTCGCCGGGGTGACGGCGGTTGTCAAACGTTGAAGCGGAACAGGAGGACGTCGCCGTCCTGGACGACATAGTCCTTGCCCTCGGCGCGCATCCTGCCGGCCTCCTTGGCGCCGGCTTCGCCGCCATGAGCGACGAAATCCTCATAGGCGATGGTCTCGGCGCGGATGAAGCCGCGCTCGAAGTCGGTGTGGATCACGCCCGCCGCCTCGGGCGCCTTCGCCCCTTTCTCGACCGTCCAGGCGCGCGCTTCCTTGGGGCCGGCGGTGAAGAAGGTGATCAAATGGAGGAGGTCGTACCCGGCGCGGATGATCTGGCTGAGGCCGGTCTCGGTGAGGCCGAGATCGTGGAGGAACTCGGTGCGGTCGGCGGCCGGCATGGTGGCGATCTCGGCCTCGATCGCGGCCGAGATGGTGACCGCTTTGGCGCCGTCCGCGGCCGCCTTGGCGAAGACCGCCGCGCTGAGCGCATTGCCCGAGGCGGCGTCGCCCTCATCGACATTGCAGACGTAGAGGACCGGCTTGGCGGTGAGCAGCTGCGCCCGCTCCAGCACCAGCTTCTCCTCATGGTCCTTCGGCCGGACGAGCCGCGCCGGCTTGGCGTCGCGCAACAGCGCGAGCGCCTGGCCCAGCACGCCGGCCTGGAGCCTGGCCTCCTTGTCGCCCTGCTGGGCCTTCTTGACGAGATTGGGGACGCGCTTTTCGAGGCTTTCGAGGTCGGCGAGCATCAATTCGGTCTCGACCGTCTCGGCGTCGGCGACGGGATCGATCCGCCCCTCGACATGGGTCACGTCGCCGCCCTCGAAGCAGCGCAGCACGTGGACGATCGCGTCGACCTCGCGGATATTGCCGAGGAACTGGTTGCCGAGCCCCTCGCCCAGAGAGGCGCCGCGCACCAGGCCGGCAATGTCGACGAATTCGAGCTGGGTCTCGATTTCGTTCGCGGATTTGGCGATTTCGCGGATCCGGTCCAGCCGCGGGTCGGGGACTGCGACCCGGCCGACATTGGGCTCGATCGTGCAGAACGGATAATTGGCCGCCTGCGCCGCCGCCGTCTCGGTCAGCGCGTTGAACAAGGTGGACTTGCCGACATTCGGCAGCCCGACGATTCCGCAACGAAAGCCCATTGTTTCTCCTTTCCTCCCTGTCGCGCAGCGATGGGGAGGGGGGCCATGCGAAGCATGGTGGAGGGGCAATCGGACTCAGTCAGCCCCTCCACCGCACTTCGTGCGGTCCCCCTCCCCATGAGCTTCGCTCACAGGGAGGATTGATTTGCCGCCGCCGTTAGCCGTTGCGCCCGACGATTGCCAGTCTATCGTCGGTCCCATGAAGCCGTTCCTCGCCGCCTTGCTCCTCGCCGCCGCCGCTCCCGCGCTCGCCATCGATCCGCCGGCGCAGGTCCTCCAGGGCACGGTTGCGCAACAGGGGCTGCTCCCGGTCCATGTCGACGCCCGCGGCGGCCGCATCCTCCTGTCGCTGCCCGCGCCCGACGCCGAGGGGATTTCGGGGCGCTTCCTCTACGTCGCCGCGCTGGAGACCGGCCTCGGCTCCGCGTCGCTCGGGCTCGACCGCGCGCAAAGCAGTGGGGCGCGGCTGCTCGTCTTCCGCCGGGTTGGCCGCAAGGTGCTCGCCGAGATCGAGAATCCCCGCTTTCGCGCCGCCGCCGCCCCGGCCGAGGAGCAGCAGGGGGTGCGCCGCAGCTTCGCTTATTCGACGATCTGGATCGGCGACATCGCCGCCGAGACCGCCGACGGCCGGCTGCTGGTCGACATCGCCGGCTTCCTGACCCGCGACGACCTCAACATCGCCCGGGCGCTGCGCGAGCAGGAGAATGGCGATTACCGGCTCGTCCCCGAATTGAGCGTCGCCGACACCGATTTCGTCCGCGTCTTCCCGCGCAACATCGAGCTGCAGGGGCGCCTCACCTTCGTCAGCGCCCGGCCGGGCCCGGAAGTGAACAACATCGCCCCGGTGACCGGCAATGTCAGCTTCATCGTCCGCCATTCGCTGGTCGCCTTGCCCGAGCCCGGCTATGTGCCGCGCCGCTTCGATTCGCGCGCGGGATCGTTCGGCATGCAGGTGGTGGATTTCAACGCGCCGCTCGGCCGTCCGGTCGTCTACGAGCTCGCCAACCGCTTCCGGCTCGAGCGCGCCGACCCCGCCGACCCCGCTTCGCCGGTCAAGAACCCGATCGTCTTCTACATCGACCGGGCCGCGCCCGAGCCGATCCGCTCGGCGCTGCGCGAG
Source organism: Allosphingosinicella sp. (assembly GCA_035316145.1). Classification (GTDB taxonomy): domain Bacteria; phylum Pseudomonadota; class Alphaproteobacteria; order Sphingomonadales; family Sphingomonadaceae; genus Allosphingosinicella. The sequence goes on along the minus strand of DATHJO010000005.1, from coordinate 279,420 downwards.
GGCGTGCAATGGTGGGCCGATGCGTTCGCGGCCGCCGGCTGGCCGGGCGCGTTCCGCGCCGAGATATTGCCCGAAGGCGCCGATCCGCTCGACATCCGCTACAACGTCGTCAACTGGGTCAACCGCGCCACCCGCGGCTGGTCCTACGGCCAGCCGATCATCGATCCGCGCACCGGCGAGATCGTCAAGGGCCAGGTGCTGCTGGGCTCGCTGCGCATCCGCCAGGACCTGATCATCTACCAGGCCTTGGTCGGCGCCGGCCTGACCGGCAGCGGCGCGCCCGGCGATCCGATCGCCGCCGCTTTGGCCCGCATCCGTCAGCTCGCCGCGCACGAGGTCGGTCACGCCTTGGGCTTCGCCCACAATTTCGCCGGCTCGGTCCAGGGCCGCTACTCAGTGATGGACTATCCGGCGCCGCGGGTGACCCTGGTCGACGGCCGGCCGGACCTGCGCGACGCCTACGGGATCGGCGTCGGCCGCTGGGACCGGTTCGCGGTCGACTGGCTCTACGGCGCCCGCACCGACGCGGAAGGGCAGGCGCGGATGGCGGCGGCGCTGGCCGCGGGGCTGCGCTTCGTCGCCGATGACGACGCCCGCCCGGCCGCCGCCGCCCATCCCCTGGGCAGCCTGTGGGACGATGCCGCCGATCCGGTCGCCGAGCTCGAGCGGATGATGCAGGTCCGCGCCGCCGCGATCGCCCGCTTCGGTCCCGCCGCCCTCAACCCGGGCGAGCCGCAGTCGCAGCTGCGCCGCGCCTTCGTGCCGATCTGGCTGATCCACCGCTACCAGGTCGAGGCGGCGGCGAAGCAGCTGGGCGGCGTCGACTTCACTTATGCCCTGACCGGCGACGGCCATGGCGCAGCCCGAGCGGTCCCGCCACAAGCCCAGCGCCGCGCGCTCGCGGCCTTGCTCGACACCCTGTCGCCGGCGGCGCTGACCGTCCCGCCCGCCTTGCTCGCCAACCTCTCGGCCGGCTGGTCGGGCGACAATGACCGGCAGACCGAGATCGAGCTGATGCCGGCTGCCGGCGGGCCGGTGTTCGACCCGCTCGCCGCCGCGGAGGTCGGCGCGATGGTGACCCTGACCGGCCTGCTCGCGCCGGAGCGGCTCAACCGGCTCGAAATCCAGAGTCAGGCCGATCCGGCCTCGCCCGCCCCGCACGAGGTGGTGGACCGGCTGATCGCGCGCACCTTTTCGCTCGAGGCGGGGGCGGTGCAGCGTCGGGTCGCGACGACGACGGCGCTGGCGCTTGCCCGCATCCAGCGCGACCCCGCTTTGTCGCCGACCCTCGCCTTGGCTTTGTCCGAGCGGCTGCGCCGGCTCGCCGCGCAGCTGGTCCTGGCGCCCGGCGACTGGAGCCGCGGCCTCGGCCGCCTGCTCGGCGACCGCGAGGCGCTGACGGCCGCGCTCGCCGACCAGCGCCGGCTGGTGCGCGTGCCCCCCGGCATGCCGATCGGCGGCGAAGGCGAGGACTGGCCCGGGCTGTAAAAGGGGACAGTCACTCGTGACTGTCCCACTCAGAGTTGGCTAAGATTCTTAAGGGTTGTCCAAAGTAATTTTGGTCTATATCTATGCACTGCGAAAGCTGTGTGTCAGCATAGCTACGCCCGCGAGCCATAATTTACTTTGATAGACGGCCGCGAGACTTCCTGATTTCGGCTGTGCAGTCGCAGTCCGGCTGCGATTGGTGATGCGGGAGCAATCTCGATGGCGTGCCTGAATCTCCGCGATGACCCTTTTACGCCGGTCGATTGGCTCAGGGGGTCGAACGAAATCGGTAGCGTCGCGGTGCAATGGACCGAGACGGAGATCACGATCGTCAGAAACGAGCAGAAGCTGTCGGCGCCCGGGAACTTCGACTACGCCGTGTTCGGCGATCTCGGCTTCATTGCGTTGCTCGAGCGGAACTTCTCCCGGCCTGGCGAGGTCGCCTGGACGGTGTCGATGGTGGACACCAGCGTGCAATCCCTCTCGATCAACCCGCTGTTCAGCGGGACGCAGCCATCGAACGACCTGCCTGTCCTGACCGCGAGCCCAGGCAATGGGCGGGCCGCCTTCTTCTTCAACCTTACGCGCGCTCCCGATCCCGCGGAGGCTCGCAACATGCTCATCGTGCGAAGCGAGGACGGCAGCGTCCTGTCGGCGGCCCCGAACGTTCAGGGCCCCTTCGAGCTCCCCACCGCCGAGGTCACCGCGACCGATCTGGTCATCCATCATCCCACGCGCGCCAACCCGCGGAGCGCGACTTTCGAGCCGCGCCCGCTCGGCCGGCTCACGGTGGAGCCGCCCAATCCGCGCGATTTCGGCATGGCCGTGGTCGACGGCGATCCGGCGCTCGGCACCCGCACCGAGACCTTCACCTTGCGCAACACCGGAAGCGACTGCCTGACGGTGAGCATCGGAAGCGATTCCCCCTACCGCGTGATGAGCCCCAATGTTCCGGTCGAGCTCGAGCCGGGCGACACCATGACCGTCGACGTGCTGTTCGAACCCGACCATGCCGGCGAGTTCCCGCAGACCCTCCCGGTGACGCGCGATCCGCCCGAGGGCGATGCCAGCCTCGAATGCCGCGGCGCGGCTTGCGTCGCCATTGCGGCGCCGCGCCTGCCGGATGACGGCGACATCTCCTTCGGTGCGGTCGAGCAGGGCTTGCGCGCGGTGCGCTCTCGCGCCGTGAGAAACGAGGGCAATGTCGATGTGAAGATCAGAGCGGAAATCCTGCCGGGCGCCGACTCGGTCCTGTTCGGCCTCGTCCTGCCGGGCGGCGATATAACCGCTGCGCCCGCCGACCGCCCCTATACGATTTTCCCGGCAACGCGTTGCGGCGAGGGCCCGACCGGCAGCGGCCGGGAGGCAGTGGCGGTCGCCTTCCACGCCGATGCCGAGCCCCGCAAGGCCCCCTATGCCGCAAGGCTCCGGCTCACGGTGCTTCCGACCGGCGAAGAGAAGAATTTCGATTTATCGGCGACAATCACCGCGGCCGCGCCGATCGACGTGGCGCTGGTGATCGATCGCTCGGGAAGTATGACCGACGCGGTCGGCGCGGGCACGAAGATGGAGGCGGCGCTGAAGGGGGCGGCGCTGTTCGTGCAGATGTTACGCCCGGAGGCCGGTGATCGCGCCGCGATCGTCAGCTTCAGCGACGAACCCACCGTCGATTTCGCGATCGCCCCCGTCGCCGACGACCGGACCGGCCTCACCGGCGCGCTGGCTGTCACCCCCCGCGGCAAGACCAACCTCGCCGGCGGGATCATCCTGGCGCGGGCCGAGCTCGGCGAACCGGGCCGTTCGCCGCCGCCGCCGGGGCGCAAGAAGGCGATCGTGGCGCTGACCGACGGGATGGAAAATCGCTGCTTCCAGGTCGGCGGCGCCGGGCCCTATTTCTCGATCACCGGACGCGATGCGCCGGAGATGCGGCGCCCCGATCGCACGCCGCAGGACAGCGAGGTGCTGCCTGCCATCGCCGGCTTCCTCGTCCATGCGATCGCGCTCGGCAATCCCGCCGACGTCGACGGCGAGGCGCTCGACGCACTCGCCGCGGCGACCGGCGGTGCCTTCGATCAGGTGGAGGATCTGACCGGCGCCGACTTTTTCCTGCTGGAGAAGCATTTCACCCAGATTTTCATGGGCCTGGCCGGGCAGGCCGTGATCACGGATCCGTTCCGCACGATCGCGGCCGGGGACAGGCAGGTCCACGAGTTCGACATCTTTCCCGGCGATGTGAGTGCGACCGTGATCGTCTACGACCCGCCCGAAGGCCGGCTGCCCTTCGCCCTCGTTTCGCCGCGCGGCGAGGAGATTTCCGGGGCGTCGGTGCCGCCGGGCTTCGGCTTGCGTTTCCGCGCGACCGCCACCGCCCGGATCGTCGAGCTGAGGTTTCCCCGGGGCGAGCCCGATCGCTTCGCGACCACCGCCGCGCGACGCTGGCAGGTCGTCGTCGCCCACCGCGGCCGCCTGGGGCGCGGCGACCTCGCGCCGTGGGAAACGCCGCGCAAGGCCAGGCGAGGGCCGGCCTGGCTCACCGCGCTTTTCGATCTGCGCGACCGCGGCCGCGGCCCCGGCCCGGGGTTCACGCCGCGGCAAAGCGAGGCCAGCACGGCGGCGGTCGGCTACGGCATTGCCGTCGCGGCGGGCTCGAACCTTCGCATGCAGGCCCGCGTCGCGCCCGGCCGCAAGTCGGTGGGGAGCAGGATCCGCCTCGGCGCGGCGCTCCGCGAGGCGGGGCTGCCGGTCAGCGGCGCGACCGTGACCGTCCTCGCGACCGATCCCGCGGGCGCGACCTCGACATTGACCCTGCGCGAGCGTGGCGCCGCCGCCGCCGGCGGCGGCGCGGATCATGAGGCCCTGTTCGCGCGGACGCGGCGGGCGGGCGTCTACCGGTTTCTGTTCCGGGCCGAGGGGGTGCTTGGCGGGCGCCGGTTCGTGCGCGAGGAGCATCGGACGAAGACGGTCTACGAGTCTCGCCAGCGCCCCCGGCCCGGACCGGTCGATGACGACGACGAGAGTCCCGGCAGGCTGCTCCGGCCGCTCGAACCGCGAATCCCTCCCGGCATGCCTACGGCGAAGATCGGGACAGTTACCTAAGCGTCCCGATTCAGAGGCGCGGCAGGCGGCGGTCGGCGCGGCACTGGCGTAGCGGCACCGGCCGGGCCGAATGGATGCGGGTGACGCGGCGACTCCGCCGATCCGTCGTCACGCTCATGCAGGCGCAGCCATAGCCGTGATGGCCGTTGGTCTCGACCCAGCCGCCGGCCGACATGTCGGGCATCTCGTCCATCCCCGGCGCCTGATAGCCGCCCTGGGCGCCGATCAGCCATTCGCCGTCGCGGTCGATCAGCCACCAATTGGCCGGCGTCGGATTCTGCAGCCAGCCGCAGCGGGTCTGCGGCGCGGCGGCGAGCAAGGCGACTAGGAGCAGCGGCGCCATGGCCCGCTTCTACTCGTCCTGCAGCCTGAGAGCCACGTCGCTCATGAACCTGGCGTCGTCGCCTTTCGCCAGCCATTCCGCCTCGGCGGCGATCGCGCCGAGCATCTCCGCGAGCCGATCCAGCTCGGCCTTGGCGTAATTGCCGAGCACGTGGCGGTTGACCCTGGCCTTGTCGCCGGGATGGCCGATCCCGATCCGCACCCGGCGGAAGGCGTTGCCGATATGAGCCTCGGTCGACCTCAGGCCGTTATGGCCGGCGGTGCCGCCGCCGACCTTCGCCTTGACCTTGAACGGGGCGAGATCGAGCTCGTCGTGGAAGACGGTGACGTCGCCCGGCTCCTTCTTGAAGAAATCCATCGCCGCGCGCACCGAGCGGCCGCTGTCGTTCATGAAGGTGGCCGGTTTCAGCAGCAGGATGCGTGTGCCGCCGATCCGCCCTTGCTGCGTCCAGCCGGAAAAGGCCTTTTTCGGCGGGTCGAAGCGGTGCGTCTCGGCGATCGCGTCGGCGGCCATGAAGCCGACATTGTGGCGCTGCATCGCATAAGACGCGCCGGGATTGCCGAGGCCGACCCAGATCTGCACGGGCGCGAACTCCCCCCAATCCTCCACCTCCGGGGCGGAGGCGGGCTGGCCCGGCACCTCCGCCCGGCGTGAGCCGAACAGGGTGCCGAGCCAGGAGAGAAGCGGCAAGCTTATTCCTCGCCGCCGCCTTCGGGCGCTTCTTCTTCGCCGACCAGCGGCACCTCGCCGGGGGCCAGCTCCTCGACGCCTTCCGCGGCCACGGCCGCATCCTCGGCCTCGACCTTGTAGACCGACGGCGAGACGATGGTGGCGATGGTGAAGTCGCGGTCGGTGATCGCGCTTTCGGTGCCGGCCGGGAGCTTCACCTGGCTGATGTGGAGCGAATCGCCGATGTCGAGGCCGGCGAGGCTGATCTCGATCTGCTCGGGGATTTCGGACGCGTCGCAGACCAGCTCGAGGTCGTGGCGGACCGCGTTGAGGACGCCGCCGCGCTTCAGGCCCTTCGATTCCTCTTCGTCGATGAAGCGGATCGGCACCGCGACATTGACCTTGGCGTGCTCGGAGATGCGCAGGAAATCGACGTGCAGCGGCCGGTCGGAGACCGGGTGGAACTGGACGTCCTTGGGCAAAGTGCGGACGGGCGCGCCGCCGGCGTCGATCATCACCACCGAGTTCATGAAGTGGCCGGTGGAGAGCGCCTTGACCAGCAGCTTCTCCTCGAGGTGGATCGCGAGGGGATCCTCGTTGTTGCCGTAGACGACGGCGGGGACGCGGCCTTGGCGACGCAGGCTGCGGGAGGCTCCCTTGCCAGCCCGTTCGCGCGTCCCGGCCGACAGCGTAAGCTGTTCGCTCATTCACATGTCTCCAAAATGCGGGTTCATAAAAAATCCCGCTCACGCCTCCAGGGATGACCATGAACGGGGAAGGCGCGGCCTATAGGGGAAGGGCGGCGGGGAGGCAAGTATCCTCCCCTGCAAGGGGAGGGGAAGCGTTCGCCGCAGGCGAATGGTGGAGGGGGAGCCGAGACTCGCACCGAGCCCCCTCCACCGCACTTCGTGCGGTCCCCCTCCCCTTGCAGGGGAGGATCAGGGCGCCGTCACATGCGGCACCCGCGTCGCCCGCAGGCCGTGCGCGGCGAGCGCCGCCTGGACGCTGTCGGGGCCGGCGAGGTGGCCGGCGCCGACCGCGACGAAGACGGTGCCGGGCCGGGCCATCCGCTCTTCGATCCAGCGCGCCCAATTGGCGTTGCGCGTGGTGAACAGCAGCGCGTGCAGCTGCCGATCCTGCGCGCTGTCGTCCTCCTCCTCGTTGAGCAGCGCCGCCAGCCGCTCGACGTCGCCCGCCGACCAGGCGGCGAGCATCGGCGCGAGCTTGGCCGCGATCTCGTCATTCTGCTCCAGCGCCTCGCTGAGCTGCGCGACCTGCAGCGCCTCCGGCATGCCGTCGAGCAGCTGCAATTGCAGCTCGAAGCCCTCGAGCTCGCCGATCGGCATGTGGCGGGCCTGCGCCGCGGCGGTGAGCACGGTCTCCGGCCCGGCCTCGCCGCTGATGCCGAGCCGCTGCGCGCCGAGCACGGCCAGCGTCATCGCCGCGAACCAGGGCTCGAACCGGTCGAACGCGGCCGGCGGCACGCCGGCGGCGGTCAGCGCCCGGCCGAGCGCCGCATTCTGCGCGGCATCGAGCCGCGAGGAGAGCGTGCGGCCCTGGGGATCGACCGCATAGCGCAGGATCAGCGGCTGCAGCGACGCGGGATTCTCCGGCAGCACCGCCTCCATCACCAGCTCGTCCGAGGCGTCGAACGCGGTCCTGACCTCGTCGTTGAACCAGGGCCGGCCGTCGAGCAGGTGGAAGGTGCCGAACAGATAGATAATCGTGTCGGCGTCGCGCACCGCCCAGACCGCCGGATTGGCGTCTGGCAGCGGCGCCGGGGCCGGCGCGGCCGGCGGCGGAGCCTGGGCGAAAGCGGGAGCGGACATAAAGACGAGCGCGGCCGCGAGCAGCAGATTGATCATCTTCACTTGCGATTTTCTCCAGTTCAATTCGTAGCTTAGCCTAAAGCCTCGACGGCGGAAACAGGGCTAGACGCGCCAGCTGTCTCCCTGGCCGTCCTGTTCGAAAATCTCCTCGATCGTCAGCGCGAACAGCCGCGCCAGCTTGAAGGCGAGCGGCAGCGACGGGTCGTGCCGGCCGGTCTCGATCGCGTTGACCGCCTGGCGCGAGACGCCGGCCCGGCCGCCAAGCTCGGCCTGGCTCCAGCCCCGTTCCGCCCGCAGCACCCGCAACCGATTCCGCATGTCCGCGCCATCCTGTCATGTGTCATTGACAATATGTCAGCATCGCTTGACTATATGAATCGCTATGCCATGTCAATAGTGCCTTACAATATGACATTAATGACTGACACTCAACCGGAAGCCCGCGCTCCTTGACCCGTCCCGCCCCATGGGCCAAAGCGAAGCGACCCTTTGTTGCAGCTGCGAAGGCAGAATATTGGGGCAGAAGCCGCTCTCGTTCCAGAAGCTCATCCTGAAGCTCCACGAATATTGGAGCGCGCAGGGCTGCGTCATCCTCCAGCCCTACGATCTGGCGATGGGCGCGGGCACCTTCCACCCGGCAACGGCGCTGCGCGCACTCGGCCCCGATCCCTGGCAGGCCGCCTACGTCCAGCCCTCGCGCCGGCCGGCCGACGGCCGCTACGGCGACAACCCCAACCGGCTCCAGCATTATTACCAATATCAGGTGATCCTGAAGCCGAGCCCGCCGGACCTGCAGGCGCTCTACCTCGGCTCGCTCGCCGCGATCGGCGTCGATCCGCTCAAGCACGACATCCGCTTCGTCGAGGACGATTGGGAATCGCCGACCTTGGGCGCCTGGGGGCTCGGCTGGGAGGTCTGGTGCGACGGCATGGAGGTCACCCAGTTCACCTATTTCCAGCAGGTCGGCGGCTTCGACTGCAAGCCGGTCTCGGGCGAGCTCACCTACGGCCTCGAGCGGCTGGCGATGTACATCCAGGGCGTCGACAGCGTCTACGATCTCGCCTTCAATGATGCGGGCGTGACCTACGGCCAGGTGTTCCACGAGAACGAGGTCGAGTTCAGCGCCTACAATTTCGAGATCGCCGACACCGAGGCGCTGGTCGAGCGCTTCCGCATGGCGGAAGCGGAATGGCGCCGCTGCATCGACGCCGCTTTGCCGCTCCCGGCCTACGACCAGGCGATCAAGGCGAGCCACGTCTTCAACACGTTGCAGGCGCGCGGCGTGATCTCGGTCGCCGAGCGCGCCCAATATATCGGCCGGGTCCGCGAGCTGGCGAAAGGCGCCTGCGCGGCGTGGATGGAGAAGAACGGGTGGCTCACTCCCTCTCCCCGGGGGGGAGAGGGCCGGGGTGAGGGGGCTCCGGCGCTGGAGAGCTCTCTCGAAGTCCGTACACCCTCACCCATCCCTCTCCCTGAGGGAGAGGGCTAGTGGCGGACTTCCTTCTGGAATTGCTCTCCGAGGAGATCCCCGCCCGGATGCAGGCGAAGGCGTCGGCCGACCTCGCCCGTTTGTTCGAGGAGCAGCTCGCCGAGGCCGGGCTCAAGGCCGAGGCGGTGGAGACCTTCGCGACCCCGCGCCGCCTCGCCCTGATCGCCCGCGGCCTGCCCGTCGAGACGCAGGCCGCGTCCGAGGAGATCAAGGGCCCGCGCGTCGGCGCGCCGCCGCAGGCGCGCGAAGGCTTCCTGCGCAAGACCGGCCTCGAAGCGAGCCAGCTGGTGGAGCGCGACGGCGTTCTGTTCGCCACCGTCGCAAGGCCCGGCCGAACGACCGCATCGGTCCTCGCCGAGGCGATCCCCGCCATCGCCCGCGCCTTTCCCTGGCCCAAGTCGATGCGCTGGGGCGAAGCCTCGGCCTCGACCGAGAGCCTGCGCTGGGTGCGTCCGCTGCACGGGATCGTCGCCCTGCTCGGCGAGGAGATTGTCGGCTTCGAGATCGCCGGCATCCAGTCGGGCGCCGCCACCCTTGGCCACCGCTTCCACCACCCCGGCCCGATCACGATCGGCGGCGCCGGCGACTATGCCGAGAAATTGCGCGCCTGCCACGTCATCGTCGATCCCGAGGAGCGCAAGGGGATCATCCGCAAGGACTCCGCGAAGTTGCAGCGCAAGACGAGCGTCATCCCCGACGAGGCGCTGGTTGCGGAGAATGCCGGGCTTACGGAGTGGCCGGTCCCGCTCAAGGGCACTTTCGACGAGTCCTTCCTCGCGCTGCCGCCCGAGCTGATCCAATTGACGATGCGGGTGAATCAGAAATATTTCGCCTGTCAGGACGAGAGTGGCCGCCTTTCGAACCGCTTCGTCTGCGTGGCCAACATCGCCTCCAGCGATCCCGCCGCGGTCGTCGCCGGCAACGAGAAGGTGCTCGCCGCCCGCCTCGCCGACGCCAAATTCTTCTGGGAGCAGGATCTGAAGGTCCCGCTCGAGCAACAGGCGAAGAAGCTCGACCAGATCGTCTTCCACGAAAAGCTCGGCACCGTCGCCGACAAGGCGGAGCGGGTTGCCAGGCTGGCCGAATGGCTGGTCAGCGAGCGGCTTGTTCGCGCGGACTTTGGCGAGGTCCAGGCCGCCGCCCGGCTCGCCAAGGCCGATCTGGTCACCGAGATGGTCGGCGAGTTCCCCGAGCTGCAGGGGGTGATCGGCGGCTATTACGCCCGCGCCCAGGGCAAGAGCGCGGCGGTCGCCGACGCGGTCCGCGACCATTACAAGCCGGCCGGGCAGGGCGACGAGGCCCCGACCGACCCGGTCACGGTCGCGGTCAACCTCGCCGACCGGCTCGACACGCTCGTTTCCTTCTTCTCGATCGGCGAGAAGCCGACCGGCTCGCGCGACCCGTTCGCGCTCCGGCGCGCCGCCCTGGGCTTCCTCCAGATCCTGACCAAATCGGGCCTGCGCCTGCCGCTGAGCGACGTGCTCACCCAGGCGGCGGTGCTGGCGATCGTCTCGCGGCTCGGCGCCCTGTCCTCGGTCAGCTTCCCGGACCTCATCGATCCCGACGGCGACGATCACGAGATCACCGCCGAGGTCGGCTCGTTCACCTACCGCCACGGCGCCCGCGTCGTCGTCCGCTGGAAGGCCGAGCTCACCCCCAAGATCGAGCGCGGCCGGATCATCGAGGAGGTCGAGGACCTTGTCGAAGCGGTGCTCGAGTTCCTCGAAGACCGCCTCAAGGTCCAGCAGCGCGAGGCCGGAATCCGCCACGATTTGATCGACGCCGTCTTCGCCCTCGGGGGCGAGGACGATCTCGTCCGCCTGCTCGCCCGGGTGAAGGCGCTCCAGGCCTTCGTCGGAAGACAGGAAGGCGCCGACCTCCTCGCCGGCTACAAGCGCGCTGCCAACATCCTCAAGAAGGAGGGCTGGCCGCCAACTCCCTCTCCCCAGCGGGGAGAGGGCTGGGGTGAGGGGGAGCGAGACGAAGTCTCGCGTCGGATGCCTGAGGGTGCCCGCCTGCGCCGAACACGCTCACCCAACCCTCTCCCTGAGGGAGAGGGCTTAAGAGTGCTTTCCTATACCCCTGAAATCGAAGAATCGGAGCTGGACGATGCGCTTGATGCGGCCGAGCCCAAAGTGGCTGCAGCGGTCGAGGCCGAGGAATATGAGCGGGCGATGGCCGCGCTCGCGTCGCTGCGCGCGCCGGTGGACGCCTTTTTCGAGAAGGTCACGGTCAATGACCCCGATGCCGCCAAGCGGGAGGCTCGCCTGAATCTCCTCGCCCGGATGCGCGCTGCCGTCCATCGGGTCGCGGATTTTTCGAAGATCGAAGGCTGAGATGGGCCGGGCCGTCTACCGGTTCGGCGGCGGCGTTTCGGACGGCGAGGCGGGCAATAAGGAGCTGCTCGGCGGCAAGGGCGCCAACCTTGCCGAAATGGCCTCGATCGGCCTGCCGGTGCCGCCCGGCTTCACCCTCTCGACCGAAATCTGCGCGCTTCACGCTGCGGCAGGGGGGCGCATCCCCGACCACGTCCGCGCCGAGGTCGCCGAGGGGATCGCCCATATCGAGCAGGTGACCGGGCGGCGGTTCGGCGACGCCGCCGATCCGCTGCTGGTCTCGGTCCGCTCGGGGGCGCGGGTGTCGATGCCGGGGATGATGGATACCGTCCTCAACCTCGGCCTCAACGATACGACCGTCGCGGGGCTCGCCGCCGCCTCGGGCGATCCGCGTTTCGCCTGGGACAGCTACCGCCGCTTCGTCCACATGTACGCCAATGTCGTTCTCGGCCTGCGCCACGATCTGTTCGAGGAGGCGCTCGAGATCGCCAAGGAGGACAAGGGCGTCCACCTCGACACCGAGCTCGCGGCGGAAGACTGGCGGCGGCTCGTCGCGCGCTACAAGGAGCTGGTCGCCGAGGAGCTCGGCCGGCCTTTCCCGGAGGACCCGGACGACCAGCTGTGGGGCGCGATCGGCGCCGTGTTCGGCTCGTGGCAGGCCGACCGCGCCAAGACCTATCGCCGGCTCAACCACATCCCGGGCGACTGGGGCACCGCGGTCAACGTCCAGGCGATGGTGTTCGGCAATATGGGCGAGACCTCGGCGACCGGCGTCGCCTTCACCCGCGATCCCGCCACCGGCGAACGGGCCTATTATGGCGAATATCTGATCAACGCCCAGGGCGAGGACGTCGTCGCCGGCCTCCGCACGCCGCAATATCTGACCCGCGCCGCGCGCGACAGGGCCGGGGCGAAGGCGCCGTCGATGGAAGAGACGATGCCCGAGGTGTTCGCCGGGCTCGCCCGGGTCTTCGACCTGCTCGAGCGCCACTATCGCGAGATGCAGGACATCGAGTTCACCGTCGAGCGCGGGCATTTGTGGATGCTGCAGACCCGCACCGGCAAGCGCACCGCCAAGGCGGCGCTGCGGATCGCCGCCGACATGGCCCGCGAAGGGCTGATCGGCGAGGAGGAGGCGGTGCTGCGCGTCGATCCCGCCGCGCTCGACCAGTTGCTCCACCCGACCCTCGATCCCGCCGCCGCGCGCAAGGTCATCGCCAAGGGCCTGCCCGCCTCGCCGGGCGCGGCTTGCGGCAAAGCGGTGTTCGACGCCGACACCGCCGAGAAATGGGCCGCGGCCGGCGAGAAGGTGATCCTGGTCCGCATCGAGACCAGCCCGGAGGACATTCACGGCATGCACGCCGCCGAAGGGATCCTCACCGCGCGCGGCGGCATGACCAGCCACGCCGCCGTCGTCGCCCGCGGCATGGGCCGCCCCTGCGTGAGCGGCGCCGGCAGCCTCGCCATCGACTACCGGGCGCGCGCGATGCGAGTCGGCGGGCAGGAGGTGAAGGAAGGCGCGATAATCACCCTCGACGGGTCGACCGGCGAGGTGATGCTCGGCGAGGTGCCGACCGTCCAGCCCGAGCTGTCCGGCGATTTCGGGACGCTGATGGCCTGGGCCGACAAGAAGCGCCGGCTCGGCGTCCGCGCCAATGCCGAGACGGCGCTCGACTGCCGCGCCGCGCGCGAGTTCGGCGCCGAGGGGATCGGCCTGTGCCGCACCGAACATATGTTCTTCGACGCCGAGCGGATCGCCAACGTCCGCCAGATGATATTGGCGGAAGACGAAGCCGGCCGCCGCCGCGCGCTCGACAAATTGCTGCCGGCCCAGCGCAGCGACTTCGCCGAGATTTTCCGGATCATGGCGGGCCTGCCGGTCACCATCCGGCTGCTCGATCCGCCGCTGCACGAATTCCTGCCGCACAGCGAGGAGGAGTTCGCCGAGGTCGCCGCCGCATCCGGCGTCGGCGTCGAGGCGCTCCGCCGCCGCGCCGCCGAGCTCGCCGAATCCAATCCGATGCTCGGCCATCGCGGCTGCCGGCTCGGCATCACCTGGCCCGAGATCTACGAGATGCAGGCGCGCGCCATCTTCGAGGCGGCGCTCGCCGTCGAGGAGGCGCCGATTCCCGAAGTGATGGTGCCGCTGGTCGCGACCAGGGCCGAGCTCGGCATCGTCCGCGCGCTGATCGAGCGCACCGCGCAGCAGGTGTTCGCGGAGCAGGGCCGCCGCGTCGACTATCTGGTCGGGACGATGATCGAGCTGCCCCGCGCCGCCTTGCGCGCCGGCGACATCGCCGAAGAGGCCGATTTCTTCAGCTTCGGCACCAACGACCTGACCCAGACCGCTTTGGGCCTCAGCCGCGACGATGCCGGCAAGTTCCTCCCTTTCTATGTCGAAAAAGGCATCTTCCCGCGCGACCCGTTCGTCAGCCTCGACGTCGAGGGCGTCGGCGAGCTGATTTCCATCGCCGCCGAGCGGGGCAGGGCGGCGAAGCCGGAGCTCAAGCTCGGCATTTGCGGCGAGCATGGCGGCGATCCCGCCAGCATCGCCTTTTGCGAGGCGGCCGGCCTCGATTACGTTTCGGCCTCCCCCTACCGCGTCCCGATCGCCCGGCTGGCGGCGGCGCAGGCCGCGCTGCGCAAAAGCCCTCCCCCTTGATGGGGGAGGGTTGGGTGGGGGTGAACACCTCCAGCCGCACGGCTTTTTGACATAGTCCACCCCACGCCAACCTCTCCCCATCAAGGGGAGGGGGCAGGAACTAGAGCGGTGGCGGCGGTGGCGGCGGCGGGGGTGGAGGCGGCGGCGGAGGCGGCGGCGGAGGCGGAGGCGGAGGAAGCGTTTCGGCCTCGCGCCGGCGGGTTTCGTCGCGGACCGCGGCCTGGCGCAGCGAATCGAGCTCGCGGGCATCGCGGCGGAGCTGCTCGTTCTCGGCCTCGAGCGCTTCGCGCCGCCGCGCCTCGTCGCGGTAGCGGCCTTTCCATTTCGGGCTGGCGACCAGGGCCATGCCGAGGATCAGCCCGAGCACGAAGACAAGCAGGATGATCAGCCACTGTTCGGAGGTGAAGGCGAGCATGCGCGGCTCCATCGGTCGTTCGCGGCGGTCAACCGCGCACCCGGCGCGATTGTTCCGCCGCCGCTACGACGAGGAGAGCAAAGCGTCGTGGATCGAGCAGGAGGCCGGGCCGAGGATGACGATGAACAGCACCGGCAGGATGAACAGGATCAGCGGCACCGTCATGATCGCCGGCAGCCGCGCCGCTTTTTCCTCGGCGCGCATCATCCGCTCGTTGCGGAACTCGGCGGAAAGGACGCGCAGCGCGCTCGCCAGCGGGGTGCCGTATTTCTCGGTCTGGATCATCGTCGTGACGACGCCGCGGACCGAATCGAGGTCGATGCGCTTGGCGAGGTTCTCGAAGGCGAACCGGCGGTCGGTCAGGAAGCCCAATTCGATCGAGGTCAAAGCGAATTCGTCGCCCAGTTCGGGATAGCCCTTGCCGAGCTCGCGGGCGACGCGGCCGAAGGCGGCGTCGACGGTGAGGCCCGCCTCGGCGCAGATGACGAGCAGGTCGAGCGCGTCGGGCAGGCCCTTGCGGATCGCGTGGGTCCGCTTGGTGACCTTGTTCTTGAGCCAGATGTCCGGCGCCTTGTAGGAGAGAATCAGCGTCCCGGCGACGAGCCCGTAGCGCTTGAACACCCCCCATTCCGGGAAATAGTCGACCAGATAGACCATGATGATCGCGAAGCCGCCGATCACCACCGGCAGCACCAGCCGGGCGAAGATGACGACGAAGGCGAGATCCTTGGAGCGGATGCCGGCCTGCATCAGCCTGGCCTGCGCCTTCACCACCTGGCTTTCCTGCAGCATCTTCAGCGAGGAGAGCAGGTCGCGCACCTTGTCGGCCATCTCGTTGCGGTTGGTGATCGCCTTGCGGCGCTTGTTGGTCGAGGCGACGATGCCGGCCTTCAATTGCTCGCGGCGCTCGTTCAGCGCCTTGACCCGCTTGGCCATCGGGTCGCGGACGGTGGTCGCGGCATAGATGGCGACGAGCACGGAGAAGGTCGCGATCGCGGCGAGCAGGCTCGCCACCATCACGACGTCGATCCCCATGATCGTCGGGCCGGTCGAAGGTGCCATCGTCCGCGTGTTCCTCTAAATCTCGAAATTGATCATCTTGGCCATGATGAAGGCGCCGAGCGACATCCAGACGAGGCCGATGCCGCCGGCGATCATCAGCCGCTGGTCGATGAAGAAATTCTGCATGTAGCTGCCGTTGATGAACCAGATCAGCCCGAAGACGATGAACGGCAGCGCGCCGATGATATAGGCCGACGCCTTCGATTCCGAGGACATCGCCCGGATCTTGAGCTTCATCGCCGCGCGCTTCCTCAGCACGTCGGCGAGGTTCGACAGCGTCTCGGCGAGGTTGCCGCCGGTCTCGCGCTGGATCGCGAGGCTGACGACGTAGAACTGGAATTCGGCGGTGCCGAGGCGCTCGGCCGTTTCCTGCAGCGCCGCGTCCATCGTCCGGCCGATCCGCATCTTGTCGGAGACGGCGCGGAACTCGAAGCCGACCGGGTTAGGGATCTCGTCGGCGACGATGCCGATCGTCTCGGAGATCGGCAGGCCCGAGCGCAGCCCGCGCACCATCAGCTCGATCGCGTCCGGGAAGCGGGCGTTGAACTTGTTGATCCGGCGCTTGATCAGCTTGCCGATGACGAGGTGCGGCAGGCCGACGCCGACCAGCAGGCCGAACGGGATCGAATAGAGCGTCGGCACGCCCTTGAAGACCAGCCCGGCGACGACCGCGACCGCGAGCCCCGCCGACGCCAGCACGTAATGCGCCAGCGTCCAGCTGTAGCCGGTCTGGCTGAGCCGGAGCTGGAGCAGCGCCGGATTGGGGATGAAGCGCCTGGCCATATTGTCGCCGCGATTCTGGCGCTGGGCGAAGATTCGTTTCAGCTGCGCCTGCGCGGCCATGTCCGACGAGCGGCTGTGGCGCTGGCTCAGCTCCTCGAGCCGGCGCGTCAGATGCTTGCCCACCGACGGCCCGGAGAAGGCCGAGAAGGCGAGCAGCCCCGAGGCCAGGACCCCGGCGAGCAGCAGGAACATCGTCAAACCGGGCATTTCGCCTCCCTCGTCTCGTCAAGCCCCTTGCCGCGGCCCTCAGGCCGTGGCGGACGCCTCCTTGGGCTTCTTGGCGACGAGCGCTCTGAAATTGCCGAGCTTGCCGAGCAGCGAGCTGCCGCTTCGCGGGCTCGCCTCCTCGGCGCCCTCGGCGCCGGCCTGCTCGACCGTCAGCGCGAGCAGCTGGTTCAGGGGCTGCGACAATTTGGCCGTCTTGCTCACCTTGGCGAGCGGCTGGCCGAGCTTGGCGGCCTGCGCCGCCGTCTTCGGGTCGAACGGGAGGATGATGTCGACCTTGCGCTCGATCGAATGCTCGAAATCCTTGCGGCTCACTTCGACGACGCCGGTCTGGCAGCGGTTGGCGACCACGATCACCCGGGCCTGGGGCGCATTGGCCTTGAGCCAGGAGAGGATGCGGATCGCGTCGCGGGTGCCCGACAGGGTGAATTCGACGACGACGACGACGACATGGACGTCGCTGAGCAGGTGCGGGTATTGCACCATCATGTTGCGCGGCAGGTCGATCACCGTGCCCTCGAAGGCGTGGCGGATCTCCTCCTGCAGCTGATAGAAGGCCGAACCGTCGGTCAGCATCGACTGGTTGATCGGCGCCTCCGCCGAGAGCACGCAGAGCTTGTCGTTGGCGCGGACCATCGCCCGCTCGATGAACAGGCCGTCGATGCGGCTCGGATTCTCGATCGCGTCGGTGAGGCCGCGGCCGGGCTCGAGGTCGAGCGCGAGCGCGCCGGTGCCGAAATGGACGTCGAGGTCGAGCAAAGCGGTCGAGCGGCCGGCCTTGTCGCCCATCAGCCAGGCGAGCGAGGTGGCCACGGTCGAGGCGCCGACGCCGCCGCGGACGCCGATCACCGCGGCCATGACGTTCGGCTTCTCGTTGCCGCTCTCGACCAGGCGCGGGCCGGAAATGGTCATCTGCGCATTGGCGAAGGCGTCGCGCAGCTGGTCGGGGGAGAAGGGCTTCAGCAGATAGTCCTGGATGCCGCTGGCGACGAGGTCGCGGTAGAGCCGGACGTCGTTGACCTGGCCGGCGGCGATCACCACCGTGCCGGGCTCGCAGACCTCGGCCAGCGAGTTGATGTCGTTCAGGGGATCGCCGCTTTCGGAAAGGTCGACGAACAGGATGCACGGGCTCGCCGAGACCGACAGCGTCTGGACCGCGTTCCTGAGGCCGCCCTTGTTGACCTTCTCCGGCGACCAGCCGTGCTCGACCGCGATCGGCCGCAGCATCTCGGCGGTCTCCTCGTCGGTGACGAAGGCGCTGAAGGGATCGCGGAGCGAACCCGCGCGCGAAGCGTGGAAGGGCGCGTTCATGTCTATTGCCTACTCGTGGTGCTGGTGGCCGGAAGCGGTTGGCGGCCGGTCGGCTGGCTTTCGCGATACGTCCTGACCGCGCGGCCGGCGACGACCACCGCGCCCTGACCCGAGGCTTCGCGGCCGTGGACGAGGTCGTCCGGATTGGCGATCATCGCCGCGAGGTTGGAGTTGATCGCGCAGCCGTAATTGGTGGCGGTCCGGACCGGCGATTCGATGTCGGGATTTTCCCAATCCGGGCAGCCCTCGACGCTCGCGGTCGAGCGGCTGGCGACGACCCGAACATAGCCCGACGGGACGCCGCCTTCGGTCACCGGGGCGCCGGCATCGGCGACGAGCAGGCCGTGCGCCGCGGCGACCCGGGCGACGTCGTGGCGGGCCTTGCTCGATTCATAGCCGCGCGGCTCGTCGATCGAGACGCTGTCGCCGTAGCGAAGCCCGATCGAGTCGAACCAGGCGCCGAGGCGCGCCTGCTCGCCCGCCGAGACGCCGTCGCTGCCGGTCGCGACGTCGAACACGAAATTGGTGTGCTCGACGGTCGGCTGGTGGAGCGAATAGAGGCTGGTATTGTTGGCCGGCGTCAGCGTGTGCGGCTGCGCCGCGCAGCCGGCGGTGAGGGCGAGAGCGGAGACCGCAGCGAGTGTGATCAGGCGCGACATGGTTCGATCCTTTCCTGCGCGGGCGGCCATCAGAAGTTGAAGCCGGGCTGGGCCGACGGCTGGTTCGGCGGCGGCGCCGCGGCGGCGCGCGTTTCGCGGGCCGGCGGCGCGCGGTGCGGCACGGCCGGCGTCGCATCGCCGGTGGTGATCCCGGGCGCGACGGTGCGGGCCGGGGCGACGGTCGGGCCGGGGCGCTGCTCGCCGCTGCGGCTGTCATTGGCCTGGCCGATCAGCAGGCGCTGCGCCTCGTCCGGGTTGCGGTGGCCGTCGGTCGGCAGCGCGATCTGGCTGGGGTTCGAGACCGGCCGGACCAGATAGGGCGTGACGACGATGACGAGCTCGGTCTCCGCGCGCTGATAGCGGGTCGAGCGGAACAGGGCGCCCAGGATCGGGATATTGCCGAGGAACGGCGCCCGATCGATCGAGTTGGTGTTGTGGTTGCGGAGCAGGCCGGCGATCATGAAGCTCTGGCCGGAGCCGAGCTCGACCGTCGTCTCGGTGCGCCGCACGGTGAGCGCGGGCACGTTGAAGCCGTTCAGCCGGATGCTGCCCTCGTTCGAAAGCTCCGAGACCTCGGGGCGGATGCGCATCTGGATGCGGCCGTCCTCGAGCACGATCGGCGAGAAGGCGAGGCCGACGCCATATTGCTTATATTCGATCGACACCGTGCCCAGCGACTGGGAGACCGGGATCGGGAACTCGCCGCCGGCGAGGAAGGTCGAGGTCTCGCCCGACAGGGCGACGAGCGAAGGCTCGGCGAGGGTGGTGACCAGGCCGGTCTGCTCGCCGAGCTGCAGCGTGCTGAGGATGTCGAGGCCGAGCAAATGCCCGGCGGCGCCGAGCGTGGTCGTCGTCGAGGGCATGTTGAACTGGTAGGAGGTTCCGCCCTGGGGGATGCCGCTCGGATCGGTGGCCGACGTGACGGTGCTGATCGAGCCGGCACTGCCGCGGCCGAGGCCGAACAGGAAGCCGCCGCTATTGTCGCGGCTGAGGAGGTTGGTGCCGATCTCGCGGACCAGGGTGCGGTTCACCTCGGCGATCTTGACCTGGAGCATGACCTGCTGCGGGGTCGCGGTGCGCAGCCGGCTCACCACCTGCACGGCGTCGCCGACGAACGCCTGGGCGAGGCGCTCGGCCTCGGCCGCGTCGGTCGGCTGGGCGACCATCCCGGTCAGCAGCACCATGCCGTTCATCGGCGTCGCAACGATGTCGGCCTCGGGCATCGCGACCCGGAGCATTTCCCCGACTGAGGAGAGGTTCTGGCCGACCCGGACATTGGCCGAATAGACCACCCGCCCGGCGCGGTCGGTCGCATAGACGGTGGTGCTGCCGGCGGCCTTGCCGAAGATGTAGATCTGGCTGGGCGAGCTGGCGTGGACGTCGGCGGTCGCTTCGTTGGCGACGAACACCTCGGCGACCGGGCCGCTCGGCCGGACCATGCGGCCCTGGCCGACCGACAGGGTGATGTCGTTGGCGGGCGCCACCGCCCCGGTGGGCTGGGCGACGGCCTGGCCCGGCGCGGAGGCCGCGAGGCCCGCCGCCAGCGCGGCCGCGAGCGCGGTGCCGATGCCGGCCCGCTTCATCCTGTTGCTCTTGATCATCTTACCTGGCTCCCACCGGAACGAGCGTGACAGTATTGCCGCGGGCGATGCGGATGACCGGGCCCTGGGGCCGGTCGCCCGAAACGCCGCCCGCGGCGGGCACGGCGTTTCCGGCCGGGGCATTGTTGCCCTCGGCGCGCGGCCGTCCGGGGACGGTGCTGCGCTGGAAACGGGAGACGTCGGCTCCCACCGTATAGGTCGTGTTGGTGTCGGTCGGCCGGCTGGCGATCGCGAGCAGCATCTGGCGCTCGGCGTGCGGGTCCTGACCCTCCGGCACGGTCACCTCGCCGGCGGCGATGGCGCGCTCGAGCTCGGCATTGTTGTCGGCGAGCGAGCGCAGGGACAAGGACAGCTGCCCGATCGTTTGTGCGACCGCGATCTTCTCGGAGATCTTGGGCGTCGCCTCGAACGTCACCGTCGCCACCGTCTGGGCGACCTGGTTGCCGCTCTCGTCGCGCGCGTTGAGGCGCTGGTCGACGGCGAGCACGCGGATGTTGCGGACGACCGTCTCGGAGACGCGCAGCGGCGGCCCGTCGCCGCCGCCCACGACCTCCTGGGTCAGCACGAGGTCGACGCGGTCGCCGGGGAAGACGAAGCCGGCGACGCCCGAAGTCGCGGACACGCCGACGGTGACGGCGCGCATGCCGGGGCCCAGGGCCGCGGCGAGAAAGCCGCGCTCGCCGGGGCGCACGACCGAGCCCGAAGTCAGCGGCTGGCCGGCGGTGATCTCGTTGCGGACGACGGTGCCGATCAGGCTCTGCGGGTCGGCCCCGTTCTGCGCGCCGCGGATGAAATAGGCCGGCTGGACCAGGCCCTGGGGCCAGGGCTGGTAGCGGAACGCCTCGGCGTCGATGATCGTGCCGACGGGCAGGGTGCGGGTGGCGACGAGGACCTCGGGCCCGGTCACGACGTTGGCGGCCTGTGCCTGGGGCGCGGATGCGCCCGAGAACATGTTCTTGGCCATGATTGCGGTGACCGCGGCGATGACGAGTGCGCCTACCAGCAGCACGATTTTCTTGACGTCCATGGCGAGTGTCGCCTCCCCTCACGGGACTGAGAAAGTTTCAGCCCCTACCCTTCAACCAAAGTGGTTAAGAAAACGTTCGCTAATCAGCCACAAACCGCCGAACGCGATCGCCACACCATAAGGAATTTCTAGCTTTTCGGTCCTGCGGGCGAGCCGATGGCGGACGAACATCGCCAGCGTCAGCGCGCCGCCCGCGACCGACATGATGAACAGCAGGGCGAACACCGCCTGGGCGGGCAGCCACAAGGCGATCGCCGCGACCAGCTTGACGTCGCCGCCGCCCATCGCGCCGAGCGCGAACGCGGCCGCGAACAGGGCGAACACGAGGACGGCGACGCCGAGCTGGAGCGCGGCGTCGGGCCAGAGCGGCAGGCCGAGCGACCACCAGAACGGAATCGCGAGCAGCGCGATGGCGAGATTGAGCAGGTTGGGAATGGTGCGCGAGCGAATGTCGAACCAGCAAGCGACCAGCAGCATCGCCGCCAGCGTGCCGAGCAAAATCCAGGAGAGCGCATTTCCCATCCCGCGAGGTCTAGACGGGGCTCCTTTCAAAACCGTAACCGGGGGCGATGGAAAAAAGTGTGAACCCGCGGCGCGCGCATCCCGCCGGCGTCCGTTTCCGGACCTGGACCGCTCCGGACGGCTGGGCGATCCGGCGGATGGATTGGCCGCAGCCGGAAGGGCGGGCGCCGCGCGGCAGCCTGATCTTCGCCGGCGGTCGCGGCGACTTCATCGAGAAATATCTCGAAGCCTTCGCCCATTGGCACGGCCGCGGCTGGAGCGTCACCGCGTTCGACTGGCGCGGCCAGGGCGCATCCCGCGGGGCGGGCTTCGCCTTCGACAGCTTCGACGTTCTGATCGACGATCTCGACGCCCTGCTCGCCGGCTGGCGCGCCGAAGGCCCGGACCCTCATGTGGCAGTCGGCCATTCGATGGGCGGCCATTTGCTGCTGCGGACGCTGGTCGAAAAGAGGGCGGCGCTCGACGCGGCGGTGCTGGTCGCGCCGATGATCGTCGTCAACAGCGCCCGGATCCCCGCCTGGCTGGCGCCCGAAATGGCCGACGCGATGTGCCGGCTGGGCTTCGGGCCGGTGCCGATGTGGAAGGCGCCGGCGGCGCTCAACCGGCCCGGCTCGCAGCGCCAGCGCCTCCTGACGAGCTCGCGCGCGCGCTATGAAGACGAGGCCTGGTGGTGGGAGAAGGAACCGGGCTGGAACCTCGGCGCGCCGAGCTGGGCCTGGATGCGCGCCGCCTTCCGCTCCGCCGCTGCGTCGTTCACCCCCGAACGGCTCGCCGGGGTGAAGCTGCCGGTGCTGCTGCTCGGCACCGAGCGCGACCGGCTGGTCAGCCCCGCGGCGATCCGGCGGGTGGCTGCCGAACTGCCCGATGCCGAGCTCGAAATGTATCCCGACGCCGGCCATGAAATCCTGCGCGAGGCCGATCCGGTCCGGCGAGCGGCGCTGGCGCGGATCGACGCCTTCCTCGACCGGCGGGCGCCGTGACCGACGTCGCGATCATCGGCGCCGGCATCGCCGGGGCGAGCCTCGCCGCCGCGCTCGCCGGCCGGGCCTCGGTGCTGATCCTCGAGGCGGAGCGCCTGCCCGGCTATCATGCGACCGGCCGCTCGGCCGCCTTCTGGTCGGAAAGCTATGGCGGGCCGCTGATCCGGCCGCTGACCAGCGCTTCGGGACCCGCGCTCGCCCCGTTCCTCGCGCCGCGCGGCGCGATCCACCTCGCCGATGCGGCGGGGCGGGCGAAGCTGGACGCGCTGGCGGCGGCTTTTCCGGGCGCGCTGCTGCAGCCGCTGGGCCGCGCGGAGCTCGAGGCCGCGATCCCGAACCTCAGCCCCGGCTGGGACTGGGGCCTCGCCGAGCCGAGCTGCGCCGACATCGACGTCGCCGCCCTCCACGCCGCCTGTCTGAAGGGGCAATCACTGGTGACCAGGGCGAGGATGATCGGGGCCGAACGAAACGGCCGCTGGCGGATCGAGACGACCGCCGGGCCGTTCCAGGCGGACATCCTCGTCAACGCCGCGGGCGCCTGGGCCGACGACGTGGCGCTGCTCGCGGGCGAGCGGCCGGTCGGCATCCAGCCCTACCGGCGGACCATCGCCCAGCTGCGCGTCGATCCGCCGGCGCCGCCGGACCTGCCGCTGGTGATCGACGCGGCCGAGCGCTTCTACTTCAAGCCCGAGACGGGCGGGCGGCTCTGGCTGAGCCCGCACGACGAGACGCCGTGCGTCGCGCACGATTGCGCCGCCGAGGAAATCGACGTCGCCATCGCCGTCGACCGGCTGGAACAGGTGGTCGACTGGCGGGTCGAGGCGGTCGAGCGCAAATGGGCGGGCCTGCGCAGCTTCGCGCCCGACCGGCTGCCGGTCTACGGCTTCAGCGACAGCGGCCGGGGCTTCTTCTGGTTCGCGGGGCAGGGCGGATTCGGCATCCAGACCGCGCCCGCCGCCGCCCGGCTCGCCGCCGCGCTGATCCTGGGGACAGTCCCCGCCATCGACCCGGCGCCTTATTCGGCGGCGCGCTTCGCCTGAGCATAAGCGGCGGCGCAGGCGAGGGCGTCGGCGCGCTCGTTCTCGGGGTGGCCGCTATGGCCTTTCACCCAATGCCATTCGACCCGGTGCGGCGCCTGCGCGTCGATCAGCTCCTGCCAGAGCTCGGCATTCTTGACCGGCTTCCTGTCCGCCGTGCGCCAGCCGTTCTTGAGCCAGCCATGGACCCAGCGGGTGATGCCGTCGCGGACGTAGTTGCTGTCGGTATAGAGCTGAACCCGGCACGGGCGGGTCAGCGCCTCGAGCCCGCGGATCGCGGCGAGCAATTCCATCCGGTTGTTGGTGGTCAAGGGCTCGCCGCCCGACAATTCCCTCTCGCGCGCGCCCGCGCGGACGACGACCCCCCAGCCGCCCGGCCCGGGATTGCCCTTGCAGGCGCCGTCGGTGAACATCTCGACTTCCGTCACGCCGCTTCGAGACCCGCCGGCAGCTTGAAGATCATCCGCTCCTCGACCCCTTCGACCGGCTCTTCGGTCACCTCGAACCGCGCGGCAAGGGCGTCGACCACCTCGCGGACCAGCAATTCCGGGGCCGAGGCGCCGGCGGTGATGCCGACGGTGCGGGCGCCGGCGAGCCAGCCGAAATCGATGTCGGCGCCGCGGCCGACGAGGCGCGCCTTGGTGCCCTCGCGCTCGGCGACCTCGACCAGGCGCAGCGAGTTGGAGCTGTTCGGCGCGCCGATCACGAGCAAGGCGTCGCAGCGGCCGGCGATCGCCTTGACCGCCGCCTGCCGGTTCGAGGTCGCGTAGCAGATGTCCTCGCTGCGCGGCCCCTGGATCGAGGGGAAGCGGCGCTTGAGGATGGCGACGATCTCGGCCGTGTCGTCGACCGAGAGCGTCGTCTGGGTCAGGAAGGCGAGGGCGTCGGGATCGGCGGGCGCCACGTTTTCGGCGTCGGCCGCGGTCTCGATCAGCGTCATCCGCCCCTCGGGCACCTGGCCGAAGGTGCCGATCACCTCGGGATGGCCGGCATGGCCGACGAACAATATGTGGCGGCCGCGCTCGATCAGCCGCTCGGCCTGGCGGTGGACCTTGGAGACGAGCGGGCAGGTCGCGTCGAGATAGTTGAGGCCGCGCTGCCGCGCCATGGCGGGGATGGCCTTGGGGACGCCGTGCGCGGAAAAGACGACGGGGACGCCGTCCGGGACATGGTCGAGCTCGGGGACGAACACCGCCCCCTTCGCCTTGAGGCTGTCGACGACGAACTTGTTGTGGACGATCTCGTGGCGGACATAGACCGGCGCGCCGTAGCGTTCGAGCGCGAGCTCGACGATCCGGATCGCGCGGTCGACGCCGGCGCAAAAGCCGCGCGGCGCCGCGACCAGCAGGGTGAGGGGGGGCTTGGTCATCGGCTGTTCACTTGGGGCGCGCTCTACTCGATTGCTAGTTTGCACGAAAGCCTTACGGCGCTAGGAAGCCGTCACCAGCATCTTCGAGGATCTCGCCTTGCACCCGTACATGTCCAAAGCGGCCGCCGCCGCCCTGCTGTCCCTCGGCCTGTTCGGCTGCGCCCGCCCCGGCGATATCCAGGATGCGGGCATTCTCCAGAACTACACCGCCTGCCCGCCGGTGGCGATTGCCGCGCCGACCGGGGACGTCACCCTGTTCGATCCGGCGAGCAGCCGCGACGCCGGCGCGATCGACGTCGTCGCCCAGATCACCAACGTCCGCGGCACCTGCAACGACACCGGCGAATATATCGTCACCGATGTGACCTTCGACATCCAGGCGCGGCGGCGCGACGGCCGCGGCGCGCGCGACGTCGTGCTGCCCTATTTCGCCACCGTCGTGCAGGGCGGCACCAACGTCGTCGCCAAGCGCGTCAGCCGCGCCGGCCTGCGGTTCGAGGACGGCCAGATCCGCGCCGGCACCAGCGGCCGCGCGACCACCCAGGTGCTGCGCGCCGCCGCGACCCTGCCCGAAGACATCCGCCGCCAGATCACCCGCGAGCGCCGCGCCGGCGATCCCAATGCGGCGGTCGATCCGATGGCCGATCCCGCGGTCCGCGCCGCGGTCGACCGGGCGCGGTTCGAGGTGCTGATCGGCTTCGAGCTCGACCCTGACCAGCTGCGCTACAACGCGACGCGTTAGGGACAGTCACTTTCACGCGCCGCCGTGCGAGGCTTATTAAGGCGGTGCGAAAAGTGACTGTCCCCTCCAGCCGCGGCGAATGGGACAGTCACTTTAGCGTGCGGCGGCGCGAGACTCGCCGCCGCGGCGCGTGAAAGTGACTGTCCCTGCCGTTGACTCCGCCGCCTTGACTCTCCAGAGCGGGCCGTCGCCGGCGGGCAACCGCCGGATGACCGCGCGGGAGAGCGTGGCGGCCGTTGCCGCCACCGCCGAAGGAGCAACCACCCCGGAATCTCTCAGGTCCCAGGACCGCGCGGGCAATGACACTCTGGAAAGCGCCCGTCGTCGCCCAAGGCTATGGCGGGCCACCGAAGGTGTAAGCGCGCCGACGCTTCAGCGAAGGCGGGTGAAAGCTCTCAGGTCCCAGCGACAGAGGGGGTATTGGAACCATCCCGATCGCCGAACGATCGGGGACCGATACGCACCGGAGCTGGTCATGAGTGAGCCCGAACAGACCCTCCCGCTGGACGGCTGGCACCGCGCCAAAGGCGGACGCATGGTCCCCTTCGCCGGCTATGCGATGCCGGTCCAATATGAGGGCATCATCGCCGAGCATCTGTGGACCCGGTCCTCGGCCGGCCTGTTCGACGTCAGCCACATGGGCCAGCTGCTGATCGCCGGCGCCGAGGCGCAGAAGGGGCTCGAAGCGCTGCTTCCCGCCGACCTCGCCATCCTCAGGGAGGCGAGGCCCAAATATTCGCTGCTGCTGAACGCAGAGGGCGGCATCATCGACGACCTCATGATCACCCGTCGCGGCGATCATTTCTACCTCGTCGTCAACGGCGCCACCAAGCATGGCGACATCGCCCATCTCGAAACGGGCCTGCCGCGCAGCGTCATCCTCGATCATATGAAGGAGCAGGCTTTGCTCGCGCTGCAGGGGCCGAAGGCGGTCGACGCGCTCGCCCGGCTCGTCCCCGGCGTCGAGGCGCTGACCTTCATGACCGCGGGCGCGTTCGAGCTCGGCGGGGCCAAGGCGTGGATCAGCCGCTCGGGCTATACCGGCGAGGACGGGTTCGAGATTTCGGTGCCCGCCGCTTCGGTCGAGAAGGTCGCCGATCTGCTGCTCGACCAGCCCGAGGTCAAGCCGATCGGTCTCGGCGCGCGCGATTCGCTGCGGCTCGAGGCGGGTCTGCCGCTCTACGGCCACGATCTCGGCCACGACACCACCCCGGTCGAGGCCGACCTCGTCTTCGCTTTGTCGAAGCGCCGGCGCGCCGAGGGCGGCTTCGCCGGCTGGCCCCGGATCGCCCGCGAGCTCGCCGAGGGGCCGATCCGCAAGCGCGTCGGCCTCGCGATCGAGGGCCGCCAGCCGGTCCGCGAAGGCGCGATGATGGTCGATGCCGAAGGCAGCGAGGTCGGCAAGGTCACCTCCGGCGGCTTCTCGCCGAGCCTCGGGGCGCCGATCGCGATGGCCTATGTGCCGCTCGCTTATGCCGTCGAGGGCACCCAGGTGTCGCTCGCGTCGCGCGGCAGGATCTTCACCGGGACCGTGACGGCGATGCCGTTCGTTCCGCACCGCTATCACCGCAAGGGAGCGCCCCAATGAGTGTCTATTACAGCAAGGAGCATGAGTGGGTCCGCGTCGCGGGCGACGGCGCCACCGTCGGCATCACCGATTTCGCCCAGGGGCAGTTGGGCGACGTCGTCTTCGTCGAAGTGCCCGAGGCCGGGCACGTCGTGATCCAGGGCGACGAGGCGGCGGTGGTCGAATCGGTCAAGGCGGCCTCCGACGTCTACGCGCCGGTCGGCGGCACCGTCACCGAAGGGAATCAGGCGGTGGTCGACGAGCCCTCGCTGGTCAACACCGACCCCGAGGGCGAGGGCTGGTTCTTCAAGCTGACGCTCAGCGACACGCACGAGCTCAACGACCTGATGAACGCCGAGCAATATAAAGCCTATTGCGACGGCCTCTGATGGTGAACATCGCCAACCGCTGGTCGTCGGCCGATTACGCCAGGAACGCCGCCTTCGTGCCCGCGCTCGGCGATGCCGTGCTGCAGCTGCTCGCGCCCCGGCCCGGCGAGCTGATCCTCGACGTCGGCTGCGGCGACGGCCTGCTGACCGAGCGGATCGCCGCGGCGGGCGCGAACGTGATCGGCCTCGATTCGTCACCCGAGATGGTCGAGGCGGCGCGGGCGCGCGGGATCGATGCCTTCGCCGCCGACGCCGAGGCGATGGACCTCGAACGGTTCGGCCAGTTCGATGCGGTCTTCTCCAACGCCGCCCTGCACTGGATGCTCGATCCCGACGCGGTCGCGACCGGCATCTTCGCGGTGCTGAAGGCGGGTGGCCGATTCGTCGGCGAGATGGGCGGCGAGGGCAATCTCGCGACCTTGCGCCGGGCCCTGCGCGACGAGCTTACCGAGCGCGGCTACCATATGCCGGAGCGGGACCCGGCCTGGTATGCGAGCGCCGAGGAATTCACCCGCCTCTATTGCGTCGCCGGGTTCAGCGACATCCGCGCCGAATTGCTGCAGCGGCCGACGCCGCTCCCCGGCGGCATCGCCGACTGGGTCAGGACCTTCCGCGCCGGGCTGCTCGACATGGCGATGGTCCCCGAATGGGAGCGGGATGAGCTTGCTTCGGCGGTCGAGGCGCGGGTCGCGCCGGCGCTCCGGCAGGCGGATGGAAATTTCTGCGCCGATTATGTGCGGCTGCGCTTCTCGATGCGCAAGCCGGGGTAGTTTTCTCCCCTCCCCTTGATGGGGAGGGGTCCGGGGTGGGGTGAACCTGCGAGGCCCGTACGGGACGCGGACGTTCACCCCCACCCAACCCTCCCCCATCGAGGGGGAGGGCTTTGATGACGGGAGCTTGGATTGCGCTATTTACCTTTATCCGACGCCGACAGGGGCGAAATGCTCGCCGTCGTCGGCGCGTCCTCGATCGACGATCTGTTCGTCGATGTGCCGGCGGCGGCGCGGCTCGCGGGCGCGATCGAGGGGCTGCCCGACCATGCTTCGGAGCTCAGCGTCGAGCGGCAATTGGGGGCGCTGGCGCGCGAGAATCTGGCCGCCGGCGACGCGCCCTTCTTCCTCGGCTGCGGCGCCTATCGCCATCATATCCCGGCAAGCGTCGATCATCTGATCCAGCGGGGCGAGTTCCTGACCAGCTACACGCCCTACCAGCCCGAAATCGCCCAGGGCACGCTCCAGGCTTTGTTCGAGTTCCAGACCCAGGTCGCGCGGCTCTACGGCTGCGAGGTCGCCAATGCCTCGATGTACGACGGCTCGACCGCCTGCTGGGAGGCGATCTCGATGGCGCGGCGGATCACGCGGCGAGGCAAGGCGATTCTTTCGGGCGGGCTCCATCCCCATTACGTCTCGGTCGCGAAGACGATGGCCCGCTTCACCGGCGACGCGCTGCGCCACCAGCCGCCGAAGCTGGAGGCGAAGAGCGACGTCGACGCGCTCGAGATCGACGGCGAGACCTCGTGCGTCGTCGTCCAATATCCCGACATCCTCGGCCGGATCGCCGACCTCTCCGGCCTCGCCGACCGGTGCCATGAAGCGGGCGCGCTGCTGATCGCGGTGGTGACCGAGCCGGTGGCGCTTGGGGCGATAAAAAGCCCCGGCGAAATGGGCGCCGACATCGTCGTCGGCGAGGGCCAGTCGATCGGCGTCGGCCTCAATTTCGGAGGGCCTTATGTCGGCCTGTTCGCAACCCGCGAGAAGTACGTCCGGCAGCTGCCGGGGCGGCTCGCCGGGGAGACCGTCGATGCGGCGGGCAAGCGCGGCTTCGTGCTCACCCTCTCGACCCGCGAGCAGCATATCCGCCGCGAGAAGGCGACGAGCAATATCTGCACCAGCTCAGTGCTTTGCGCCTTTGCCTTCACAATGCATATGACCCTGCTCGGAGAGAAGGGGCTGCGGCAATTGGCGGCGGTCAACCATGCCAGGGCCGTCGCCGCCGCGGAGCGGCTGGCGCAGGTCCCGGGCGTCAGCCTGGTCAATGACGGCTTCTTCAACGAATTCACCCTGGAGCTGCCCAAGGAGGCGCGGCCGGCGGTGCGCGCGATGGCCGATCACGGCGTGCTCGGCGGCGTCCCGCTGGGCCGGCTCTATCCGGGCGAGGCGGCGCTGGCCAATGGCCTGGTGGTGGCGGTCACCGAAACCGTGACGGACGATGACGTGGCGGCGCTCGCCAAGGCGCTCGAAGGAGTGCTGGCATGAGCATGAACCGCGAAGGACGGCCGACCCGGCCCGAGGGTGCCGAGGGCGCCGCCGAGACCTGGACCGGCAACCGCGCGCTGATGCTGGAGGAGCCGCTGCTGTTCGAGATCGGCGACACCGAGACGACCGGGGTCGATTTCGAGGAGCCTGATTCCCCGGAAAGCAGATTGGGCGGCGTCGAGCGGAGCGCGCCGATCGGCCTCGCAGGCCTCACCGAGCCGGAGATGGTGCGCCACTACACCCGCCTCTCCCGCCAGAATTATGCGATCGATCTCGGCCTTTTCCCCTTGGGCTCGTGCACGATGAAGCACAATCCGCGATTGAACGAGAAGGTGGCGCGGATGCCGGGTTTCGCCGACATCCATCCGCTGCAGCCGGCCGACACCGTCCAGGGCGCCTATGCCTTGATTCACGCGCTCGGGGAGTGGCTGATCGCCCTCACCGGCATGCACAGCGTCGCGATGAGCCCCAAGGCGGGCGCGCACGGCGAATTGTGCGGCCTGCTCGCGATACGTTCGGCGCTGGAGGCGCGCGGCGATGCCCGCGAAGTGATCCTCGTGCCCGAGAGCGCCCACGGCACCAACCCCGCCACCGCCGCCTTCGCCGGCTATCGGGTCGAGAACATCCCGGCCAATGCGGCGGGGCGGGTCGATCTCGACGCCCTGAAGGCGCGGCTCGGACCCGACGTCGCGGGCGTGATGATCACCAATCCCAATACCTGCGGCCTGTTCGAGCCGGACATGATCGCGATCTCCGAGGCCGTGCACGCCGCCGGCGGGCTGGTCTATTGCGACGGCGCCAATTTCAACGCGATCGTCGGCCGCGTCCGCCCCGGCGACCTCGGCATCGACGCGATGCACATCAACCTCCACAAGACCTTCTCGACGCCCCATGGCGGGGGCGGCCCGGGCGCGGGTCCGGTGGTCTTCTCGGAGGCGCTGACGCCCTATGCGCCGCTCCCCTTCGTCGAGAAGAGGGGCGAGGAGTTCGTCCTGATCGAGGAGGAGACGGCCGGCGAGCATCACGCGAAGAGCTTCGGCCGGATGACCGCCTTCCACGGCCAGATGGGCATGTTCACCCGGGCGCTGAGCTATATCCTCAGCCACGGCGCCGACGGCCTCAGGCAGGTCGCGGAGGATGCGGTCTTGAACGCCAATTACGTCCTGCGCAGCCTCGAAGACGTGCTCGACGCGCCGTTCGGGGCGAGCGGGCCGTGCATGCACGAGGCCCTGTTCAGCGACAAGGGCTTCGCCGCGGGGCTCTCGACGCTCGACCTCGCCAAGGCGCTGATCGACGAGGGCTATCATCCGATGACGATGTATTTCCCGCTCGTCGTCCACGGCGCGATGCTGGTCGAGCCGACCGAGACCGAGAGCAAGGCGGCGCTGGACCAGTTCATCGGCGCGCTGGGGAGCGTCGCCGAGCGCGCCAGGGCCGGCGACGAGACATTGAAGGCCGCGCCGGTCTTCGCGCCGCGCCGCCGCCTCGACGAAACGCTGGCGGCAAGGAAGCCGGTGCTGGTCTACCGGGAGTCGGAGCAGGCTCGGGCGGCCGAATAAACGAAGCGTGACGCCCGTCACGCGCCGGTCGCGCGGCGCGGAATAATCGTACCACCTCCTTCATGTCGAAGCAGGGGGTGCGCGCTATGTTTGGAAAGCTTGGAATTCTCGTCGCCGCGGCGCTCTGGAGCGTTGCCGCCGACGCACAGGAAACCGCCCTGGGCAGCCCGGTACCGCCGGAGCCGAAGCCCTCCACCGCGACCGGTACCGCGTCGGCGTCCCCGAAATATTGGTTCCAGATCGATCTCGCGCCCCAGATCTCCCAACGCGATCCCTTGTTCTCGGATTCGGACGCGACCGATTCCACCGATATCGGCTGGACGCTCGGGTTGAACTACAACCTCTCGAAGCGGGTGGATATCGAGGCGCGGATGGGCGCGACCGCGACCATCGACAGCGACAACGATGCTACGGCGAGCTCGAAACTTGTCGGCAGCGTCCGCTTGCGCAGGCTATTGCGGGAGGGATCACAAAATGCGCGAAATCCATGGACCTTGAAAGCTTTCGCCAGATATCAGCTGGGCTTGCGCCACAAGGACTTCTTCGCCGACCGCGACGGTACCGAGCATACGTTCGACGCCATCCTGGCCCTGCAGATCAAGTTTCGGAGCGGCCCTCAGTTTGACTTCGATGCCGGGCCCCGGCGGGTCGAATCGACCCTCGCGGGCAGCGACTACACCGCCTTTCGTCTCAATCCCAGGGTCAGGCTGCCATTGAGTTCGTCCGTCGGGCTGCTGGTCAACGGCGACGTAGAGCGACGCCAGTATGACGGCGTCGACCCCGCCATCGGCCGGAGCCGGCAGGATTGGCGGTTTCAGATATTCGTCGGGCTCGATCTCAAGCAGGCGCTCATCGACCTCATCTGCCGGGGCCGGGACGGATGCAGGGTGCCCATTGAGGAATTCAACATCGGCGCTCGTCTGATCGAGATCGAATCCAACGTCGCGTCGCAGGAAGTATCGACGTTGAGGCTCGCCGGATCGGTGTCGCTGAGGATCCCGCTGAACTAGCCGTCCCCGAACGGGCGCCGGCCCGCTCGCGCGCATGACCGCCGCGTTGGTATGAGGTTGGCGGGGGAGCCAGCGGCGGGTTAGGATGGCCGCTATGACGGGCGCGCCAGTCCCCTTCGAGATCCCACCGCGCGGCGGCGATCCGCGCCGCTCGGCGCCGCACGTGGCGCGCAATGCCGCGCCGATCGCCGAGGTGCTGCGCCGGGTGCTGCCGGCGCGCGGGCTGGCGCTCGAGATCGCGAGCGGCACGGGCGAGCATATTCTCCATTTCGCGCGGGAATTTCCGAATCTGCGCTGGCGGCCGAGCGACCCCGATCCGGCGGCGCTGCGCTCGATCGAGGCGTGGCGGGCGGGGAGCGGCCTCGCCAACCTGTTGCCGCCGATCGCGCTCGACGCGCGGGCGGCGGACTGGCCGGTCGCGGCGGCCGACGCGATCTTGTGCATCAACATGGTCCACATCAGCCCGTGGCCGGCAACCCTGGGCCTGCTGCGCGGCGCCGGCCGGCTGCTTCGGGCAGGGGCGCCGCTCTATCTCTACGGCGCCTACCGTCGGGCGGAAGTCCCGACGGCGCCGAGCAACGAGGCGTTCGACGCCAGCCTCAGGGCGCGCGATCCGGAATGGGGGCTGCGCAATCTCGAAGACGTCGTCGCGGCTGCGGAGACGCAGGGCCTGCGCCTCGAGGCGGTGACGCAGATGCCGGCGAACAATCTCTCGGTGGTGCTGCGCAAGGCCTAGGGCGCGCGCTCGGCGTGCCAGTCGCCGCCCTCGATCCGGTTGCCGCCGACCCGGCCCTCGAAGGTGCGGCGGCCGTCGCCCACATCGGCGCGGAAGCGGATGCGCTCGCCATTGAGCGCGCCCTGCTCGATGCGGGCGGTGCCGGCGGTGCCGGTCAGGCGCTGATAATTCTGGGTCAGGACCAGCGGATAGGCGCGGCCGCCCGCGCTCAGCGTCCAATTGCCGGCGACGCGGGCGGGGACGGTCCACAAATAGATGGTCGCGCTGCCGATCCGCTGGCGCTGGTCCCAGCGCCAGTCGCCCATGTCGAAATCGTGGCTGACCACCCGCGTGCCGGGCCGCATCTCGGCGAGGATGCGCGGGCGCAGGCGCAAATTGACCTCGGGGAGCAGATAGAGGGTGAGGACGTCGGCCTCGGCGAGCGGCGTCTCGAACAGGTCCTGGCGGCGGAAGGTGACCCGCCCCGAGACGCCGGCGGCGCGGGCATTCTCGTTCGATTCGCGGATCCGGGCCGGGTCGATGTCGACGCCGAAGCCGCGGGCGCCGTTGCTGCGGGCGGCGGCGATCAGGATGCGGCCGTCGCCCGAGCCGAGGTCGATGACGTAATCGTCGGGTCTGACCTGGGCGAGGCCGAGCATCGCGTCGACCACTTCGAGGTCGGTGGCGACATAGGGGACGTCGAGCCGCGGCCGGCCCTGGACGAACGCGGCCGGATTGAAATCATTTCCGGGGCCGGGCGGGGGCGCGGGCTTGCTGCAACCGAAGACGAGCAGGGCGAGCGCGGCCGGCAGCGCGCGGACGAACGAACATGACGCCATCGGCCCCTCCCATATCCTCGTGAACCTCTCTATCTCTGTCGCCCCGGAAATGTCACCAGAGGGTGACGGGCGAGAGGAGGCGGGACGTGCCGGACGGCAGCCAGGACGAAGCGGGCGCGATGACTCCGCTCCACCCCGACCAGGTCAAGGTGCTGGCGATCCGCGCCGGGCTGCTTGCGGCCTTGCTCACCCTCGCCGCCTTCGCCGCCGACCTCGGGCCGCTGCGAAGGACGCCGCTGCCGCCATTGCTGCTGCCGCTCGCGGTGCTGGCGCTGGGCGGGCTCGCCACGCTGACCTTGCCGCGCCGTCGCTACCGCCATTGGGGCTATCGCGAAGGCGAGGACGAGCTCGAGATCCGCCGCGGCATGCTGGTCCGGGTGCGGACGATCGTGCCGTTCGGCCGGGTCCAGCATATCGACGTCGCCCAGGGGCCGGTCCAGCGCCGCTTCGGCCTCGCCACCCTCATCCTCCACACCGCCGGCACGCAGAGCGCGGCGGTGCCGCTGCCCGGGTTGCTCCACGCCGAGGCGGAAGCGATGCGCGACCGCATCCGCGCCAAGATCCGCCAGGAATTCGTGTGAGCGATATCGCCGAACATGTCGCCCGGCGGCTCCACCCGGCGACGCTGGTCGTCCGCTGGCTGAAGATGGTGCCGCAACTGGCCACCGCGGGGGTGGCGCTGGCGGTCGGCGCGCGGGGCCGGGGCTACACTTCGCTGCTGGTCTTCGTCGCTCTCGCGGCGGTCGCGGCGGCGGTGTTCGCGCTGCTTTACTGGTGGCGCTTCCGCTACACGATCGGGCCGGGCGAGATCGTCATCGAAAAGGGCCTGCTCCACCGCCAGCGGCGGGTCATCCCGTTCGACCGCGTCCAGGACATCGCCATCGAGCAGCGGCTGCTCGCCCGGCTGTTCGGCACCGCGAAAGTCAAGATCGAGACCGGCGGCGCCGCCAGGGACGAAGGCAATCTCGACATGATCGCCATCGCCGATGCGCGGGCCTTGCGCGACCGCGTCCGCCATGGCCCGCGGGCGGCGGCGGTCGAGGAGCCGCCCGAGGAGCCGGTCCTGTTCGAGATGGGTCCGGGGCGACTGCTGCTGTCGGGCCTGTTCGGCTTTTCGCTGATCTTCCTCGCGGCGATTTCGGGGGCGCTCCAGCAGCTCGACCAGATCGGCCTGATCAACTGGAGCGACTGGTTCACGCCGCAGCGCGCCGACGCCGCCGCCCACCTCGTCACGCTGCGGCTCGGGCTCGGCCTCGCCGGGCTGGTGCTGCTGCTCGGCATGATCGCCGGCGTGGCGCGGACCGTCGGGCGCGATTTCGGCTTCCGGCTGACGCAGGGCCAGGCCGGTCTCAGGCGCAGGCGCGGGCTGTTCACCTTGTCCGAGGTGGTGATCCCGATCCGGCGCACCCAGGTCGCCTTGATCGAAAGCGGCGCGGTCGCGCGCCTGCTCGGCTGGTACAAGCTCTCCTTCCAGACGCTCGGCGCCGACAAGAAGGAAGGCGGCGTCCAGGTCGCGGCGCCGTTCGCGCGAATGGACGAGATATTGCCGATCCTCGCCGTCGCCGGCTTTCCCGCGCCGCCGCCGCGCGCCGAGTTCCACGGCGTACCGCGCCGCGCCCTTCTTCGCCAGGCGACGCCCTCGCTGGTCCTGGGGGCGCTGGCGGCGCTCGCCGCGTTCCTGTTCGACCCGCGCGCGGGCTTCGCGGCTGCCGCCTTGCTCGCGCTCGCCACCCTCGGCGTGCTGCGCTGGCGCAAGCACGCCCATGCGCTGGGCGAGCGCGCCTTGTTCGTCGCCAGCGGCCTGCTCCGGCGCCGCTTGTGGATCGTGCCCTACGAGAAGACCCAGACGATCCGCGTCTCGCGCGGGCCGGTCCAGCGCGCCCTGCGTCTTTCCAACCTGCTGCTCGACACGGCCGGCTCCGGCGCGCTGCGCTCGCCCGAAATGCACGACCTCGACGAGAAGGAGGCCGAGGCGATGGCCGGCCGGCTCTACGCCTTGTTTCTCGCGGCCCGGGCGCGCATGCGGGCGGCATGAAGGCACGCAGGAACGGCTTCACTCTGGTCGAGCTGATGGTGGTGATCGTCATCATCGGCCTCGCCGCGGCCGCGGTGGTGCTGACCGTGCCGGAGCCGGGCGGCAGCCTCCGCTCGGAGGCCGAGCGCTTCGCGGCGCGGGCCAAGGCGGCGCGGGACGATGCCATCCTCGATTCGCGCCCGGCGAGCGTCGCGGTCGGGCCCGGCGGCTACGACATCGCGCGCCGCCGCGAACGGGTTCACTACGACTGGGTGGAGGGCACCCAGGCCGATCTGTCCGGCCGCATCCGCTTCGATCCGACCGGCCTCGCCGAGCCGGCGCACCTGATCCTGCGACGCGGCGATCGGCGCGCGGCGGTCGACATCGGCGAGGACGGCAATGTCCGCGTCGCTCCCTAGGAACGGCTTCACCCTGATCGAGATGCTGGTCGCGCTGGCCATTTTCAGCCTCGCCGCGCTGGCGCTGCTCCGGCTCGGCGGGGCGACCGCGACCAACAGCGCGCGGCTCGAAAGCCAGGCGCTCGCCGAGACGGTCGCCCGCAACCTCGCGGTCGAGACGCTGACCGATCCCGCCCCGCCCGCCTTCGGCGCCAGTCAGGGGCTGATCGCCAATGGCGGCCGGCGCTGGCGCTGGTCGCGCAACGTTGCCCGCTCGCCCGAGGCCCGCATCCAGCAGATCGAAATTCGCGTCGACCCGGAGGAAGGCGGCCCCGGCCGGGCGAGCCTGATCGTGTTCCGCAAGGCGCCGGCATGAGGCGCGGCTTCACCCTCGTGGAGATGCTGATCGCGCTGACCATCTTCGGCATGCTGACCGCCGCCGGCGTCGCCTTGCTGACGCTCACGGTGCGCACCCAGCAGACCTCCGACCGGCTGCTCGGCGAGGTCGGCGCGCTGCGTCGCCTCGGGGCGCTGATGACCGCGGATCTCGGTCAGGCGGCGCCGCGCCCCAGCCGCGACCGCGACGGCCGGCCCCGCTTGGCCTTCGCCGGCTCGGCGCTGAATCTGGCGGTGGTGCGTCACGGCGGCGTCGAGGGCGCGCTTCAGCGGGTCGAATACCGGTTGAACGACGGCCGGCTCGAGCGGCTCGCCTACGACCGGGTCGATGGCGAATCGCATGCGGTCGCGATCACCTTGCTCGCCAATGTCACTCAGCTGCGCCTGCGCTACCGCGACCGCGAGGGCGGCTGGCGCGATGTTTGGGAGCCGACCGACGCGAGCCTGCTGCCGCGCGCGGTCGAATTGCTGAGCACCGATCCGGCCCACGGCTCGGTGCGCCAGCTCTTCCTGGTCGGAGGCGGGCGATGAAACGGCCGGTGCCGGCGCGGGAGCGGGGCGCGGCCCTGCTCGCGGTGCTGCTGCTCGTCGCCGTCACCGGCGCGATCGCCGCGGCGGCGATGGAGGGGCTGAGGCTGTCGCGCGCCACCGCCGCCAACGCCACCGCGCTCGACCAGGCGCGCGCTTTTGCCGACGGCGTCGAGCAGCTCGCTCTCCTCACCCTCGACGATCGGATCGCCGAGAGTCCGGAGCGGACGACGCTCGACGGCGGCTGGAACGGCGCCGTCCGCCGCGTGCCGATGCCGGGCGGCGCGCTGGCCGAATTGCGGGTGCGGGACGGCGGCAATTGCTTCAATCTGAACAGCGTCGTCGAGGGCGATCCGCAGACGGCGCTCGTCCGCCGCCCCGCCGGCGTGAGCCAGTTCATCGGCCTGATGATGGCCCTCGGCACAAGCGAGGCCGACGCGCGCCGGATCGCCGAGGCGGCGGCGGATTGGGCCGACAGCGATACGGCGCCGGGGCCGGCCGGCGCCGAGGACGAGGCCTATGCGGCCGGCCCCAGCCCCTACCGCACCGGCAACACCCTGTTCGCCGACCCGGGCGAAGCGCGCGCGCTCGCCGGCATGAGCCCCGATCTCTACGCCCGCCTGCGCCCGTGGCTGTGCGCCTTGCCGGTCAGCGACCTTTCGCCGCTCAACATCAATACGTTGACGCCCGATCAGGCGCCGCTGCTGGCGATGCTCGCGCCGGGACAGCTCAGCGTCGAAACGGCGCGCCGGGTGATCGTCGCCCGCCCGTCCGGCGGCTGGGCGAACCAGATCGAGTTCTGGCGGTTGGACGCGATGCGCGGCCTGGCCGTGCCGCTCGACGCCCAGCTCCAGCCGCAGCTCAGGACGCGCTGGTTCGCGCTCGATGTGCGGGTCGAGGTCGGCAACTCCGAGTTCAGCGAATCGGCGCTCGTCGACGCCCGCCTGCAGCCCTCGCGGATCGTCGCGAGAAGCTGGTCCGACTAGGTCACGGAACTGTCATCCACCTGGCCGAAAACTCCCGCCTGTGACGAGGGAGCGCGAGCAATGATGAAGGGCCGCCTGCTGCTGGTCGAGGACGATCCGGCGCTGACCGACCTCTTGAAATGGCATTTCGAGCGCGAGGACTTCAACGTCGAGCACACGCCCGACGGCGAAGAGGCGCTGCTGCTCGCCAACGAGAGGCCGCCCGACATCATCCTGTTGGATTGGATGATCGAGGGGATATCGGGCCTCGAAGTCTGCCGCCGGCTCAGGCGCACGGCCGAGACCGCCAACGTGCCGATCATCATGCTGACCGGCCGGGGCGAGGAGGCGGATAGGGTGCGCGGGCTCGAGACCGGCGCCGACGACTATGTCACCAAGCCGTTCAGCCCGCGCGAGCTGGTGGCGCGGGTGAAGGCGGTGCTGCGGCGCGTGCGGCCGGCGCTGGCCGGCGAGCAATTGCGCTTCGCCGACCTCGAAATGGACATTGTCGGCCATAAGGTGAAGCGCGCCGGCCGGACGATCCCGCTCGGCCCGACCGAGTTCCGCCTGCTCCGGCATTTCCTCGAACATCCCGGCCGCGTCTTCTCGCGCGAGCGGCTGCTCGACGCGGTCTGGGGCCGCGACCGCGACATTGAGATCCGGACCGTCGACGTCCATATCCGCCGGGTGCGCCAGGCGATCAACCTCGACGGCCGCAGCGAGCTGATCCGGACCGTCCGCTCCGCCGGCTACGCGCTCGACGATGATGCCGCTTAGCCCGCGCGACCGGCGCGCCTTGTCGGGCGGCGGTCTCGTGATCGCCGCCCTGCTCGCTTATCTGCTCTGGCCGAAAGCCGAATCGCGTCCCGCGCCGGCGCTCCAGGTCCAGGCGCCGCCGCCGCCCCCGATCGTGATTGCTCCGCCGCCCGCCGCGCCTGCCGTGGACGTGTCGCAGCTTCGCCTGTTCGGGGTGATGGCGTCCGGCGCGGTGATCGGCATGGCCGACGGCAGCCAGCGCTTCGTGCCGGTCGGCCGTGAGATCATCCCCGGCGCCACCTTGCTGCGCGTCGAGCTGCACCATGCGGTGCTGGCGACCGCCGCCGGCGAGGTGCGTCTCGGCTTCGACGGCGTCGCGCCGGCGACGCCCGCCGCGCCCGTCGAGCCGGCCCGGAACGACGAGACGCTGCGCTACCGGCTGGGCCTGGCGCCACGCACGGCGGGTGGCCGGATCAACGGCTTCACATTACGCCCGGGCGCCGACCTGCCGGCATTGGCGCGGGCGGGGATCCGGCCCGGCGACGTCATCCTGCGCGTCAACGGCGCCCAGCTCGACGAGGAGCGGCGCGAGGAGCTCGCCTGGCAAATCGCCAATTCGGGCCATGTCGAATTCGAGATCGAGCGCGCCGGCCGGCCGCTGCGGCTGACCCTCCAAAGCCGGCCACAATAAGACCGGTCTGTTACAGAATCGCGTCGCCGAAATGACGAATAAGTGACTGGAATTAAATAAAAGATTCCGCGCACGCTGTCACAAAA
This sequence comes from Allosphingosinicella sp., assembly GCA_035316145.1. GTDB lineage: Bacteria > Pseudomonadota > Alphaproteobacteria > Sphingomonadales > Sphingomonadaceae > Allosphingosinicella. The sequence continues at coordinate 239,607 of DATHJO010000005.1, read as the reverse complement.
GCATCATCCTGCGCTCCTAGCTGCCGCCCCATCGGCGGCTCCCTTCCGGCGAGTCGCGCGCACGTCCAAGGGGGTCGTCATGCCGAAATTCCGTGCCCTGCTGCTTATCAGCTGCGTCATTCCGCTCGCCGCCTGCGGGCCCAACGACGTCGCCTCGCCGGGCGAGGGCACGATCGTAACGCCGCCGCCGGCGCCGACGCCGCCGCCCCCGCCGCCGCCCGCGGGAGGGGGCACGCCGGCGGCGGGCTGCCCGGCCGGGACGATCGACCGCGGCGTCGTCGGCACCCAGCGCCGCGCCTGCGAATTGCCGTCGCGCTTCACCGCCGACACCACGCTGCAGAACCTGCCGGGCGTCGCCTACGCCCTCTCCGGGCCGGTCAACGTCGGCACCGATTGCGGCGGCGATCCCACCGCCAACCTCGCCGGCTGCCAGCCGGTCACGCTGACCATCCAGGCGGGGACTTTGATCTTCGCTTCGAACGGCAGCGACTATCTGGTGGTCAACCGCGGCTCGCGCCTCAACGCGATCGGCACGCCGACGAGCCCGATCATCTTCACCGCCCGCGCCAATCTGCTCGGCACCGCGACCGACAGCTCGATGGGGCTGTGGGGCGGCATCATCCTGCTCGGCCGGGCGCCGATCAGCGACTGCAACACCGCGGTTCCCGGCGGCTCGCCGACCTGCCAGCAGGTGATCGAGGGCACGACCTCCTCGCTCTACGGCGGCAACCAGCCGAACGACAATTCCGGCATCCTCCAATATATCCAGATCCGCTATTCGGGCTTCGCGATCGCGCCGGGCAACGAGCTCCAGTCGCTCACCACCGGCGGCGTCGGCTCCAACACCACGATCGACCATATCCAGAGCCACAACAGCTCGGACGACGGCCTCGAATTCTTCGGCGGCCGCCAGAACCTCAAATATTTCGTCGAGACCGGCGCCGACGACGACGGCCTCGACACCGATCTCGGCTATCGCGGCACGATCCAGTTCGTGATCTCGGTCCAGCGCGACTCCTCGAACGGCGACGCGATCGGGCCCGAGGCCGATTCGAACGGCAATGAGGACGCGCTGCCGCGCCAGTACACACGGGTCTCGAACGCGACCTTCATCGGCAAGAGCAATGTCCAGGGCGGCAACGCCATGCTGCTGCGCGGCGGCACCGATTATGCGCTGCTCAACGCGATCGTGATCGCCCCCACCAACTGCCTCGACATCGACGAGACCGGGGGCACCACCACGCGCGCCGCCGACAATCCGCTGCAGGACCTGGGTCCGCCCACCTTCCGCTCGGTGGTGATGAAGTGCGCCAACCCCTATACCAACGACGGCAACGTCACGGTCGCGCAGATCGCGGCGATCTTCGGCACCGGCACCAACAACAACAACGACAATTACACGCCGACGCTGACCGGCACCTTCATCAACGGCCCGAACGAGTCGGCGGTGGCGGCGACGGATCCGACGCCGTTCAACGCCGACCCGTTCATCACCGTCAACGCGGCCGCGCCGAACCGGCTCAGCGCGGTCAGCTATATCGGCGCGGTTCGCGACGTTGTTGACACCTGGTATGCGGGGTGGACCTGCAATTCGAGCTACGCGAACTTCGGCTCGGCGAGCGGGTCCTGCACTTCCATTCCGGTCAATTGAGCGCATGACCCGCAACATCCTCGCCGGCCTGCTCTTCTCGACGGCATTGGTCGCGCCCGCCGCCGCATTGGCCCAGGCCCAGCCACCCTCACCCCCGCCCGCGCCGGCGCAGCCGCCGGAGCAGGAGATCGAGGTCTCCGCGCCGGGCGCCGATCTGTCCGGCCCCGACATCGTCATCCGCGGCACCCGCACCCCGAACAATGTCCGCCGCACGCCGCAGGTGATCTCGGTCCTGTCGAGCGAGGACATCGCCCGCACCGGCGAGGGCGACATTGCCGGCGCGCTCCAGCGCATCACCGGCCTTTCATTGGTCGGCAACGGCTTCGTCTACGTCCGCGGCCTCGGCGACCGCTATTCGCTGGCGCTGCTGAACGGTTCGCCGCTGCCGAGCCCCGAACCGCTCAGGCGGGTCGTCCCACTCGACATCTTCCCGACCAGCGTCGTCGCCAGCGCGCTCGTCCAGAAAAGCTATTCGGTCAATTATCCCGGCGAGTTCGGCGGCGGCGTGATCAACCTCACCACTCCGGCGGTGCCGCGCGAGACCTTTCTCGACGTCGGCGCCAGCGTCACCGCCGACGTCGAGACCAGCTTCCAGCTCGGCTACACCTATTATGGCGGCGACCTCGACTGGCTGGGCGTCGACGACGGCACCCGCGATTTCCCGCCGGCGCTGCGCGGCGCCGTCGCGGGAGGCACCTTCAACGCCACCAGCGACGCCGAGCGCCGCGACTTCGCGGCCAGCCTCAGCAACGCTCCGACCACTCTCCTGCAACGGATGGGCGACACCCCACCTAATTTCTCCGGCGAAGTCAGCTTCGGCTCCTCGGCCGACATCCGCGGCGGCCGGATCGGCCTCATTTCCTCGATCGGCTATTCCAACTCCTGGCGCACCCGCGACGCGCTCCAGCAGACCTCGCTCGACCCCGCTTTGGGCGGCACCCCGCAGACCAGCTTCGAAACCGTCACCACCGACAATCGAATCGTCCTTTCCGGCCTGCTCGGGCTCGGCGCCGAGTTCGGCCGGCACCGCATCCGCTGGACCAATTTGTTCGTCCGCGACACGCTCAAGCAGGCGCGTCTCGCCGCCGGCTTCAACCGCAGCGTCGCCGATCAGGACCCGAACCTGCCGCCCTCGATCATCGAGCAGAACAGCTATTGGTTCGAGCGCCAGCTCATTGACACCCAGCTGGTCGGCGAATTCCGCTTCGGCAATTTCAGCGTCGATGCGCGCGGCACCTATGCGACGACCCGGCGCGAATCGCCTTATGAGCGGGCGATCTCCTATTTCTACCTCGGCGACGACAACCCGGCGACGAGCGGGACGGGCGACGTCGACGATTATGTCAACAATCTCGCCTCGGGCGGGCAGTTCGCCAATATCGCGTTCAGCGCGCTCAAAGAGAACGTCTATTCCGGCGGGCTCGATCTCGCCTACCGGCTCGGCACGGCGCTGCCCATCACGCTCGCGGCCGGCTACGCCTACACCCGCACCGACCGCAGCGCGTCGCGCTACCAATTCCAATATTTCCGGCCCGACGGCGCCCTGCCGATCACGGTCGCACAGGAGAGGCCGGACTTCCTGCTCTCCGATTTCAACGTCTACACCTACAACATCCAGCTGCGCGACGTGTCGGGCGCCGAAGGCACCGCCGCTTATGGCGCCCACCTCAATGTCCATGCCGGCTACGCCCAGGCCGAGATCGAGCCGGCCGATGGCGTGCGCGCAACGCTGGGCGTGCGCTACGAGGACGGCCAGGAGAACGTCCAGCCGATCGGCAGCGCGCTGGCGGCGACCAATCTCGCCAACAGCTACTGGCTGCCGGCCTTGACCGTGACCTGGAGCTTCGCCCGCGACATGCAGCTTCGCCTGCACGCCTCGAAGACCATCGCCCGGCCTCAGTTCCGCGAGCTCGCGCCGCAAATCTACCAGGATTTCGAATCCGACCGCGAGTTCACCGGCAACCCGTTCCTCACCGACAGCGAGCTGTGGAACGCCGAGGCGCGCTGGGAATATTATTTCGCGCGCGACCAAAGGGTCAGCGTCGCCGGCTTCTACAAAAGGATCGACAATCCGATCGAGGCGGCGGCCTTCTTCGCCGGCGGCGGCCAATTGAGGACCGGCTTCGCCAACGCGCCGCGGGCCGAGCTCTACGGCGGCGAGATCGAGGTCCAGGCCTATTTGCCCCTGCGCGGCCTCGGCGGCCGTTTCTTCGCCACCCGCCGGCTCCTGTTCATCGGCAATTACACCTACAGCCGGTCGCGGGTCAGCGCCGACGACAGCGCTATCATCGGCCCCGATTTGCAGCCGGTCGCGGCCAACCTCCTGTTCGAGGACGGGGCGCCGCTGACCGGCCAGTCGGACCATCTCGCCAACCTCCAGATCGGCATCGAGGACACCGACAGCCTTTCGCAGGCGACCTTCGCGATCGCCTATGCCAGCGACCGCGTCACCAATCGCGGCCCGATCCAGGGCCTGGCGCGCCAGCCCGACTTTATCGAGCATCCGGGAGTGAGGCTCGATTTCGTGCTGCGCCAGGAAGTGCCCTTGTTCGGCGCCCGCGCCGAATTGAAGTTCGAGGCGCGCAACTTGCTCGGCCAGGATTATGAAGAGTTCCAGCAGTCGGGTTTCAAGCGCATCGACATCAACAGCTACGCGCTCGGCCAGACCTTCAGCCTCGGCATGACCGTGCACTTCTAGGGGGTCACTCCCAATAGCCGGCGGCGGCCGAGGCGCGGCGGAACGCCTTTTCGGCCGCCCTGGCCGACACGTCCGGCACCGGCGCCGCCGCGAGCTTCGGCGCGAGCCGGGCCATCACCGCCGCGGCGATGCGCGCATCGTTGGCGACGCCGAGCTGCTCCTGCAATTCCCTGAGCGCGGCGATGAAGCGGCCTCGCCGGGCGTCCGCATGGAGGGGCGCCAGGAACTCGGCGGCGTAGCGCAGCTTCTTGACGTCGATCCGGAGCTGGTGCTCGGCATCGGCGTCCAATGCGGCGAGCCCGGCGCCGCGCCGCCTGACCTTGCGCCATTGCCGGTCGAGTTGGCTTTCGGCAAGCGCGCGGACCGGCCCCGCGGCGCGCGGCTTGAACCGCCACCGCCCGAGCTCGAGCCACAAAGCGAGCCGGAGCATCAGCGCCCGGGCGCGCTGCGAGGCGAGCGCCGCCAGCACGCGGCGATAGGCCCTGTCGCGCTCGGCGGCGAGCGTGCGCCGCAGCCCGGCATCGTCGGGAAGGCGCTCGCCGGCGAACAGGACGTCGAGATTGCGCGCCTCGCCGAACTGGCCGGCGAACCAGCGCAGCTCCTCGCGCAGATGCTGATAGTCCTTGCCGCGCGCGGTCGGCCGGAACAGCGACAGCGCCGAGCGCAGGCGGCGCAGCGCTACCCGCGCCTGGTGCAGGGCTTCGGGGTCGCGGCCGCCGAGCAGCGCGATCTCGTTGAGCCGGAAGTGGCGCAGGCAGGCCTGCGCGACGGCGCGAAACGCCTCGGCCTCGTTCGCCGCCGCGGCGAGCGCCACGGGCTCGGCCTTGGCCGGACGCCCGAGCCGGCCTTCGAGCAGCGCGTAGCCGCGCCCGCTCTTGCTCATCGTCCCGAGCCGCAGCGGCGCCGCGCGGCCGATCCGCTCGGCAAGGTCGAACAAGGCGGCGGGCTTGCCCGCCTTGAGCTCCAGCTCGAACTCGGTGAGCGGCGTCCGCCGGCGCCCGGCCGTCACCGCGCCCTCGTCGAGCACGACCTCGATCCGGCTGCCCTGATGGGCGATCTGCCAGGACGAGCGCGCGAAGCGGGTGCGGATGATCGGCTTCAGCGCCGCCCGTTCGACCTTGCCGAGCAGGCGCCGGAGCGGCCCGGGCCCGAAGGCGTCGAGGTCGAGTGCGAAGCGCGGCAGCTCGACCTCCCATTCCTGGCGGATGAACAGTCCGGCGGCGTTGCCCTTCTTGCGCTTGGCGGTCTGGACGATGCGGCCGCCGGAACGCCGCACCCGCAAGGAGATGCCGGCGTTGCGCAGGGCGCCGTCCGGGGTGTCGAAATAGAGCGATTCGCTGGTTTCGATCCGCGCCGGCACGGCGGCGAGAACCGGCGTGGCGCGCAGCCGTGCGACGCTCGCCGGCTCGACATCGAATTTCAGCTCGACTTCGTCGGACACGTGGATCCTCGCCGAGCGCCGATCGCCCCAGCTTCGCTTGCCCGATCTATGTTACAGTTTTTTGCCGGCCCGCGTCATCGCCGTGAAGGCCGCTGATATCGTTCAGGGACCGCGGTCGCCGGCGGCTCGGCGATCCTGGGCCGGGCGCCGAGAGGCTCGAAGCATTCGGGCCGCAAGCGCTGTCCCCACGTCGCCGGCGCGCCGGCCTGCCTGGTTTGCGCGGCGCCGACGAACGGGACGAAGAAAACCCAACCGCACGAGCTGACATCCGCACGACCGTCCCGGCGCTTGCGAACCAGCGTCATTTGCTGCTCCGCCCAATTCGGCCCGAGCGGCAGGATCATCCGTCCGCCCGGCCGCAACTGAGCGAAAAGCGCCGGCGGGATGCGCGCTGCGCCGGCCGTGACGATGATGGCGTCGAACGGCGCCTCGCCCGGCCAGCCCAGGTAGCCGTCGCCCTGCCTGACCTCGACGTTGCGGAAGCCCTGCCCGGCCAGGGCGGCTGCTGCCCGCCGCGCCAGCTCCGGAACGATCTCGATCGTGTAGACATGGTCGACGAGCGAGCCGAGGATGGCGGCCTGGTATCCCGAGCCGGTGCCTATTTCCAATATCCGGTCATGGCGGCGCAGGTTCAGCATCCGCGTCATATAGGCCTGGATGAACCCGTCCGAGATGGTCTGGCCGTGGCCGATCGGCAGCGGGTCCATCGAATAGGCCGCCCGGCGCTGGTCGTCGGGGACGAACGCTTCGCGCCGCAGCGTTCCGATGACCCGGAGAATGTCGCGAAGGCGGCGGTCGTCCCTCAATCCGCGCGCAATCAGCTGGGCCCGGATCGTCGCCACCATCTCCGAGCGGGCCGACGCGAACGGGTCGGCCGCCGGTCGGGCGTCCCCCGGCGTCGCCGCGGCGGCGACCGGCAACATGCCGATCATGAACCAGGCGGCGGCCAGGCGAAGGGCTGCGCGGGAAACTGGTGGCAAAGCAATGTCCAACTATGCCGCTGGTGACCCCTACGGGACTCGAACCCGTGTTTTCGCCGTGAGAGGGCGACGTCCTGGACCGCTAGACGAAGGGGCCGTGCAAGCGCGGAAGAGGCGCATATGGGGCAGGGCGCCTTGCTGTCAAGAAAAGGGCGGGGAGCGCCGGCGAAGGCCGCTCCCCGCAAGACCTTATTTGCCGCCGTCGGGCGCCTGGTCGGCCGGCTGATCCTCGCTCGACGTCTCGGTGGCGGCGCCGTCGGCCGGCTTCTCGCCGGCCGGCGCGGCGGCATCGGCGGGCGCGGCCGCATTGTCCTCGGCGGGCTTGGCGCCGGCCTCGTTGGCCGCCGGCGCGGGCGCGGCCGCATTGTCGGCGGCGTTGTCCGCGGCATTGTTGGCCGGCGCGGCGCGGTTGCAGCCGGCGAGCGCGATCAGGGCGACGCCGAGGGCAGTGGTGATCAGAAGCCTCATGACAAACCTCACAATTGGAAGAGGGCGACCGTCTAGCCCAGCGGCCCGCCGGAAGGAAGATGCTCCGGCCATCATGCTTTATCGCACGGGGCAGCTGTGCTTAGATGCGGCCGTGAATTTCTCGCCCTTCCGGATCGAGAGCTCGGCGCTGACCCATCAGGGGCGGGTGCGCGCGCAAAATCAGGACAGCTTCTGCATCCGCGAGCGCGACGGCCTGTGGGCGGTCGCCGACGGCATGGGCGGCCATGAGGGCGGCGAATGGGCGTCGGGCCGGCTGGTCGGGGAGCTGGACGGGATCGAGATTCCCGCCGGCCTCGGCGCGGCCGGCGATCGGGTCGCCGAGGCGATCGGCGCCGCCAATGCCGCGATCGCCGCCGAGGGCGAAGCGCGCGGCAGCCGGATGGGGACGACGATCGTCGCCCTGCTGGTCCGCGAGCAAAGCTATCTGCTGCTCTGGGTCGGCGACAGCCGCGCCTATCTGCTGCGCGACGGCGCCTTCACCCAGCTCAGCCGCGATCATACCCAGGTCCAGGAGATGGTCGACCGCGGTCTGATGGCGCCCGATGAGGTGGCCGGCCACCCGATGGGCCATATCCTCTCGCGCGCGGTCGGCGTGCGCGGTCCGCTCGAGATCGACCGCGCCGAAGGCGAGGTCAGGCCCGGCGACGTCTTCCTGCTCTGCAGCGACGGCCTCCATTCCTATGTCGGCGAGGACGAGATCCAGCGCCGGCTGGGGCGCTCGCCCGAGCGCGCGCTGGCCGAATTGATCGCGCTGACCCTCGCGGCCGGCGCGCCCGACAACGTCACCGCGATCGCGATCTCGGCCAGCGATCCCACCTTGCTCTCCTTCGCCGGGCCGCCATCATGAGCGACGACAAGGACAAGAAACCGCCGCCGGACGGCGAGGAGCGCACCGTCTTTTCGCCCGGGACGCCGGCCCCCGCCCAGCCGACCCAGCCGACAAAGGGGTTCGTGCCGCGCAGCGACGCGGTCGGCATCAAGGTCGGCGACATCCTCAACCATATCTTCGAGGTGAAGCGCTTCCTCGCCCGCGGCGGCATGGGCGAGGTGTTCGAGGGCTGCAACGTCCACACCGAGGAGAGGGTGGCGATCAAGGTGATGCTGCCGGCGCTGGCCGGCGACGAGAAGGTCATCGCCATGTTCCGCAAGGAAGCCAAGACCCTGACCAAGCTCCATCACCAGGCGCTGGTCGAATATCGCGTGCTCGCCCAGGAGCCTGACCTCCACGTCCTCTACATCGTCACCGATTTCATCGAGGGCACCAGCCTCAGCGCCTCGCTGGGCACGCTCAAGCCGTCCCCGGAGCAGCTCGCCGCCCTGCTGCGCCGGCTCGCCGGGGGGCTTGCCGCCGCGCACGAGCTCGGCGCGGTCCACCGCGACATGTCGCCGGACAACGTCATCCTCGAGAATGACGATATCGACGAGGCCAAGATCATCGATTTCGGCATCGCCAAGGATCTCGACGCGAGCGCGGCGACGATCGTCGGCGACGGCTTCGCCGGCAAGCTGAACTATGTCGCCCCCGAGCAGCTCGGCGATTTCAGCCGCGAGATCGGGCCGTGGAGCGATGTCTACAGCCTCGGCCTGGTCATCCTCGCGGTCGCGATGGGCAGGAATGTCGACATGTCGGGCTCGCTGGTCGACGCGATCGACAAAAGGCGGCGCGGCCCCGATCTCGCCGCGATCCCGGACGATCTCGGGCCGCTGCTGGCGGCGATGCTGCGCCCCGACCCCAAGGAGCGGCTGCGCTCGATGGCGGACGTGCTGGCGATGCTCGACGGCGCCCGCATCCCCTCGCCGGAGACAGCGCGCGAGCGCCTGCCGCCCGACCCGGGCGCCGCGCCGCCGCGGCGTGGACCGGCCAGGGGGTTGATCGTCGGCCTGCTGCTCGCTTTGCTGCTCGCCGCGGCCGGCGGCGCCTGGTATTTCGGCCTGATTCCCGGCCTGGAACGCGAGGTGACGCCGCCACCGCCGCCACGGGCCGGCGATCCGGTCGAAGCCGCGCGCGGCGCGATCAACGCGGTGCTGCCGTCGGTGAGCTGCACCTGGCTCGATATCGGCCGGATCGAAAACGAGGGCGGCCGCCTCACCGTCGCGATGCGCGGCGTCGCCGGCGATGCCGACGCCGCCGTCGGCCAGCTGCGCAGCGCGCTCGTCCAGGCCGGGCTGCAAAGCCCCAATGTGGATTTCGGCGACGTCGCGCCGATCAGCCAGGCGGGCTGCGCCGTGCTCGATGCCTTCCGCCAGATCCGCGATCCCGCCGGGGGCCATTTGTCGAGCCCGCGGACGCGCTACGAAATGGTGCTGCAGCAGGACGGCGAATATGCGGGCCGCGCGGCGTCCAATCCCGTGCTCGACCTCGATCTCGGCGACTCAAGCCGCGACCTCGCCCTGCTCGGCATCGAGCCCTCCGGGCGGATCACCTTGCTGCTGCGGAGCCGCGCCCAGTTCGAGCAGGTGCTCGCCCGGTCGGTCGGCGGGCGGCCGGTCAGCCGCGAGGGCAATGGCCGCTTCCGCCTCCACGTCGATTCCGATCATGACGGCTGGTCGGGCTTCGCTTTGATCTCGGGCCGCGGACCGTTCGATGCGGAGCTGCTCGCGCCCGACATCGGCGCGCGCGGGCCGGAATGGCGCGACCGCTTCCTCGCCGCCGCCGGCGCCGGCCGCTGGACCGCCGAGATGGTCTGGTACGAATCGGTCAACCGCGAGGCCGAGCCCGGCGGCGACGGCAGCAAGGATTGAATAGGGACAGTCCCTCTTTTTCGGGTCAGCCGTCCAGGCCCTCGCGCAGTTGGCGCTCATAGGCCTTGCGGAATTCCGTGGCGAAGACCGCCATGAAGGCCTCGTCCGATTCCTTCTTCACCGCGACGAACTCGCGCTCGTAATGGCGCCACAGAGCGGCGTCGCGGAAGGCGGGTAGCAGCTTGGCCAGCAACCCGAGATCGCCGCCGCGCCGGCGCCGGATCGAGCCGGGCGAGAAGCGGTCGAGCGTCGCCCTCAGCGCGCCCGGGATCGCCTTCAGCGTCGCCACCTGGTGCGACTGGAGGTCGAGGAAGGCGTCCTCGACCGCGCGGTCCGCCGCCATGAAGCCCGGCTCGGGCGGATTGAGCAATTGCGCCAGCGCTTGGTCGGGCGTGCGCGCGAACTTGATCGGGTTGTTGCCCTCGAGCGCGAGGCCGGTCGTCTCGGCGCCCATCTGCGCCTTGGCCCGCGCCCGCGCCTCGACCATGACGAGCAGGCCGGCGACCAGCCGCCGCAGCAACGCGCCGGCCTTGGCGATCAGCTCGGGCGAGCGGGCGACCTGGGCGTCGGTGAGCTGGGCGGCCTCGATCAGCGCCGCGACGAGATCGTCGACATTGGCGCCATCGGGCGCCGTGTCCTCGACGCCGAAGCCGCCACGCGCCCAATCGACCTTGTTGATGTCGGCGAGCGAATCCCACATCACGGTGACGTTGTCGGGCACCTCCTCCGGCGGCGCCGGCGGGGCAGGGGGCGCCGCTTCGGCGGTCGGCGCGAGCATTGTCTTCGCTTCGCCGAGCGAGGCGAGGATCTCGTAATGGCCGATCCGGATGAGGTCGCCCTCGGCGATGCGGTGCTCGCCGGTCATCCGCTCGGCGCCGCCGTTGAGGTAGGTGCCGTTGGTGGACGTATCCTTGAGCAGCCAGGCCTCGCCGTCGCGGCGCAGCTCGCAATGGCGCGAGGAGATGGCGTTGGTCGGATCGGGCAGGGGCCAGTCGCAGTTGCGCGAGCGGCCGATCACGATCGTCTCGCCGTCGGCCCGGTAGGGCGGCATCGGTTCGCCCGGCAGCGTCCCCGCATTCTGGACGGTCAGGATCAAGGTCATGCGGCCAATGTGGTAGCAAGCCCGGCTCGGCCGGACAATGACCAGCCGGCCGCCGCGCGCCTTGCCGCTCGGGCGGCGAAGGCGTAGAATCGCGGCCATGCGCAAGCTCGCTCTCGCCCTCTCGCTCTTCTCGATCCCGGCCGCCGCCGGCGCCCAGGACGAGCCGCCGACGGTCGAGGATTATGTCTGCACCTTCTCCGGCGAGTGCGGCGACCAGAATGCGGCGCAGGACGAGACCGACACGACCGGCCCGCGCCCGCGCATCACCGCCACCCGCGGCTTCGCTTTGTCGCGGCCGGCCAGCCCGAACGAGACGCGACGCGCCAATCCGGCGCCGCGCCGCCGCGCTGCCCACAATCTCGCCGCGCCGCCCGGCGCCTCGGCGGTGCCCCCCGCCGGCCCCGGCCAGCGTGTCAATTTGCGGCTCAACTTCGAGACCGGCTCGGCGAACCTGACCGCGGCGGCGCGCGCGCAGGCGCAGGTCTTCGCCCGCTCGCTGCTGATGCCGCAACTGAGGAACATGCGCTTCCTCATTGAAGGACATACCGATTCCGTCGGCGTCCGCGCCCGCAACATCGATCTGTCGCAGCGCCGCGCCCAGACCCTCGCCGATTTCCTCGCCGCCGCCGGGGTCGCCCGCGACCGGCTGGTGGTGCGCGGCTACGGCCCCGACCGGCCGCTGCCGAACCTGCCCTCAACCGCCGGCGAGAACCGCCGCGTCGAGGCGGTGCGGATCTCCTAGCGCGTCGGCGACGAGGTCGGCCAGCGCCATCGCCTGGGCCGGGTTGAGACGCGGGTCGCAATGGGTGTGGTAGCGGTCGGCCATGTCCGCATCGCCCGGCGCGACGCCGCCGCCGGTGCATTCGGCGACGTCGCGGCCGGTCATCTCGAAATGCAGGCCGCCGCAGCGCACGCCTTCGGCTGCCGCGGCGGCGAAGAAGCCCCGCGTCTCGGCGAGGATCAGCGCCAGCGGCCGGGTCTTGGCGCCGCCGGGGGTGCGCATGGTGTTGCCGTGCATCGGGTCACATGACCAGAGCACAAGATGGCCGCTGCCGGCGACGGCGCGGATCAGCGGCGGCAGCGCCGCGGCGACGCGGTCGTGCCCCATCCGGGCGATCAGGGTGATGCGACCGGGCTCGCGCTCGGGGTCGAGGATGGCGAGCAAGGCGAGCAAGGTCTCCGACGTCAGCCCCGGCCCGCATTTGATGCCGATCGGGTTGGCGAGGCCTCGCGCGAACTCGACATGGGCCGAGCCGGGAAAGCGGGTGCGGTCGCCGATCCAGAGGAAATGGGCCGAGGCGCCGTAAGCGCGCCGATCGCCGCGCACCAGCGCCTGCTCGAACGGCAGCAGCAGGCATTCGTGGCTGGCATAAAAGGCGCGCCCCTTGAGCCGGTCCAGCGTCGCCGCGGCCTGCGCGTAGGCGCGGAACATCCGCTCGGGATCGGGCCGGCGGGCCGCGGCGTCGAAGGCGATCGAATTGACGATGTCGCCGCGATAAACGGGCAAAGCGGCGCCGCCGCGCACCTCCATCGCCGCCGAGCGCGGCTTGGCGAACTGCCCCGCCATTCGGCCGAGGCGGATGACCTCGAGGCCCGAGGCTGCGGCGATGCGCTCGGCGATCGCCTCGATCAGGGCATAATTGCCCTCGATAGTCTCCGGCGAGAATTCGGCGAAGCTCTCGGCGCAATCGCCGCCCTGGAGCAGGAAGGCGCGTCCCGCCTGCGCCTCGGCGATCGCCCCCTTGAGCGCCTCGACTTCCTCGAATGCGACCAGCGGCGGATAAGCGGCGAGCTCGCGCTCCGCGGCGGCGAGCGCGCCGGGATCGGGATATTGGGGCTGCTGGCGCGCTTCGCAGGATCGCCAGCTGTCGGGAGACCAGGTCATGGCATGCCAAGCTCGCGGGCGGCGGCGCGCAGCCGCGCCTGGGTGGCGGCGTCGCCCGGGAAGACGGCGAGCGCGGAACGCAGCGCCGCGGCGGCGGCATCGGGGTCGTGGAGCACCATCCGCGAGCGCATCAGCCGGATCCAGCCGTCGGCGTCGCGCGGATTCTGCCTCAGGCGCGCGGCGAGCCCGTCGACCATCGCCCGCACCATCTGGTCCTGCTGGCTTGGCGGGATCGAGCGCGCCGCCGCCATCTGTTCGGGCGTCGGGCCCGGTATCGCGGCAGTGGCGGCGGCCGGGGCCGCGGGCAGGCGGCCGGCCAGGTCGATATGGTGCTCGCGGGCAATCGAGGCGAGGGCATTGCGCACCTGCGGCGCCCAGGGCGCGTCGGCCGGCGCTTCGCGCAGCAGGGCGACGAGATCGTCGACCGCGCCGCGATGGTCGCCGCCGACGTCCTTCAGCGTCGCCAGATAGTAGCGCGCCTGCGGATTGCCGGGCTGGAGTTCGAGCGCGCGCCGGAACAGCCGCGCCGCCTCCGGCGGCGGCGTGTCGCCGCCGGCGAGGAGCAGCGCCTCGCCCTGATAGGCGGCATAATCGGCGTTGCGCGGGGCAAGCTCGGCGGCGCGGCGGAAGGCCTGCGCCGCCTCGGCGAAACGCTCGCTGTTCCGATAGGTCAGGCCGAGCAGAAACCAACCCTGATCGTTGTCGGGATCCTGCCGCAGCCGCTCCCGCAACGAAGCGGCCGTCGCCGCCGTCGATCCGGCCGGCGCGGGCGCCGTAACGTTGCCCGGCGGCGCCTCGTCGCTCCCCGGCCGAAACAGGACGACGGCGAGCGTGGCGACGAGCAGGAGCGCGGCGAGGACGAGGGCGATCGTCGCCGGAGCGACCCGGCGCGCGGGGGTGGAAGCGTCTGCCATCGCGCCCGATTGTCGCGGCAAAAAAGCCGCCGTCAAGTCTGGCGTCCCCTTCAGAAGCTGCTAAATTGCCTCTCAGGGGAGGATCGATACCCAGTGGCGTCAGACCATAAGATCGCCATCGTCGGATCAGGTCCCGCCGGATTGAGCGCCGCCGCCCGGGCCGCCCAGCTGGGGCTGAGCCACGTCCTGCTCGAAAAGACCGACCATCTCTGCGACACGATCTACAAATATCAGAAGGGCAAGCACGTGATGGCGACACCGAGCCAACTCGTGCTGCGCTCGGACCTCAGCTTCGAGGCCGGCAAGCGCGAGAAGGTGCTCGGCACTTGGGACGAGATGACCGCCGGCCACAAGGTCAACGTCAAATTGAACGCGGAGATCGCCTCGATCACCGGCGCGGAGGGCAATTTCACGCTCAAGACCAAGGCCGGCGACGCGATCACCGCAGAGACCGTCATTCTGGCGATCGGCACCCAGGGAAATCCGAACCTGGTCCGCTGCCCGGTCGGCGACGGCGCGGTCGTCCAGTACCAGCTCGACGATCCCGGCGCCTATATCGACGAGCATATCATCGTGATCGGCGCCGGCGACGCCGGCATCGAGAATGCGCTGGGGCTCGCCGCCGACCCCGAGCAGCGCAACGTCGTCACCATCGTCAACCGCTCGGCCGAGTTCGCCACCGCCAAGGACGCCAACGTCAAGGCGCTGACCGCCGCCGAAGGCGAGGGCCGCATCAATATCCTGCGCGAGACCACCGCCAGCAGGATCGAACAGGGCTTCATCACCTTCGACACGCGCGACGGCGAGCTGAAGGCCGAATGCGACCGGGTCATCGCCCGGATGGGCTCAGCGCCGCCGCGCACCTTCGTCGAAGGCTGCTGCGCCACCTTCGAGGAGAAGGACGGCAAGAAGGCGATCGTGGCCGGCACCGGCGTCCAGTTCTCCAGCCCCGACCGCATCTCCTATCCGGTGCTGTCGCCGACCTTCGAATCGACCGTGCCCGGCCTCTACGTGATCGGCGCGCTCGCCGGCTATCCGCTGATCAAGCATTGCATGAACCAGGGCTATGACGTCATCGAGTTCATCAACGGCAATACCGAATTGAAGCCCGCCGACGAGCCCATTCTCGAAAGGAAGTTCGCCACCCTGCCGGGCCGGCGCAGCGTCGAGGAATGGCTCGCTTTCCTGCGCCGGCGCGTCTCGATCCTCAACGAGATGTCGATGTTGCAGATGCGCGAGTTCATGCTCGATTCCGACCCGGTCTCCTACCGCGCCGGCGATGTCATCTTCGAGCGCAACGAGCCCGGCTCCTCGCTGTTCGCGATCGCGGACGGCGCGGTGCTGGTCGAGGTCGATCCGGCCAATCCGGCGATCACCGTCGAGATCCCGCAGGGCTCGATCGTCGGCGAGGTCGGCCTCATCTCCGGCCGCAAGCGCGGCGCCACCGTGCGCGCCGCCTCGGGCGCGATCGTCGTCGAGATCCCGCGCAACGCGGCGCTGAAGCTGATGTCGACGGTGCCGGCGGCGAAGCGCGAGATCACCCGCATTTCGACCGAGCGGCAATTGCTGCAGATGCTCGGCTCGACCGTCACCTCCGAGGACCTCGCCGAAGTGCTCGCCACCGCCGAGATCCAGAGCGTCAAGGCGGGCGAGACGATCATCAAGGAGGGCGAGGCCAATTACGACATCTTCGTCATCCGCCAGGGCTCGATGGTGGTCGAGAAGGATATCGGCGGCAAGCCGGTCTTCCTCTCCTATCTTCCCGCCGGCTCCTATGTCGGCGAGATGGCGCTGATCGACGGCGGCCGCCGCACCGCGACGGTCCGCGCCGCGATCAAGTCCGAGGTGATCAAGCTCGGCGGCGACGCCTTCCGCGCCCTGCTCGAGCGCAAGCCCGAATTGCTCGCCCGCTTCCAGCGCGACATGGCGGCGCGGCACGAGCTGACCAGCTTCATCGAGGAGCGCAAGGACGGCTTCGGCGGGGTCATCGACCTTTATTCCAACGTCGCCAGCTTCCTCGTCGAGAACGGCATCGGCGAGGCGACCGACCTGTTGCTGATCGACGAGAAGCTCTGCGTCGGCTGCGACAATTGCGAGAAGGCCTGCGCCGACGCCCATGAGGGCCTGTCCCGCCTTAACCGCGAGGCCGGCAAGACCTTCGCCCATCTCCACGTGCCGACCAGCTGCCGCCATTGCGAGCATCCGCATTGCATGGCCGATTGCCCGCCCAACGCGATCCACCGCGGCCCCGACGGCGAGGTCTATATCGACGAGACCTGCATCGGCTGCGGCAATTGCCAGCGCAACTGCCCCTATGGCGTGATCCGGATGGACAAGGTGCCGCCGAAGAAGCCGAACCTGCTGATGTGGCTCTTGGGCGGCGTCGGTCCCGGCCCCGGCGAGCCGCCGCGGAGCTGGACGGATAAGCGCGTCAGCCCGGAGACGCCCAAGAAGGCGATCAAGTGCGACATGTGCTCGGGGATCGAGGGCGGCCCGGCCTGCGTCCGCGCCTGCCCGACCGGGGCCGCGATCCGGGTCGCGCCCGAGGAGTTCCTCACCGTCGCGCGGATGGGCCAGGGGGTCTAGGGTGGCGTCGAGGGGGATCGAGCGCACCGAAATCGGCGAAGGCACCAGCCACGAAGGCTTCCTGCGCCACCGCGACTATAAATGGCTCAAGATCGCCGCCGCTTTGTGCGCCGTCGCGACCCTTGCCTATCTGCTGATCGACGTCGAGCCGCGGCCGAACGGCGGCAGCTGGTACGGCTATACGCTCGGCACGATCGGCGCGTTGCTGATCCTCTGGCTGACCGCGCTCGGCGTGCGCAAGCGCGCGATCACCCGCAAACGCTGGTCGCTGAAGGCGTGGACCTCGGCCCACGTCTATCTCGGCCTCTCCCTGATCGTCATCGCGACGCTGCACACCGGCTTTCAGTTCGGCCTCAACATCCACACTCTCGCTTATGTGCTGATGATGCTGGTCATCCTTTCCGGCATTTACGGCATCTGGGCCTACGCCTTCCTGCCGGCGGCGTTGAGCGACAACCGCTCCGAGATGACTGCCGCGCAGATGATCGACGCGGTCGAGAGCATCGACAAGCAGATCCAGATCTCGGCCCAGCCGCTCTCCGACGAGGACAGCCAGGTGGTGCTCGATTCGCTCGGCGAGGACCCGTTCGGCGGCGGCCTCTTTCGCCGGCTGAGCGGCAAGCCGCCCAAGGGCGGCAACGCGGTCGCGCTCAAGATCATCCGCCGCCGCGCGATGCAGTGCGAAGGCGCGGAAGCGATCGCGCTCGACCAGGTCTCGGTGCTGATGCAGCGCAAGGCGGGTGCCTTGAATCGCATCCGCCGCCACGTCCGCATCCGGGCGCGGCTGGAGGTCTGGCTCTACGTCCACGTGCCGCTGACCTTCGCGCTGATCGCGGCGCTCTCCGCGCACATCATCAGCGTGTTCTTTTACTGGTAGGGCCGGGCGCAGATGGCCTTCATCCTCCGCTCGATCAGCCACAGCGCCGACGGCCGCGAGATCGTCCGCACCAGCAAGGTCGAGGATGCGTTGCTTCGTGTCGGCCGCGATCCCAATTGCGACATCCGTTTGAACGACCTCGCGGTCGCGCTCCATCACGCGACGATCGAGCTGGTCGGCGAGGGCCAGCTCGGCGTCTCGGCCGAAATGGGGATGACGATCGAGATCAACGGCAGCGCCGTCGGCTTCGGCCAGATCCATCTCCATTCGGGCGGCGACATCAGGGTCGGGCCGTTCCTGCTGCGTATCCTGCCGACCCCGATCGGATCGGAGGACGTGTCGATCGACATCGAGCGCGGCGAGGACGATGCCGCAGCGGAGAAGGTCGACGTCCGCAATTTCGGGCTCGCCTCGGTGATGCCCGGCAAGAGGCCGATGGCCTGGGGGCTGGGGGGGCTGGTCCTCGCCCTCTTCCTCGCCTGGCCGATCTGGTCCTTCTACCAGGGCCGCACCGAGGCGGCGCGCTACGCCCAGGGCTATCATGCCGATCGGATGTGGCTGTCGGGCAGCCTGTCGCAGGGCCACGCTTCCCTGGGCGACAATTGCCAGGCCTGCCATGTCGAGCCGTTCGTCCCGGTCCGCGACGCCGCCTGCAAGGCTTGCCATACCGCCGTCCACGACCATGCGGACCTCGGGCGGCTGGCGCGGGCGAGCCCGCATCTCGGCGGCTTCCGGCGGCTGCAGACGACGATCGGCGGCTGGTTCGGGCGCGACCCGGGGCGCTGCGTCGATTGCCACACCGAGCATGAGGGGCCGTCGCGGATTCCGCCGACGCCGCAGCGCTTCTGCGCCGACTGCCACGGCGATTTGCGCGCGCGGCTGCCCGACACCAGGCTCGCAAACGCCTCCGATTTCTCGCGCGGCCATCCCGAATTCCAGCCCTTGGTCCTGGTTCGCTGGGACGGCGAGCGGCCGCGGCTCGAGCGGATCGGGCTCGACCGCCGGCCGCGCGAGATGAGCAACCTCAAATTCCCGCACGCGCTCCATCTCGATCCGCGCGGCGGCGCGGCGCAGATGGGACGGCGGCTGCGCGGCCGCTACGGCTTCGGCGACTCGCTGCAATGCGCCGATTGCCACGTGCCGACGCCCGACGGCAGCCGTTTCCAGCCGCCCGACATGGAGGGCGATTGCGGCATGTGCCACAGCCTCGCCTTCGACGAGATCGGAGGCACCATCCGGACCCTGCGCCACGGCTCGCCGGCCCAGGTGATCGGCGATCTGCGCGCGCTCTACCGCGCCGGCGGGCCGCAGCGCCCGCCCGAGCTCAGCGCCGGCGCCCGCGCCTTGCCCGGCGACGTCGCCCAGATCCGCGCCGCCGTTCAATATGCCCGCGCCCGCGCCAGCCTCGGCAGCCGGGCGGACCAGGCGATCCGCCGGGTCTTCTCGCAAGGCGGCGCCTGCTTCGACTGCCACGAGGTGGTGCAGCCGCGGCCGGGCGCGCTGAACTACGACATCCGCCCGGTCGCTTTCCCGACCCGCTATCTGCTGCACGGCTGGTTCGACCATCGCGACCACCGGATCATGCAGCGGCCCGGCCAGCCGCGGCTCCAGGGCGCGGCGGCCTGCGCCAGCTGCCATGGCGCGCCGGCGTCCAATTCGGCGCAGGACCTGCTGCTGCCCGACCTCGCCAGCTGCCGCGATTGCCATGGCGGCGAGCATAGCCGCGCCCCGGTCGCTTCCACCTGCGCGATGTGCCATGACTACCATATGGATGGAGGCACGCCCGCCATGTTGCTCAGGCAGCGCGTCCGCGGCCACCGCTGGGAAACGACCGTGATCCGGATCGACCAGCCGGTGACGGCGAGGCAATAGGGCATGCTCGTCGCCCAGATCACCGATCTTCATCTCGGCTTCGATCCGGGCGTCCCCGACGAGCTCAATCGCCAGCGCCTCGACCGCACCCTCAGGCGTCTCGCGCAGATGAGCCCGCGGCCGGACCTGCTGCTCGCGACCGGCGACATCGCCGACAATGGCGACGATGCCGTCTCCTACCGCGCCTTCCGGGAGGCGATCGCGGACCTGGCTTTCCCGGTCCACCCGGCGATGGGCAATCACGACAGCCGCGCCGCATTCCTTGCCGAATTCCCCGACACGCCGGCGCCGGACGGCTTCATCCAATATGCGATCGAGGATTTGCCGGTCCGCATCCTCGTTCTCGACACGCTCGAAGTGGGGCGCCACGGCGGCGGCTTTTGCGAGATCCGCGCCGCCTGGCTGGGCGCGCGGCTCGACGAGGCGCCCGAGCGGCCGACCCTGATCGTGCTGCACCACCCGCCGATCGCCACCGGCCTCTCATGGATGACCGAGAATCCCGAGGCCGCCTGGGTGGCGCGGCTGCGCGGCGTCGTCGAGGGGCGGGCCAACATCGTCGCGATGATCGCCGGCCATCTCCACCGGCCGATCGTCACGCAGTGGGCGGGGACGACGCTCGCGGTCTGCCCGGCGACCGCGCCGCAGGTCGCGCTCGACCTCGAGCCGATGGACCCCGAGGCACCCGACGGCCGCCCGATGATCGTCGCCGACCAGCCCTGGTTCGCGCTCCATTACTGGAACGGGACCGGGCTCATCAGCCATTTCGACACCGCCGAGACGCACCAGGTCCTCGCCGGCTTCACCCCCGAGCGCCAGCCCTTGCTGCGCCGGCTGAAGGAGGAGCGGGCGAAGGCCTAGCGCGCGCCGACCCAGTCCTGCATCGTGCCGGCGTCGCTGACGCGGTAGGGGAAGCCGCCCCGGTTCAGGAACAGCCGCTCCATCTCGGCGCGGTTGAACGGGCGCGCGCCCAGCCGGCCGAAGACGGCGATCTGGCCGCCGGTCTCGTCGACGGCGCGGTCGCGGTCGAGCCCTTTCGCCACCGCCAGCGCCGGCGAGGGCGTGCGCGCCCAGGCGATCAGCTCGGGCTCGGGACGGGGCGAGAAGCCGTAGACCGTGTTCGAATTGGCGAACGAGGTGAGCTGGAGCACCTTCATGCCGTTGCGCCCGTCGGCGACATAGGCGAAGGCGGAGGCGTTGGTCGAGGCGACGACCACGTCCTCGACATCGTTCATGGTCCCGCCGAACGTGACGAAATTCGGCGCGCCGGGATGCTCGGGATTGGTGATGTCGACGATCGCCAGGCCCTGGCCCCTGGCCGCGACATAGGCGTAGGTGCGGGCGAGGTAGATGCGGCGGGCGTCGTCGAAGCGCAAAGTGGCCGAGAGCACGGGCACCGGCCGGTCGAGATGGGTGACATCGAACAGCTTCAGGCCTTCGGCGTCGGTCACCCACAAATAGCGGAACTGCAGCGCCGAGGCGCGCGCGTCGGTCAAGGGCAGGGTGGCGGTGATGCGCGGCGCCAGCGGGTCGTCGAGGTCAACGACGACGAGGCCAGCGGCGGCGGCGATATAGGCGTAATGGCCGGCGAGAATGATGTGGCGCGCACCGGTCAGCGCCCCGCCGGGATTGAAGGCGGTGGTGCCGTCGCTGAGCGTCGAGACCCGGAAATTGTTGTTCCTGGGCTCGCCGTCCGCCAGCGTGTCGACGTTGACGAGGTAGAGGCCCTGCACCGCGTCGGTGACCACCGCATAATCGTAGATCGGGTGGAAAGGCTGCTCCTGGTTGGCGTCCCGCAGCGACATCTGGCCGCCGTCCGGTCCCGCGACCATCGTCCCGGCCATCCGCCGGTTGCGCTCGGGCGCGATCGGCTGGTTGGTCGGCAGCGCCATGCAGGTGGCATTGGGCGAGCGGATGTGCAGGTCCTGCCCGAAGGGCGAGACCGGGCCCGAGACGATCGGGTCCGAAAACCCCTTATTGGCGACGCTGGCGACGTCGATCGCGCGAAAACCCAGGCGCCCCATCGAGACGAACACATATTCGCCCCGGTTCTGGATGCACTGGACCGGCGCGTTGGTGCCCTGGACGATGTTGCGGAATTCCTCGCGCGGGTGCGTCTCGCCCGAAAGATTGCGGTCGAAGCTCTGTCCGCGCGTCCAGTTGATCAGCTCGCGATGGTTGCGCTCGACGTGCAGCCGGTAATAATCGGGATAGGCGTAGCGGTGGAGATAGGAGCCGAGCACCGCCTGCGGCTCGTCCCATTCGGTGACCCGCACCGCCTCGATCCCGTTGCCCAGCCCGATCCACGCGTGGAGGCCGACGAAGTTGACGTAATTGGTGCCTTGCAGCAGCAGCTGGGCCATGATCGCATTGTTGTCGTTGGCGGTCGAGAGGTGGCAGTCGCTGCATTGCTTGGTCTCGGTCCGCCGGACCGTGTGCGGGAAGTGCGGCGCGAAGGCCTGGCTCGAGAAGCCCGCCGCCGAGATCGGCGGCTGCTGGACGTAGATTCGCTCGCGATTGATATTCGTGGATGACAAGATCAGCGCAGAGGTCGAGCGTACGGGCGCGATGATGCTGCCCTTGCTGGTCATGTGGCGGCCGAGCTGGAACATGTCGTCGCGCGCGACCTGCGGGTTGTAGGTCGCGAAGTTGCGCGTCTCCTCGCCTTCATAATGGTGGGTGGAGGTGCGCCAGTTCGCCTCGATCGGCAGGTGGCAGCCGCCGCAGCTCGTCGTCCAGCTAAGGTGGCAGGTGAAGCAGGCCATCTCATTGTCGGGATGGGCGAGATCGCCGTCGGGCACCCCCGCGCCGAACAGATAGCGGCCGGTCTCGGCGCCCGAGCGCGCCATCAATTTGGCGCGGGCCGAGCGCAGGTTGAAGCAGGGGCCGGGCGTCGCCTCATCGCCGGCGGCTTGGCAGGGCGGCAAGGCGGGATCGACGCTGTCGCGGACCTGGCTCACCTCCCATTCGAGGTTCGGATCGACGATCGAGCGCTGGATCAGCACGCGCCGGCCCTCGCGCTCGACCCATTCGAAGCGGCGGCGTCCGTCCTCGTTGCGGATCAGCTCGAGGTCGCGGCCCCTGGGCGGCGCGGCCGGCCCCGAGGTGCGCAAATTGGCGTAGGCGCGGACCGTGCCATGGCAGTCGCGGCAGCCGATCTCGATCGCGTTGGCGACCTCGCCGTAGATGAAGCCGTTGCCGTGCGCGTCCTGGCCGAAATGGCAGTCGGCGCATTGCAGGCCGCGCTCGGCGTGGATGTCCATCATGTGGACGGCGCGGCCCGGATTGGTGCCGGCGGGAACGAACAGGCCTTCGCCGGCGCGGCGGAAGGTGTCGGGGTCGCCGGGCGGGACGATGTGGCCGTCGGCGTCGAGCAAATTGCCCTGACGGTCGCGGCGGAAGACGGCGCGGAAGTTCCAGCCGTGGCCGTGATAGTCGGCGAACTGGGTCTGGCGGGCGAGCGGGTTCACCCGGTCGTAGACCTCGCGCAGGAAATCCATGTCGCCCCAGAGGCCGCGCGGGGCGGCGCCCTCAGGGTTGCGCTCGAGCACCTCGTGGACCTCGGCCGCGGTCGGATAATGTTGGCTGCGGAAGCGCGCCTCTTCCCCGGCATTGCGGGCGGGGAGGCGGTTCTCCGGGCCGGGCCACATCAGGTCGGCGTCGGATTCATAGTCCCACATCGTGTAGCCCAGATAGGAGTTCAGGAAGATGTTGGGCTGGTGCATGTGGCAGGTCATGCACTGCGCGGTCGGGATCGCCCGGGTGAAGACGTGGCGGATCGGGTGGCCGCGCTCGCCCACGCCGATCGTCGGATCTGCGGTCGCCGTCTGGCCGTCGCGGCCGTAGCGGGCATAGCTCATCGAGTGGCGCGGCTCGCGGTCGTTGGCGTAGACGACGTGGCAGCCGGCGCAGCCCGAATGGCGGTAGTCGCCGGGCTGCTCGTTGGTGCCCATGAACCACATATAGGGGTCGTTCAAACGGGTCTTGTGGATGTTGAGGACGGGAATGGCGACGCGGATGCCGGTGCCGGGGCCGCGGTTCGACTGCCTGAGGTCCGGCCGGCCCGGCTCCTCGAGCCGCTGGATCGAGCCGGTCGGATTGGGCAGGCCGATCTCGGGGAACTGGGTGCCGATGTTGCGGCCGCCGCGCTCGAACACGCGGAAGATGTCGCCGGGCGGGATCACGTGCCAGGTCGGCATCGGATACATTTCGGCGATGACGCCGCGCGCGCGCTGTTCCGGCGTGAGCCCGCCTGGGCCCAATGGCGACTGGATCCGCGCCGGCTCGCCGTTGCGGGTGTAGGCCTCGCCGAGGAGGTAGTTCTTGAACGGCAATATGCCGTTATTATAGGCCGCGCCGCCCCACAGCATCGCGCCCGTCGACATCAGCGAGCGTTCGGCCGCCTCGATGATCTCGATATGGCAGGCGCCGCAGCTGTCGCGGGCGACGCGATAGTCGCTGGGGTTGGTGAAGCGGACGAACTCCGGCGCCTCGATGTTGAGCAATGTGTAGCTGCGCCGCGGGTTGGCGGAGGAGGGAAAGTGCCAGCTCGCGGGATAGCGCGGCAGCACGTGCGCCTGGTTGCGCGCCAGCGTGTAGGCGGAGCCGCCCGGCTCGGCGCCCTCGGGCCGCCTGATCGCCGGATTGCCGCCGTGGCAATCGACGCAGCCGAGCACGACCGCGGGCGAGCGATGCATGGTGTGGGCGTCGCTTTCGGTGTGGCAGGACTGGCAGCCGGCGCTCTTGGCCTCGGCGTCGGCCGCTTCCTGGGTGCGCGGCGCCGGCGCCGCGCGCACCAGGCTGTAATCGCGGACCACCGGCCGCTCGCTTTCCTCGGCCGCGATCGAGCCCGACAATGCGAGGAGCAGAAAGGGCAGCAGCCGGCGCATCAATAGGTCACGATCGCGTCGAGCAGGACCGAATAATAGCGCCGGTCGCGGTTCAGATTCTCGAACAGGTCGCGAAAGCCGGTGCCGCTCTGCAGCACCGCGCCCGAGAGGCGGAAGACGATGTTCTGGGTCGCGTGCGGCCGCCAGATCGCCGCCGCGCTCAAATCCCAGCCGATGTCGCGGCGGATCGTCCCCTGCATGCGCAGATTCTCGAGCACCTCGGTCTGGTGGAACCAGAGATGGTTGATATTGGCCGACAGGCGCAGCTGCGGGAGGAGGTCGAAATCGGCGCCGATGCCGACCAGCATCGTGCCGGGATTGGCGAAATTGCTCTGGCCCTGCTCCTTGGACGAGCGCAGCGAATTGAGGATGCCGTTGCGGCCGTTGATCGAGACCGCGCGACCGCCGCCGGCGAACGGGATGGTCTGGCGGATCCAGTAGCTGGTGTCGGCGCCGGCGAAGATCGGATTTTCGAAGATCGCGTCGAAGCCGCGCTCGACATTGTCATAGGGGTCGCCGTCGCCGCTGGCGAACAGGCCGGCGCCGCGGATCCGGATCCAGTTTTTTACGTCGATCGACGGCTCGGCGGCGATGAAGAAGCTCTGCACGCGCGCGTTGCGGCCGGTGAAGACGTTCGCCCGGTCCGAGCCGAGCAGGGCATAGGCGCTGGCGTCGAGATTGATCCGCCCGATCCGCCCATCGACGCTGTAGCCGAGATAGACGACGTCGTAATCGCGCGCGCGCAAATTGCCGAACAAAGCCGGGCGGACCGGGAAGCCGTTGTCGTCGACCTCGATCCGGCCGCGCTCGCGGTTCATGTTGTAGGTGAGGCTCGCCTGGCTTGTCAGGCCGACGAACGGGAAGTCCTGGCGGAAGAGGTTGGCGTGGAGGATCCAGTCGCGGCGCGGCGTCTGGAGGATGTTGTTGAGCCCCGAATTGGTATCCTTCTCGAGCCGCCAGATCGCCGCGATATTGTACTGGAAGCGGTTGTTGTCGCGGTTGCCGAACAGGCGGATGCCGAGCTGCTGGTCCTGGAACAGGAAGCCGCGGAAATCGAACTGGAAGGGCTGGATGCCGACCCGAACGCTGTCGAAATCGAACCGGTCCGAGACGTTGCGCAGGTGATAGTCGACGAAGGCTTCCTGGACGCCGACGGCGCCGTCGAAGCGGTGGGTGGCGTGGCTGGGGCGGACGTCGAGCACGCGCCGTTCGCCGACGTCGACATAATTGAAGTTGAAGGCGAGGGTGAGGCGGTATTCGATGTGCGGGGGCACGAAGGCGGTGCTGCCCTTGATCAGGGCGAAGGAGGCGATGAAGGTCTGGGCGAGGACGAGGCTGCGATTGTCGCCGAACACGTCGATGCTGCCCGGCCGCTGGGTGGTCTGGACGCCCACGGGAATCGGGAAGGTCCGGGGCTCGATCACCGTGTCCGAGATCGCGCTCGCGACGAAGAACCAGTCGGGCCCGGTGAGGCCGAGCAGGCGGTGCGCCCGGCAGCCGAGCGAGCGGCGGCGCGCCTCGCTTTCGTCGGCCGGATCGCAGATCGGCCGGTCGCCCTTCAGCGTGTTCTGGTTATAGGGGTCCGACCAGCGCGGCTGGACGAGGCCCAAGGTCTCGGCCAGCCGCCAGCGGTCGGGGATGGCGATATGCTCGGCCGGAAAGGCCTCGGGCGGCGGCGAGCGGATCGCGCCGGGATTGACCTGGTTGACCGCGTCCGGAAGGTCATGCTGCTCGACGCCCGGCCGCCGCCGCCCCTGGATCAGCGACTCCTCGGACGGCGTCGGCTCGGGCCGGGCAAGGTCTTCCGCGGGCGGCGCCTGCTCGGGCGGCTGGGCCGTGCCCGCAAGGAGGGCGAGGAGGGCGGCGGCGACCGTCATTTGCCCTGGCAGACGTTCTGCTCGTTGGTGCCGAGGAACGGGTTGAACGGGCAGTTGACCCAGCGCAGCCTGACCCCACTGCTCCCCGCCACCGGCACGACGATCTGGTCGGCGCGGATCGCCGCCGGGGCGTTGTTGACGGTGCCGAGCCGGACGCTGCCGTTGTGGAGGCCGAGAAAGCTGACCATGTCGTCCTGGTCGATGCCGTCACCGGAGACGCCGATGCCGCCGACCAGGGTGCCGCCGCGGTAGATCGGCACCGATCCCGGGAAGATCTGGATGCCGTTGGCGAGCCGGCCGGGGGTGGCGATGCGGGTGCAGGCCTGCGGCACGTCGAGCCCGCCGGAAGTGACGAAGCCGACGTGGGCGAAGACGGTCGGCGTGACCAGCGCCGATTGCAGCCCGGTGGAGAAGGGATTGAACTCGGCGATCGGTCGCGAGAAGGCGCCCGGCGGACGGCCGAGCTCGCCGTCCGGGAAATAGGGCCGCGAGACGTTGCCGTTGGCGCGGTCGGAAAAGGCGTTCTGGCCGGTCAACGCGGCGGGGTTGGCGAAGAAGGTGCGGGCGGCGGCGACATAGCCCGCCACGTCGGTATCGCCATCGGCGGTGAGCTCGGCGGCGGCGAAGGCGGCCGAGAAGAACGTCGCCGTGCGCGCCTTCTGCAGCGAGACGTCGATGCCGAAGATCGGCGCGTCGGGCGAGCGGACCAGCCCAAGCACCGCGCCGTTGGTGTCGACCACCGAGATCGTCACCTGCGCCCGGCTGTCGAGCGGGCGGCGGATCTGGGCGCGGGCGGCGCTCATCACCTTGAACGCTTCCTCGAGGATCGCGCGGACCTCGGCGGCGGTGAGCGGCGCGCCGGCGTCGGTGCCGGGGCGGATCGGGTAGCGGTTCACGGTCGAGCCGTTGGTGAGGACATAGGCGTCGGGATCGGCGAATTCGGTCGCGGTGGCGAGGCGGATGCCTGAGGCTTCGCTGCCGTAGGGCGTGCCGGGGATGATGGCGGCGGCGCTGTAGCCGGTGACCGGGATCAGCATGCCGTCGGCCGGGGTCAGGGTGATGAAGGCCGGGGCGGTGCCGGGCGCGACGCGAAGGCCGGCGACGGTCGCGTCGCTGAACCGCAAGCTGGTGCCGTCGACGCTGATTCGCTCGGCCTGGATGTCGGCGGGCGCGGCGAAGCCCTGGGTCGCGGCGAGCGCGATCGCTTCCTCGCCGTCCGCGTCCACGTCCTGGATCTCGGGGTCGAAGCCGTACACGCCGTCGGCCATGACGCCGACGCCGCCGACCACGACGCCGTTCTTGTAGAGCGGGAAGCCGCCGGGATCGGCGGCGAGGCCCAGCGGCGAGCGCTTCGGGCCGATGAAATTGTCGGGCGCGGCGATCGGGCTGAAGCGCGCGGCAAGGTCCGAGCAAGGCAGCTGGCTGAACTGGACGCCGAACAAAGGCCCGCTTTCGAGCCCTGCGGCGGCCGCCGAGGGCGGGAAATGCTGCTGCACGATCTGGCTCGCGGTCCGCGTCGAGAAAGCGTTGCCGCCCGAGGAGAGATAGGCGCCGGTGATCGCCTTGGCGATCGCGCCCGCGACCGCGCCGCCGGCCACATTCTGGCCCTGGAGGTCGTGGTTGACGCCGCTCGGCGAGGCGGGGACCGAGAGGTTGAGGTTGGCGCCGGCCATGCGGTAGGCGGCGAGCACGTTGCCGACCCGGTCGACCACGACGATGGTGCCGGGGAGGCTGCGCGCCCGCGCCTCGGCGACGGCCTGGGCGATGATCTGCTGCACGTCCGCGACGGTCAGCGCGGCCGGCGCCGGATCGGCGTACAGGCGCGGCTGGCCGGGCGTCGGCGGCCCGGGCGCCGGCCCGGCATTGCTGGTGCTGCCGCCCCCGCCGCCGCAGGAGGCGGTGAGGAGGGCGGCAATGGCGATCCAGGACGCTTTACGCTTCATCTCGCTTTTCTATCTCAGCCTTCTGATCGCCGCCGCCGCCCGCCCCAGGCTCGCCCTGAACCCGGCCGGATCGTAGCCATTGGGATCGTGGACCGCGCGATAGGCGGCGTTGATGTCGGCGCGGATGCCGCCCGCGGCGGCGGCGGAAACCTGGCCCTGGTTGACGAGGGCGGAAAGCAAGGTGTCGGTCGCCATCACCGCCTGGACGCTGCCGGCATAATCGGTGAAGCGCTCGCGCAAGGCCGTGCCGGTGATCGCATCGATGATCGCGAAGGTCGTCGACCGGTCCATTGGCGCGCCGGCGAAAGCGTCGGCGAGCGCATGGGCGCTCGACCGCAGCGTCTGGGCGGCGGCGATCGCAGCGGCGCGGTCGCGGGCGATCGCGGCATGGAAGGCGCGGCTGTCGCGCTCGAACCGCGCCCCGAGCTGCGGCGCCACCACCCGCGCCGCGGCGGCGAGCATGATCATGTTCTCGTCGTTGAACGGCGGCATGCCGGCCGGGATCGGCCGGGCGGGATTGGGAAGGGCGCCGGGGCGGAAGCGCGGGTCGTCGGAGATCCGGCGGTGGCAGGAATGGCAGTCGAAGAAATAGAATTCGGGGAACATCCCCTCGCTGCCACGCGCGGTGGTGAACAGGGAGAGCGCGCGGTCGAGCGCCATCGCCTGGCCGATCGCCCACATCTGGGTCGAATTGGCCTGACCCTTGCGCTCGCGATAGTCGGCGTCGAGATCGTAATGCTGCTGGAGGGTCGAGAAGAGATCGAGCTCGAAGCTGATCCGCGGGTGGCCGGCGGCCATGATTCGGTGGCTGACGAACTGGCCCTCGCCGGCGCCGCCGAAATGGCAGTCGAGGCAGCGGGAGGCGCGGGCGCGGGGATTGTCGAGCGGGACCAGCCCGCGCGCGACGTTCGATGCGTGGGTGCCGCCGACCGCATAATGGGTCGGCAGCCAGCCCGAAGCGGGCCCGTGGCAGCTCTCGCAGCCGACCCCGTCCGAGGTCTGGAAGCGGATGCCGCGCGGCCCCGCCGGGGTGGCGTGGCAGCCGAGGCAGATCGGCGCGGTCGAGGGGTCGCCGATGCCGAGCCGGCGGCCGATCGCCTGCGCCCGGTCCTCGCGCAGCACGTTCCACGCCCGGCTGTGGGCGCCGGCGGCGGTCGCTGGATCCTGCCAGAGCATGAGCTCGTCCTGGCGGACGGCGGGGCCGTCGGCATGGCTGCGGCCGTGGCAGGTGGTGCCGCCGCAGCTGGCGACGCCGAGATAGGTGCCGGTGCTGACCCGCGCATCCTGCGCTGTCGCGCGCGGGGCAGCCAGGAAAATGAGGACGAGGGCGGCGAGGAGGCCTGCCGCGCCCAGGCCGATCGCGATGTAGCGGCTGACCCCCAATCCGTCCTCCGTACCGCCCGCGGGCCGGCCAAGAAGTGGCTCCAACTATGGGACGAACGCCTCTCTCGCGCAAGGCGCGATGACAGGCGGGATAAAGGCCGGTAGAGCGGGTTTTTCGACAGGGGCGCCGCCGCATGACCAAAGCTTCGGACCTGTTCATCCAGTGCCTCGAAGAAGAGGGCGTCGAATATATATTCGGCGTTCCCGGCGAGGAGAATCTCGATTTCCTCGACAGCCTGTCGCGCTCGGCCAAGATCCGGCTGATCCTGACCCGGCACGAGCAGGGGGCGGGCTTCATGGCCGCGACCTACGGCCGCCACACCGGCAAGACCGGGGTCTGCCTCGCCACTTTGGGGCCGGGCGCGACCAACTTCGTCACCGCCGCCGCCTACGCCCAATTGGGCGGCATGCCGATCCTGATGATCACCGGCCAGAAACCGATCAAGAAATCGAAGCAGGGCCGCTTCCAGATCCTCGACGTCGTCGACATGATGCGGCCGATCACCAAGTTCACCCACCAGCTCGCCAGCGCCGACAACATCCCGAGCCGGGTGCGCGAGGCCTTCCGCCTCGCCGAGGAGGAGAAGCCGGGCGCGACCCATCTCGAATTCCCCGAGGACATCGCCGAGGAAAAGACCGATTCGACGCCGCTACAGCGCAGCCTGGTGCGCCGCCCGCTCGCCGACGGCAAGGCGGTGCGCGCCGCGGTGAAGAAGCTGGAAGCGGCGAAATCGCCGATCCTGGTGATCGGCGCCGGCGCCAACCGCAAGATGACCAGCCGGATGCTGCTCCAGCTGATCGAGAAAACCGGCATCCCGTTCATCACCACCCAATTGGGCAAGGGCGTGATCGACGAGACCCACCCCAAGTTCCTCGGCTGCGCGGCGCTCTCGTCCGGCGACTTCTGCCACAAGGCGATCGAGGCCGCCGACGTGATCATGAACATCGGCCACGACGTGATCGAGAAGCCGCCTTTCTTCATGCAGCGCGGCGGCGCCGAAGTGATCCACGTCTCAACCAACACCGCGTCTGTCGATCCGGTCTATTTTCCCCAGATCGAGGTCATCGGCGACATCGCCAACACGATCTGGCAGATCAAGGAGGATATCGTCCCCTCGGCCAGCTGGAATTGCGAGCGGATGCTGAAGGCCCGCGCCGCCGAGGTCGCGCACACCGCCGGCCTGTGCGGCGACGACCGCTTCCCGATCTTCCCGCCCTGTCTGGTCGAGCGGGTCCGCGCGGCGATGCCGGCCAACGGCATCATCTGCCTCGACAACGGCGTCTACAAGATCTGGTTCGCGCGCAACTATCCGGCGCGGCAATCGAACACCGTGCTGCTCGACAACGCGCTGGCGACGATGGGCGCGGGGCTGCCGTCGGCGATGGCGTCCAAGATGGTCCATCCCGAGCGCAAGGTGATGGCGATCTGCGGCGACGGCGGCTTCATGATGAACAGCCAGGAGATGGAGACCGCGGTCCGCCTGAAGCTCGACATCACGATCCTGATCCTGCGCGACGACGCCTACGGCATGATCCGCTGGAAGCAGGCGAACATGGGCTTCAAGGATTTCGGCCTGACCTACGGCAATCCGGACTTCGTCAAATATGCGGAAAGTTACGGCGCGATCGGCCACCGCGTCGAAAATGCCGAAGGCCTTCCGGGAATCCTCAAGGAATGCCTCGACACGCCCGGCGTCCACCTGATCGATTGCCCGATCGACTATTCGGAGAACGACCACATCCTCAATAAGGAGATCAAGGAGCTGAGCGCGAAGCTCTGAACGCGATCATGGGCAAGCGGGTGCGACTCAAGGAAGGCGATATTTTCACCTTCAGCCTCGACGCCGGACGGCTCGGCATGGGTCAGATCATCGAGCCAGGCGTGGTTTTTTACATTACTGTATTTCGCGAGCCCGCGCCCACGAACTTCACGGTGGCGGATATCCGAACCGACGACATCTTGCTTTGCGGGCGGACCACGGACGCGCTGTTTTTCCATGACCGGTGGCACGTGGTCGGGAATCTCCCCGTGCCCGAGGAGGTCATTCCCCGACCCTGCAGCAAGGTCGAGCAGTCGGGGAAGAGGTGGATAAGCGATTTTCACGGCAGGCGATTGCTCCGCCGCGCGACCGCGCGCGAATGGGACCAGCTCGACTATCACAAGAGTATTTCGCCGATTACGTTTGAAAGAGCCTTCAGGGCGCATCATGGCCTGGAGCCCGATGAGCCACATTATGCGCGGCTAAGCGTTGATCATGCGCGGTCTCAGGTATCGATCTGTGAGAGCGGGCACGGCGAGCAATCGCTTTTCCGTTCGGTCTTTTCAATTTGGCGCCGCCCTGCGGAAAGGTGACGGTTGCAATTCAAACGAGGCACAAATGGTGAAGCTCAAGGACGTCTACCCGCTCTACCTCAACAACGAGGCGAAGCAGCCGAACGCCGACCTCGAGGTGACCGACAAATATACCGGCAAGGTCGCCTTCCGCGTCGCCCAGGCGGATGCGGAGACGATCGACGCCGGGATTGCCGGCGCGGTCGAAGCGGCCGAGCCGATGGCGCGGCTGCCCGCTTACGCGCGCCAGGCGGTGCTCCAGCATTGCGTCGACAGATTCAGGGAGCGGTATGACGAGCTGGCTTATGCGCTGTGCGTCGAGGCGGGCAAGCCGATCAAGGACAGCGAGGGCGAGGTCACCCGGCTGATCGACACCTTCCGGATCGCCGCCGAGGAGAGCGTGCGAATGACCGGCGAGGTCCAGCCGCTCGACATCAGCCCCCGCGCGAAGGGCTATCAGGGCATCTGGAAGCGGGTGCCGATCGGGCCGTGCAGCTTCATCTCGCCGTTCAACTTCCCCTTGAACCTCGCCGCCCACAAGGTGGCGCCGGCGATCGCGGTCGGCTGTCCGTTCGTGATGAAGCCGGCCTCGCGCACGCCGCTCGGCGCGATCATCATGGGCGAGGTGCTCGCCGAAACCGATCTGCCCAAGGGCGCCTTTTCGATCCTGCCCGCCCACCGCGAGGGCGCCGATTTGTTCACCGAGGACGAGCGGCTCAAACTGCTGAGCTTCACCGGGTCGCCCGCGGTCGGCTGGGCGCTCAAGGCCAAGGCGGGCAAGAAGAAGGTGGTGCTCGAGCTCGGCGGTAATGCGGCGGTGATCGTCGACAAGGACGCCGACCTGGAGGACGCGCTCGAACGCGTGATCTTCGGCGCCTTCTACCAGTCCGGCCAGTCCTGCATCGGCGTCCAGCGCATCCTCATCCACGACGACGTCTACGATCGCTTCCGCGACATGCTGGTCAAAAAGACCAAAAGCCTGGTCGCCGGCGACCCCAAGGACCGCAACGTCTTCATCGGCCCGATGATCGACGTCAAGGAGGCGCAGCGGCTCGATTACTGGATCCAGGAGGCGATCGAGAAGGGCGCCACCTTGCTCTGCGGCGGCAAGCGCGACGGCGCGATGCTCGAGGCGACTTTGCTCGAGGACGTCGATCCGGCGACCAAGCTCAACGTCGAGGAGGCGTTCGGGCCGGTCGCCTTCCTGATCCGGTTCAGCGACTTCAACGACGCGCTCGACATCGTCAACGACAGCAAGTTCGGCCTCCAGGCCGGCATCTTCACCCGCGACCTCTTCCAGATGTTCGACGCCTGGGACCGGCTCGAGGTCGGCGGCGTCATCATCAACGACGTCCCCTCCTACCGCGTCGACAACATGCCCTATGGCGGCGTCAAGGACTCCGGCCTCGGCCGCGAGGGGGTCCGCTTCGCGATGGAGGACATGACCGAGATCAGGAACCTCGTCATCCGCCGCCGCCAGGATGAAGGCCCGCCGAAAAAGCACACCGGCAGCTAACGATAAGCCCTTGCGCTGGAAGCCATTTTTTGTAATTGGCGGCAGCCGCGCGGCTGTTCGCGCATCCAGGGGATCATAACCAACCATGTTCAAGCCGCTCTTCATGGCCGCCCTTGCGCCGCTCGCCATCGCCGCCGCGGGGCCGGCGCCGATGGGCCCGCGCGAGGCGATCGTCGCCGCCGCCGACGCCGCGCCGCGGGTCGTGCCCGGCGTCTTCGCGATGCGCGTGACGGCGACCGGCCGGGTCGGCCCGCGCATCTATCTCAATTCGGAAGCCGATTATCGCGACCAGCGCAACCTGACGATCGCGATCGAGCCCTGGGCGGCGCAGCAGCTCGCCCGGCGCTACCGCGGCGCTCCGGAGCCGGCGCTGCGCGGCCACACTATCGAGGTGCGGGGCGCCGCGCGGCGCCAGCGCATCGATTTCATGAACAATTTCCACCGGCCGACCGGCCTCTATTACTACCAGACCCATGTCAGGGTGACGAACGCCGACCAGATCCGGATCGTCGACTAGCGCGTGCCGCCGGCCTCGGCGATGGCGCGGTTGCTGGCGCGCAGCTTGGCCTTGAGGACGGTGGCGAAGCCGTGCTCGATCGCGCGGCGGATGTCCTCATGCGCCTCGACATAGGGCCGCAGGTCGTCGGCCGGCGCGCACCAGAAGCGCGCCGGCGTGTTGAGGATCACGGTCGCGCTCGCGGTCTCGCCCGACAGCACGGTGAGCTCGCCGATCAGGTCGCCCTTGCGGCACAGCCCGACCTGGCTGCCCATCGAGATCACCCGCGCCTCGCCTTCGGCAAGATAATAGAGATGGTCGACCGGCTCGCCCTCGCGGGTCAGCACGTCGCCCTCCTTGCCGGTCAGCCAGACGCCCTGATCGAGCAGGTGGCGGGCGCGGCTCCTCGGCAGCTCGTCGAACAGGGTGTCGAGCATCGCCTTTTCCTCGGCGGTGAAGCGGACAGTGCCGTTCTCCCATAGCCCCCGGCCGGCCAGGACGAGGCACAGGCCGGCGAGGGCGCCGCTCCAGCCGGCCGTGACCGGGTCGCCGAGCCACAGCGCCCGGCCGAGCCAGACCAGAGCGGCGGCGGCGGTGAGCAGCTGGGCGGGCCGCGGCCGCAGCGCCAGCACGGCCGCGATCAGCAGCAGGAAACCGAACTGAAGAGCGAGCCCCGCGGGCGTCAGCATCGCACCCCTCCCACTTTCATCATGCGGCAATCGCGGCGCCGCGAAAAGGGGCGGCGCCCGTTGCGCGCGCCATCCCCACGGGAACGACGGGAGGATCGCGCTTGAAAAGAGGGACAGTCCCCCTTTCTTGCAATCGCCATTGATTCAATGCTTTACGGAAAAGAGGGACTGTCCCTCTTTTTCAGCCGGCCGGCGACAGGTCCGGCTGGGTTTCGACCAGCACGTCCAATTGCTCTTGGCAGCCGTTCGCGATCAGGGCGGCGGCGACCGCCTGGAGGTCGGCGGGCTCGGTCGCCAGCGTCCGGAAAATGATCTGGGCCGGCACTGCGACCCCGCTCTGGCGGAAGCTGTAGGCGCCGCCGTTGACGATCGGCAGCCCGGACGGCCAGGCCAGGGTCGGCCGGCCCGCCGCCCACTGGACGCTGCGCGGCCGCCCGCCCGGCGGGGTGATGGTCAATGTCATCGGCACGCTGGCGTCGGGCCGCCAAAGCATGACGTTGCTGGTCCCGGCGAGGCACAGGGTGCCGCTTTGCGTCACGTCGACATGCCAGATGGTCGGGCTCCTGGGGACGATGCCGGCGTTGCGCACGGCGCCGATCCGGGCGCGGCGGCCGTCGTTCGAGGCGATCGTGCGCGCCCCGGCCTGGACCGCGGCGCTCGGCGAGAAGGTGCCCGGGCCGCGAAAGGTGCGGGTGCCGGTGCCGCCGAGCACGACCAGGGTATCGCCGGCCTGGAGGGTGATGCGCGCATTGTCGGGCAGCGAACGGCCGGCCGGATAGGCCCGGGCCGACGGGCCCGCCGAGCGGACGACGAGGACGTTGGCGGCGGCCGACGCGGCGGCGGCGGCGAGCAGGGCGGCGAGCGCGGCACGCCCGAACTTATTTCGATCCCAAGACAAAATGACCTCCCGGTCCAACCTCGCGGATCCTATAGACGAAATATTGCAGGGCCGCATCCTCCTTATCGGCGGCGGCGGCGATGGCCTCGAGCTGAACGAGCGCGCCGGAATCGCCGCGCTCGAACGCCCGCCAGAGGTCGTTCAAACGCTTGCGCAGTGCCTCGTCCATGTCCGGCACGGGCTCCCAGACCTCGACCGGCGTCGCCCGGCCGGAGAGCACCACCCGGCCCATCGGCCGGAAGATGTCGAGGCTCGATTCCCGCTTCGCCTCGTCGCTGACGAGCATCGTCGTCTTCAGCGCCTTGTTCGCGGATTCGAGCCGCGCCGCGGTGTTCATGCTGTCGCCCAAAGCGGTATATTGGATGCGCCCCTCGCCGCCGAAATTGCCGACCACCGCTGCGCCGCGGTGGAGGCCGACGCGGGTGACGCCGATCGGCGGCACGTCGTCACCGCCGATGTCCTTGGCTATGCGGCGGAATTCCTCGCCGGCCTCGTACATTTCGCGGCCGGCCCGGATCGCGCGGTCGGCGTCGCCGGGGCGCGCGATCGGCGCCCCCCAGAAGGTGACGAGCGCGTCGCCGACGAACTTGTCGAGCGTGCCGCCATGCTTGAGGACGATGTCGCTCATCAGGTCGAGATAGCGGTTGAGCAGCCGCGACAGCGTCTCCGGGGTGATCGCGTGAGAGAGCTTGGTGAAGCCTTCGAGGTCGGTGAACAGGGCGTAGATCTCGGTCTGCTCGCCCTTCAGGGCGAGCCGCTCGGGATCGCGCATGATCTCCCTGGCGACGTCGGCGGGCAGATATTTGCCGAGCGCGGACTGGGCGAAGCGCTTTTGCTCCGAGCCGACCGCGCGCGCCGCCGCGCCGACGCCGACGAACGCGAACAGCCAGCCGACGCCCCAGCCGACCGCCGGCAGGTCGATCGTGTCGAACTGCATCGCCTGGAGCTGGAAAGGCAGCCAGGCGATAGCCGCGACCTGGACGGCGATGGCGAGGATCAGCCGCCAGCCGCGCAGCTCGACCGCGCTGGTGGCCGCGCCCAGGGCGACGAACAGCACCCCCGCGAGCCACAGGATCGCATTCGGGATTTCCCGCGGCATCCGCCCGTCGAGCTGCTGGGCGAGCATGTGGGCGTGAACCTCGAGCCCCTTCATGTCCTGGCGGGTGAAGCGGGTCATCGGCGTCGGAAAATCGTCGAGGTCATTGATATCGCCGCCGATCAGCACATAGCGGCCCTCGAACATCGGCCTCAGCCCCTCGCCCATCTGGGTGACGAACTGGATCGGAAAATTGGTGAATATGGGAATCTCGTCGCTCTCGGACGTGCCGGGGAGCCGGTAGTCGATGCCCCGCGTATAGTTGCGGAACTCGGGATGGATCGGGCCGGCGAGCGCGTTGGAGAAGAGCGGCGGCAGCCCGGCCCGCTCGACGGGCCAGCGCCGGATCACGCCGTCATTGCGGTCGGGCTCCATCTTGATGCTGATCGGCCGGACCGAGCCGGCGACCGCGCCTATGAAGCGCCGCATGAACTGTTCCTGCCAATAGGCGATCTGGGCCCCGTTCGAGCTCGCCTGGCCGAAGGCGAGGAAGGTTGGCGTGCGCAGGCTCCGGAAGGTCTGGATGAGCTCGGCATCCTCGGGCTGGGCCTGGTCGATCAAAATGTCGATGCCGATCGCGCGCGGGTGCATCGCGTCGATCGCGCGCAGCGCCAAAGCGAGCATGTGGCGGTCGAGCGGCGATCTCTTGCCGAGCTGCTGCAAGGTCTCGTCATTGTAGGTGACGAGGACGATCCGGTCGTCCTGCTGGAGCACGCGCTGCGCCGACCTGTAAAAGCGCCAGTCGTAGAGCGCCCGCTCGGCGTCGCTCGACAGCGGGATGTCGGCGTTGAAGCGGGCGACGTAGAGGCCCGCGGCGAGGAACAGAATCGTGGCGAGCAGCCGGACCGGGCCGATCTGCCCGACCGACCGCCTCAGCCTCTTCCAGCCGCCGCCTTCCGTCTCGGCCATCCGACCCCCGCTTGCCTCCGGCCGGATAGCGATAAGGCGAAAGGGAAGGGCTGAACAGGTCTAGCGCGCGCCGGCCTTGACCGCCTCGGCCCAGGCGAGCTCGGCGAGCGGCTCGAGGCGCTGCGCCATCTCCGCGGCATGGGCCGAGGCCGCGGTGCCGCGGACCATCCGCCCCTTGATGCCGTGGACGATGCCGGCGAGGCGGAACAGGTTGAAGGCCATGTAGAAATCCATGTCGGGGATGCCCGCGCGCCCGGTCCGCCGGCAATAAGCGGCGACATATTCGTCCTCGCTCGGGATATCGAGCGCCTGGAGGTCGAGGCCGGCGAGCGCCTCGGGCATCCGGTACATCATCAGATGGTAGGAGAAGTCGGCGAGCGGGTGGCCGAGCGTCGACAGCTCCCAGTCGAGCACGGCGAGGACGCGCGGCTCGGCCCGGTCGAAGACCATGTTGTCGCAGCGGAAATCGCCGTGAATGATCCGGGCCTGCGGCTCGTCGGGCGGGATGTTCTCGGGCAGCCACTCGGCCAGCCGGTCCAGCGCCGCGACCCGGCCCGCCGCGACGTCTTCCCGGTATTGCTTCGACCAGCGCCCGATCTGGCGCGCGAAATAATTGCCCGGCTTGCCATAGTCGCCGAGGCCGGCCGCCTCGGGGTCGATCCGGTGGAGCGCCGCGATGGTCGCGTTCATCGCGTCGAAATAGGCCGGGCGCTCCTCCCGGTTCACTTCGGGGAAGGCCGGCTCCCAGAAGATCCGGCCCTCGACCATCTCCATTACGTAGAAGGGGGTGCCGATCACCTCCTCGTCGAGGCACAGGCCGTAGGTCCGCGCGACCGGGAAGCCCTGGCCGGCGAGCGCGGTGATCACACGATACTCCCGCTCGACCGCGTGCGCCCCCGGCAGCAGCTTGCCCGGCGGCTTGCGGCGCAGCACGTAGGCCTGCCTTGGGGCGACCAATTTGTAGGTCGGGTTGGACTGGCCCCCCTTGAACTGCTCGACGCTCAGGGGCCCGGCAAAGCCTTCGACATGGTCCGCCATCCACGCTTCGAGCCGCGCGACATCGAAGCGATGAGCCTCGCGGACCGCGCCCGTGCCGCTGTTTTGCGCCCGCCTGTCGATGGCCGTCGAGATTTCTTCGCCCCGCAAATTATCGAGTTAACATGGGATCAAAGGATATCCTGAATTTCTTGCTAACCATGCGACATATTTGTGGAGAGGCGGGGACTATGGAGACCGGAAAGACATGGGCGTCGTCCCGGTTGGGCAGCCAGATCGTTCCCGGAGGGTACTTTATCCCGGGTCGGGTTGGTAGCGAAAAGGCGACCGGCGGTTTTTGGCCGAACCGAAGTCTCCCAGGTTTTTCCTCCTTGTCGGGTCACCGACATTCAGAGGGGAATTACCAAGGGGTGGGCGCGCGCGTCTGCGCGCCTGCCCTACCCCCTAGCCCCTCCCTTGAAGGGGACGGGCTCATCTCGCCATTTCCCTAAGGTTCCGCTTCTGTTATGAAGATTGCGGTGGGCCTGGTTGGGAGATCGACTGTGGCTAATCTTAAACTGGTGATGGCGGCCGCGCTCGCGGCCAGCGCCGCCCCGGCTGCGGCCGGTGTCCTGGTGCTCGGCAGCAGCGACGCGCGCCTCTGCTACGAGGCGGCGGATTCGCCTTCCACGCCGACCGGCACCGACATCAGGCGCTGCGACAGCGCCCTGATCGACGGCAATTTGTCGCAATATGAAATCGTCGCGACTCATGTGAACCGCGGCATCTTGCGGCTGCGCCGGGGCGGGGTGGACGAAGCGGTGGCCGACTTCGATCAGGCGATCGCGCTCGATCCGAACCAGCCCGAAGCCTATCTCAACAAGGGCGCGGCGCTGCTCCGGCGGCAGAATCCGGGCGAAGCGCTGCAATTGTTCACGGTGGCGCTCGAGCGCGAAACGTCGCGCCCGGCGATCGCGCATTACGGGCGCGCGATCGCCAACGAGCAGCTCGGCAACGTTCGCGAGGCCTATAACGACTATCGCGCCGCGAGCGAGCTCGCCCCGGACTGGGCCGATCCGCGTACCGAGTTGGCGCGTTTCCGGGTTTCGCCGCGCTGAGGCGTTGAACCCTTGGGGGTCGCGGTTGGTTATCTTGTCGAAGCTCCCTTCGCAGGATGACTGGCCATGACCTTCAAGCTCCCCGACCTTCCCTTCGCCAAGGACGCGCTCGGCCAATTCATGTCGGCCGAGACGCTCGATTTCCATCACGGCAAGCACCACCAGGCCTATGTCGACAAGACCAACCAGCTGGCGGGCGGGCAGGGCTGGGAAGGGCGCGCGCTCACCGAGGTGATCCGCGCCGCCAAGGAGAAAGGCGACAAGGGCCTGTTCAACAACGGCGCCCAGTTCTGGAACCACAATTTCTTCTGGCAATGCCTTGCCCCGCCCGAGGGGCAGCGGCCCTCGGGCAAGCTCGCGGCGATGATCGAAGAGGGTTTCGGCACCGCCGACGACCTGCTCGCCAAATTGAAGGAGGAGGCGGTCGGCCATTTCGGCAGCGGCTGGGCCTGGCTGGTGCTGGACCGCGACGCGCTCCGCATCACCTCGCTGCACGATGCCGACACGCCCGTGGTCCATGACGGGATGAAGCCGCTGCTGACGCTCGATGTCTGGGAGCATGCTTATTATCTCGACTACCGCAACGAGCGCCCCAAATTCGCCGAAAGCGTGCTCGGCAACATCGTCAACTGGGAGTTCGTCGGCCAAAACCTCGACGGCGACGGCGTCGCCCGCGCCGACCAGGGTGCGAGGGCGCTCGCCGAGGCCTGAGCAACCGTTCGTCATTGCGAGCGAAGCGAAGCAATCCAGGCGGTCGTGAAGCTGGATTGCTTCGTCGCTTCGCTTCCTCGCAATGACGGGGGCTAGGTCTTCAGCCGGTAGCCGGTCCTGAACATCCAGGCGATGATCGCGAGGCACAGCACCAAAAAGCCGGCGGTGGCGGCGAGGCTGATCCCGACGCCGACGTCCGCCGTCCCGTAGAAGCTCCAGCGAAAGCCGCTGATCAGATAGACGACCGGGTTGAAATGGGTGATCGTCCGCCACGGCTCGGGCAGCATCTCCAGCGAGTAGAAAGCGCCGCCCAAAAAGGTCAAAGGGGTGACGATCAGCATCGGGATGAACTGGATCTGCTCGAAATTCTGGCCCCAGATGCCGATGATGAAGCCGAACAGGCAGAAGGTGACCGCGATCAGCACCAGGAAGGTCGCCATCCAGAATGGGTGGACGATCTGGATCGGCACGAAGAAGGCGGCGGTGGCGAGGATGACGAGGCCGAGCACGATCGACTTGGTCGCCGCCGCGCCGACATAACCGATCACCGTCTCGAACGGGGAGATCGGCGCCGACAGAAGCTCGTAGATCGTGCCGGTGAACTTCGGGAAGAAGATGCCGAAGCTGGCGTTGAAGATGCTCTGGGTGAACAAGGAGAGCATGATCAGCCCCGGCACGATGAACGCGCCATAGGGGACACCGCCGATCTCGGTCATCCGCGAGCCGATCGCCGCGCCGAAGACGATGAAGTAGAGCGAAGTGGTGATGACCGGCGTCACCAGGCTCTGCCAGAGCGTCCTCAGCGCCCGCGCCATCTCGAAGCGGTAGATCGCCCAGGTGCCGTAGAGGTTCATGCCGAATCCCCCTCGTGGACGAGGCTGACGAAGATGTCCTCCAACGAGCTTTGCCTCGTGTGGAGGTCCTTGAAGCCGATGCCGGCGTCGCTCATCCGCCGCAGCAGGGAGGGGACGCCGGTCCGCTCGGCATTGGCGTCGAACACGTAGCGCAATTCGTGGCCGTCGGCCTGAAGCGTCAGATCCCAGTCGGCGAGCTCGGCGGGAATGACGTCCATCACCTCGGTGAGGTTGAGCGTCAGCTCCTTCTTGCCGAGCTTCTTCATCAGGCTGGTCTTTTCCTCGACGACGATCAGCTCGCCCTTGCTGATCACGCCGACCCGGTCGGCCATCTCCTCGGCTTCCTCGATATAATGGGTGGTGAGGATGATGGTGACGCCGCTTTCCCGCAATTGGCGCACCAGGTTCCACATGTCGCGCCGCAATTCGACGTCGACGCCCGCGGTCGGTTCGTCGAGGAACAATATGTCGGGCTCGTGGGAAAGCGCCTTGGCGATCATCACCCGGCGCTTCATCCCGCCCGACAATTCCATGATCTTCGACTTGCGCTTGTCCCATAGCGAGAGCTCCCGCAGCACCTTCTCGATATGGGCCGGATTGGGCGGGCAGCCGAACAGGCCGCGGCTGAAGGTGACGGTCGCGATCACGCTCTCGAACGCGTCGGTGTGGAGCTCCTGCGGCACCAGCCCGATCATCCGCCGCGCGGCGCGATAGTCGCGGCCGATATCGTTGCCGGCGACGCTGACCGTACCTGAGCTCGGCGTGACGATGCCGCAGACGATGCTGATCAGAGTCGTCTTGCCGGCGCCGTTGGGGCCGAGCAAAGCGAAAATCTCGCCCTTCTCGATCGCGAGCTCCACGTTCTTCAGCGCCTGCAGGCCCGATTTGTAGGTCTTGCTCAGCCCCTGGATCGAGATGATCGGCCGGTTCATTCGACCGGCGCCTGCGGGATTTCGGCCGGCTCATCGACGGCGAGACCGTGGCGGACCAGCATCGGCAAATTGGCGGCGATAAAGACGAAGGTGGCGGGGATGAACAGCCACAGCTTCGATCCCGCCCAGAAATCGGTGCTGGTCGTGCGCCAGATCGCCTCGTTCGTCGCCGCCATGCCGGCGAAGAAGATGATCCAGTTGCGGGTCAGCAAATACCAGCCGCGCTCCGACAGGCCCGGATAGGCGGCGCCGAGCACGGCCTTGAGCAGGTTGCGCTTCGTCACGAGGCCGAACAGCAGCAGCGCGGCGACGAAGCTGTAATAGATGGTCGGCTTGATCTTGATGAAGGTCTCGTCGTGCAGCCAGATGGTGACGCCGCCGAGCACAACCACCATCAGCCCCGAGAACCACAGCAAGGGCGAGATACGGCCGTAGCGGATCTGCGAGATCAGCATCGCGGTCAGCATCGCCGCCATGAACACGCCGGTCGCGACGAAAATCCGCAGGGCCGAGGGGACGGGCGCGAGGAAATTGGCGAGAAAGAACAGGATCAGCGGGCCGTAATCGATGGCGAGGCTGGCGCCGGGGCTTGGCGCGGGCTTGGGTGCGGCGCCGGTCATGCCGCGACTCCCGCGATCGCCCGCGCCGCCTCGGCCGGGTCGAAGGGCCGCAAATCGTCCATCCCCTCGCCGACGCCGATCGCGTGGATCGGCAGGCCGTAGGTGTCGGCGGCGGCGACGAGGACGCCGCCGCGCGCGGTGCCGTCCAGCTTGGTCATGATCAGGCCGGTGACGCCCGCCACTTCGCGGAACACCTCGATCTGCGACAGCGTGTTCTGGCCGATCGTCGCGTCGAGGACGAGGACGACGTCGTGCGGCGCGGCCGGATTGAGGCGGCCCAGCACGCGGCGGATCTTGGCGAGCTCGTCCATCAAATCCTTCTTGTTCTGCAGGCGCCCGGCGGTATCGACGATCAGCACGTCGATCCCCTCGGCGGTCGCCTTCCTGACCCCGTCGAAAACGATCGCTGAGCTGTCCGAGCCTTCCGGCCCGGCGATGACGGGGACGCCGGCGCGGTCGGCCCAGATCTGCAATTGCTCGATCGCCGCCGCGCGAAAGGTGTCGCCGGCGGCGAGCAGCACCGAATAATCCTGTTCCTGGAAGAGGTGGGCGAGCTTGGCGATGGTGGTGGTCTTGCCCGAGCCGTTGACGCCGACGACGAGGATCACCTGCGGCCGCGGGAAGGCGTCGATCTCGAGCGGCTCGGCGACCGGGGCGAGGATCGCCTCGAGCTCCTGCGCCACCACCGCGCGCACCGCCGTCTCATCGAGGCCGCGCTCGAACCGCTCGGCGGCGAGCCGGGCGCGCACCTTGGCCGCCGTCCGCGGCCCGAGATCGGAGGCGACCAGCGCCTCCTCGATCCGGTCGAGCGTCGCCTCGTCCAGCGCCGCTTTGGTGATCAGCCCGGTGAGGTTGTCGCCGAGCCGGTCGGAAGTCTTCTTGAAGCCGAGCCGCATGCGCTCGTACCAGCGGGCATCGCTCACGCGGCAACTCCGATCAGGGTGCCGTTTTCGACTCCGGTCACGTGCACTTCGCTTATCCCGCCGACCAGGGCCCCGGTCACGCGGACCGGCGCGAAATTCTCGGCATGGCCGGCGCCGTCTTTCTCGACGAGGACTTGCTGGCGCGTCCCCACCAGGCCGTCCAGCCACGCCGCCTTGCTCGCCGCGCACGCTTCGCGCAGGCGGCGGGCGCGCGCTTTGGCGATCGGGGGCGGGACCTGGGGCATGCGGGCCGCCGGGGTGCCATTTTTGGGCGAGAAGGGGAAGACGTGGCCCATGACGATGTCGCAGTCGTCGACCAGGCGCAGCGAATTTTCGTGCATCGCCTCGGTCTCGGTCGGGAAGCCGGCGATGAGGTCGGCGCCGATCGCGATCTCCGGCCGCTTCGCCTTCAATCGCGCGACCGTCTGGACCGCGTCCCGCCGCGAATGCCGCCGCTTCATTCGCTTCAGCACCAGGTCGTCGCCGGCCTGGAAGCTCATGTGGAGATGCGGCATGAACCTGGGCTCGTGGCAGGCGAGCTCGAACAGCCGTTCGTCCATCTCGATGCAGTCCAATGAGGAGAGCCGGAGCCGCGGCAGCTCAGGCACGTGCTTGAGGATCCGCTCGATCAACTGCCCCAGCGTCGGCGCGCCGGGCAGGTCCGGGCCGTAGCTGGTCACGTCGACGCCGGTCAGCACGACCTCGCGAAAGCCCTCGCCGGCCAGCGCCCGGATCCGCTCGACCACCAAACCGGCCGGCACCGAGCGGCTGTTGCCGCGCCCGTAGGGGATGATGCAGAAGGTGCAGCGATGATCGCAGCCGTTCTGCACCTCGACGAACGCCCGCGATCGTTCGGCGAAACCGGCGACGAGATGCGGCGCCGTCTCGCGCACCGCCATGATGTCGGAGACGCGGATCTTCGCTTCGTCCGGCAGGAACGAACGGAAGTCGAACTTCTCGCGATTGCCGAGCACCCGGCTCACTTCGGGCATCGCCGCGAACGTCTCGGGCTCAACCTGAGCGGCGCAGCCGGTGACGAAGATGCGCGCCTCGGGCCGCGCCCGCTTCGCCTTGCGGATCGCCTGGCGGGTCTGGCGCACCGCCTCGTTGGTGACGGCGCAGCTGTTGACGATGACGAGATCGTCCCCGGCCAGGGCCAGCGCCCGCATCGCCTCGCTCTCGGCGGCGTTGAGCCGGCAGCCCAGCGTGATGATTTCCGGGCCGCTCATGCGAGCTCGCCGGTGAAGACGTGGGTGGCGGGGCCGCTCATTCGGATCGTCCCGCCGGGCGCCCAGTCGATGGTCAGCGACCCGCCCGGCAGCCGGACCTCGACCGGCCCTTCGATCTGCCGGCTCCGGATCGCGGCGACGGCGGTCGCGCAGGCGCCGGTGCCGCACGCCGCGGTGAGCCCGGCGCCCCGCTCCCAGACCCGCAGCCGGATCGCGTCGCCCTCGAACGCGGCGACGTTGACGTTGA
The DNA here is from genome assembly GCA_035316145.1 of Allosphingosinicella sp. GTDB lineage: Bacteria > Pseudomonadota > Alphaproteobacteria > Sphingomonadales > Sphingomonadaceae > Allosphingosinicella. The sequence continues at coordinate 194,736 of DATHJO010000005.1, read as the reverse complement.
CCCGCGCGGGAAAGAGCGGGTCGTACTCGATGATCGGCCCGAGCCGCGCCAGATCGACCTTGTCCACATCGGCGACGAAGAACACGACGTGCGGATTGCCGACATTGACCGCGCTCGGCTCCTGCAGCTCTTCCCAGCCGACCGGCATCGCCGCCGTGTCCATCGCGTAAGCGAGCGGGATCTCGTCCCAGCCGAAGCGGGGCGCCCCCATGTCGATGCCGCCGGTGTCACCGCTGAGGATGCCGGCCTTGGTCTCGATCGTCGACGCGCCGAGCATGATGACGCAGCGCGTCGCATTGCCGCAGGATTCGACTTCGCTCCCGTCGGCGTTCCAGATCCGCATTTTCACGTCGGCGACGTCGGAGGGCTCGAGCAGGATCACCTGGTCGCAGCCAATTCCGGTGCGCCGGTCGGCGATCGCCCGCGCCCGCGCTTCGTCCATCGCCACCGCGCCGTCGCGCGCGTCGAGGATGACGAAGTCGTTGCCGAGGCCGTGCATCTTGTGGAAGCGGGTCATTGCGAGAGGCGATCTAGGGAGCGAGGCCCGCAAAGTCCATTGCGAGCGCGCTGACGTTAGCTAATCACCGGCGCCATCGCCCGCCCCGTCCGTTCGAGCTTGCCCCAGCCGACCCAGCGGCCCCTGAGCGCCGCCGAGACGGCCTTGATCACCACCCAATACATGAGCTGGCGGTAGACGAAGCGCTGGGCGATCAGCAGCAGGGCCGGGAAGCGTTTCTCGCGGCCGTCCATCCGGAAGGCGATCCAGCCGCAGACGAGGTCGACGGCGACGAACAGCAGCCAGAAGAACGCCATCTCGCCCACATCGCTATGGGTCTGCGCCCAGCCGTGCTGCGCGACGCGGCCCCAGGTCAGGACGATGCTGAGCAGCAAGGCGAGGTCTATCATCGGCGAGACCAGGGAAAACAGGATCTGGAACAGCCAGGCCTGCGGCATGCCGACCCGCGCAAGGCCGCGCGGCCGGCCTTCGCGCAGCACCGCGCGGTGCTTCCACAAACATTGCAGCGTGCCGAACGCCCAGCGGAAGCGCTGGCGGGCGAGGCTGCCGAGGCCCTGCGGCGCTTCGGTCCAGGCGACGGCCTCGGGATCGTTGGCGACGCGCCAGCCGGCGCGCTGGATCGCGATGGTGAGGTCCTGGTCTTCGGCGAGGGTGTCGACCGGGAAGCCGCCGACCTCGCGCAGCGCCGCGCGGCGCCATGCGCCGACCGCGCCGGGCACCACCATGATCGCATTGAGGCCGGCGAGGGCGCGCCGCTCGAGCGCCTGCGCGGTGACATATTCGACCGCCTGCCAGCGTGTGACGAGGTTGACGCGGTTGCCGACCTTGGCGTTACCCGCGACCGCGCCGAGCCGCGGGTCGGCGAACCAGCGGGCGAGGCGGGCGATCGTCTCCGCCTCGAACTGGGTGTCGGCGTCGAGCGCGACGACGATCTCGCCGCGCGCCAGGGCAAGGCCGCGGTTCAGCGCCTGCGCCTTGCCGCAATTGGCAAGGGTGAGCAATTGCACACGGCTTTCCTCGCGGCAGGCGGCGGCGACGATGGCGCTGGTGGCGTCGCTCGAGCCGTCGTCGATCACGATCACCTGCAATTCGGTGCCCCGGCTCGCCAGCACCCGCCACACCGAGGCCTCGATCACCCGCGCCTCGTTGAACGCCGGGATCAGCACCGAGATGAGCTGGCCCGCCGCGGCGGGTGGGGGCGCTTCCGGCCGGCTGCGCGCGGCGAGGGCGGTCAGCCCGACGGCGCGGCCGATGCCGAGCAGGATGGCGAGCAGGAAGAGGCCGCCGAGAAAGTAGCTGAGCCCGGCAAGGACGAGGAAGATCGTGATGTCGGCGCGCACCGCGAGCAGGTCGGCGCCGGTGACCCGCGGCATCACCTGATCCTCGCTGAGGCCGGCCAGCGCCGAGGTCGGCACGAAGCGATAACCGCGCGCGCGCAGCGCATCGATGATCCGGGGCAGCGCCGCCACCGTCTGGGCCCGGTCGCCGCCGCCGTCGTGGAGCAGGACGATCTGGCCCGATCGTTCCGCGTTGCCCGCGCTCACCGCGCGGACCGCATTGGCGACGATCGCGGCGATTCCGGGCTGCTGCCAATCCTCGGTATCGACGTGGAGCCCGACGTTGAGATAGCCGGCCCGCTGCGCCGTCAGCGCCGGCCCCAGCTCGTCGGCGGTGGTCGGCTCGGCGTCGCCGAAATAGGGCGCGCGAAAAAGGCGCATGCCGCGGCCGGTATAGGCCTCGACCAGTCGCTCGGTGGCATTGAGCTCGAGCCGCGCCTCGCCGTCCGGGATAGTCGCGAAATTGGGGTGGGTGTAGCTGTGGTTGCCGAGCTCGTGCCCCTCGGCGACGATCCGGCGGAGCAGGCCGGGATGGCTGAGCGCATTCGCGCCGACGACGAAGAAGGTCGCGGGCACGTTTTTGGCGCGCAGCACGTCGAGGATCGCCGGCGTCCAGTTCGGATCGGGGCCGTCGTCGAAGGTCAGCGCGACGCTGCCGGGCCGGTAGCCGGTGCGCCGGACCAGGTAGGGCGAGGGCAGGACGTCATAGCGCTCGGCGCGGATCAGGCCTCGCGCGTCGCCGGCGATGCGGCGGCTGCCTTGCCTGGGCACGCTCTCGATCCGCAGGATCTCGCCCGATCCCTCGACGTCGACATTGGTGAGCGTGTCGATCCGGCTGAGGTCGGGCAGCTGCGGGCGGGCAAAACCGGCAAGGTCGGGCCACAGGCCGGGATCCTCGCTCCCCAGCCGCCACAAGGCGACGCCGGCGACGCCTTCGAGGTGCGCCGCACGCAGCTGGTTCCAGCCGCTGACCGCGTCGAGCAGCCAGACATGGTGGGCGCGGCCGCCCTCCTCATAGTCGAAGGCGGCATTGCCGCTGGCGGGATCGAAGCGGATTTCCGCCTCGCTGTCGCGCGCCGCGAGCCAGGCCTCCTCGACGGTCAGCGCTTCCCCCGGCCTGCCGGGCGACCAATCGTAGCCGTAATTGGCGACGGTCGCGATCGCCTTGCCCGGCCCGATCTGGCGCACTGCCTCCTGCAGCCGCCGGACGAACCAGCCCTGCGACGCGATCGGCCCCGGATCGCCGCGCGCCCAATGCTCGTCGTAAAGCATCAGGAACAATTTGTCGGTCACCTGCGCGTAGGCGCGCAGGTTCCAGTCGGCATCGCCGATCGGCACCGCCGCCGCGACCGTCCAGCCGCGTGCGGCGAAGCGGCGGTGCGCTTCCCCAAGGAAGCGCAGATAGTCGCGCTGGGCGGCCGGCGGCAGCTCCTCGAAGTCGAAGACGATGCCGGCGCCGCGGTGGGCGGCGACCAGCGCCTCGATCTGGCCGAGCAGGCGCGCGCGTGCCGCCGGGTCGCGCAGCAAGGCGGCGAGGCCGGCGCCGTCCCAGCGGCCCTCGCTGGCGTTCTGCACCATCGGCAGCACGATCGGGCGGTGCCGCGCACCGGCGATGATCGCCTCGAAGCGCGGGTCGGCGGCGACGCGCAGCTGGTGCCCGGGGCCGGTGACGAAGCCGAGCGCCGGCACCACCCAGTCGAGCGCGTCGACATGGGCGGCCAATGAGGCGCGGCTGGCATCGTCCCAGGGGACGTAGAATCCGGCGACGATCTGCCGCCCGCCGCCGCCGCGCGCCGGCGCGGCCGGGAGCCAGGCCTTGCCGATCGCCGCCGCCGCGCGGTGCCCGACCGCGCCAAGCCGGTCGACCAGCGCATGGAGGCGCGATTGCTCCATCCTCAAGGGCAGCGGCCCGGGAATCGGCACGTCGATGATGGTCAGCGCGAGCACGGCAATGGCGGCCAGCGCGAGCAGCGCCAGCGCCGCCAGCGACCGCCCCGTCCAGCGCCCGCGGCGGCCCGTCGGATCCAGAAAGACCGGCTTGGTCAATTCAAGTGAGTCCCTCGCCGGCACCCTGGAGGCGGATTGCTGGCCAGAAGCTGAACCGCGCCTGCTTGCCTTCTCGCGCTCGAGGCCCTATCTGCGCCCCATCCCGATGACGGGTGAGTTTCGAAGCGTCCTGGACGCACGCTGGCCGGCGAGGTTTCGCCCGCCGGCGTTTTTCGTTTGGAACGGGCGGAGAAGAGAATGTTCGAAAGCCTGAGCGATCGTCTTGCCGGCGTGTTCGACCGGCTGCGCGGCCGCGGCGCCCTGAACGAGGCAGAAGTGCGCGCCGCGATGCGCGAGGTGCGGATCGCCTTGCTCGAAGCGGACGTCGCGCTGCCGGTGGTGCGCGAGTTCGTCGATCGGGCGACCGAGCAGGCGGTCGGCCGGCAGGTGCTGCGCTCGGTCACGCCCGGCCAGCAGGTGGTCAAGATCGTCCACGACGCTTTGGTCGAGATGCTCGGCGCCGAAGAGGCCGGGCTCGAGCTTGCGGTGACCCCGCCGGCGGTGATCATGATGGTCGGCCTGCAGGGCTCGGGCAAGACGACGACCACCGCCAAGCTCGCCAAGCGGCTCACCGAAAAGGACCGCAAGAAGGTGATGATGGCGTCGCTGGACGTCGCCCGCCCGGCCGCGCAGGAGCAGCTCGCCGTGCTCGGCCGCCAGGCCGAGGTCGCCACCCTGCCGATCGTCCCCGGCCAGGGCCCGGTCGAGATCGCCCGGCGCGCGCTCAACGCCGCCCGCCTGCAGGGCTTCGACGTGCTGATGCTCGACACGGCCGGCCGCCTGCATGTCGACCAGGGCCTGATGGACGAGATGAAGGCCGTTGCACAAGCCTCTGGGCCGCAAGAGGTTTTGCTCGTCGCCGACGCGATGACCGGGCAGGACGCGGTCAACGTCGCCAAGAGCTTCACCGACCAGGTCGACTTGACCGGCGTGATCCTCACCCGGATGGACGGCGACGCCCGCGGCGGCGCCGCCTTGTCGATGCGCGCGGTCACCGGCAAGCCGATCAAGTTCGCCGGCACCGGCGAGGCGATCGACAAGCTCGAGCCGTTTCATCCCGAGCGCGTGGCAGGGCGGATCCTCGGCATGGGCGACGTCGTCTCCCTCGTCGAGCGCGCCCAGGAGACGATCCAGGCCGAGGAGGCCGAGGCGCTCGCCCGCAAGATGGCCAAGGGCCAGTTCGACCTGAACGACCTGCGCGGCCAGCTGCAGCAGATGCAGCGGATGGGCGGCCTGGGTGCGCTCGCCGGGATGTTGCCGGGCCTGGGCAAGATCAAGAACCAGATCAACGAGAGCGGCGTCCTCGAAGGCAATGTGCTCGGCCGGCTCGACGCGATCATCAGCTCGATGACGCCCAAGGAGCGGCTGAAGCCCGAGCTGATGAACGCCAAGCGCAAGATCCGCGTCGCCAACGGCTCGGGGACGACCGTCCAGGAGGTCAACAAGCTCCTCAAGATGCACCAGGAAATGGCCAATGCGATGAAGAAGATCCGCAAGATGGGCGGCCTTGGCAAGCTCGGCGCCCTGTTCGGCGGCGGCGGCATGGGCGGACTTGGCGGCCCCGGCGGCCTCCCGCCCGGCTTTCCGAAGAATTTCAAGAAATAATCGTAATCACCAGAAAGGACGAACGAAAATGGCAGTTGCAATCAGGCTTAGCCGGGGCGGCGCGAAGAAGCGGCCTTATTACAAGATCGTGGTCGCGGATGCGCGCAACGCCCGCGACGGCAAGTTCATCGAACGGATCGGCAGCTACAATCCGCTGCTGCCCAAGGACAATGAGGACCGCGTGAAGCTCGACGCCGATCGCGCCCGGCATTGGCTGTCGGTCGGCGCCAAGCCGAGCGACCGCGTCCTCAGGTTCCTCGACGCCGCCGGCATCCTCGAGCGCCCGGCGCGCTCGAACCCGAAGAAGGGCGAGCCCGGCGACAAGGCGAAGGAGCGGGTCGAGGAGCGCGCCAAGAAGGAGGCCGAAGCCGCCGCCGCGCCCGCCGAGGAAGAGGCCGTCGAGGCCCCGGCCGCCGAGGAGGAGACCGTCGAGGTCGCCGCCGAGGAAGTGCCGGTCGAGGAAGCGGCCGCGGAGGAACCCGCAGCCGAGGAAATCCCGGCGGTCGAGGAACCCGCGGCCGAGGAGGCCCCGGCGGCCGAGGAGCCCGTCGCCGAGGAGGCTCCGGCCGTCGAAGAGCCTGCCGCGGAAGAGCCCGCCGCCGAGGAAGCTGGCGCCGACGAGGCCCCGGCTGAGGACGCTGCGGCCGAGGAAGCCGCCGCTGAGGGGGCTCCGGCCGCCGAAGAGCCCGCCGCGGAAGAGCCCGCCGCCGAGGAAGCTGGCGCCGACGAGGCCCCGGCTGAAGACGCTGCGGCCGAGGAAGCCGCCGCTGAGGAGGCTCCGGCCGCCGAAGAACCCGCCGCCGAGGACGGCGCCGCCGAAGAGGCGACGCCCGCCGATGAAGCCGCGAACGAGGGCGAATCCGCCGAAGCGCCGGCCGAGGGCGCGGACGAGGCCGCGCCCGAGGAAGGCGCGGAGAAGGCCGAGAAGGCCGACTAAGCCTTGGCCGAGCCCCGGGTCATCCTCGCCGCCGTCGCCGGCGCGCACGGCATTGGCGGCGAGGTGCGCCTGAAACTGTTCGCCGAGGGGCTGGACAGCCTCAGGCGGCACGAGATCCTCTATGCGGGCGCGCGGCCGCTGACGCTCAAATCGGTCAGGCCCGGCAGCGCCGGCGCGATCGCCCGCTTCGCCGAAATCCCGGACCGGGCCACCGCCGAAGCGCTGCGCGGTCAGCTCCTGACCGTCCCGCGTTCGACGCTGCCGTCGCTGGACGCAGGCGAATATTATCACGCCGATCTGGTCGGCCTGCCCTGCGAGAGCGGAGCGGGAGAGCTGTTGGGCAGGGTGGTCGCGGTCGAGAATTACGGCGCCGGCGATCTGCTCGAGATCGAGCGCCCGGACGGCAAGCGCGCCCTCATCCCGTTCCGCCCGGGGGTTGCCGATCTGCAGGAGGGCAGGGTGGTCGCCGACCCCGCCTTTCTCGCCTGACTCGCACCGTCATTGCGAGCGCAGCCAAACAATCCAGTCGGCGGCGGAGATGTCTGGATTGCTTCGTCGCTTCGCTCCTCGCAATGACGAGGAGAGGGGCCTAGCCGATCCCCCAGCTCAATTCGTAGCGGGTCGATCCGGCCGGGCCGTTGCCGAGCAAATCGCCCTGTGGGATCAGATATTGCGAGAAGCTGTAGAAGCCCGATTCCGGCGCGATCAGCTCGAAGCGGCCGTGGCCGGTGCGGGCGACGTCCTGGAAGCGAACGATGAAGGCCGGGCTCGGCGGGCTCTTGGCGATGCGCAGCCTGACTCCGCCTCCGCCTGCCACGGTCACGTCATAATCCCACCACAGGCGCTGGCCGCGGCTCGCGTACATCGTGCCGAGACCGAAGGAGGATTGGTCGGCGAGGCGCACCTGGCCGGTGCCGTGGCGCTCCGAGCCTTCGACCGAGCCCAAAGTGGTGAGAGCGCCGATGGCGAACAGGAAGAACCAGCCGGCGGCGGCAAGGACGAACAGCCCGGCCGTCCAGCCGCCGTAGTGCACGGCATTGCGCCCGCCGATGCCGCCGCCGGCATCGCGCTCGTCTTCGTCCCAGGCGGAAACCCAGTCGCTCATGCCGGCGGCTTCTACCGGATCGAGGTTAGCAATTGCTTGTCAACGCAGCAGCGGCCGCTCGCGCGCCAGATCGTTGCGGATCGTCGTCGCCGCCACCCCGCCTTCGCCCATCGCGTGGCTGATCTGGTCGAGGCCGAGGACGACGTCGCCGGCGGCGTAGGCGCCCGGAACGCTGGTGCGCTGGTGGGCGTCGGTGAGGATGCAGCCGGTCTCCTTGCTCAGCGCCACGCCGATCTGCCCGGCGAGTTCGGTGTGCACGTCCGAGCCGAGCGCGGGATAGACGCTGTCGAACGCGTGATGGCCGTCCGGGGTCTCGACGACGATCGCATCATTGAGCGCCGCGACCGCATGGCAGGGTCCGTCGACGGTGCGGATGCCGAGCGCGGCGAGCGCCGCCTGGTCTTCGGCCGCCACGTCGTGGGCGCGATCGGGCGCGATCAGGGTGATGTCGGCGCTGAAGGAGCGCAGGAACACGGCCTCGGCGACGCCGTGGGCGCCGCTGCCGATCACGCCGAGCTTCTTGTCGGTGACCTCATAGCCGTCGCAGATCGGGCAATAGCGGATCAGCCCGCGCGCCAGCGCCTCGTCGTGCAGCCCTTCGTCCATCGGCGGCCGGCGGTTCTTCGTGCCGGTGGCGAGCAGGACGGTCCGCGCGGTCGCCGCGCCGGAACCCCAGACGGCGCAGAAGCCACCGTCCACGCGGTCGAGCCGGGTCACCCGCTCGCTCTCGATCGCCGCGCCGTATTTTTGCGCCTGCGCCGCCATCCGCGCGAGCAGCTCCTTGCCGGAAATCCCCTCGGGAAAGCCGGCATGGTTGCGGGTGCACGGGATCCAGGCCGCGCGGCTGCTCCCGGCGTCGACCACTTTCAGCTTGAGGTGGAAGCGGGCGAGATAGATCGCCGCGGTCAGCCCGGCCGGGCCGCCGCCGATCACCACGCAATCATATTCGGGCTCGGTCATCGTACTCCTACCCCTGTCCAGGCTGCTTGGTTCCTTCTACAAGGAGACGGGGGAGGGCAATGATGGCCAGAACGGAAATCCTCGGCGCCTGGCTCAGGCATAACTGGTTCCTGCCGCTGCTCGCCATCCTCCTCGCCATCGAGCTCGCCTTCACCCGGAGCATCGATTGGTCGCAGCCGCGCATGCCCGAGGCGGCGGTGCTGTTCGACCTCTGCCTGTTCATCCCCGCCCTCCATTTCCTCTGCTACCGCCGCAAGCGGGCGCTGAAGCCGCTGCTGATCCGCACCGCCGCGCTGGCTTTGCTTGGTGTCTACATCGCCTCGAAGCTGATCCCGCCCGAGGCACAAGGCCTGCTCGCCAAGCTCTCCTGGGCGCGGACCGCGGGCCTCGCCGTGGTCGCCCTGATCGAGTTGCGGCTGCTGTTCCTGGCGCTGAAGCTCGTCTTCGGCGGCCACGCCAGCGCCGAGGAGATCGCCGAACGAACCGGCGCGCCGCCCTGGATCGCCCGGCTGATGCTGCTCGAGGCGCGCTTCTGGAAATGGGTCTGGCGGCGGATCCGCGGCCGCTAGTGCCGTGCCTTGACGGTGACGGGTGGAAATGTATATACATCGCGTATATACAGGACCAGTGACATGAAGACGACGAAGACCTTCAAATCGGGCAATTCGATCGCCGTGCGCCTGCCCAAGGCGCTCGGCATCGAGGCCGGCACGGAAATGCGCGTCCGCGAGGAGCAGGGCAAATATGTGCTCGAGCCGGTGGGGAAGGATGAGCGAATCGACCTGACGGGCATTTACGGCTCGGTTCCGGACCTGAAGCCAGTGAAGCGGCTGAAGATGGCGCCGCGCGAACTGGATTGGGAAGGAAAGCTGCTCAAGCGTGGCTAACCCCCAATTCCTGCTCGACACCAACATTCTTGTCTATCTGATTGGCGGGAAATCCGATCTCCTGCGCGCCCGAGTGGAACGATGCGCGCCGGGGATGCTGGTGACCTCGACGCTCTGCGTCGCCGAGGCGGCTTATGGGTTGAGGGGCAATCCACGGGTCGACTCGGCGCTTGCCCGCATCCTCTCGGTGGTGGCGCCCAGTCCATTTGACTTGGAGGCGGCATTTCGCTTCGCCGCGATCCCGTTCCACCGCAGCCGCGTCGATCGCTTCATCGCCGCGCAAGCGCTCGCACTCGGCCTCGTAGTCGTGACCAACAATGAGCGGGACTTCGCGGACGTGCCGGGCCTGAAGATCGAGAATTGGACGCGGAAATGACCTGGTCCGCGACGGTCCTCACCCTCTACCCCGAAATGTTTCCCGGCCCGCTCGGGCTCAGCCTCGCCGGGCGCGCGCTGGCCGAGGGCATATGGTCGCTGGACACCGTCCAGATCCGCGATTTCGCCACCGACCGGCACCGTTCGGTCGACGACACCCCGGCCGGGGGCGGGGTGGGGATGGTGATGCGCGCCGATGTGCTGGCGGCGGCGCTCGACAGCGTCCCGGACGGGCGCCCGAAGCTGGTCATGAGCCCGCGTGGGAGCCCGCTCACCCAGGCGCTGGTGCGGGAGCTCGCCGCCGGCCCCGGCGTCACCATATTGTGCGGCCGCTTCGAGGGGATTGACGAGCGCCTGTTCGAGGCGCGCCCGCTCATTCCGGTCTCGCTCGGCGACTATGTGCTGTCGGGCGGCGAGCCGGCCGCTTTCGCCCTCCTCGACGCTTGCGTTCGGCTGCTTCCCGGGGTAATGGGCGCCCCTTCGAGCGGTGAGGAGGAAAGCTTTGAAAGCGGCCTTCTCGAATACCCTCATTATACCCGGCCTGTCATATGGGAAGGGCGCAGGATCCCCGAAGTGCTGCGATCGGGGGATCATGCGAAGATCGCCGCCTGGCGCAAGCGGATGGCGGAAGACGAGACACGGCTAAGGCGGCCGGACCTGATCGAGCGTCACGGGGACGCGCGAAGGCCACCGCCCTCTGGCGCGCAGCACGAAGACGAAGGTCAGAAGAAATGAACCTCATCCAGCAGCTCGAGGCCGAGGCCATCGAGAATTTCAAGTCGGGCAAGACCATCCCCGAATTCCGCCCCGGCGACACGCTGCGCGTCGGCGTCAAGGTGGTCGAGGGCGAGCGCACCCGCATCCAGAATTTCGAGGGCGTCTGCATCGCCCGCGCCAACCGGGGCCTCGGCAGCTCCTTCACCGTCCGCAAGATCAGCTTCGGCGAGGGCGTCGAGCGCGTCTTTCCGCTTTATTCGCCGAACGTCGAGTCGATCGAGGTCGTCCGCCGCGGCGCCGTCCGTCGGGCCAAGCTTTATTATCTGCGCGGCCGCACCGGCAAATCGGCCCGCATCGCCGAGCGCCGCGACACGAGGCACCTGGACAAGGCCAAGGCCAAGGCCGAAGCCGAACCCGCCGAGGGCTGAGCCCCCGTTCGTCACCCCGGCGAAGGCCGGGGTCTCGTGGCGCTACGCTGAGACTTCTGGTCCCGAGATCCCGGCCTTCGCCGGGATGACGGAATGGGCCTGACTTGACCGGGGACAGCTACTAGTAGCTGTCCCCATGCGCATCCTTCTCGCTTTCGCCGCCGCCTTCCTCGTCGCCGCTCCGGCGGCGGCGCAGGCCCCGCCACAGCAGGAGCTCACGCTCGAGCGGCTGTTCGCCAGCCCGTCGCTGTCGGGGCCGACGCCGCGCCTCTTGAAGCTGTCGCCCGACGGCCGGCTCGCCACCCTGCTGCGCAACCGCGCCGACGACCGCGACCGCTACGATTTGTGGGCGGTCGACACGACGACCGGGCAGGCGCGGATGCTGGTCGACAGCGCCAGGCTCGGCACCGGCGCCCAGCTTTCCGAAGAGGAGATGATGCGGCGCGAGCGGGCGCGGCTGTCGGGCGTGCGCGGCATCGTCAGCTACGATTGGTCGCCCGACGGCCGGTCGATCCTGGTGCCGCTGGACGGCGACCTCTATCTCGCCGGCCTCGACGGCGACGTCCGCCGGATCACGGCGACGCCCCAGACCGAATTGGACGCCCAAGTCTCGCGTACCGGCCGCTATCTTTCCTTCGTCCGCGACCAGAATCTCTACGTCGTCGACGCCTCCGGGCAGAACGAGCGCCGGCTGACGGCCGACGGCGGCGGCACATTGAGCTGGGGCTCGGCCGAATTCGTCGCCCAGGAGGAGATGGACCGCAATACGGGCCATTGGTGGTCGCCCGGCGACCGCTACCTCGCCGTCGCCCGGGTCGACGAGGCGCCGGTGCACGTCGTGACCCGCACCGCGATCGGCGCCGACGGCACCCGCACCTACCAGCAGCGCTACCCGGCCGCCGGCACGCCCAACGCCCTGGTCGAGCTCTACGTGATGGCGCCCGACGGCTCGGGCCGGGTCAAGGTCGATCTCGGCACCGATCCCGATTTCTATCTCGCCCGGGTCGATTGGACCGCCGACGGCGGCGCCCTGCTCGTCCAGCGCGAGAGCCGCGACCAGAAACGGCTCGACCTGCTCCGCGTCGATCCGGCGACCGGCCGGTCGACGATCCTGTTCAGCGAGACCTCCGAGAGCTGGATCAACCTCCACGACAATCTCAAGGCGCTGCGCGACGGCAGCCTGATCTGGACCTCCGAGCGCTCGGGCTTCTCCCACATCTACCGTTTCCGCAGCGGCCGCTGGACCCGGCTCACCCATGGCGACTGGGCCGTCGATAAGGTCGTCGGCGTCGACGAGCGCGCTCGCCGCGTCTATTTCACCGGCAATCTCGACACGCCGCTCGAGCACCACCTCTATTGGGCCCCTCTCGACCGGCCGGGCGCGCCGCACCGGGTGACCGAGCCCGGCTGGTGGAATAATGCCGAGATGGACGAGGCCGCGACCCACGCGCTGGTCACCCGCTCGAGCCCGACCCAGCCGCCCCAGGTCTATCTCGCCGACGCGGGCGGGCGCCGGATCGCCTGGATCGAGGAGAACCGGCTCGATCCTTCCCACCCCTACGCGCCCTATCTCGCCAGCCACGTCGCGCCGGCCTTCGGCACGGTCCGCGCGAGCGACGGCACCGAGCTCCACTACCGCATGCTGTCGCCGCCGCGCGAGCCGGGCCGGCGCTATCCGGTGTTCGTCCAGGTCTATGGCGGGCCCGGCGCCGGGCGGCAGGCGACCCGCGCCTGGGCCAGCCCGATCCAGCAATATCTGGTCGATCATGGCTGGATCGTCTTCTCGCTCGACAATCGCGGTTCGCCCGATCGCGGCAAGGCGTTCGAGAACCACATCTATCGCGCGATGGGCAATGTCGAGGCCCAGGACCAGCTGGCCGGCGTCGCCTGGCTGCGCGGCCAGGATTATGTCGATCCTCACCGTCTCGCGGTCTACGGCTGGTCCTACGGCGGCTACATGGTGCTCAGGCTGCTGGAGGCGGCGCCCGGCACCTTCGCCGCCGGCGTCGCCGGCGCGCCGGTCACCCGCTGGGAGCTGTACGACACCCATTATACCGAGCGCTATCTCGGCAATCCCAGCATCGATCCCGCGCCCTATCAGGCGTCGGGCGCGATCCCCAATGCCGGCCGCATCGCCGATCCGTTGCTGCTGCTCCACGGCATGGCCGACGACAATGTCGTGTTCGAGAATTCGACGGTGCTGATCGCCGCGCTCCAGGCCGCCGGCCGGCCGTTCGAGATGATGGTCTATCCCGGCGCCACCCATGGCGTCTCCGGCGAGGCCCGCCAGCTTCATTTGTGGCGGACGATCACCCGCTTCCTCGACCGCACCGCCCGCGCGGAACACTAGGTAACGAGTGTTCAAGATATATCTTGACCGATCGCAGCATAAGATATATCTGAGCGTATCTCAGATAGGAGATTCGAGATGCGGTTCAGGATGCACGGCTGCGGGCCCCGCGGCGGCTTCGATTTCCCGGAAGGGCTGTTCGCGATGGGCATGGGCGGGCGCGGCTGGGGCCGCGGCTGGGGCGAGGATTCGGGCTGGGGCGGCGGTTGGGGCGGCAAGCGCGGCCGGCGCCGGATGTTCGACGCCGGCGAATTGCGGCTCGTCCTGTTGCAGCTGATCGCCGATCAGCCGCGCCACGGCTACGACCTGATCCGCGCGGTCGAGGAAATGACCCACGGCACCTATGCGCCGAGCCCCGGCGTCGTCTATCCGACCCTGACCATGCTCCAGGACATGGGTCTGATCGAAGAAGCCAAGGGCGAGGGCGCGCGCAAGGCGTTTCAGGTCACTGCCGAGGGCAAGGAGCACCTCGCCGAGAATGAGGAGCAGGTCGAGGCGCTGCTCGCGCGCCTGAAGGACCTCGGCAGCGACGAGCGCAAGGCCGGCGGCGCCCCGATCAAGCGGGCGATCGGCAACCTCCTCTCCGCGCTCTGGCACCGCGCCACCCGCGAAGATTCGGACGAGGGCACGCTGCACAAGATCGCCGCGATCCTCGACGAGGCCGCGCAGAAGATCGAGCAGCTGAAATAACGGGCTGAACCCGTCATTGCGAGAAAGCGTAAGCGACGAAGCAATCCGGCGGGCGGCCGAGCCGCGCTGGATTGCTTCGCTGCGCTCGCAATGACGGGTCGCTAGTCTCCCATCCAGGGCACCGGGCTCGGCCCTTGCCGCCCGCCCGAGCCGTGCTGGCGGATGATGCGGATATAGCCGTCGACCAGCTCCTGGTTGACCTCGTCCCAGCCATAGTGCTGGCTGACGGCGAAGCCGGCCTCGCCGGCGGCGCGGCGCGCCTCCTCATCGGTGCAATAGAAAGAGAGCGCCTCGCAGAAGCGGTCGATCGCGCCGGGCCGGACGAGGCGGCCGGTAACGCCGTCGGTGACCAGGCTCTGGCTGCCTGTCGCGGCGGCCGCGATCACCGGCAGCCCGGCCGCCATCGCCTCCAGCGTGACGTTGCCGAACGTCTCGGTCACCGATGGGTTGAACAGCATGTCCAGCGAGGCCACCGCGCGGCCGAGGTCGGGGCCCGCCTGGAAGCCGGCGAAGCAGGCGTCGGGCAGCCGCCGCTCGAACCAGTCGCGCGCCGGCCCGTCGCCGACCACCAGCACCTTGTGCGGGACCTGGCGCCGGGCGAGCCGGTCGATCGCGTCGGAGAAGACGTCGAGGCCCTTTTCCATCACCAGCCGGCCGACGAAGCCGATCACCGGCACGTCGTCGGCGATGCCGAGCGACCGCCGCCATGCGAGGTCGCGCCGGCCGGGGCTGAAGATCTCGCGGTCGATGCCGCGCGACCAGATGCCCACGTCGTAGTTCATGCGCTGGTCGCGGAGCAGCTGCGCCATCGAATCCGACGGCGCGAAAATGGCGTCGCAGCGGCGGTAGAATCGCCGGAGGAGGGCAAGCAGGACCGGCTCGAGGAACGCGCACCCGTAATAGCGCGGATAAGTCTCGAAGCGGGTGTGGACCGAGGCGATCACCGGCAGGTCCCAGCGATGCGCGAGCGTGACCGCGCGATGGCCGGTGATTTCCGGGCTGGCGACGTGGAAGATGTTCGGCCGGAAATTCCTTATGTCGCGGCGCACGCGCGGCGGGATGCCGACGCCGATGCGATATTCCCAGCGGCCCGGGATCGGCACTGCGGGGACGTCGATCAGATCGCCGGTCGGCGGGAAGGCCGGCGTCTTGGTGGTCGGCGCATAGACCCGCACGCTCGCCCCCTGGCGCAGCAGATAGCCGGCGAGCCGGTTCAGCGCCTGGTTCGCGCCGTCGCGGACGTAATTGTAGTTGCCGCTGAAAATGGCGACGCGAAGGTCGGAGGTCTGCATGGGGGTGCCGGGATAAGGAATTTGGCGCCTGAACGCAAAACGCCCCGCCGGCGGGAACCGGCGGGGCGTCTTGTCGACAGATCGCTCAGGCCTTGTCGCCGCCCTCGGCTGAAGCCTCGGCCTGCAAATACTCGCCGGCGTCGGCGTCGGTGCCGTGGCCGCTCACGGTCACCCCGGCGAGCGGATCGGCGTCGATCGCCGCTTCCGGGCCCTGGGCCAGTTCCGCCGCATGCTCCTCGGCGGCGCTGTTGGCGGCGATCAGCGATTCCTGGATCGCCCGATGCTGGGCGCGCAGCGCCGCGTCGCGCGAGCTGGCCGCGATCCGCATCCGCTTCATGCCCGCGCCGGTGCCGGCCGGAATCAGCCGGCCGACGATGACGTTCTCCTTGAGCCCTTCGAGATCGTCGATCTTGCCCTGCACCGAGGCTTCGGTGAGGACCCGGGTGGTTTCCTGGAACGAGGCCGCCGAGATGAAGCTGCGGGTCTGCAGGCTCGCCTTGGTGATGCCCAAGAGCACCGGCTTGCCTTCGGCGGGCTTCTTCTTGCCCGACATTTCCTTCAGCCTGGCATTGGCCTCGTTCATCTCCTGGCGGTCGATCTGCTCGCCGACCAGGAAGGTGGAATCGCCGCTCTCGGTGATTTCGACCTTCTGCAGCATCTGGCGGACGATCACCTCGATATGCTTGTCGTTGATCTTGACGCCCTGGAGCCGGTAGACCTCCTGGATCTCCGAGACGAGATACTCCGCCAGCGCCTTGACGCCGAGCACTTCGAGGATGTCGTGCGGGTCGGGCGAGCCGCCGATCAGATTGTCGCCGCGCTTGACGAAATCGCCCTCCTGGACGTCGATCACCTTCGACTTGGGGATCAGATACTCGACCGGCTCGCCGCCCTCGTCGGGGATGATCGCGATCTTGCGCTTGGCCTTATAATCCTTGCCGAAGGCGATCCGGCCGGAGACCTTGGCGATGATCGCATTCTCCTTGGGCTTGCGCGCCTCGAACAGCTCCGCCACCCGCGGCAGGCCGCCGGTGATGTCGCGGGTCTTGGCCGCCTCGCGGGTGACGCGGGCGAGCACCTCGCCGGCCTCGACGCGCTGGCCGTCCTCGACCGAGAGCATCGCTCCGGGCGAAAGCATGTAGCGCGCCGCCTCGCCGCTCTTCTCGTCGAGCAGGGTGATGCGCGGGCGCAGATCCTCCTTCGTCCGGGCGGTGCCGCGATATTCGGTGACGACGCGCTGGGCGATGCCGGTCGCTTCGTCGGTCTGCTCGGTGAGCGTCTTGCTCTCGATCAGATCCTGGAACTTCACGATGCCGCCCTTTTCGGTGATCACCGGCATCATGAACGGATCCCACTCGGCGATCCGGTCCCCCTTGGTGACGATATGGCCGTTGTCGCACATCAGATGCGCGCCGTAGGGGATGCGGTGGGTGGAACGCTCGCGCCCGTCCATGTCGACGATTGCGACCTCGCCGCTGCGCGACATCGCCACCCGGCGGCCGCGCGGGTCGAGGATGGTCGGCAGGTCGCGGAACTCGACGGTGCCGTCGGCGACCGCGTCCAGGCTCGACGTCTCGTTGAGCTGGGCGGCGCCGCCGATGTGGAAGGTCCGCATGGTGAGCTGGGTGCCCGGCTCGCCGATCGACTGGGCGGCGATGACGCCGACCGCCTCGCCGATATTGACCGGCGTGCCGCGGGCGAGGTCGCGCCCGTAGCATTTGCCGCAGACGCCGTGCTCGCTCTCGCAGACCAGCGGGCTGCGGATGTGGACCGACTGGACGCCGATCTCGTCGATCCTCAGGGCCGCGGCCTCGTCGATCAGCTCGCCTTCCTTGACGATGGTGTCGCCGGTCTTGGCGTCGACCACGTCCTCGGCCGGGGTGCGGCCGAGGATGCGCTCGCCCAAGGAAGCGATCATCGCGCCGCCCTGGACGATCGCCCGCATGTCGAGGCTGTTCTCGGTGCCGCAGT
This sequence comes from Allosphingosinicella sp., assembly GCA_035316145.1. Lineage (GTDB taxonomy): Bacteria > Pseudomonadota > Alphaproteobacteria > Sphingomonadales > Sphingomonadaceae > Allosphingosinicella. Next base: position 177,519 of record DATHJO010000005.1, on the reverse strand, counting down.
CTTCCTCGACGACGACGCAATCCTGCGAAACGTCGACCAGGCGGCGGGTCAAATAGCCCGAATTCGCCGTTTTGAGGGCGGTGTCGGCGAGGCCCTTGCGGGCGCCGTGGGTCGAGTTGAAATATTCGAGGACGGTCAGCCCCTCCTTGAAGTTGGAGATGATCGGGGTCTCGATGATCTCGCCCGACGGCTTGGCCATCAGCCCGCGCATGCCGGCGAGCTGCTTCATCTGCGCCTGGCTGCCGCGGGCGCCCGAATGGGCCATCATGTAGATCGAGTTGATCTGCGCCATGCGGCCGTCCTCACCGATCGGCTGCGCCTTGATCTTCTCCATCATCGCGTTGGCGACCTGGTCGCCGCAGCGGCTCCAGGCGTCGATCACCTTGTTGTACTTCTCCTGCTGGGTGATCAGGCCGTCCTGATATTGCTGCTCGTAGTCCTTGACGAGCGCGCGGGTCTCGTCGACCAGCCCTTCCTTCTCGTGCGGGATGATCATGTCGTCCTTGCCGAAGCTGATGCCGGCCTTGAAGGCATGGCGGAAGCCCAGCCCCATGATCGCGTCGGCGAACAGGACGGTCTCCTTCTGACCGGTGTGGCGGTAGACGATGTCGATGACGTCGGCGATCTCCTTCTTGGTGAGGAGGCGGTTGACGGTCTCGAACGGCACCTTGTGGCTCTTCGGCAGCGTCTCGCCGAGCAGCATCCGGCCCGGCGTCGTCTCGAACCGCTTCATATATTGCTTGCCGTCCTCGTCGGTCTGGGGGACGCGGCTGATCACCTTGGTGTGGAGGGTGACGGCGCCGGCGTTCAGGGCCTGGTGGACCTCCGACATGTCGGACAGCATCGCCCCTTCGCCGGGCTCGCCCTCGCGCTCCATCGACAGATAATAGAGACCCAGCACCATATCCTGAGAAGGCACGATGATCGGCTTGCCGTTGGCCGGCGAGAGGATGTTGTTGGTCGACATCATCAAGACGCGCGCTTCGAGCTGCGCCTCGAGGCTCAGCGGCACGTGGACGGCCATCTGGTCGCCGTCGAAGTCGGCGTTGAACGCGGCGCAGACGAGCGGGTGGAGCTGGATCGCCTTGCCCTCGATCAGCACCGGCTCGAACGCCTGGATGCCGAGCCGGTGGAGCGTCGGCGCGCGATTGAGGAGCACCGGATGCTCGCGGATCACCTCGTCGAGGATGTCCCAGACTTCCTTGCGCTCCTTCTCGACCCACTTCTTGGCCTGCTTGAGCGTCATGCTGAGGCCCTTGGCGTCGAGCCGCGAATAGATGAACGGCTTGAACAGCTCGAGCGCCATCTTCTTGGGCAGCCCGCACTGGTGCAGCTTCAATTCCGGGCCGGTGACGATCACCGAGCGGCCCGAATAGTCGACCCGCTTGCCGAGCAGGTTCTGGCGGAAGCGGCCCTGCTTGCCCTTGAGCATGTCGGACAGGGATTTCAGCGGGCGCTTGTTGGCGCCGGTGATGGTGCGGCCGCGGCGGCCGTTGTCGAACAAGGCGTCGACCGCCTCCTGCAGCATCCGCTTTTCGTTGCGGACGATGATGTCCGGCGCGCGCAGCTCCATCAGCCGCTTCAGCCGGTTGTTGCGGTTGATGACGCGGCGGTAGAGGTCGTTGAGATCGGAGGTCGCGAAGCGGCCGCCATCGAGCGGCACCAGCGGCCTGAGCTCGGGCGGGATTACCGGGACGACGTCGAGGATCATCCATTCCGGCCGGTTGCCGGATTCGAGGAAGGATTCGACGACCTTCAGGCGCTTGATGATCTTCTTGGGCTTCAATTCCGACTTGGTCTCGGCCAGCTCCTTCAGCAGCGCCTCGCGCTCGCCCTCGAGGTCGAGGTCGATCAGCATCTGCTTGACCGCCTCGGCGCCGATGCCGGCGGTGAAGGCGTCCTCGCCATATTCGTCCTGGGCGTCGAGCAGCTCGTCCTCGGTGAGGAGGTGGAACTTCTCGAGCGGGGTCAGGCCCGGCTCGGTGACGATGTAGCTTTCGAAATAGAGCACCCGCTCGAGCTGCTTCAGCTGCATGTCGAGCAGCAGGCCGATGCGGCTCGGCAGCGACTTCAGGAACCAGATATGGGCGACCGGCGCGGCCAGCTCGATATGGCCCATCCGCTCGCGGCGGACCTTGGAGACGGTGACCTCGACGCCGCACTTCTCGCAGACGATGCCCTTGTATTTCATGCGCTTGTACTTGCCGCACAGGCACTCGTAATCCTTGATCGGACCGAAGATGCGCGCGCAGAACAGGCCGTCGCGCTCGGGCTTGAACGTGCGGTAGTTGATCGTCTCGGGCTTCTTGATCTCGCCGAACGACCAGGAGCGGATCCGCTCGGGCGAGGCGATGCCGATCTTGATCTGGTCGAACGTCTCCGGCTTGACGACCGGGTTCGCGAAGTTGGTCAGTTCGTTCATTCTCTCAGTCCCTTTCAGGGGAAATTCGTTGGGCCGCGGGAGGGGAGGGGCTTTCGCCCGCTCCCTTATTCCGCCGCCTCGGCATAATTCTCGTCATTCTCGTCGATGATCGAGTTCAGCTCGACGTTGAGGCCCAGCGAGCGCATCTCCTTGACCAGCACGTTGAAGCTCTCCGGAATGCCGGCCTCGAACGTGTCGTCGCCCTTGACGATCGCCTCGTAGACCTTGGTGCGGCCGATCACGTCGTCCGACTTCACCGTCAGCATCTCCTGCAGCGTGTAGGCGGCGCCGTAGGCCTGGAGCGCCCAGACCTCCATCTCGCCGAACCTTTGGCCGCCGAACTGGGCCTTGCCGCCCAGCGGCTGCTGGGTGACGAGGCTGTAGGGGCCGATCGAGCGGGCGTGGATCTTGTCGTCGACGAGGTGGTGGAGCTTGAGCATGTAGATATAGCCCACCGTCACCTTGCGGTCGAACGCCTCGCCGGTGCGGCCGTCGAACAGGGTCACCTGGCCCGATTCATCGAGCCCCGCCTTGCGCAGCATGTCGGTGACGTCGACTTCCTTGGCGCCGTCGAACACCGGCGTGCCCATCGGAATGCCGCCGGTCAGGTTCGAGGCGAGCTCGAGCACCTGCTCCTCGTCGCGGGCGTCGATTTCCGCATGATATTGCTTGCCGTAAATGTCCTTCAATTTGGTGCGGACCTGCTTGGCGTCGGCGGTGTCGAAGCCCTTGCCGCGGGCGTGGATCTCATCGAGCATCGCCCCGACCTGCTTGCCGAGGCCGCGCGCGGCCCAGCCGAGGTGGGTTTCGAAGATCTGGCCGACGTTCATCCGGCTCGGCACGCCCAGCGGATTGAGGACGATGTCGGCGGCGGTGCCGTCCTCGAGGAAGGGCATGTCCTCCTCGGGCAGGATGCGGCTGATCACGCCCTTGTTGCCGTGGCGGCCGGCCATCTTGTCGCCCGGCTGGAGCTTGCGCTTCACCGCGACGAACACCTTGACCATCTTGAGCACGCCCGGCGGCAATTCATCACCCCGCTCGAGCTTCTCGATCCGGTCCTCGAGCCGGCGGCGGATCACGCCTTCGGCCTCGTCATACTGGGCGCGGACCGCTTCCAGATCGGCCTGGCGCTTGTCGTCCTTGACCGCGAACTTCCACCATTCGTGCGGCTCGACGCTGTCGAGCGCCTCGGCGTTGATCGCCGCGCCCTTCTTGACGCCCTTGGGCGCCGCGGTGGCGGTCTGGCGGAGCAGCATCTCCCGGAGGCGCGCGTAGGAGGAGCGCTTCAGGATCGCGCGCTCGTCCTCGGCGTCCTTCCTGAGGCGGTCCTTCTCCTCGGTCTGGATTGCGCGGGTGCGGTCGTCGATGTCGATGCCGTGGCGGTTGAACACGCGGACCTCGACCACCGTCCCCTGCACGCCCGGCGGCAGCCTCAGCGAGGTGTCGCGGACGTCGGAGGCCTTCTCGCCGAAGATGGCGCGGAGCAGTTTCTCCTCCGGCGTCATCGGCGATTCGCCCTTGGGGGTGATCTTGCCGACCAGGATGTCGCCCGGCTCGACCTCGGCGCCGATATAGACGATGCCGGCCTCGTCGAGGTTCCTCAATGCCTCCTCGCCGACATTGGGGATGTCGCGGGTGATGTCCTCGGGCCCGAGCTTGGTGTCGCGGGCCATCACCTCGAACTCCTCGATGTGGATCGAGGTGAAGACGTCGTCCTTGACGATCCGCTCGGAGATCAGGATCGAATCCTCGAAATTGTAGCCGTTCCAGGGCATGAACGCGACCAGCACGTTGCGGCCGAGGGCGAGCTCGCCAAGGTCGGTCGAGGGGCCGTCGGCGATGACGTCGCCGGCGCGGACCAGATCGCCCTTCTTCACCAGCGGCCGCTGGTTGATGCAGGTGTTCTGGTTGGAGCGCTGGAACTTCATCAACGTATAGATGTCGACGCCCGACTTGCCGGCCGCGACCTCGTCGGTCGCGCGCACGACGATGCGGGCGGCGTCGACCTGGTCGACGATGCCGGTGCGCCGCGCGGCGATGGCGGCGCCGGAATCGCGGGCGACCGTCTCCTCCATGCCGGTGCCGACGAACGGCGCCTCGGCGCGGATCAAGGGCACCGCCTGGCGCTGCATGTTCGAGCCCATCAGCGCCCGGTTGGCGTCGTCGTTCTCGAGGAACGGGATCAGCGAGGCGGCGACAGAAACGAGCTGCTTGGGGCTGACGTCCATCAAGGTGATCGTCTCGCGCGGCGCCATCAGGAAGTCGCCGGCCTGGCGCGAGGAGACGATCTCCTCGGCGAAGCTGTTGTCCTTGCTCAGCTCGGCATTGGCCTGGGCGATGGTGTGCTTGGCCTCCTCCATCGCCGAGAGATAGACGACGTCCTTGGTCACCTTGTGGTCGATGACCTTGCGGTAGGGCGTCTCGATGAAGCCGTATTTGTTGACCCGGCTGAACGAGGCGAGGCTGTTGATCAGGCCGATGTTCGGCCCTTCCGGAGTCTCGATCGGGCAGATCCGGCCGTAATGGGTCGGGTGGACGTCGCGGACCTCGAAGCCGGCGCGTTCGCGGGTGAGGCCGCCCGGCCCGAGCGCCGAGACGCGGCGCTTGTGGGTGACCTCGGACAAGGGGTTGGTCTGATCCATGAACTGGCTGAGCTGCGACGACCCGAAGAACTCGCGCACCGCGGCGACCGCCGGCTTGGCGTTGATCAGGTCGTTCGGCATCACCGTCGAGACGTCGACGCTCGACATCCGCTCCTTCACCGCGCGCTCCATGCGGAGCAGGCCGACGCGATACTGGTTCTCGAGCAGCTCGCCGACCGAGCGGACCCGGCGGTTGCCGAGATTGTCGATGTCGTCGATCTCGCCCTTGCCGTCCTTGAGGCCGACCAGGGTCTTGACCACGGCGATGATGTCTTCCTTGCGGAGCGTCGTCACGCTGTCGTCGACGTCGAGGTCGAGGCGCATGTTCAGCTTGACGCGGCCGACCGCGGAAAGGTCGTAGCGCTCGGGATCGAAGAACAGGCCGGCGAACAAGGCCTCGGCGGTCTCGCGGGTCGGCGGCTCGCCCGGGCGCATCACCCGGTAGATGTCGGACAGCGCCTGGTCGCGGTCCTCGGCCTTGTCGGCCTTGAGCGTGTTGCGGATCCAGGCGCCCGTGTTGGTGTGGTCGATGTCGAGCAATTCGAGCTTGTCGATCGCGGCCGCGTCGAGCTTCTCGAGATTCTCAGGCGTGATCTCGTCGCCGGCCTCGACATAGATTTCGCCGGTCTTCTCGTTGACCAAATCGTAGGCGGAATAGCGGCCGAAAATCTCTTCGGTCGGGATCATCAGATGGGCGAGCCCGTCCTTGGCCGCCTTGTTCGCGACGCGCGGGGAGATCTTCTGCCCGGCCGGGAACATCACTTCGCCGGTCTTGCCGTCGGCGATGTCGAAGGCCGGCTTCTGGCCGCGCCATTGCTCGGGGACGAACGGGATCAGCCAGCCGCCCTTGCCGCGGACGAAGACGACGCGGTCGTAGAAGGTGTTGAGGATCTCCTCGGAGCCCATGTCGAGCGCGTGCAGCAGCGCCGTCACCGGCAGCTTGCGCTTGCGGTCGATGCGGACGTTGACGATGTCCTTGGCGTCGAACTCGAAGTCGAGCCACGAGCCGCGATAGGGGATGACCCGCGCGGCGAAGAGATATTTGCCCGAGGCGTGGGTCTTGCCGCGGTCATGATCGAACAGCACGCCGGGCGAGCGGTGCATCTGGGAAACGATCACGCGCTCGGTGCCGTTGACGATGAACGTGCCGTTCTTCGTCATCAGCGGCATGTCGCCCATGTAGACGTCCTGCTCCTTGATATCGAGGACGGAGCGGGTCTCGGTATCGGGATCGACCTCGAACACGATCAGGCGCAGGGTGACGCGCATCGGCGCCGCATAGGTCATGCCGCGCTGGCGGCATTCGTCGGTGTCGTACTTCGGGTCCTCGAGCTCGTAATGGACGAAATCCAGTTCGGCGGTGCCGGCGAAATCGCGGATCGGGAAGACGCTGCGCAGCGTCTTTTCCAGGCCGGAGACATAGCCGTCCTGCGGGCGCGAGCGCAGGAACTGCTCATAGCTTTCCCGCTGCACCTCGATCAGGTTCGGCATCTCCGAGACTTCGTGGATGTTGCCGAAGATCTTGCGGATGCGCTTTTTCGCGGTGAGCTGGGTGTCGGGGGCCGAAGCTGCCTTGGTCGCCATGGAGATGTGTCTCGCCTCTCGTCATCCCGGCGAAAGGCCGGGATCTGGTCGAAATGTGCGCCGAAAACGCAAAAAGCCGCGGATTCTCCCGGTGGAGAATCGCAGCTTCAGCGTCCTATGAAACCCCAGGAGCTCAATGCGTTGAATGCGCTGCGCGACGGCGCACCCTGTTCCGAGCCTCTGTGGTGAGGGGCGCGATATAGGGGCGGGGAGGGGGGATGTAAAGAGGCGAGCGGGTCTACGCCGCTGATCGATGCCGAGAACGTGAATTCGGCCTCTTGCCGGCGACGGCCGCAGCTTTTTTTGGCGCCTCGATCGCTGCGAGTTCCTTCCACGACGGGATTTCTAGGAAGCTGGCGACCCAAAATCTCTGATTCGTGATCGTGGAACCTGATCGCAGCGAACCGAACCTGCTGCCTACCGGTTTGGAGGCGGCGCCCTTGAGAAAACATGCCGCCAGATTCTTGGCGGCGAATTCGACTCCATCGGGAAGCATGGCTCGCACCAATTCCCGGAATTGGCGAACGATAGGTTTCTGCTCGCGGTCGAGCAAATGGCCCACCAGATCGCCGCTGCGCCAGACTACGATGATCGCTTTGGTAAGGTTGAAACCCTGGACGCTGCCCTTCAATTGGGGCACCGATCCTGTCGCGATCTGGGCCTCGATCTGCTCGATCGTTAGATCACGCAGCTTTATCGCATCCTTGCTAATGCTACCCGTCAGCTTCTTGCCCCGGCGTTTGTATTTCACCTCTATTGCGACGACCACCTCCCCGGTGCGATCGACGATCACAAAGTCGACCTCCTGGGGAGCTCCGCGCGTGGCCGTCTTTTTCGGCAAAGGGAATTCGTGGCGGACCTGAAAGCCTCGCCCTTTTGCAAGGTCCTCGATCGGTTTGTAGAGCGTCCCTTCGGTGAGGTTGTCCACCCCCAAACGCATTTGCTCATATGTAAGCCAGCCTGCCATGCCGCTGGTGAGCTGATGGACAATTTTTCTGGACATAGGTTGTCAATCCTAGGGAGCAGGATGTGAAGCGGTTGCTCCGCCGTTGGTGAGAGATACGTGACAGGTACGTACCTGTCACCGCGCTCACACTGCTCTCGCCTCAGCCGAGCAGCGACTTTGACTTCCCTAGGCGGATAACTATTATCAGCCGGTCATTTATTCTCCCGAGGAGCCCATCATGCCCAGCAGTGTCAATCTCGGCGAGCAGCTCGAAACCTTCATCACCGAGGCGGTGAAGAAGGGCCGCTACGGCTCGCGCAGCGAGGTGCTGCGCGAAGGCGTCCGGCTCGTCCAGGAGCGCGAGAAGCGCTTCGCCAAGCTGGATGAGGCGCTTCTGAAGGGCATCGCCGATGCGGAGGCAGGACGGGTCACCGATGCCGAAATCGTGTTCGACCGGCTGATCCGGAAATATCAGGCCATGGCCGCCAAGTCGGCGGCGTGAAGGTCCGCTTCAACGCATCGGCTGAAGCCGATCTGGAGGCGATCGGCGACTGGATCGCCGAAGACGATCCCGGTCGGGCGGCGAGCTTCGTCGTCGAGCTTCGCGAGCGGTGCCTGTCGCTCACCGACAAGCCGAACCGGTTTCCGGTGGCGCGGCGCACCGGCGGCCACGTCTTTCGCAAGCTCGTGCACCGGGATTATCTGATCTTCTATCGCGTCCTCGCCGATCGCGTCGACATCGTCCATGTCCTCCACGGCGCCCGCGACTGGACTGGATTGCTCGGCGCCGGCAAATAGCCCGTCGTCGGCCGAGCTTGGTGCCCGCGGTTGACAGGCCGGTACCCGTCACCGATGCGCTTCGCCGCTACCACCACCAGCGCCAGACGAGCCACAAGATCAGCCCGAGCAGCGCGAGCAGCTTCAGAGCCGCGGTGATCTTATGCAGCAGTGCGTTCAGCCAGCCTTCCGGCGGCAGGGGCGGGCGCGGCGGCAGGTTAACCGGTTTGTAGGGCGGCACGCATTCGGCCTGTCGTTTCGCGACCGAGGGGTGGAGGTCCGCGCCGGTCTCGATCGGCCGCGGCTCGCCGCGCGGCCAATACCATCCGAACAGGACGAGGCGCGGCCATTCGCGCCATTTCGCATTCTTGCACAGATATTCGAGCACCCACCAGAAGCCGGTCAGCGACTTGTGCAATTCGCCGCAGGGGTCGGGCGGCACATAGGGGTAGCGCCCGTCCGGCATCGGCTGGCCGAGGGCGAGATGGTCGTACATCGCCTGGTCGATCCGAAGGCCGTGCTTCACGGCCTCGTCGATCATCCAGATCAGGGGCAGTTTCGAAAGCCCGCTCTCGGCCTCCGGATAGCCGCCGCCGATATCGGAATGGACGCCCGCGAACCATTGCTGGCCGATGTCCTGCGGCACTTCGACCGGCGGCTTGGCGAACGGATTGGCGATGAACGGCTGCGGCTCCACCCAGCGGTTCAGCCGGAACATGCGGCGCCGTTCGTCGATCGCCATCGCCTGGCGGAAGGTGCGGACGCTGGGATTGGTCCGGGTATAGGGCAAGGTGCGCAGGCTCGGCAGGTAGAAACGGTCGGGCCGCGGCACGATCATCGAGGCGACCGTGTCCCACACGCCGAGGAAGTGGATGGTGACGCGCCGCGTTGCCGCCACCCGCCCGAAATCCCAGGCAATCTGAAACTTGCTCTCGGCGCTCGCCTGCTTGTAGGCAGTCAGCGCATAATCGCCGATATTGGCCTGGTCGGGCCGGATCAGGCCGACCATGTGCAGAAAGCCGGCCAGCACCCGCACCGTATAGGCGCCGCGGCTGAAGCCGAACAGGAAGATCCGGTCGCCGGGCTCCCAGACCTCGGCGAGGAAACGGTAGGCATGGATGATGTTGTCGTCGAGCCCGGCGCCGGTGGCGAGGCCGAAGATCGCGCGCGCATCCTGGCTGAACCGCCGCCAGGCATTGTCATTGCCGATCGTGCCGACGCCGGGATCGTAGAAGATGCGCTGCCGCTTGTCCTTCCTGGCGATCCGGAACAGCTTGAGCACGTTGGAGAGGTTGCCCGACACCTGGTTCCCGGTGCCGTCGCAGCAGATCACGATGTTGCGCCCCGCGGGCGGCATCGCCTCCTGCGCCTCCGCCGCGATTCTGTCGTCCGTCGCGCTCGCCATCGTTCAGCCCCCCTCGTTCGCGCCTATAACATGCGAAGTCATTCATGGCACGAGCGCCGGGCGAGTCTTTGTCGCGGCCGGTAATCCGGAGGAAGGACCCAAGGCTGCTCGGCATCGCCCCGCCGCTTGGTTAAAACATGTTAACGCAGAGTCTGCGGCCGGTGGACACTTACGCCCGGTGAGTTCGTTCCCCCCACGATATGAAACACACCCTCACCCCGCATCGCCGCGCCGCCGCCTGGCTCTTCGCCGCCGCCGCGCTCCCCTTCACCCCCCTGGCCGCGCAGGACGTGCCGGTGGTCAACGCACCGCCGCCCGAGATCGTCGCGCCGCCGGCCCCGGCGCCGGCCCCGGCCTTGCCGCCGATCAGCGTCGCGCCGGCGCCGCGGCCGGTGACGATCACGCCCGCGCCGGCCCCGACCGCCACCCGCGCTCCGGCTCCGGCGGTCACCCGGAGGGCGACGCGAACCGTCCACACCGCCACCCGCACCGCCGCCAGCCCGCGCGCCCCGGCGCCCGTCCGCCAGACGGCGCCAGCGCCAGCGCCAGCGCCCGTCGCGGTCGCCCCCGAACCGGTGCCGGTGACGACGCCAGTCCCGGCAGCGGTCAACGGCCCGGCGCCGGCCCAGGTCGGTGGCGCCGCCACCGCGGTCGAGCCGCGAAGCGGGATCATGGCGATCTGGCCGTTTCTGGCCGCCGGTGCGCTGCTGCTGATCGCCGCGATCGCGCTCTTCGCCCGCCGCCGCCGCCGCGCGGCGGAAGAGGAAGTCTATTACGAGGAAGCCTATGAGGAGCCCGCGGTCGAGGCCGCGCCGGAGCCGAGCTTCACCCACGCCGAAGCCGTCGTCGCTGCCGCGCCGGTGGTCACCGACGAGGTCGCGGTGGTAGATTCCGACGCCGCCGACGTCGAGGCGCTCGCCGCCGGCTCCGAGCCGATCGCCGGCCGGCCGTGGATCGAGTTCCTGATGCGGCCGCTGCGCGCCGGGACCAGCCGCGACGACGCCATCGTCCAGTTCGAGCTGACCGTCGGCAATACCGGCTCGGTCGCGGCGAAGGACGTGAAGATCTCGACCTGGATGGTCGCCGGTGGCCAGGGCACCGACATGGAGCGTTCGCTGATCGAGCCGCCGGCCGATGCGAGTGTCAGCGAGGTCGACATCGCCGCCGGCGACGGCGCCCGGGTGGACGGCCAGATCTCGCTGTCCAAGGACGGCCTCACCGAGCCGGTGCTGCCGGTGGTGGTCGCCGACGCCCGCTACACATTGCCCGACGGCAGCGAGGGCCGCACCCACGCCTCGTTCGCGATCGGCATTGTCGAGGGCGAGGAGCTCGCGCCCTTCCCGATCGACCGTTCGTCGGGCCTCAGCGAGAATGTCGAGGCTCGCCTCCACGGGGAGCCCGAACGGGTCTGACGCCAGAAGTTGCTGCGCGATGCGGGGCGGTCCGAAAGGGCCGCCCCAATTCGTATCGGCGCCCGCAAAAAGTGTATCATGATGTAATTGTCCCTTACCGGCTGTTGAGCCTCGCCATATACCCGTCGCTAACGATCCCGTGAGAGGGTCGGCAGGCGCATCCGGTGGTGGGGGACCCCGATGGCTGACCTTGACGTCACATTGCCGGTCGAAGCCGAAGTTGAGAGCGAGGCGCCCGCCGCCGCGACGCTCGCCGCGGCCGGCGTGACGCTGACCCTCGCCGCCTGCGGCGGCGGCGGCGGAACCCCGCCGCCCCCGCCGCCCGCGCCGCCCCCGCCCGCGATCATGCCGAGCCGGCTCCAGGCCGCGCGTTTCCTGTCCCAGGCGACGATGGGCTCCTCGAAGGCCGACGTCGATCTGGTCGCGGCCCAGGGCTTCGACGCCTGGCTCGACGCGCAGTTCGCGATGCCGCGCGCTATCGTCCACTGGGACTGGCTGGTCGCCGGCGGCTATGGCGACGTCTCGACGCAGAACAACCAGGCCGGCTTCGATCCGGTGATGTGGCGCCAGCTGATCGCGCCCGCGGACCAGCTGCGCCAGCGCGTCGGCATCGCCTTGCTCGATTTCCTGGTGGTCGGCATCGACGGGGTCAACTTGCCCTGGCGCCAGTTCGCGGTCGCCGCTTATGTCGACGTGCTGCTCGACAATGCGTTCGGCAATTTCCGCACCCTGCTCGACAGGATCTCGACCAACGTCGCGATGGGCTATTATTTGACCTTCGCCGGCAACCGGAAGGCGAACCCGGCGACCGGCTCGGTCCCCGACGAGAATTACGCGCGCGAGCTGATGCAGCTGTTCACCATCGGCCTGGTCAGGCTCAACCAGGACGGCAGCGTCCAGATGAACGGCGGCGCAGCCGTGGAGACCTACACCCAGGACGACATTACCGGCCTTGCCCGGGTGTGGACCGGCTGGACGCTCGATTCCGCCGACAACAGCACCCCCGATCGCCTGCGCCGGCCGATGATCAACAATGCCGCCACCCACGAGAGCGGCGCCAAGACGTTCCTCGGCACCACGATTCCGGCGGGCACCGACGGGCCGAACTCGATGCGGCTCGCCTTGGACGCGATCTTCGCTCACCAGAATGTCGCGCCGTTCGTCTCGAAGCAGCTGATCCAGCACCTCGTCACCTCGAACCCGCCGCCCGCTTATGTCGCCCGCGTCGCCGCCGTGTTCGCCAATAACGGCAGCGGCGTCCGCGGCGATCTGAGGGCGGTGATCCGCGCCATCCTCACCGACGTCGAGGCGCGCAGCGAGGCGATCGCCGGCGCCGCCACCGCCGGCAAGTTGCGCGAGCCGATCGCGCGGCTGACCGGCTGGGCGCGCGCGTTCGGCGCGAGCTCGCCGTCGGGCGCATGGCCGATCGGCGACACCTCGTCGAGCGCGACCCGCCTCGGCCAGAGCCCCGGCCGCTCACCTTCCGTGTTCAACTTCTTCCGCCCCGGCTACACCCCGCCCAACAGCGCGATCGCCAGCGCCGGCCTGGTCGCGCCCGAATTCCAGATCACCAACGAGCCTTCGGTGATCGCCTACGTCAATTACATGGCGGCGCTGATCGTCAGCGGCTCGGGCGATTTCCGCCCCAATTACACCGAAATCTCCGCGCTGGCGGGCAACAGCACCGCCCTCGTCGACGAGGTCGACATCCTGCTCGGCGCGTCCTTGAGCGCGGCGGCCAAGACGGGCATCCGCGGCGCCGTCGATGCGATCGCCGCCGGCTCGGCCAATGCGACCCTGAACAAGGTCTACACCGCGATCCTGCTGACCCTCGCCGCCCCCGAATATCTGGTGCAGAAATGATCGAGAACCAGTCCCGCCGCGCCTTCCTGCAGCGCGCCGCCTGTTTCGGCCTGGTCGGCGGCGCCGCGCCGTTCGTGATGAACCTCGCCGCGATCGGCGAGGCGGCGGCGGCGAGCGCGGCCGACTACAAGGCTTTGGTCTGCATCTTCCTGTTCGGCGGCAACGATTACGCCAACACCGTGATCCCCTACGACCAGCCGTCCTACGACCTCTATGCCGCCCTGCGCAGCACCATCGCCCTGCCACGCGACCAGCTCGCCGGGACGGTGCTGCTGCCCAACACGGCGCTGGCGGGCGGCCGTCAATATGCGCTGGCGCCGACCCTGCTGCCGCTGATCCCGGTCTTCGACGCCGGCAAGCTCGCCGTCGTGCTCAACGTCGGCACCCTGATTCAGCCGACCAGCAAGGCCGCCTACACCGCCAAGAGCGTGCCGCTGCCGCCCAAATTGTTCAGCCACAACGACCAGCAGAGCTTCTGGCAGGCCTCCAACCCCGAGGGCGCGACCTCGGGCTGGGGCGGGAGGATCGGCGACCTGCTCCAGTCGGGCAACGGCACCGCGACGCTCACCTGCATCAACGCCTCGGGCAACAGCGTTTTCCTCTCGGGCCGGACCGCGGTCCAGTACAGCGTCACCTCGACAGGGCCGGTGCCGCTGCTGAGCAATTCCTCTTCGCTGTTCGGCTCGCCGGCCGGGCTGAGCGCGCTCAGGGCGCTGATGACGGGCGCGCGCCCCAATCTGTTCGAGGACGAGCATGCCCGCGTTTCCAGGCGCTCGCTGGACTTGCAGGCGCAGGTCAGCGGCGCGCTCACCGCCGGCCCGGCGATCGCCACGCCGTTCCCGGCCAACAACAGCCTCGGCGACCAGCTCCGCATCGTTGCGCGCCTCATTTCGGTGTCGCAGGAGCTGGGCGCCAAACGCCAGGTCTTCTTCGTCAGCCTCGGCGGCTTCGACACCCACGACAGCGTCCTCACCACCCATCCGACCCTGATGACCCGCTTGGGCGCGGCGATGCGCGCCTTCCACGATGCGATGGTCGAACTGGGCGCCGCCGACAAGGTGACCGCCTTTACCGCGTCGGATTTCGGCCGCACCCTGACCTCCAACGCCAATGGCTCGGACCATGGCTGGGGCGGAATGCATTTCGCGATGGGCGGCGCCGTCCACGGCCGCGATTTCTACGGGGCCCCGCCGGTCATCGCCAATAACGGCCCCGACGATGTCGGCCAGGGCCGCCTCCTGCCGGCGATCGGCGTTGATCAATATGGCGCGACCCTGGCGAGCTGGTTCGGGATCAGCGCCGGCACCATGCCGACGGTGCTCCCGAACATCCCCAACTACAATCCGAGCAGCTGGAACCTCGGCTTCGTCTGAAAAAGGGGACAGTCACAGAGACTGTCCCCAATCCACCCTTCGCCTCAGATCGTCATCGGCACCGCGACATGCCAATTGTCGCCGACGGGTCCGGGGCCGAGCACCAGCTGGTGGGTCACCGCAGGGCCCGAGGCAAAGTTCTGCTTCACGACGAAGTTCTGCGGACCGCCCCAGTTGATGCCGATCAATATCAGCGTGTACTGGCCTGGCGGCAGAATGGCCGGCGGATAAATCGTCTCGGCAACCGGCTTACTATATCCGGACTTATAATGAAAAAGCTCGGAGCTGCCGGCGGGCGTTGACGCGATAATGTAGAGCTCATTGTCACACTTGCTCACGTCGATTTGTGTGGTCTGTGCCATGATTGCCTCCATTAATTGAGATCGAGTCGAGCGACTCACTACACGAAACAACCCATCAGGGCTGGACCCCTTATTTGCTAGAGTCAATTAAGATAGCCACCGAATTGGTGCGCCAATATGAATATCGTTTAGGCATCGTAAAAGGCCTGGGCGGGCTCAACGTCGTCGCATTCGATCGCGAAATTCTTGAGGTTGTTGGGCATGATCGTCTCCCCATCGTTCGGGGCTCTACAGCAAAGTGGCGGGCGCCGTTTTAAACTGTCGCCAGAGCGTCAAAGAGGCTGCGCAACCTGCAAGCCTTGCGAACTAAGGGCGAAAGAGGGGGAGCCCGCTTGCCTTCGCCGGCGTATCTGCGAGACAGTCGGCGCAGGAGGGTAGCGCAGGTGTCGGAAACGCGGATCGACGATGCGCTCCTTTCTCAACCGGGGCGGCTGATCACACTCGGCTGCGCGATGATGGCGTCGGGCCGGGGCGAGAAGGCGGTGGCGCTGGTAGAGGCGGCGCTGGCGCGCCATCCCGACGACCCGCTGCTTCGCCGGGCGGCCGAGTCGATCCTCACCCACAAGGTGCCGACCTTCCATCGCGACATGCTCGCGGACCAGCGCCGCAACCGCGCCTACCGGCTGGCGATCGAGAAAGCGGCGCCGGCGGGGAAGAGCGTTCTCGACATCGGCGCCGGCTCGGGCCTGCTGGCGATGATGGCGGCGCGGGCTGGCGCGGCGCGTGTCTATGCCTGCGAGGCCGACCGGGCGCTCGCCGCGACCGCCCGCGCGATCGTCGCCGCCAATGGCTTCGGCGACAGGATCGAGGTCATCGCGCGCCATTCCTCGGCGCTCGACGCGCGCGACGATCTCGACGGTGGCGTCGACCTGATCATTGCGGAAGTCTTCGCCAATGATCTGATCGGCGAGGGCGCGCTTCCGGCGCTCGGCCACGCAATGGCCGCGCTCGCGAGGCCGGGCGCGCGCATCATCCCCGCCGGCGCCGCCATCCGGATCGCGCTCGCTCATTATCGCGGGCGCGGCGCTTCGTCCGTCGGGACGGCGGAGGGTTTCGACGTCGGCCCGTTCGCGCGCCACGCCCCGCGCGTCGTCAACGTCGCGCCCGACAATGAGAGGCTCGCGCTGCGGAGCGCCCCGCGCGATCTCTTCCGCTTCGACTTCCAGAACGACCGCGACTTTGCCGAATCGCGCCTCTGCGTTTGGGCGGAGGCCGAAGGCGGCCCGGTCAACGGCGTCGCCCAGTGGCTCCGGGTCGAGCTCGATGCGGAGATCGCCTACGAAAACGCCCCTGGCGGCGGCGGCTCCCACTGGGCCGTCCTGTTCCATCCGTTCGACGAGGAGATCGCGCCGCCGCCCGGCTCGCGGATCGCGATTCAGGGCTGGCACGACGAGCGCCGGCTGCTGCTCGCGCCCGATTTGGCTCAGCGATGAAAAATGGGCGGCCCCAGCGGAGCCGCCCTATTTTTTCGAGGCCGTCATCCTGACGAAAGTCAGGATCCATGAACACGGAGGTGGCAAGCTCTCGCAGGCCGGTGTTTAGGGATCCTGAAACGAGTTCAGGATGACTCGGCGCGCGCCTTGACGGCGCGCTGGGTCACTTCAATTCGACGGTGCCGCCGGCGTCTTCGATCTTCTTCTTGATCTCCTCGGCCTCGGCCTTGTTGACGCCTTCCTTGATCGCCTTGGGCGCGCTTTCGACCAGCGCCTTGGCCTCGCCGAGGCCGAGCTGGGTGATCGCGCGGACCTCCTTGATCACGTTGATCTTCTTGCCGCCGTCGCCGGTGAGGATGACGTCGAACTCGGTCTGCTCCTCGACCGGCGCCGCGGCGGCGGCGGCGGCCGGCGCGGCGGCGACCGCGGCGGCGGCCGAGACGCCCCATTTCTCTTCGAGGGCCTTCGCCAGGTCGGCGGCTTCGAGGACGGTCAGCTCGCTGAGCTTTTCGACGAGGGTGTTGATGTCTGCCATGTTAAGTCTCCGGTTGATTTGAGGTGGTTCGGTTGAAAATCAGGCCGCTTCTTTGGCGGCGTAGGCGCCGATGACGCGGGCGAGGCTTGCGCCGGGCTCGGCGATCGTCCGCGCGATCTTGGTCGCCGGGGCCTGGATCAGGCCGACGATCTTCGCCCTGAGCTCGTCGAGCGACGGCAAGGCGGCGAGCGCCTTGACCCCGTCGGCGTTGAGCAGGGTCTCGCCCATCGCGCCGCCGACGATCTCGAGCCGGTCGTTGGTCTTGGCGAAGTCGACCGCGGCCTTGGCCGCCGCGACCGGATCGGACGAGGTGGCGAGCGCGGTCGGCCCGGTCAAAAGGTCGCTCAAGGGCGCATAGCGCGTCCCTTCGAGGGCGATCAGGGCGAGCCGGTTCTTGGTCACCTTGTAGGCGGCGCCGGCGGCGCGCATCCGGTTCCTCAAATCGGTGGACTGGGCCACCGTCAGGCCGAGATTGCGGGTGACGACGACGACTTCCGTTTCGTCGAACGTCCGCTTCAGCGCCGCGACCGTCTCTTGTTTCTGAGCGCGATCCATATTGCTCTCCACATGGCAAGGCGGACCATCCGCCCTGCGGGTACGTAAAGTCCGATGGGGAGAGTTGAGGCCGGAGGCTTCCGACGGGTCCGGGCGCGCATCGCACGCGGCCGCGGTCAAAACTGTTCCCCGTCTCGGCTGGGGATTAAGAGGGCCAGGCCCCCGCCAGCTGTCTCGGACGGATTGCCGGCGGGCGAACCCTCCGGCGAAGGCGCGCATCTAGAGTGTTGGCCGCGAAAGTCAATGCCGCCATAAGCGGCGGATGAAGAAGATCCCGCTTCTCGCCGCGGCGGCGCTGCTCGCCGCCCCCGCCGCCAACGCCCAGCGCCGTCCCCCGCCCCGCAACGACCCGCCGCCGGTGCGCCCCGGCACCTGCGCCTACACCCATGTCCGCCAGGTCACCCAGCGGCTCGAGGACGGGGTCACCCACCGCGTCATCCCCGATTCCGGCTCGGCGGTGACGATGGCGAACGGCGTCTACCAGGTTTCCTACGACCAGGTCGGCGCGGTCAATCGCTCGCGCCGCGGCGACCCGGTCTGGACCTGCCTGGTCAAGCTGCCGCAAAACTGCCCGCCGGGCGATGATCGCGGCAAGCTCTACACCACCACCAATTTGCGCACCGAGGAATCCTGGACATTGCCGGACGCCGAGCACGGCTGCGGCGGCGCCTGACCGCGGGATTGTTGCTTTGCCGGCTCGCCGCTAGGGTGTCGGAAACGGCGAGGGGAGCGGAGGACATGAGAATTCGCGGCATTCTTCTGCCGGCGTTGATCGGCCTGGTCTGCGGCGCCGCCGCGCCGCTGCCGCCGCCGCCGGTCTTTGCTCCCGGCACTGTCGCCGACACCATCCAGGGCGTGAGCGTTGCCGATCCGTGGCGGGCGCTCGAGAATGGCGACGACCCGCAGGTTCGCGCGTGGAGCGATGGCCAGAATGCGCGCACCCGTGCCTATCTCGACGCGCTGCCCGGCCACGCCGCCATTGCCGAGCGGATCGGCAGATTGGTCCGCGCCGCGTCGCCCTCTTTCGCCGCGCTCCAGGCGCGCGGCGATCGGGTCTTCGCGCTCTACAACGATCCGGCGCTGCAGCAGCCGTCGCTGGTCATTCTCGCCGCGTCGCTCGATCCGGCGAGCCGGCGGGCGCTGGTCGATCCCAACCAGCTCGATCCGGCGGGCCACATCGCGATCGACTGGTTCGTCGCCTCGCCCGACGGCAGCAGGGTCGGCGTGTCGCTGTCGCGCAACGGCAGCGAGGACGGGACACTTCACATTTACGACGTCTCCTCCGGCCGCGAAATCGAGCCGCCGATCGACCGCGTCCAATATCCCACCGCCGGCGGCGCGATGGCCTGGGCCGCGGACGGCGGCGGCTTCTGGTACACGCGCTATCCCGACGCGAGCGCGCCCGAGGCCGAACGCCATTTCAACCAGGCGCTCTACTATCACCGGCTCGGTGCTCCGTTTGCCGACCGGCTGGTGCTCGGGCCGGCCAACGGGCTGCCGCGCACGGCGGAGATATTCCTCGACGGCGGCCGCGGCGCCGCCGCGCTCGCCTCGGTGCAGCTCGGCGACGGCAATCAATGGCAGCATTTCGTGCTGAGGCCCGACGGCAGCTTCCTCCAGATCGGCCGCTACGAGGATCGGGTGATCGGCGGCGCGCTGATCGCCGGCGACGGCACCGTCTTCGGCGTGTCGCGGCTCGGCGCGCCGATGGGCAAGGTGCTGCGGCTCGATCCGCCTTATGCGGGCGGGTTCGCGCGGGCGCGGGCGATCGTCCCCGAGCAGGCCGATGCGGCGATCATCAACGGCGGCGAATCCGACGCTCCGCTTGAGATTGCCGGCGACCGGCTGTTCGTCTCCCGAGTCGCCGGCGGCCCCAGCCAGCTCTCGGTCTACGACCTTCGCGGCGGCCATGGCTCGGTGGTTAGGACGCCGGAGGTCGCCTCGGTGAGCGACCTGGCCGCGCTCCCCAATGGCGACGTCGTCTACAATGTCGCGACCTATCTCGATCCGCCTTATTACGCCCGCTGGGACGCGCGCACGGGCCAAAGCCGGCGGACCGCGCTCGCCATGACCTCGCCGATCTCCTTCGCGGATGCCGAGGTCGTGCGGATCTTCGCGACCTCGAGCGACGGCACCCGCGTGCCGATCAACGTCATCCGCAGGCGCGGCACCCGGCTCGACGGCCGCAACCCGGCCTTGCTCTACGGCTATGGCGGCTACGGCATCAACATGACGCCGGGCTTTGCCGGGTCGACCGTGCGGCTCTGGCTCGACGCCGGCGGGGTCTATGCGGTCGCCAACATTCGCGGCGGCGCGGAATATGGCGAGCATTGGCACGAGCAGGGGATGCTGACTCGCAAGCAGAACGTGTTCGACGACTTCACCGCCGCCGCGCGGCAGCTGATCGCCGCCGGCTATACAGGCAGCGGCCGCCTCGCCTTGCGCGGCGGCTCCAACGGTGGCCTGCTGATGGGGGCGATGATCACCCAGCATCCGGAGCTGATGCGCGCGGTCGTTTCGCAGGTCGGCATTTACGATATGGTGCGGGTCGAGCTCGACCCGAACGGCGCCTTCAACGTCAGCGAGTTCGGCACCGTCGCCGATCCGGACCAGTTCCGCGCGCTCTACGCCTATTCGCCCTACCATCACGTGCGGACGGGGACGAACTATCCGGCCTTGCTGCTGATGACGGGCGCCAATGACGGGCGGGTCAATCCGCTCCACTCGCGCAAGTTCGCGGCGGCGCTGCAGGCGGCGACCGCGTCGGACAGGCCGATCCTGCTGCGCACGTCGCAGAGCGCGGGCCACGGCAGGGGGACTTCGCTCGACGAGCGGATCGGGGAATCGGCGGACATATTGTCGTTCCTGTTCGACCAGCTCGGCATGGATCCGGCCGCCGCCGTCGCAGCTCCCGCTCGAAACGGAAATTAATATAGATTATCCCCAGATCCATCCCCAGCTTTGTGTGGAGAGGCTGGAACGAGGCCGCGCCAGCCACGTTTTTATCGTTGTCCAATCGGTCTTCGGACCGGGCGGATTTGAAGGCTACGGGCTTCGGCTACGAGCCTTCAGGGAACCCCGCCGGGTCAAACCGGCGGGGTTTACCTTTTGGGGCGCTAGCGCGCCGCCGGCGCTGGAGCCGGGGCGGGCGCGGGCGGCGCGACGGGCGCCGCCGGCGCCGGCAGCGCGGCGCGGCCGGGGTTGCGGGCGAGGTGCTGGCCGTGCCGCACCACCGTCCAGCACTGGTCGCCGTCGCAGGCGAGGATCGTGCCGTTCCTGGTGTCGACCCTGAGGATGCGCCCGTCGGGGGCGGCGACCGCCTGATAGCGCGGCGGCCCGGGGCGCCAATAGATGGCGAGCGCGATCAAAGCGGCGGCGATGACCATGGCGGTGATGATCTTGCGCAGCGCGGCGTCGATCAGCTCGGCCTCCGCGTCGCGCCGCTCGGGCTCCGGCGCGGAACGGTAACGCTCTCTGTCGCTCATCGCTCGGGCTCCATCGTGATGATCACCTTGCCGTGGGCACGGCCGTCCTGGACGTGGCGGATCGCGGCGGCGGTCTCCTCCAGCCTATAGCGCCGGTCGATCACCGGTGTCACCTTTCCCGCCGCGATCAGCCCGGCGAGCAAAGTCAGATCCTCCGGGCTGCGCTTGGTCACGAAGAAGGCGAGCTTGCGGCTGCCGAAGCGCGAGATCAGCATCCCGGCGACGGCCCGGCCTCCCCAGCGCGCCATCCCGGCAAAGCTCGGGGCGACCCCGAGGATCCCCCCGGAGACCAATATTCCGTTGCGGGCAAGGGCCCGCCGGCTCGCCCGGAAGCCCCGGCTCTGGACGAGATCGAAGATCAGGTCCCAGGTCTCGCCGCCGCGGGTGAAATCCTCTTTGGTGCGATCGATCGCCCGGTCGGCGCCGAGCGACCGGACTAGCGCGAGCCCGCCGGGGCCGCAGACCGCGGTCACCTCCGCGCCGAACGCTTTGGCGAGCTGCACCGCGAAGCTGCCGATGCCGCCGGCGGCGCCGGTGATCAGCACTCTCTGTCCGGCCTGGATGCGGCCCGCGTCGCGCAGCCCCTGGAGCGCGGTCAGCCCCGCCAGCGGCACGGCCGCCGCCTGCTCGAACGACAGGCCGGCGGGCTTCGCGGCCAGCGCCGATTCCGGAGCGCAGCCGAATTCGGCGAAGGCGCCGCGGCACAGGCCGAACACCGCGTCTCCCGGCTTGAACCGGGTCACGCCGCCGCCGACCGCTGCGACCGTCCCGGCGGCGTCGGCCCCGGGCCGGGTGCGCTTCGGCCTCGGGAAGCCGACGGCGAGGCGCAGGAGATAGGGCGTGCCGCGGATGAAGCCGCAGTCGAGCGGGTTCACCGCCGCCGCGCGGATCGCGATCAGCACCTCGCCGTCGCCGGGGACGGGCCGCTCGGCCTCCTCGATCCGGACGACCGCCTCCGGCGGCCCGTAGCGCGTGTAGATTGCGGCTTTCATCGGATGCGTGTTATAATAACAACACACCTTTGCATAGGGCGTCCGGTATCAACTTCATGTCCCCAGGTTGCAGGAGCACGCGCGATGGCTGAGCTGAGTGTCGGGGCGGGCCTGGTCCGCGGCCTGCTGGACTTCGCGGCGTCGCGGGGCGCCGCGCGCACGGATTTGCTCGAGCGGTCGGGGATCGATCCGGCCGGTCTCGAAGATCAGGACAACCGCATCGCGTTCGACGCCTATGTCGTGCTGATGCGCGCCGCCAAGGCGCTGACCGGCGATCCCGCGCTTGCGCTCCATTATGGCGAGGGGGTCGACATGGCGGACCTGTCGATCGTCGCCTTGCTCGGCGGCGAGTGCGAGACGGTGCTCGAGGCGCTGCCCCTGGTGAACCGCTACTCGCCGCTCGCCATCGAGGTCGATGCGGGCGGCGGCGACCGGATCGAGGCGGTGCGCCGCGACGGCAAGCTGTGGATCGTCGACCGGCGGCCCAATCCCAACGCCTTTCCGGAGCTCACCGAAAGCAGCTTCGCGCGGATGGTGTGCAGCGGCCGCCGCCACGGCTTCGACCAGCTGCGGCAGGTCCACGTCACCCATCCGGCGCCGCCTTACCGCGCCGAATATGAGCGGATCTTCCAGGTTCCGGTCGTCTTCGCGAGCGGCTGGAACGCGCTCGAGGTCGACGAGGCGGTGATGGCGATGCGCGTGCCTCCGCAGCCCCGCTACGTCGGCGCCCTGCTGAGCGAGCGGGCGGAGGCCCTGCTCGCCGAGCTGGAGAGCTCGAAAACGATGCGCGGCCGGGTCGAGAGCCTGCTGGTGCCGATGCTGCACACCGGCGCGGCCGGCATCGAGGCGGCCGCCGCCAGGATGGGGCTCAGCCGCCAGACCCTCTACCGCAGGCTGAAGGCCGAAGCCGTGACCTTCGAGAGCGTGCGCGACGCGCTGCGCCACCGGCTCGCGCTCGATTATCTCGGCGGCGGCAAGGTCTCGATCGGCGAGGCCGCCTGGCGCCTCGGCTTCTCCGACCGCGCCGCCTTCTCCCGCGCCTTCAAGCGCTGGACCGGGGCCGCGCCGGGGGCGATGCGCCATTGAAAACCTATTTCGCCCGGAACCCGGCCAGGCTCAACAGCACGAGCACCAGCGTGATGACGATGGTGGCGGCGCCGAAATTGGCGATCAGGCTCCAGGTCGGCAGCGTCTCGTTCTCGATCGTGTAATAGACGAACGGCGCGAGCGTGCCGGCCGCAGCCAGCGCCGCCGCGCCCCACGCGAACTTGCGCCTCGGTTCCTCGATCGCCGGCGCCGCCGTCAGCGCCAGCGCGCCGGCCAGCAGCACGGCGATGAACGGGATCGCCGAAACCAGCGGCGAAAAGCCGGCCAGCCGCAGCTCGTCGCCGGCCGGCGCCAACCGGGCGATCGCCGCGCAAAAGGCGAATATGGTGAAGATCGCCGCCGCCGCCAGCAGCAGCAGCGCGGTCGTGCGGATCAGGTCGAGCCGCTGCTGCGCGACCGAGCCGGGCACGTCGATCGCCAGCACCTTGGCGAGCCGGGCGACGTCGAAATCCCAGCGCTCGTCGGTGATCGTCATCGCGTTGCGCCGGGTGAGGCCGGCGAGCCGCTCGGGCAGCTCGTCGCGGCGCGGCATGCTCGCCTCGCCGATCAGCACGGGCACGACGGTGACGGCGCTGTCGAGCGCGGCCTGGATCTCGCGGCAGACATAATCGGCCGGGTCGTCGAGCCGCCTTTGCCCGTCGGCATTGGCGATCGTCGCCCATTTGTCGCCGATCAGCACCACGACGGCGCAGGATTCGGCGACCCTCTGGTCGATCACCCGCTCGAAATCATGGCCGTAGTCGATCCCGGTGACGTCGCGGAACACGCGCTCGTCGCCGAAATGGGCAGTGAGCGTGTCCGACAGCCTCCCCGCGAACCCGCCGGCATCGTCGCGCCGATAGTTGATGAAGATCTTGTCGTTGCGGGCTTTCCGCCAGGGCAAGGGCATAAGGCGCCTTTCGCGTCGCTGCGCGGCCTGCATAGCCAATCGCCGCGCGGAAGCAAAAGCCCGGGCGCTCGCACGGCTTTCATGCTAGGAGGGGGAGATGCCGCGTCCCGACCCGCCTCCCGGCCGCCCGCCCCACAAGGGCGTCTCGCTGAGCGTCTACCTGAACCTGCCACCCAGGAAGCGGCCGCGGCGCCGCAGGGGCGGCGAGCCCGAGCGCGAGCCGGTCGAGTCGCCCAATCCGAAGCCGCTGTCGGGCGGCGCGGCGGTCGCTCTGGAATATGACGACTGAAGTTTCCGGCCCCGCTACAGATCGCCGCTCTGGATCCGCGCCACGTCGTTGGCGGTCTGGAGCTCGATCGCGCGCCAGGCTTCCTTCAGTTCGGCGAGCAAAGCAGGGTCGGTCACCCTGCGGCCGGCGGCGTCGGTGAACCGCTCGCGATGATAAATGTAGGTCTTGCCGCGCGCCGGCACCGCGAACCGCATGAACCGGAACGCGACTTTGCGGATCGCCCAGCGCATCGCCAGCACAAACGCCAGCGATCCCAGAATTAGTAATACGAATCCCATGCCCCGCCTCCCCGGCCTGGAAGAGTCGGCCGGAACCTAGCACGGAAAGGGAGGGGACAGTCACGTGACTGTCCCCCATGAGCGTCAGACGCTCGCCACCTCGGCGACGTCGAGCTTGAGGCCCGGCCCCATCGACGAGCTGATCGCCGCCTTCTTGACGTACTTGCCCTTGGCGCCCGAGGGCTTGGCCTTGACGATCGCGTCGACGAAGGCGTCGAAATTGCGCCGCAGGTCGGCTTCGGAGAAGCTCGCTTTGCCGATCCCCGAATGGATGATCCCGGCCTTCTCGACCCGGAACTCGACCTGGCCGCCCTTGGCCGCCTTGACCGCCTCGGCGACGTTCGGCGTCACCGTGCCGAGCTTGGGGTTGGGCATCAGCCCCTTGGGGCCGAGCACCTTGCCGAGGCGGCCGACCACGCCCATCATGTCGGGGGTGGCGATCACCCGGTCGAAATCGATCTGGCCGCCCTGGACGGCTTCCATCAAATCCTCGGCGCCGACCACGTCCGCGCCCGCCGCGCGCGCCTCGTCCGCCTTGTCGCCCTTGGCGAAGACGGCGACCCGCACCTCCTTGCCGGTGCCGGCGGGGAGCGTCACGACGCCGCGCACCATCTGGTCGGCGTGCCTCGGATCGACGCCCAGATTGAGCGCGATCTCGATCGTCTCGTCGAACTTGGCGGTGGCATTGGCCTTGGCCAGCCCGATCGCCTCGTCGATCCCGTAATGCTTGGTCGGGTCGAGCTCGGCCATCTGCTTCTGCTTCTTGGTCTGGGCCATGTCCCTAGCTCCCCGTCACTTCGAGGCCCATCGCGCGGGCGCTGCCTTCGATGATCCGCGCCGCGGCGTCGATGTCGTTGGCGTTCAGATCCTTCATCTTCAGGCCGGCGATCTCGCGCAGCTGGGCGCGGCTGACCCGCCCGGCGGTCTCCTTGCCGGGCTCCTTGGCGCCCGACGAGATCCGCGCCGCCTTCTTCAGGAAGTAGGAGGCGGGCGGGGTCTTGGTCTCGAAGCTGAACGACCGGTCGGCATAGACGGTGATCACGGTCGGGATCGGCATCCCCTTTTCCATCTCGCCGGTGGCGGCGTTGAACGCCTTGCAGAAGTCCATGATGTTGACGCCGCGCTGGCCCAGCGCCGGGCCGATCGGCGGCGACGGATTGGCGGCGCCCGCGGGCACCTGGAGCTTGATATAGCCGGTAATCTTCTTTGCCATGTGTCACTCTCTTTCTTGGGCGACGCGAATGATCGCTACGCCCTGATCAAGTCGAGCGGTCCAGACGACACGCACGACGGCGCGTCTCCCGCAAATTCCCACTGCAGATCAGCTGGAAGCCGGCGCCCTTAGCGCAATCCCGCCCGCGAGGGAAGGGGGGCGAAGGCCCGATCCGGATCGACGCCGATAAAAAAAGCCCCGCCGAAGCGGAGCTTTTTTACGTTATCGGTGCTGGTTCAGCGCCACTGGCCGCCGCCATAAAGCCATGCCCACATTTTCCGTCTCCCTCTGAATTGGTCCAACTAGAGGAGAGTGGAAACCTCGTCGGCTCGGCCAAGAGCTGCCGGTGGGGTTCTCCAGCCTGTCCCGGGATCCAGAAAAACTACCTGGCGCCGGGTCTGACTGGCCTACCGGATCGGTGTCCAATCCCTTCCTCAATGGCCCTAGTCCATGGCGTCCGGGAAACATGTCGCATGGTTAAAAATAAATTTACCAAAGCCGAAAAACTGTGGTTTTTGGGTCACAGTTATCCGGGTGAAAGCGGCGGCGCGCCGACCGGGGCCAGGACAAAAAAGACCCGCCGAAGCGGGTCCGTTTCTCGCTGTGGGTGAAGGTGACCTTCAGGCGGCTTGCTGGGCGTCTCCCGGCCCGAACCGCTTCAGCAGCTCCGCGAGCGGCACCGGCCGGCCGGTATGGTAGCCCTGGACGATGTCGCAGCGCATCCGCTTCAGCTCGTCGAGTATTTCCTGGCTCTCCACGCCTTCGGCCACCACCTTTCGCCCCAGCGAGTGGGCGAGCTGGATCGTCGAGTTGACCATGATGCGGTCGCTTTGCGAATTGGTCAGCATGCTGATGAAGCTGCGGTCGATCTTGATTTCCGAGGCGGGGATGCGCCGCAGATATTCGAGCGTGGAGAATCCGGTTCCGTAATCGTCGATCGAGAGCTGCACCCCCATGTCGCTCAGCCGCAGCAGGTTGGCGATATGGTCGGCGGCGCTGCCCAAGGTCGAGGTTTCCGTCACCTCGAGCGTCAACAGTTCGGGCTGCACGCCGTGCTTGCGGAGCAGCGCCTCGACGGTGGGAGCGAGCTGATCGCTGCTGAGGAGAAGCGCCGAAAGGTTGACCGCGATCGTGAAGCGCGGATCGCGCTGGTGGACGGCGACCGCCGCGGCGAGCGCGCTGTCGAGCACGAAATAGGTCAGGCGCTCGATCCGGCCGCCCTGCTCGGCCGCGCCGACGAATTGATCCGGAGCGAGTTGGCCCTTTTCCGGGTGGGTCCAGCGCACCAGCGCCTCCGCGCCCACCATCTGGCCGGTCCGGCAGTCGAGCTTCGGCTGATAGGCGACCCAGAGCTCGTCATTGTCGATGGCGTGATCGAGCCGGCCGAGCAGCGACATCGCCCAGTCCGCATCCTCCATGCTGGCCGGGTTGAAGCTCGCCCAGCGCTTGCCGTCGCGCGCGGCCTCGTCCGCCGCGACCAGGGCGCTCGAAACGCGCTGCACCAGCGGCCGCGAGGCATCGAGATCGAGGCCGAACGTAACGGCGAGGTCGATCAGCCGGGTGGCGATCACGATCGGGCTGCGGAACAGCGCCTGCAGCCCCTCCACCTGCTGGATGGTGGCCTCTTCGCGGCCGTCGCCGGCGATCCAGACGAACACGCCCTCGTCCGCCTGGTAGATCGGCGCCCGGCCGGTGCCGAATTCGAGCCGCCCGACGATCTGCTCGACCAGCTCCTTCTCGTCCTGCGGCGGCAGGGTGGTCGTGATCTGAGCGTAATTCTTGACCCGCGCGGAAACGACGATGCCGCCGTTCAGCTCGCATTGCCTGAGCGCCTGCAGATTGGGCATGCCGGTGACGATATTGGTGGTCCCGCGGGACTGATAGGACCGGCGCAGGCTCGCGGCGGCGCGGGCCAGAGCGGCGGTGAGGATGAGCGCGAGCGCCGGCACCACATGGGCGTGGATCTGATAGGCCTCGAGCAGCACCACGCCGCCGATCGAGCCGGCCAGGGCGAAGCCGAGGATCCCGGCCGCGACCGCGCGCCGCCTGAAGCTGAGGATCGCGGCCGCCAGCAGCAAAGCGAGCGCGAGCGGCACGGCCCAGCCGAGATTGACCGGCTGCCCGGCCAGCAGCGTTTCGGCGGCGACGAGATGGAAGAGGATGCTCGGTACCTGCCCGGAGCCCGGCGCCCGGTAATGTTCGGTCGCGAAGTCGGTGCGCGCGATGACGATGTCGCGGCCGGCGAGCTGCTGGGGCCTGATCCGGTCGTTGAGCACGTCGCTCGCGCTCACCACCGGGATCGAGCGGATGTCGATCCCGTAGTCGATCGGGAAGAGGTCGGCGGAGGCGCGACCGGCGCCGCCCAGGACGCTGCTGAGCGAGGCCATGGGGCGGTCGCCGATCTCGGCCGAATAGGGATGGAGCCAGACCGCGTCGTCCCACCAGACGAACAAATTGGTGTCGACCAGCCGGCCATGGCGGGCGAACCGCGCCGGCGGCAAATAATCGGACCGCGCCCCCGAAACCGGACTGATCGAGAAGCGGGCGGGCAGCAGGATCGGCGCCCGCGCGCCCGCCAGCGCGCCCTCCAGCTCCTGCGCCTGCTCGGGCGAGCCGCCAGTGCCGAGCTCGGCGTCGAGATGGATCCGCCGCGCCCCGGCCGCATCGACCCGCCGGACGAGGCCGGCCAGCTCGCTGCCGTTCCAGTGCGCGTTGCCGATCTCGCTGACGCTGCGGTCGTCGATGGCGACCAGCACGATGGCGCCGCTCGCCGGATGGCTCCTGAGCTTGTTGCGCGCGATCTGCATCGCATTTTCGAGCGGCTCGCCGATGTCGCCGATGCCGAAGGCGAGCCCGACCAGCAGCGCCAGGATCAGCGCCTTGAAGAAGCCCCGGGATGGCATGCGCTTCATCGTCACGTCGAAACTCGGTTAATGGAATTTCCCATCTAGCACGCATTTCTTACCGAAATGGATCAATCCCGCGCGGCGAATACGGTCCGGTCCTCTTGCAAGTGGGACGAACAGAACGTAAATAGAACAAATGCCCGGAATCCGTCCTTTCAGCCGCCGCCAGGCGCGCGAGAACGCCGCCTTTCTCGACCAGCTCAGGCGCACCGGCAACGCCCGCCTCGCCGCCCGCGCCCTCGGCGCCCACCGCGCCAAGTTCACCAGGCGCCGCAAGAAGCACGCCGCCTTCGCCGCCCAGTGGGAAATGGCGCTTGCCGCCTGCCATGCCGCGATGCAGCTCGGCGGCGGGCCGCGCCCGCCCGAAGGCAGGCGCGATGCGCTCCGCACCGAAGGCGGCGAGCCATGCATCGTCCGCCTCAAGTCGGGCCGCCTCCAGCTCCGCCTCGCCCCGCCCGGGCGGATGACCAGGGCCGCCGAGCAGGCCTTCTTCCGCGCCCTCGCCGCCAGCGCGAACGTCAAGCTCAGCGCCGCCGCCGCCGGCTTCAGCTACGGCAGCTTCTATTATCGCAAATATACCCGCGCCGCCTTCGCCCGCGAGATGCGGCTCGCGCTCGCGATGGCCTGGGACCGGCTCGAATGCGTGCTGCTCGCCGCCAGCCTGCCCGAATCCTGGGAGGATGATGAATGGCGAACAAGCGAGCCCGCGCCGATCCCGCCGATGACCGCCGACCAGGCGATCCAGCTGCTCCACCTGCACGACAAGTCGGTCAACCAGAGCTGGGAGAAGCCGCACCGCCGCAAGCGCCGCGGCGAGCCCTGGGAAACCTATACCGAGCGGCTGCGCGCGATGTGGGTGAGCGAGCAGGCGCGGGAGGCGGAAGACGCCGCGCTGAGGCGCGCGGCGCGTTACGAGACGACCGGCGACTGGCGCTTCGCGGAGGAGCAACCGCCGCCGGCGCTGCCGCCGCTGGAGCTGGTGACCGGCTGGAGCAAGGCGGACCCGAACAGGCGGCCGCACCATCAAGGCGTCGCCCTGTTCGGCGGCTGGCGGCTGAAGGATTGGGAGAAGCGCAAAAGAGGGGGAGGGTAGGGACAGTCACTCGTTGACTGTCCCATTCGCAGGCACGGGAGGGGTCGGCAGGGCAGGGGACAGTCGGCAAGCGACTGTCCCTAGGCGGCGACCGCCACCATCGCCGCATCGTCCTCATTGTCGGCCCACGGCGCCGCGGTTTCCGCCAAAGCGGGCTCGCCCGCCATAGCCTTGGCGAAGCGCGGGTTCGGGAAGACCAGCCGCGAGAGCATCACGACCACGCCGAGCGCCGCATAGACGCCGAGCACCGCCAGCGGATTCCAGATCACGCCCGCGGCGAGCACCACCCGCAGATAGACCGGATTGAACCCGAAATCCTCGCCGAGACCCTCGCAGACACCGAGGATCGTGTGGTCGCGCATGAAAAGGGAAGGCTGAGTTGCGGCGGTCTGCATCGAAGTGGCTCCTGGTTGGCGGGCGGGATGCCCCGCCTGGATGCAGCCTACTCAGCACGAGCCGTGCCAGAATTGGGAAGATCAGGCTTTCCAGTAGTTTAGCTGGACGGACATCCGCGGGCGGGCCGCCTCAGCCACGACTTTCCGCCAAATGTTGGGAAACGCCGCCAACCGGGGACACGTACTTTTTCGCGAAAAGTACGCGTCCCACTTCCATGCAGGGCGGAGGCCGTCGCCAATCGGGCGCATGCCAATTAGGGAAACGTACCTTTTCGCCCCCTATTCCGCACGCACAAACAGGGCAGGAGGCTAGCGACTTCGATCATTACCTCTGCGGGTGCGAGCGATAATTCGCCATATAGTCCTCGCGAGTCATGGCTGGAATCGGCCATCTATATCTGTACATATGAATCCTGCCTCCCAATCGCTCTCCATCATATAGATCTACCTTGACACTAGTACCAGATAATGACAATTCTCTCTTGGGCACAATGTACACGTACTCTTCGATATTATTCGACGGAGCGTTGTACATTACCCGTCCTGCGCTGCGTTGATTAAGATAAACTGGATTTATGTACCCGTAACGCGTCCTTTCGTTTCTATACCAGTATGTTTGATATAAAAACCATAAGGGATCTACGTCAACTATTCTATAGCTAAAGTCAGTCCTATCGTAGGATGTGCTGTCATCGCCATCAACGTCTATATAGAAAGTTGGTGACCCTGAGCCCCTCTGCTGGACAAATTTGAATCTAATGCTGAGGGGACTTTCAGAGACATACAATTTTGGTCGTCGATATCTATTAGTGTCTCCGGCTGAATCATTTAGCAAAACGTCATCGGTAAAACCCTCTGTTTCAGCTTGAGGTGCCGGGGGAGTAGTCGGCTGCTGGATGGGCGCCACAGCCGATGTAGAATTCGACTTCGCCGAGTCAGAGGATTCTAACGGCTGGCTAGGGCCCGCGCGCCCTACGTTTTTGTGATCGGAAAACCAAAAGAAGAACAGAATAGCAAATACGAGCGCAATCAATATCACGCCAGCGCCAAGAAACCGCGCGACCCGACGTGTGAGTTGCAGTTGGTCTGAAGGCTGATTTGTCGCTACCTCACCTATCGGAGCAGCGTGGCCTTGAATGCGCCTCAGGTCTTCCTCAATTGCCGCCTGCTCTGCCTTGCGCAGTTTTCGAGCTGTCCACCACGACCACAGCCCCACGATTGCGGCAAGCAGAGCAAGTCCGCCCAACAGGAGATTGAGATTCGGCAGTCTGGGGACATAGCTTGCAAGATTGGTCCTCGCGTCCCGAGCGTTTGTAGTGGCCATGAAGGCCAAGACCGCGGCAACCGGTACCGCCCCGGCGTAACCGATTTTGAGACCGGCGATGAGTTTGCTGCGGTTCATCGAGGCATCATGCAGTAGAAATTCTTTCGGGGTTTACTCGAATTTCCGTCTTAGTGGCGCGCCGTCAACGATCAATCCAGTCGCCTCAGCAACTCCATCGGCTCCTCTCCCAGCACCCGCGCGATCAGCACGAAATCCACCGCACCGAGCCGCCGTTCGCCGCGCTCGTAGTTGGAGACGAAGGTCTGCGTCCGCTTCAGTGCCGCGGCCAATTCGGTCTGGTTCAGCCCCCTGACCTTGCGCGCCTCGATCAGCACCTCGCGCAGCCGCCGCGCCAGTCGGTCCCGCTCGTCCTCCTGCATCCAAACGCCCTAGGTGCGGCGGAACTCTATTCGAATTTGTCATAATTTCGGATCAAACGCTAGATGGCGAGCCCGGCCATGCCGTGCGTCGCGACGAGATAGGCGCGCATCCGTTTCGCGGCTTGGTCCGACAGGCTGATCATGAGCACACGCCTGTCATCCGGATCGGGCTCTCTCGTGAAAATGCCGGCGTCGAGCAGTCGGCGGATCACTTGCAGCGCCGTCGTCTGAGGAATGCCCGCCGCTGTTCCGAGCCTGGTCTGGCTCAGGCTGCGGCCTTCCAGACGCGCGGCATAGAGTTCCAGCATCATGCTCCAGGCGGCATCGGCTGGGTCGAAGCCGAGATACCTGCGCCTCAGCGAGCGGAATGCGATAATCGTCCGCACGTGCGCGGCGGTCGCGACTCCCATCTGCTCCGGCGGTTCGTCCAGCTCGCCCGCATGCTGACGGACCAGCCGCGCCGCCTCTTCAAGGACGTGGCTGATCTCGAGAAGGCTTACAGGGGGAGTTTGCCCGGCATCGGAAACCATACTCCTCGCTTAGCGAAATATGACATTTCCGAATAGCCGGTTTTCGCAACCCGCCTTCAGCCGAGTGCCGTCCATCGCGTTGCCGCATAGGCGGAAAGGCGGCGAGTATTGTGGATGTCGAGCAGGAGGGGGAGGGGGGCGCCCTCGGCAAAGTGTTCACAGACATGCGCCTCCCAGGCCCTTAGCCCCGCCCTACAGGGATGGAGCCGCCCGTGGGCGAGGCGCACCACAGCCTCTGCCTCCAACTGGGCCATTGCTCGCTGCACCCACTCCGTTTCCAAGGTACGGAACGTGCGGTAACTCGGCTTCAAGCCGAATTCTGCGAGACCTTCGAAAACCTCATCTGGCAAGAGTGATTGGCTACCCGCGGCAAGGAGGACATACCTCAAGACTGTCTTCCAAGCGTCGAGCTTCACAGCGGAGTGATAGTGGCGACTACCAGCGAAGTGCCTGCTGAATGCCGTCATGCCTAGCCATGCGCGGAACCACCGGTCCGGGCAATCGAGCCAGCATTCGGCAGACTCTATGGGGGGAAGGGCGAGGCGAGGAGGATTCCCTTCGCGCGTGAATCCGCGCCCGTCGCTCGCCTGTTGTATCAGCCGCTCCGTCAGGAATTCGCCCGGGAAATCTAGATCGGGTTGCAAACCAAGGTCTGCATGGAGAGCCAGATACTCGTCGACGAATCGTTTGATGAGAATGATCGTCTCAGAATCCGCGGGGCTGGTAACTCGTTCCCCGAAGACGATGATCACGTCGATGTCGCTGAATCCGACACGTGCGCCTCCGTAGGCGGCACTCCCGCTCAACCAGGCTGCCTTACACTTCGGTCCGAAACAGTCTTTCACGGCTGAGCGCAGGCGCGATGTGACTTTGCGATCAAGCTCATCGACGCGCCCGCCCTGGCTTCTTGGCCAATGGCTCCCTTTCCCTTCCGATGCGCGGTCGCCGGACATCATCCCCAGATCCATTGAGGAATGTCACGTGAGGGCACAAGACGAAACGATCAGCCCGAGAACTCCCCGAGCTCTCGCCCGCCGCCCCTAATAACCCGCCCAGTAAAGCGCCCCACCGTGGCCGCGCCCGCCAGCACCTGCACGGCCAGCACCGTCACCGGCCGCGCCGGCCGCGCCCAGTCGGGGTGGCGAGGAACAGCAGCACGAGCGGGAGCTGCGCCGCGATCAGCAGCTGGAACAGGTGCGGTGCCCCTTGCGGTAGCCGGCCGGCCTGGCCGGTCACTTTCAGTGACCTCTCAGGCACGACCCTCCCTTTCGCGTTCTTCGCGTCTTTGCGTCTTCGCGTGAAACGAAAAAGGCCGGAGAGCCGCAGGTGCGGAGCGCCCCGCGCTTCGCAGATCGTGCCGGGGGCACGATCGACCCTAGGCTGCCCCGGCCTTGCCTTTCTCCTGGATCCTGAATCGAGTTCAGGATGGAACGCGTCCTACTTGACGCGTTCCACCTGCTCGAACTCCAATTCCACCGGCGTCGCCCGCCCGAAGATCGAAACCCCGACCTTGACCCGGCCTTTCTCGAAATCGAGCTTCGCCGTTAGCGCGCCGGCTCGCCGGCAATGCCGAGCCGCTCGGCCGCCTCATGCAGTCGCCGGTCGCGCGTCCAGAGCGCGGCGTTCGGCGTCAGCAGGGTCGAAGCCAGCAGATGAACGTCAATCAGTCCCAGCCCGGTGCCGAACAGGCGATGCCGCTCGACGAAGTCCAGCACTTCGAAATCGTCGGCGCGAACCGCCTGCGGGAGCGCGGTCAGGCTGGCCAGGACGGCGGAGCGGGAGGCGATGCTGCCCATCGCGACCTCGCCGATGACGAGCGGATGGGTGAGAATGGCGCGTCGCCGCAGCGCCCGTGCGAGCAACGC
Organism: Allosphingosinicella sp.; assembly: GCA_035316145.1. Classification (GTDB taxonomy): domain Bacteria; phylum Pseudomonadota; class Alphaproteobacteria; order Sphingomonadales; family Sphingomonadaceae; genus Allosphingosinicella. The sequence goes on along the minus strand of DATHJO010000005.1, from coordinate 143,464 downwards.
GTTCGGCTGCCGGATATGATCGACCCAGATCGAGCTGTCCGCGAGCAGCTTCACCTAGCGAAAGCGCCGCCGCGGGGGAATGGTCGCGTCGGGGTCGCTGCCGCCGAGAGCGATGAGACGCTCCGCCGCCTCGCGCTGGACCAATGATCTCAACGCCTCCCGCACCAGCGCGGACTTCTCCTTGATCCCGGTATAGGCCTGGGCCTGGGCGACGAGCTCGTCGTCGAGGGCGAGGGTGGTGCGCATCGGCCGTTCCTTCAATCGTGAGGCACGGAATATAACATCAAATGATGCTGTTGTCGATGCCGCACGTAACGAAAAAGCCGGAGCTTCCGCCCCGGCTTTTCCTGATCCAGGATCCTGAATCGAGTTCAGGATGGAAAGGGTCTATTTGACCCTTTCCACCTGCTCGAACTCGAGTTCGACCGGGGTGGCACGGCCGAAGATCGAGACCCCGACCTTCACGCGCCCTTTCTCGAAATCGAGCTCTTCCACAATTCCATTAAATGACGCGAACGGCCCATCCAGCACCTTGACGTTGTCGCCGATCTCATAGTCGACGCTGATCTTCTGCTTGGGCGCGGCGGCCGCCGCCTCGTCCTTGGTGTTGAGGATGCGGGCGGCCTCGGCGTCGCTGATCGGCTGCGGCTTGCCGCTGCTGCCGAGGAAGCCGGTCACCTTCGGCGTGTTCTTGACGAGGTGGTAGACGTCGTCGGACATTTGCAGCTTGGCGAGCACGTAGCCGGGGAAGAACTTGCGGTCGCTGGTCACCTTCTTGCCGCGGCGGACCTCGGTCACCTTCTCGGTCGGGACCTCGACCGATTCGACCAGCGGCATGAGCCCCATCCGGGTCGCCTCGGCCATGATCGAATCGCGGACCTTGTTCTCGAAGCCCGAATAAGCGTGGATGATGTACCAGCGGGACATGGGTCTTTCCGTCTTTCCGTCTCTTGTTTTTCGGTTAGCTCAGCAGGCCGAGCAGGAAGTGGACGATCGCGCTGAACGCCGAATCGACGCCGAAGAAGAACACGGCGAGCAGGCCCGCCATGATCACCACCATCAGGCCGGTCATCAGCGTCTCCCGCCTCGTCGGCCAGACGATCTTGGCGGATTCGGAGCGGACCTGCCGCAGGAACTCGCCGGGACTGACTCTCGCCATGGATTTGCTCGCTCGCTCGTTGCTCGGCCGCCCGCTTCAGCCATGAAGCCGCCGCCCAGCCCGATGAACTGGCGCCGCCCCTCCACGCTGTCGGATTGGGGGCGGTATGTAGCGACGCCGCCTGGCCGAAGCAAGCCTCTCAATGGCGCGGCCGCGGGCCCGCTGGCGGCGCCGGCCGCGCTTTGCCGGCGGCGCCGCCCGGGCGCGCGCCGCGGTCGCTCGGCAATGCCCCGCGAATGCGCGCCGCGGTCGCTCGGCGATGGCCCGCGAAATGCACGCCGCGGTCGGCCGGCGGTGCCGGCAAGGAGGTGGGGGATGGCAGGAGTGGAGGGATTCGAACCCACGACCCTCGGTTTTGGAGACCGATGCTCTAACCAGACTGAGCTACACTCCTAGAGCCGGAGAGCCGCGTCCTTAACGGCGAGCCCCGACCGGCGCAAGGAAGTTGGCGCATCGGCGGGACGATGGCAACGGGAGATCGAAGCGAGGCCGCCGCCAGCTTCCTGTTCTGTCCGAGCATCGCCTTGACGGTGGTGCTGGTGACCGGCCGCGAGAAGATATAGCCCTGGATCTTGTCGACCCCGAGGGCACGGATCAGCTGGAGCTGCGGCTCGGTTGAAACCCGCTCGGCGGCGGTCTTCATGCCGAGACTGCTGGCGAGCGCGATGATGGCGCGGATGATGGCAGCGCTTTCGGCATCCTGGGGGAGATGGACGAAACGAAGCTGCGATCGATCTTGAGCGTGTCGAAATCGGCGCGCCGCAATAGCCGAGCGACGAATAGGCGCGTTAAGCCGCGATGTCGTAGGTCTGGATTTCGCCGGAGAGATAGAGGTTGCGGGCCTTGGCGCGGGACAGCTTGCCCGAGCTGGTGCGCGGCAAGGAACGCGGCGGGACGAGCTCGATCACGCAATTGATGCCGGTGATCGCCCGCACCCGCTCGCGGATCACGTCGCGAAGCCGGCCGCGCTCGGAATCGTCCGAAGTGCGGCACTGGACGAGCACCGCCGGCGTCTCTTCGCCGCCGGGGGTGGTGATCGAGAAGGCGGCGATATCGCCGGCCTTGAAACCGGGGAGCTGCTCCACCGCCCATTCGATGTCCTGCGGCCAGTGGTTCTTGCCGTTGATGATGATCATGTCCTTGGCGCGGCCGACGACGTAGAGATAATTGTCCGAGAGATAGCCCATGTCGCCGGTGTCGAGCCAATTGTCCTCGTCGAGGCAGGCCCGGGTTGCTTCTTCGTCGCGGAAATAGCCGACCATGACCGACGTGCCGCGGCAGAAGATCCGGCCGATCTCATGCTCCGACAGCCGGCTGCCGTCGTCGCCGCGGATTTCGATTTCCATTTCGCGCACCGGCTTGCCGCAATTGACCACCGAACGGTAGCGCTGCGGCCGGTCGCGCTCGCCCGGGCCGCCGCCGGCGAGCAAGGTTTCCTCGACCATCTGGACGACGATGCCTTCGCCCGGCGGCATCACAGTGACCGCGAGCGTCGCTTCGGCGAGGCCGTAGCTCGGCAGGAAGCTCGACGCTTTGAAGCCGGCCGGGGCGAACGTGTCGACGAAGAATTGCATCACGTCGGGCCGGATCATGTCGGCGCCGTTGCCCGCCACGCGCCAGCGCGACAGATCGAAGCGGTTGGCGACGTCGGTCTGGCTCGAGATGCGGCGCGCGCAAATCTCGTAGCCGAACGTCGGCGAATAGCTCATCGACGATTCTTTGTTGCGTGTGACCAGGTCGAGCCAGGCAAGCGGCCGGCGCGCGAAATCCTCGGTCTTCAGGTAATCGACCGACATCTGGTTGGCGACCATGGACATCATGCAGCCGACCAGGCCCATGTCGTGATAGAAGGGCAGCCAGGAAACCCCGCGGTCGCCCGGGCCGATGTTCATCGAATGGGCATGGGCGGCGAGGTTGCTCATCAGCGCGCTGTGGGTGATCACGACGCCGTGCGGGAAACGGGTCGATCCGCTCGAATATTGGAGATAGGCGATGTCGTCGGCGGTCGCTTGATAGAGCGGTGCCGGCTCGGCTTCCTCGGCGAAGAAGGAGTCCCAGTCGAGGCCTGCGACGCCGGTGATGTCGGCCGCGGCGCCGGCCATCTCCAGCTCGGGCGGATAAAGGAGCAGGGCCGGATCGGCGCTTTTCAGCTGCACCGCGAGCTGGTCGATATAGGCGTCCTTACCGCCGAACGAGGTCGGCAAGGGCAGCGGGACCGGCCAGATTCCGGCATAGAGCGCGCCGAAGAACAAGGCGACGAACTCCGCCCCGGTCTCGGCAATCAGGGCGACCCGCTCGCCGGGACCGATGCCGCGCGCGGCGAAGCGGTGGGCCGCGGCAATCGCCTCGCGCCGCAACTCGGCATAGGGGGCGACGCGCACGAGCCTGGCGCGGGCGTCGTGGAAGTTCATCCCAAGCTTGCTCTGCGCGACATAGTCCAGCGCCTCCGTCATCGTCGCGAAATCCGCGTAGCGGCGCGGCAGATCGTCGTGGGTCGGAGTGGGCTCGAGCGCCTCGGCGGCCGTCGCAACGCGCGGCTTTACCTGAACGTCATGGTCAAGCACGTCTGGCTGAATCCTCTTTCATGGGCCGTGCGGTCCCGAACTCAAGTTCAGCCTCCGCTCTAGGAGACGAGGCGCGTTCATAATCCGGCCCGACTGTGGCACAATCAAGGCGGTGAAGCGGGATCGCAACAGCAAAGTCAGGCCGCCGCTCGATGAAGCGGAGCTGGAGCAGGCCGCGCTTTTCTATGCCGGCCGTTACGCGACCACCCGGGCGAAGCTGAGTTCGTATCTCGCGCGCAAGCTGCGGGAGCGTGGCTGGGAGGGGCCGGTCGAGCCGCCGCTCGACGCGCTGGTCGAGCGGATGGCGCGCCTCGGCTATGTCGACGACCGTGCTTTCGCCTCGGCGCGTGCCGCAGCGCTTTCCCGTCGCGGCTACGGCGCGGGCCGCGTCGAGGCTGCGCTGCGCGCCGCCGGCATCGCGCCGGAGGATGCGGCCGGCGCGCGGGAGATCGCGGCCGACGGCGCCTGGGAGGCGGCGCTGCGCTTCGCCGAACGGCGCAAGCTCGGCCCGTTCGCGGCCGCGCGGGCCGATCGCCCCGCCCGCGCAAAGGCGCTCGCGGCAATGCTGCGTGCGGGCCACCCGGCCCGTCTCGCCCGCCGGATTCTGGCCGCCGGACCCGGTGAAATCCCGGAAGCGGACAGCCGTTAGAACACTTATGGTTCCCAAATATGGAAAACATGGTACTTTTACGGCCTGATCTAGGGGGATCGGGCGTAAATGACGTCGCGTCGGGAAGCGTTTGCCGGGGGGCCTGGCTCGATCGCCGAGAGCCGCGACGCGCCGCGCCAGGATCCGCCCGAAGAGGCGCTGATCCAGCTCAGCGGCACGGTCAAATGGTTCGACGCCACCCGCGGCTTCGGCTTCATCGTCAGCGACGAGGCGGACGGCGATATCCTAATTCACTTCAGCGTCCTCAAGGAACATGACCGCCGCAGCCTTCCGGAAGGGGCGGTGATCGACTGCCTGGTGGTCGAGCAGGAGCGGGGGCTGCAGGCGCGCAAGGTGCTCGCCATCGATCTCAGCTCGGCGGTCGTCCCCGAGCTCGGCCGCGGCCACAACAACCAGGGCGATCGGATCGACCCCTCCAGCCTGCTCGGCGACGCAGGACCATTCGAGCAGGTCCAGGTGAAATGGTTCAATCGTCTGCGCGGGTACGGCTTCCTGGTCCGCGAGGATGATGCCAGCCAGGATATTTTCGTCCACATGGAGACGGTGCGGCGCGGCGGGCTCACCGATCTCGTTCCCGATCAGCCGCTCCGCGCCCGCATCGCGACCGGGCGCAAGGGACCGCTGGCAGTGGAGGTCGAGCCCGCTTGATTCCTCCCGTGCGGATCGTCGTCCTGCTGGCCGCCGCGTTGCTGGCCGGCTGCCGCGTGGGGCCCGCCTCGAATGCGGCCCAGCCGGCGGCGCGCACCTCGCCTGCCGGCCTCGATCTCGTTTCGCTCACCATCGAGAGCGGCACGCGGCGTCACCGCTTCACCGTCGAGGTCGCCCGCACGGCCGAGCAGCAGGAGCACGGATTGATGGAGCGCCGGGCCCTGGCGGCGAATGCCGGCATGCTGTTCCCCTTCGATCCCCCGCGCCCGGCCAGCTTCTGGATGCGCAACACCCTGATTCCGCTAGACATGATCTTCATCCGGCCCGACGGCAGCATTGCCCGCGTCGCCGCCGGCGCCGTCCCGCTGTCGGAAACCCCGATCGCGGTCGAGGAGCCGATGACGGCGGTCCTCGAACTCAAGGGCGGCCGCGCGGCCGAGCTCGGCATCCGCGAGGGCGACCGCGTCGACTGGACCGACTAGAGCTTGCGCCCGCCCGCCCGGCGGGGCAAAGCGCACCGCCATGGGCTTCTTCAAGAATCTCTTCACCTGGTGGGAGGGCGCGACGACGGGGACTGCTTTCTACAGCTGGCGGCACGGCCGCAAGGTCGGCGGGGACGCGCTCGGCAATGCCTATTTCGAGAACAAGACGGGCGGGCGCCGCTGGGTGATGTACGCCGGGTCGAACGACGTCAGCCGGGTGCCGCCGGAATGGTATGCCTGGCTGACCCGCCAGATCGACGACGTGCCCGACCGATCGCTGCCGCCGCCGCCCAAATTCCTCAGGGCCGCGACGCCCAACCTGACCGGCACCGCGCAAGCCTATCGGCCGTCCGGCGCACTCGAGCGCGGCGGGCGGCGGGCGGCGGCGAGCGGCGATTATCAGCCCTGGGTGCCCGACTGAGCGATGGTGGGGCCGCCGGCCAAGATCCTGACGCTGGCGGCGCTGCTCGCCCTCGGTGCCTGCGGGCCCCGCGGCGCCGAGCAGCAGAACCGGCAGAACGCCTCCGAAGCGGAGGCCGACACGGTCGACATCCCGCAGACCGTCACCCGCGAGCCGGCCGGCACGACGCCGATGGCCCAGCGCGTCGCCGTGCTGCGGCTGCTCAACAAACGCAACGGCCAGATGCGCGAGTTCACCATCAGGCCGGGCCAGGCGATCCGGTTCGGCGACGTCATCGTCCGCCTGCGCGCCTGCGAGACGAGTGCGCCCTATGAGGTGCAGCAGCTGACCGGCGCCTTCGTCCAGCTCGACGTGCGCGAAGCGGCGAGCCAGCAATTCCGGCGCGTCTTCTCGGGCTGGCTCTACAAGGAGACCCCCTCGCTCAACGTCGTCGAGCACCCCGTCTACGACGTCTGGCCGAGGAGCTGCGCAATGACCCACCCCGGCGGCGGCACGCCGGCGCCTTCGGCGCGCGCCGCAAGCAGCCGATCGAGCGCCTCGAATTCGACCGGGCCGGCGGTCGCGGCGCCAGTCGCGGCGTCCGCCGCGCCCCCGCCGAGCGCGGAATCCAACAGCACCAGATAATCCTTCTGGTCGATCTCGACCGCGCCGAGGCTGGCGAGATGCGGCGTCATGAACTGGCAGTCGAGCAACCGGAAGCCGCCGACGATCAGCCGCGCCACCAGCCAGGCGAGCGCGACCTTGGACGCATCCGGGCGCAGCGACACCATCGATTCGCCGAAGAAGGCGGCCCCGAGCCGGACGCCGTAGAGGCCGCCGGCGAGCTCGCCGTCCTGCCAGACCTCGACCGAATGGGCGCGGCCGGCCTCGTGGAGGCGAATGTAGCTGGTCTCGATCTCGGCGTTGATCCAGGTGTCTTCGCGGTCCGCGCAGAGGCGGACGATGCGGGCAAATGCACAATCCTTCGTCACATGAAAAGTGCTAGATTTCAGAGTTTTGCGTAGCGATCTTGAAATATGTAACGAATTGAGCGGCAGGATCGCCCGCCGCCGCGGCTCGACCCAGTAGAGGTCGCCGGCGTCGCGGCTGTCCGACATCGGGAACACGCCGATCGAATAGGCCCGAAGCAGCAGGTCCGGATCGAGCGTCTTCATCGCGCCATCCTATCCGTCCTCAATGAACCTTCCCAGCCCGATCAGAGGATCTCGCGCACCTTGTCCTGCGGCCGGCAGAGCCGGACGCCCTTCCCGGTTTCGACCAGCGGCCGCTCGATCAGGATCGGATTCTCCGCCATCGCCTCGAGCATCGCCGCGTCGCTGACCGCGCCTTCGACCAGATCGAGATCCTGGGCGAGCTGCTCCCTGGCGCGGAGCCCCTCGCGCGGCGTGATCCCGGCGCGATCGTAGAGGCGCTGCAGTTCGGCGGCGGAGGGCGGCGTCTCGAGATATTCGATCACGGTGACGTCCGCGCCCTCATCGCGCAGGATCTCCAATGTCTTGCGCGACGTTCCGCACATAGGATTGTGATAGATGGTGGCTTTCATCCTGCCTTCCCTGCCTTCCCTGCTTTCGCGCTTTGCTTGACCTTGCGGATCGCCGCCAGCTGCCCCTTGAGAATCGTCAAGGCGTCCTTGTCGGCGGGGCTGAGGTCCTTGAGCCGAACATGGTCGATCAGCACTTCGAGCGCATCGCCAATCCGGCCGAGCTGGCGGCCGTAGCTGCCGACCTCGTCGAGCAGCTTCTGTTCGATCTCCGGATGCGGCGTCTGGCCGAGGTTGATGTTGACGAAGCCGAGCTGCGCCCCCTGATTGTAGAACGACCAGGGATTGATCGCCTGCCAGAGCTGGTCGGGCGCGAGTGAGAATTGGAAGGATTTGGTCACGATGGTCTCCGCAATGGACTGCCTCAACTGCCCTCCCGCGCCAGCCATTCCTCCAGCCACTTGATCGTATAGTCCCCGGCCTGGAAGTCCGGCTCGTCGAGCAGCGCCTGGTGCAAGGGGATCGTCGTCTTGATGCCCTCGATGACGAACTCCTCGAGCGCGCGCCGCATTCGCCGCATCGCGCCCGCCCGGGTGGTGCCGTAGACGATCAGCTTGGCGATCATGGAATCGTAATAAGGCGGCACGCGGTAGCCGGCGTAGAGGCCGCTATCGACGCGCACGTTCATGCCGCCGGGCGCGTGATAGAGCTTCACCACGCCCGGCGAGGGGGCGAAGGTCCTGGGGTCCTCGGCGTTGATCCGGCATTCGATCGCGTGGCCGCGGAACTGGACGTCCTGCTGGCGCAAGGTCAGCGGGTGGCCGTCGGCGATCCGGATCTGCTCGCGCACCAGGTCGAGGCCGGTGATCGCCTCGGTCACCGGATGCTCGACCTGGAGGCGGGTGTTCATCTCGATGAAGTAGAAGTCGCCGCCTTCCCAGAGGAACTCGATCGTGCCGGCGCCGCGATAGCCCATTTCGGCCATCGCTTTGGCGACGATCCCGCCCATCCGCTCGCGCTCCTCCGGCGTGACGACCGGCGAAGGGGCCTCTTCGAGCACCTTCTGGTGGCGGCGCTGCAGCGAGCAGTCGCGCTCGCCGAGATGGATCGCATGGCCGTTGCCGTCGCCAAAGATCTGGAACTCGATGTGGCGCGGGTCGCCGAGATATTTCTCGATATAGACGGTGTCGTCGCCGAACGCGCTCTTCGCTTCCGTGCGCGCCTGCATCATCTGCGCTTCGAGCTGGTCCTCGCCGGTCACCACCTTCATGCCGCGGCCGCCGCCGCCCGAGGCGGCCTTGACGATCAGCGGATAGCCGGTCTGGGCGGCGACCTTGCCCGCGTCCGCCAGGCTCTCGACCGGCCCGGCGGAGCCCGGGACGAGCGGCAGGCCCAGCCGCGCCGCGGTCGCCTTGGCCTCGATCTTGTCGCCCATCGTCCGGATATGCTCGGGCTTGGGGCCGATCCAGATGATGTCGTGGGTCTCGACGATCTCGGCGAAGCGCGCATTCTCGCTGAGGAAGCCGTAGCCGGGGTGGATCGCGTCGGCATGGCTGATCTCGGCGGCCGAGATGATCGCCGGGATGTTGAGATAGGATTCGGCGGCCGGGGGCGGGCCGATGCAGATCGCCTCGTCGGCGAGGCGGACGTGCATCGCCTCGGTGTCGGCGGTCGAATGGACCGCCACCGTCTTGATCCCCATTTCGTGGCAGGCGCGGTGGATGCGGAGCGCGATCTCGCCGCGATTGGCGATGAGGACCTTCTCGATCGCCATTATTCGATGATCGCCAGCGGCTGTTCGTACTCCACGGGCTGGGCGTCCTGGACGAGGATCTGCCTGACCGTGCCCGACCGGGGCGCGGCGATCGGGTTCATCACCTTCATCGCCTCGATGATCAACAAGGTGTCGCCCTCGTTGACGGTGGCGCCGACCGACACGAACGGCGCCGCGCCGGGCTCGCCGGCCAGGAATACGGTGCCGACCATCGGCGACTTGACCGCGCCGGGATGGCTGGCCGCGCTCGGTTCGGGCGCCGGTGCGGGCGGCGCGGCGGCGGCCGGCGGCGGCGGTGGGGCTGACATGTGGGCGGGCGCGGCCATGCCGGCGAGCTTGCGCTTGACGACGATGCGGCGGCCATTGTCCTCGACCTCGATTTCGCTGAGGTCGTTTTCGTCGAGCATTTCGGCCAGCTTTTTGACGAGGTCGGTGTCGACCCGCATCGGCTCGTCGGAACTGTCTTTGTCGCTCATCGGAACCCCTTCTTCCGTTGGCTACGGCACTGTCAGAGACGGGCGGCCGCGTCCAGAGCAAGCTCGTAGCCGAGCGCCCCGAAGCCGGCGATCGTTCCCATGGCTGCCGCGGCGATCAGCGAACGCCGCCGGAAGCTCTCGCGCGCCTGCGGGTTGGAGAGATGGACCTCGATCACCGGCACCGTGACTGCCTTCACCGCGTCGTGCAGCGCCACCGAAGTGTGCGAGAAACCGCCCGCGTTGAGCAGCACCGCCTTGGCCCCGCGCGCCTGTGCCTCGTGCAGCCAGTCGATCAGATGGCCCTCGTGGTTGGACTGGCGCATGTCGATCGCCACGCCGAGGCCTTTCGCCCGCTGCTCGAGCCGGTCGGCAATATCGTCGAGCGTGTCGGAGCCGTAAATTTCCGGCTGGCGCAGGCCAAGCAGGTTGAGGTTGGGGCCGTTGAGGACGTAGATCAGAGGTGGCGTCGCCATCGCGCGCCCCTATATGACGCCCGTCCCGCAAGCGCAAAGGCAAGGAAGCTTCATGGTCCACGACGGCACGCTCTCGATCCGGGTCAACGGCGGCCACCGCCGGGTGATCCGGGGAATCAGCGTCGCCGATCTGGCGCTGGAGCTGGGGCTCGAGCCGACCAGGGTCGCGGTCGAGCGCAACCTCGAGATCGTGCCGCGCTCGGCGCTCGCCCAGGTGATCGTCGAGGATGGCGACGATTACGAGATCGTCACCTTCGTCGGCGGAGGCTGAACGTGGCGGACGGCTGGAAAGTCGCCGGCCGGACGTTCACCTCGCGGCTGATCGTCGGGACCGGCAAATATAAGAGCTTCGCGGAGAATGCGGCGGCGGTCGCGGCGTCGGGGGCGGAGATCGTCACCGTCGCGGTGCGCCGGGTCAACGTCTCCGATCCGGGCCAGCCGCTGCTCACCGATTTCATCGACCCGAAGCAGATCACCTACCTGCCTAACACCGCCGGCTGCTTCACCGCCGAGGAGGCGATCCGCACGCTCCGGCTGGCGCGGGAAGCCGGCGGGTGGGAGCTCGTGAAGCTCGAAGTGCTCGGCGAGGCGAAGACACTCTACCCGGACATGCGCGAGACGCTGCGGGCGACCGAGATCCTGGTCAAGGAGGGCTTCAAGCCGATGGTCTATTGCGTCGACGATCCGATCGCGGCGAAGCAGCTCGAAGAGGCGGGGGCGGTCGCGATCATGCCGCTGGGCGCGCCGATCGGTTCCGGGCTCGGCATCCAGAACCGGGTGACGATCCGGCTGATCGTCGAGGGCGCCGGCGTGCCCGTGCTGGTCGACGCCGGCGTCGGCACCGCCTCCGACGCGAGCGTCGCGATGGAGCTGGGCTGCGACGGCGTCCTGATGAACACCGCGATCGCCGAGGCGAAGGACCCGGTGATGATGGCGCGGGCGATGAAGCTGGCGGTCGAATCCGGCCGGCTCGCCTACCGCGCCGGCCGGATGGGTCAGCGCCGCTACGCCGATCCCTCCAGTCCGCTCGCCGGATTGATTTGAGCGCCGAGACGCCGGAACTCGAAGTCGCTGATTCGAGTTATGTTTCTGCGCGAGCGACGGCATCGTGCCGCCGACGCCACCAGTCGTGAAGGATGTACTCATGGGCGAGTTCAACAAGGATCAGGGCCAGCAGGACCAGACCGGCGAGCAGGGCGGCAAGCCCGCTTTCGGCCAGCTCGACAAGGAGCAGGGCCAGCAGGGTCAGCAGGAAGTCGGCCAGAAGGGCGAGGAGCTCGAGACCGAGGGCGAGCAGCAGGGCGACAACCAGATCAGGAGCGAGAAGGGTCAGGGCGGCCAGCAGGACCGCTAGCCCTGCGCAGCTGACGACGAAGGGCCGCGGCCGGCACCGCGGCCCTTTTCTTTTTGAGCCGCCCCCGCCAATCACAAACCGATGAAGCGCAACCTCCTCCGCAGCCGGGATTCGCACAGCGAGGAGCGGGTCGGCTTCATCGAATTGTTCTTCGACTTGGTGTTCGTGTTCGCGGTCACCCAGGTCTCGCACGCGATCATCCTCCACCCCGATCCGCTCGGCTTCGCCCAGGCGGCTTTGCTGTTTCTCGCAATCTGGTGGGTCTGGGTGGACACCGCCTGGGTCACCAACTGGCTCGACGTCCGCCACATGCCGGTGCGCTTCCTGCTGTTCGCGCTGATGGGCGCGGCGATGGTGATGACGATCAGCCTGCCGCAGGCGTTTGCCGACCGGGCGCTGCCGTTCGCGCTCGCTTATGTCGGCATCCAGCTCGGCCGCCACGGCTTCATGCTGCTCGCGCTCGTCTGCCACAACCACGACAATTTCCTCAATTTCGTGCGGATCACCGGCTGGTCGCTGATCGAGGCGCCGTTCTGGATCGCGGGCGCGCTGGCCGGGGACGCGGCGACGCGGATGGCGCTTTGGAGCGCCGCCCTCGCCATCGTCTCGACCGGGCCGATCGTCGCCTTCCGGGTGCCTGGGCTCGGCCGCAGCGAGACGCGGACCTGGGACGTCGAAGGCCATCATTTCTCGGAGCGCTGCGGCCTGTTCATCATCATCGCGCTGGGCGAATCGATCCTCGTGACGGGCGCCGCCTTCGGCCAGACCGACTGGGCCGCACCGGCGATCGCCGCCTTCGCCAGCGCCTTCATCGGCACCATCGCGATGTGGTGGCTCTATTTCGACATCGGCGCCCAGCGCGCCGCCGAGGCACTGCAGCAGGACAAGGATCCGGGCCGCATGGCGCGGCTCGCCTACACCTATTTCCACATCCCGATCGTCGCCGGGATCATCGTCACCGCGGCCTCGGATTCGATGGCGGTGACCCATCCCGGCGGGCGGGCGGACATCGGGGCGGTGGCCGCCCTGCTCGGCGGGCCGGCGCTCTATCTGTTCGGCAATCTCATCTTCAAGCGGACCAGCGCCGATTATTACCCGCTCTCCCACATGGCCGGGCTCGGCATCCTCGCAGCGGTCGCGCCCTTCGCGACCGCGCTGACGCCGCTCGCCCTCTCGTTCGCGGCGACGGCTGTGCTGATGCTGGTGGCGGGATGGGAGCTCGTGTCGCTGCGCGAGACCCGCAAGGCGCTCAAGGCCTGATTCCTTCGGGAACAGCCGCCCTCCTCGTCCATTTAGCGGAGATGGCAGACTTCGCCGCCGCGCGCGAGGAGATGGTCCGCCGCCAGATCGAAGGCCGCGGCATCCGCAGTACCCGCCTGCTTGCCGCGATGCGGGAGGTGCCGCGCGAGGCGTTTGTGCCCGTGCATCTCGCCGGCCATGCTTATGAGGATTCGCCGCTGCCGATCGAGGCGGACCAGACCATCTCGCAGCCCTATATCGTCGCCCTGATGATCGAGGCGGCCGAGGTCGCGCCCGGCGCCAAGGTGCTCGAGATCGGCGCCGGCTCGGGCTATGCCGCAGCGGTGATGGGGCGGATCGCGCGCGAAGTGATCGCGATCGAGCGCCATGGCGAGCTCGCCGCGCTGGCGGCCGAGCGGATGAAACGGCTCGGCTACGACAATGTCCGCATCGTCCATGGCGACGGCTCGGCCGGCCTGCCGGACGAAGCGCCGTTCGAGGCGATCCTCGCCGCCGCGAGCGGTTCGCACGTCCCCGAAATCCTGAAGCGGCAACTGTCGATCGGCGGCACCCTGGTCATGCCGATCGGCGAACCGGGGGCGGTGCAGAGCCTGGTCAAGGTCACCCGCACCGGCGAGGACGGCTATCGAAGCGGGGATCTGGGCGCGGTCCGCTTCGTGCCGCTGATCGGCGAGGAGGGCTGGGACGAAGCGGGCAACAAGGCGCGGCCGCTCGCCACGCTGATCCGCGACGCCGCCGTGGCGCTGCCGGAGATCGACGATCCCGGCTTCGCCGCCGCGTTCGACCGGTTCGGCGGCGCGCGCGTCGTCCTGCTCGGCGAGGCGAGCCACGGCACCTCCGAATTCTATCGCGCCCGCGCCGCGATCACCCGCCGGCTGATCGAGCGCCACGGCTTCACCATCGTCGCCGTCGAGGCCGACTGGCCGGACGCCGCCAGCATCGACCGCTTCGTCCGCCTTCGGCCGCGCCGCGAGAGCGAGGACGCCGCGTTCCTGCGCTTCCCGACCTGGATGTGGCGCAACGATGAGGTCGAGGCCTTCATTCGCTGGCTGCGCGGTTACAATGAGGGGCGCGCCGCCGAGGCCATGGCCGGCTTCTACGGCCTCGACCTCTACAACCTCTCCGGCTCGATCCGCGCGGTGATCGACTATCTCGACGACGTCGATCCGGACGCGGCGCGGGTGGCGCGCGAGCGCTATGGCTGCCTCGCTCCGTGGAGCCGCGATCCGGCGCGCTACGGCCGCCTGGCGATGACCGAGGGCTATGCGCGCTGCGAGGCGCCGGTGATCGCGATGCTGCGCGAGCTCCACGCCAAGCGGATCCGCTACACCGCCGAGGACGGCGACGAATGGCTCGACGCCGCCGCCAATGCCCGGCTGGTCAAGAATGCCGAGGCCTATTACCGGGCGATGTACGAGGGCGCGGCCGAGAGCTGGAATCTGCGCGATACCCATATGTTCGAGACGCTCTGCCAGCTGCTCGACGCCAAAGGCGGGAACGCCAAGGCGGTGGTCTGGGCGCACAACAGCCATATCGGCAACGCGGCGTTCACCGAAATGGGCCAGGTCCGCGACGAGCTCAACATCGGCCAGCTCGTCAAGGAGCGTTTCGGCGAAGAAACGCGGCTGATCGGCTTCGGGACCCACACGGGCACGGTCGCCGCGGCGACAGACTGGGACGGGCCGATGGAGGTGAAGCCGGTCCGCCCCTCGCTCGACGGCAGCTATGAGCGCCTCTCGCACGACGCCGGCCTGCCGCGCTTCCTGCTCGACCTGCGCGAAGGCGACATTCGCGATCCGCTGATGGAGCCTCGCCTCGAGCGCTTCATCGGCGTCATCTACCGCCCCGAGACCGAGCGCTGGAGCCACTATTCCCAGGCGATCCTGCCGCGCCAGTTCGACGCCTGGGTCTGGTTCGACGAGACCGAAGCGGTGGCGCCGCTGCCGGGCGCCGAGGCGCCGGGCGAGGACGATACCTGGCCCTATGGGCTGTAGCGGCGAAATCGGTTATGCTCTCGGAGAGGAGGCCGGACATGAAGAAGCTCATCCTGTTTGCCGCCGTCGCCGGGCTTGGCCTGATCAGCGCGAGCCCCGATTATCCTGACGCCCCGCGCGAGGCGCGGAACGGCTATCCGCCGTGCTCGCGCACGGTGACCGACCATTGCATCCAGCTCTACGAGCGTGGCGTGCGGGCGCCGGCCCATCGCGCCGAAGCCCCGAAGCTGGATGATGACGAGGCGACCGAAGTGATGGCGATGCCGGACGACGAGGCCGTGCCGGCGGCGCAAGCCAGCTATCATGGCGGCTGCGACCGCTGCGCGCGGGAACGCCGGGTGCTCGCCTATCGCATCCGCCGGGCCGGCGAGCGCGGCTGAAGCGGAACCCAAACGCCCTCAAGCGGTTGATTTCCCAAGCGTCCCGAGCCGCCAATTCCGGCGCCGGGGCGGCTTGAGGAGACACGGACCATGGGCGAGCTCACCGACAAGATCAAAGGCAATGTCAACGAAGCCGTCGGCAAGGCGAAGCAGCACAGCGACGATCCCGACACGCGCGACGAGGGCGCCGGCCAGGAAGTGAAGGGCAAGGTCGAGCAGGTCGTCGGCTCGGTCAAGGGCGCGCTCGGCGACAAGGTCTGAACGAAAAGGGGACAGTCCCAGTGACCGTCCCCTTTTTAGCCGGTGACCAGAGCGCGCTGGTCCTCGCGGCCCATGGCGAGCAGGAATGGCGCGGTCGCCTGCAGCTCTTGGAAATCCGCCTTCGAGCGCAGCCCCCGCCATTCGATCGAGATCAGCGCCTGGGCGATCGCGCCGCCGAGCGTGTCGCCGGGGCCGAGCAGGATGATGCGGTCGGGCGCATGTTCGCGGACCGCGACCTGGACGGCGCGGGTGAAATCGTAGGTTTCCAGAATTTGGGTGGCGAAGGTGTATCGGCGCAGCGCTTCGGGATTGCTGGCGAAGGGGCGCCAGATATGGCCGCGCCCGTCGATCATTGGTCTGTCCGGCGCGGCGAACCAGCCGTCGGGAAGATCGGCCAGGGCGCGCTCCGACGAGCCCCGCATCAGCGGCGTGTGGAAAGGACCATGATTGACCAGGCGAAGCGGCTCCCGCGCGGGCGTCGACGGCGCTTCGGCGAGCAGGGCGGCGAGGCCCGCTTCGTTGCCGGCAAAGACGATCATCCCGCCCAGCTCGATCGAAACGCGGAGTGCCGAGCCAGGGCGCGCGTCGATCGCCTCGACGAGCCGAAGCAGGGTCTCGCGCAGGCCAGGCACCTCGCGCCAATCCTCGTCGACCAGCGTCAGCAGCACCTGGCCGCCGGGCTCGCCGGCCTGGCTGTTCTCGCCCATCGCGTCGACGATGCGAAAGCCGTGTTCGAGGCTGACCGCGCCGGCGCAGGCAAGCGCCGTGTACCATCCCATCGAATTGCCGGTCACCGCGGCGATCTCGTAGCGCGACCGGTCGATAGCGAGGAAATCGGCATAGGAAGCGGTGAAGATGAGCGGCGAGGCGATATCGCCGCGGGTGTGGGTCGCGACGCTGAACCGGTCGGCGCCGTCGAGCTCGGAGATGGTCGGCTGGCCGCGTTCGAAACGCAGCCGGTCGACCGTCTCGATCAATTCGCCTTTGTCGGCATGCAGGCGTCTCAGATAGCCGAGCTCGGCCTTGCCGTAGGTTCCCCGCCCCGGGCAGATGAGGAGCGCCGCTTGCCTGTCAGCCACGCGCCAACTCCAGCGCCGCGGCGACGATCGAATCGCGGCTCGGCAGGGTCAGGGTCGCGGCCCTGCCGAGCGGGATGAAGCTGTCCTCGGCCGTGATCCGGCGGCAGTCGACCTTGGGCGCGCGCTCCGCGAACAGCGCCATCAGCGCCTCGCTCTGCGAGCCCGTCCTGCGGCATTCGTCGACGATCAGGACCCGATCGCAGCCGGCGACCGCGCCGAGGAGCCCGTCCTCGTTGAGCGGCGCGAGCCAGCGCAGGTCGATCACGCGCAGGTTCAGGCCGTGCTGCTCGCGCAAGATCTTCTCGGCCTGGCGGGAAAGGTAATAGCCGTTGCCGTAGCTGATGATGGCGAGGTCGGTGCCGTCGCCGTGACGGCCGACCTCGCCGAGCCTGACCGGCTTCGCCTCGCCGGGCGCGGCATAAGCCGAGGTCCACAGCCCGTCGCCCTCCTCGTGCAGGTCGCGGGTCATGTAGAGCGCGATCGGTTCGAGGAAGACGACGACGCGCTGCTCATCGAGCGCGAGGCGGACGCACTCGCGCAGCATTCCGACCGCGTCGGCGCCGTTGCTGGGGCAGGCGAGCACGAGGCCCGGTATGTCGCGGAAGATTGCGAGGCTGTTGTCGTTGTGGAAATGCCCGCCGAAGCCCTTTTGATAGCCGAGGCCGGCAATGCGGATGATCGTCGGGTTGGTGTACTGGCCGTTCGAAAAGAAGCTCAAGGTCGCCGCCTCGCCGCGGATCTGGTCCTCGGCATTATGGACGTAGGCGAGGAACTGGATCTCGGTGATCGCGAGCAAATCGTTATGGGCGGCGCCGATGCCGAGGCCGAGGATGCTCTGCTCGTCGAGCAGGGTGTTGATCACCCGGGTCGGCCCGAACCGTTCGTGCAGCTTGGCGGTGACGCCGTAGACGCCGCCCTTGGCCCCGACATCCTCGCCCGCGACGATGATGTTGGCGTAGCTGAGCAGGAGATCCGCAAGCGTCCAGCTGAGCAGCCGCGCCATGTGCTGGGGCTTGTCCATCATGCCGAGGTCCCGGACGAACAGGGCTTCGCGTTGCTCAGGCGCCGGCGTGTTCGCCCGGGCCGGCGCACGCTTCGGCGGCACCAGACTGGCCATCACCTCCCCGCTGCTGGTCAGCTTGGGTCGGGTGATCGCCTGCTCGCCGATCCGGGCAAGCGTCGCCTCGATCTCGTTGTAGATGTCGAGAATGTCCTTGGCCGCCGCGATCTCCTGCTCGACCAGCAGCGCCGCGCTGTACAGCAGGGGATCGCGCTCCTCGTCCTCTTCGATCTGGGCCTTGGTCAGGTAGCTGGCCTGAAGGTCGGAGCCGGCATGGCCGTACAGCCGCACGCAGTCCATGTGGAGGAAGATCGGCTTGCGCTGGGTGCGGGCAAAATGAGCTGCGTCCCGGGCGCCGCGATAGGCGTCGACCATGTCGAGCCCGCTGCAATGCATGTAGTCGAGCCCCGGCCGGTCGCGGAACGAAGCCTCGATCCAGCCCCGGGGGGTCCTCGTCGAAATGCCGATGCCATTGTCCTCGCACAGAAAGACGAGCGGCATCGGCGTGCCCTGATAGGCGGCCCAGCCGGCGCAGTTGAACGCGCCCTGCGCGGTCGAATGGTTGGCCGAGGCGTCGCCGAAGCTGGCGAGCACGATCGAATCCCGAGCTAGGGGAGTCTCCTCGAGCTTCAGCATTTTCGCGATGCCGATCGAAAATGCGGCCCCCACCGCCTTGGGCAGATGCGAGGCGATGGTGCTGGTCTGCGGCGGGATCGACAGCGGCTTCGAGCCGATCACCTTGTGGCGGCCGCCGGAGATCGGATCCTCGGCCGACGCCGCGAAGGAGAGCAGCATATCCCAGCACGGCGTCTGGCCGGGCAGCTGCTTGGCGCGGTGGATCTGGAAGGCGTTCGAGCGGTAGTGGAGGAAAGCCATGTCGTCGACGCGGAAGGCCTCGGCGACCGCGGCATTGTTCTCATGGCCCGAGCTTCCGATCGTGTAGAAGCCCTCGCCGCGCGCCTGCAGCCGGCGCGAGATGCGGTCCATCTGCCGGCTGACGCACTGGCTGTAGAACACCTCCGCCATCGCCTCGCGCGTGAGGCCGACGTCCTCGGGCCGCACGGCCGTCAGGCGCCGCGGCAGCTTTCCGCGCCCGACCTTCGCGACGAACTTTTCGTGAATGGCTTCCGCTGCGTCCATCCGCGCCGCCTAGCCGCCCCGGCGCGCGGAGGGAAGATCGCGCGCTACTGACAGGCGTGTAGGCTTGACGTGACGTTCGCCTAAAGTAGAGGGCGGGAAGCGACCTCAGGGAGAGACGAGATGACCAAGAGCGAAATGGCCGCCCGGCTCGGCGCCGCCGACGCCTATCTGCCGGGCAAGCGCGTCAAGCTCGATTTCGGCGACGAGGGCGTGGTCATGCTCGACGGCGTCGGCAATGCGGTGACCGAGGAAGACGGGCCTGCCGACACCACGATCAAGGTCGCCTGGACCGATTGGCAGGACATGGCCGACGGCAAATTGGACGGCATGACCGCCTTCATGCAGGGCAAATTGAAGGTCGAGGGCGACATGGGCAATGCGATGCAGCTCCAGGGCGTGCTGGCCAAGCTCAAGGGCTAGGTCCCGGCCGCGTTCCGCAGCGCCTCCATTTGCGTCAGCCAGGCCGCCCAGGCCATGCGGCCGGCGGCGGTGAGCGCGAGCCGGGTCTGCGGCCTCCTGTTGACGAAGCTCTTCGCGACGGCGACGTAGCCGGCGTCCTCGAGCTTGCGCAGATGGGCCGAGAGGTTGCCGTCGGTCGCGCCGACCTTGTCGCGCAGCTCCGAAAAGAGCGCCGATTCGACCGCCGAGAGATAGGCGACGACGCCGAGCCGGATGCGGCCGTGGATGACGTCGTCGATTGCATTGTGATCGAACGGACTGTCTTCGGCCACGCCCCTTACTCCGCCGCCCGGGGTTCCCGAAGCATCAGCAGCAGGCCGGGCACCATCACCGTGACGGCGGCGCCGACGGCGGCGATCAGATAGCGGTCCGGATGCAGGATCAGGGCGGTGAACAGGCCGATCATCGCAATCGCGCCATAGCCCGCCAGAGTGGCGATTCTCTCGCCGGCCAAGGTGCCGGTGACGATCAGGGCGCAGGCATAGACCGCGAAGGCGACCGGCACGATCCAGTCGAACACCAGGTAGCCGGCGCCGCTATTGGCGAGCACGGCCACGCCGACCGCCATCGAGCCGATCGCGAAGGCGCCGGTGGCCCAGATGGTCCGCGACGCCCGGTTGCCGGCCGAGCCCTGGCCCGCCTTTGCCGGCATGAGCCGAGCGAGGACGAACTGGCCGAGGCCGCCGGCGATGCCGAAGGAGAACCAGATGATGCCGAAGATCGAGCCGCCGTCTTCGTGCGGGCGGTTCACCGCGAAATGCTGCGCCGTCCAGGCGATAGTGATCAACAGGCCCCACCAGGCCATGAAGCGGCCGCCGGTCAGCGGCGCGCGGGCGCCGCTTTCGGCGAGCCGCCGGACATAGGCGATGTCCTCAGCAGGTGATGCGGCGCCGGCGTCGGTCATGTCGTCCTCCAAACAACTTTGAAAAACAGAGTAGGCGGTTTGGAGCGGCGTGTCAAGCGCGGCTTCCGCGTCGCTTGACCGAGGCAAAGCGACGCGCCTATCGGCTCTCGATCCCAAGGGAGCGATGCATGAAGAAAATCTATCCCGATGCGGCGGCCGCGCTCGAGGGGCTGCTGTTCGACGGCATGACGATCTGCGCCGGCGGCTTCGGCCTGTGCGGCATTCCCGAGCGGCTGATCGACGCGATCCAGGCCTCGGGCGTCAAGGACCTCATTATCGCCTCCAACAATGCCGGGATCGACAATGAGGGGCTCGGCAAATTGCTGCGCACCCGCCAGGTCCGCAAGATGATCTCCTCCTATGTCGGCGAGAACAAGGAGTTCGAGCGGCAATATCTGGCCGGCGAGCTCGAGGTCGAATTCTGCCCGCAGGGGACGCTGGCCGAGCGCTGCCGCGCCGGCGGCGCCGGCATTCCGGGCTTCTACACCAGGACCGGCGTCGGCACCCAGGTCGCCGAGGGCAAGGAGGTCAAGCAGTTCGACGGCGAGGACTATGTCCTCGAGCGCGGCATTCGCGCCGACCTCGCCATCATCAAGGGCTGGAAGGCGGACGAAAGCGGCAACCTCGTCTTCCGCAAGACCGCGCGCAACTTCAACCAGCCGATGGCGACCGCGGGGCGGATCTGCGTCGCCGAGGTCGAGGAGATCGTGCCCGTCGGCAGCCTCGACCCGGACTGCGTCCACCTCCCCTCGATTTACGTCAAGCGAATGATCCTCGGCGCCCCCTATGACAAGAAGATCGAGTTCCGCATGACCCGGCCGAGGCAAGCGGCATGAGGATCCGCCGCGCCCTCCTGGGCCTCGTCGCGCTGGCCGGCTGCGCCACTGCCCAAACGCCCGCGCCCCCATCCGTCATCGTCATCGGCGAGAATCCGCCGAGCCCGCCCGCCGGCATGCAGTGGCTCTACGGGTCGGGCGAAGGGGGCGCTTCGAGCCTCCAGGCCTATCACGGCTTTCTCGCCTACGTGATCGCACGGTCGCAAGCGCGGCCGCAGGACTCGGTGGTGCTGGCGGAAGTCGCGACGCTCGACAATCCGGCGATGCGGCCCTGCGGCGACCGGCCACTGGCGGTGGTGCTCGACGTCGATGAGACCGCGCTCCAGAATCTCGGCTTCGAATATGACGACGCCGTCCATCAGGGCCGCCCGTACGACCAGGAGCGCTGGAACCGCTGGGAGCGGAGCGGCGCAGGCCTGGTGCTGGCGATGCCGGGCGCGCCCGAGGCGTTGCAATCGATCCGCAACCATGGCGTGACGGTGATCTTCAATTCGAACCGGATGGCGGCCACTGCCGCGCAGACCCAGGCTCTGCTGGACGAGGCCGGGCTCGGCCCGGCGGTTCACGGCGAGACGCTCTGGCTGCAGGGCGATGTCGCCCCCGGCTCGGGCAAGGACCCGCGCCGCGCCGCGATCGCCGCGCGCTATTGCGTGATCGCCATGGCCGGCGACCAGCTCGGCGACTTCTCCGATCTGTTCAACGACCGCGCCCTCGCAGTGCCCGATCGGCGCCGCTACGCCACCACACCCCCTTTCTCGGCGCTTTGGGGCCAGGGCTGGTTCGTTCTCTCCAACCCGGTCTACGGTTCGGGCCTGCGCGGCACGATCGACGAGGTGTTTCCCGCGGGCAAGCGTTGGGCCGACCCCGGAGACGCAAGGTGACGTCCGCCAGGCCGGGGGGAGAGGATAGGATGAGTAGCGACCCCAAGCACGCCATCCGGCTCGAGCATGGTGACGACCTCACTGACGACTCCTATGAAATCGCGCGGGTATGGATCACCAACAATGCGGGCAGCAGCGTATGGATTGCGGCATGGGCATTGGATGATCCGGTCGCCTTCGGCCACCTCATGGCGGAGACGATTCGGCATGGCGCGCGCGCCTACGCCACGACCTACGGGCTCGATGAGGATGCTGCGCTGCAAGATATCGTGGATGGTCTGAGCGAGGAACTGCGCGAGCAATTCACCGAGATTACGACCATCCAAGAGGGAGATTTGAACTGATGCCCTGGGACCGCAACCAGATGGCCGCGCGCGCCGCAAAGGAGCTGCGCGACGGCTATTACGTCAATCTCGGCATCGGCATCCCGACTTTGGTCGCCAACAACATCCCGGCCGGCATGGAGGTCACCCTTCAGTCCGAGAACGGCATGCTGGGGATCGGCCCTTTCCCCTATGAGGACGAGATCGACGCCGACCTGATCAACGCCGGCAAGCAGACGATCAGCGAATTGCCCTCCTCCTCCTATTTCTCGAGCTCGGACAGCTTCGCGATGATCCGCGGCGGCCATATCGACCTTACCGTATTGGGCGCGATGGAGGTGGCGGAAAATGGCGACATCGCCAACTGGATGATCCCGGGCAAGATGATCAAGGGCATGGGCGGGGCGATGGACCTCGTCGCCGGCGTCAAGAAGATCATCGTCGTCATGGAGCACGTCTCGAAGAACGGCGACCCGAAGTTCATTCCCGCATGCACGCTGCCGCTGACCGGCAAGAACGTCGTCGACATGATCGTCACCGACCTCGCCGTCTTCCAGCGGCCCGATCATTCGAGCCCGTTCAAGCTGATCGAGCTCGCCCCGGACGTCACCGCCGCGGATGTGGCCGCAAAGACAACGGCGCATTACGAAGTGTCCTGAAGCGGTCAAAGAACTTGACGCTGAAGCCATCGGCGCGGAATCTGCGCTGATGTTCGCTTGGGTTCGCCGCCGCTATCTCGATCTGCTCGGCTCGATCTACATCTACAACGAGCATCGTGGCTATACGAGCATCGACCGGGTGCTGGCGGCGGTGCGCGGCCGTTGGCCCGGCGACACCGCCTTCATCGCCGCGATCGAAAAGCACCGCGCCGATGAACGCAAGCATTATGTGATGTTCAAGCGGTGGTTCGAGCTGCAGGGCAAGATGCCGCTCGAGGTCGGCCGGACCTGCGGCCATATCGACCGCTTCATCGAGATCATGTTCGGCCGCAGGATCGACGAGCTCGATACCGACCTCGTGATCTCGGACGATCGCCTGTTCGAGCGGCTGTGCCGGGTGATCTCCTTGACCGAGAAGCGCGGCATGAAGCAGGTCGATATCCTGCTCAGGCATCCGCTCGTGAGGGACGACAAGACGCTGATCAAGATCTTCAGGATCATCGAGAGGGACGAGCCCAGCCACTGGGCGCCCTATGACGGCTGGCTGAAGGCGCACGGCAAACGCGAGCCCAGATGGTGGGAGCGCGCGATCGACGGCCTGATCCATTCGGAGCTGCTGGTGCTCAAGCTGCCGGTGCTGTTCTTCAATCCCTGGCTCGGGCGCCGCACCGACTGGGCGGACGCGTCCGATCCAGCCCCGCGGTTCGAAGACGCGGCGATCGGGATCGCCGCGGAATAAAGCCATGCGCCTCCTCCTGACGGGCTCTTCCGGCTGGCTCGGCCGGTTCCTCGCGCCGCGCCTTCGCGGCGCGGGACATGACGTGTTCGGCCTCGACGTTGCGTCGGGGGCCGATACCGACTTCGTCGGCTCGGTCGCCGACCGGGCGCTGGTCGACGGCATCTTCGGCGAGCGCGGCATCGGGGCGGTGATCCACGCCGGCGCGCTCCACAAGCCCGACATCGCCCGCTATCCCGAAAGCGCCTTCCATGAGATCAACGTCGAGGGCACACGCCATCTGCTCGAAGCCGCGGCCGCGGCCGGCGCCGACAGCTTCGTGTTCACCTCCACCACCTCGCTGATGATTTCCGAGGAGATCCGCTCGGGCGCAAAGGACCGGGCGGCGTGGCTCAACGAGGAGTCCCCGCCCGCCCCGCGCAACGTCTACGGCGCGACCAAGCTCGAGGCCGAGCTTTTGTGCCGGCGCGTCCATGACGAGACCGGCCTGCCCATCCTGATCCTGCGCACCGGCCGCTTCTTCCCCGAGGAGGACGACACCCATCGCGATCTTTCGGGCGAGAACCGCAAGGCGAACGAGTTTCTCAACCGCCGCCTCACCGTCGAGGACGCCGCCGCGGCGCACGTCGCCGCCCTGGAAAAGGCGCCCGCGCTCGGCTTCGACACCTTCATCCTGTCGGCGCCGCCACCGTTCGTCCGCGAGGATTGCGAAGACCTGGTCCGCGACGCGCCGGCGGTGATCGCCCGCTCTTTCCCCGAGGCGGCGGACCTCTATGCCAGGCGGGGCTGGTCGCTGCCCGCTCATATCGACCGCGTCTACGATCCCTCCCGTGCCGAGCGCCGGCTCGGCTTCCGCTGCCGCACCGATTTCGCCGCCGTCCTTGGCGCGCTCGAGCGCGGCGAGCAATTGCCCTTCTCCCACGATCCCTCCTATGTGTCGCCCAAGGAGAGGGCTTGAGGAGCCGACTATGCTGAAGCGGGCTCTGGCGGCGGCAACAGCCGCAATCTCGCTGATGGCGATGCAGGTCTCGACGGCTCCCGCACCCGCCGCTGCCGCGCGGGACTGGAGCGCCACCTTGCGCGCGGACGCGCAGGCGCTTCACGACGACCTCGCGGCCAATCATCCGGGCCCGGTCAATCCCGAGGATCCGGGCTTTGCGCGACGCAATGACGAGCAGCTCCGCCTGGCGCTGCGGCGCGCCGAAACCGCCCACGGCTTTCCCGCATATTTCTACACGCTGAGCGCCTATGTCGCGGCGTTCGACGACGGCCATCTCGAGTTCGGCATTTACGGCACCACACCTTGGGACATGCACTGGCCGGGCTTTCTCACCGCTTACCAGGCAGATGGGACGCAGCGGGTCGCGAACCGCGCCGACGACGCGCCGGTACCGCTGGGCCTCCGGCTGCTCGGCTGCGACGGACGCCCGGCTGACCGGCTTGCGGAAGCGAATATCGGCCATTTCTTCGGACGCTGGTCGCTGCTTTCGCAGCGGCTCACGCTTGGGGCCGGCCTCTTCGCCGACGATGGCAATCCCTACGTCCGGCGTCCCGAGCGCTGCACGTTCGAGATGGCCGGCCGGAGGCAGGAGGTGACGCTCCGCTGGCAAGCGATCGGTCTTCGTGATCTGATCGGCAGGCTCCAGCAGGCCTCCGCGCGGCCGCCACGCGAAATCGCCGCGCGGACGTTGGCGGACGGCACGCGCTGGATTTCGATCGCCTCGTTCAACGCCGATCCGCGATCGCCCTCGGGACGCGCGCTGCCGTCGCTGCTCGCATCGCTGCGCGCCGATCGGCCCGCACTGGTCGCCGCTCCCGCGATCGTGCTCGACCTGCGCGGCAATGCCGGCGGTTCTTCCGACTGGTCGCGCCAGCTCGCCGAGATCATCTGGGCGCGCGCCGCGCTCGATCGGCTGCCGCACGGCGGGACGAAGGTCGACTGGCGCGTCTCCGCGGCCAACCTCGCCTCGCTCCGGGAAAACCGCGACCGCCAGATCGCAGGCGGCGCGCTTTCGCCCCAGATGCGGCGCTGGTTCGATCGAGTGACGACGGGTCTCGCGGACGCCCTGGCGCGCGGCCAGACATTATGGCGCGAGCCCGAGGACCAGGATGAAACAGCCGCGCAGCCGCGAGATAGGCCGCCTGTGGAACCCGGCCCGAGCGGGCCCGTCTTTTTTGTCACCGATGCGGTCTGCGCCTCGGCCTGTCTTGACGCGGTGGATTTGTGGCGCGCCCTGGGTGCAGTGCATGTCGGACAAACGACCAGCGCCGACACCTTCTACATGGATGTGCGTGAGCTAAGGCTGCCGAGCGGCCTCGGCGGCGTCTCCGTGCCGAGGAAAGTCTATCGCGGCCGGGCCCGCGGCGCGAACCGGCCGGTCGTACCGGTCCACGCCTTTGCCGGGGACATTGGCGACACCGCCGCGCTGGAAAGGTGGATCGCCGGGCTGCGCGAGCGACGGCACTGACCCGGCCGGGCGCGCGGGTCCCAATTGCCCTTCGCCCACGATCCCTCCTATGTGTCGCCCAAGGAGATCGTGGGTGCAAAGGGGGATAAGAATGACCAAGCGGATCCTGACCCTGGCACTGGGCTGGCTGGCGCTGGTGGCGATGCAGGCGCCCGCGCCCGCGCCCCGGCCGGCAATGGCGCTGTGGCGGCTCGATTGCGGCGATTTCCAGATCAACGACATCAACGCCTTCATGTCGGACACGTCCGAATATCCGGCGCGGCCCAAGCATCTCGTCGGCAGCTGCTACCTGATCAAGCATGGCAACGACTATCTGCTCTGGGATACCGGCATGCCGGCGGCGCTGGTCAGCCATCCCGACGTTAATCCGGTGATGACGGTGACGCTGCGCACCCGGATCGTCGACCAACTCGCCCGGATCGGGGTCAGGCCGGAGCAAATCACGATGGTCGGCATCAGCCATTATCATGGCGACCACACCGGCCAGGCGCGCGATTTTCCGAACGCGCGCCTCTTGATGGGCGCGGGCGACCTCGCGGTGCTGCGCGGGCGCTCCGCCGAGGCGCAGGCCGATCTCGCCCGTTGGCTGACCGGCGGCGGCGCGGTGACCGAGGTCCAGGGCGATCTCGATATCTTCCACGACGGCGGCGTCGTCATGCTCAATCTGCCCGGCCACACGCCGGGCCATCACGGCCTGCTCGTCCGGCTCGCCTCGGGCCCGGTGCTGCTGTCGGGCGACACCTATCATTTCACCGAACAGGTTGCGCATCGCGGGGTGCCGCCGTTCAACACCGACCGGGCCCAATCGCTCGCCTCGATGGACCGCTTCGACCGCCTCGGCCGCAATCTCCACGCGCGAATCATCATCCAGCACGAGCCCGCCGACGTCGCCAGATTGCCGGCCTTCCCGGCGGCGGCGCGGTGAAGGCGCTCCTCTCCACCGCGCCCGGCGGCCCCGCGACGCTCAAGCTCTCCGAGGTCGAGGATCCGGTGCCGGGCCCCGGCCAGCTGCTGGTCCGGGTCAGGGCCTGCGCGATCAACTATCCCGACGTTCTCATCATCGAGGACAAATATCAGTTCCGGCCCGAACGCCCGTTCGCGCCCGGCGGCGAGATCGCCGGCGTCGTCGAGCTGGCCGGGGAGGGGGTGACCGGCTGGGACAAGGGCGACCGGGTGATCGCGATGCTCGGCCATGGCGGCCTTGCCGAAAAGGTGCTGGTCCCGGCGGCGATGGCGCTCCCGTTGCCCGAAGGACGCGGCTTCGAGGAGGGATCGGCGCTGATCCTCACTTATGCGACGACCATCCACGCCTTGCTCGACCGCGGCAGGCTCGAGCCCGGCGAGACGCTGCTGGTGCTCGGCGCGGCCGGCGGCGTCGGGCTCGCCGCGGTCGAGCTCGGCAAGGCCTATGGCGCCCGCGTCGTCGCCGCCGTCTCGTCGGCGGCGAAGGCCGAAGCGGCGCGGTCGGCCGGCGCCGACGACGTCATCGTCTATCCGCGCGGCCCGTTCGACAAGGAGGGCGCGAAGGAACTGGCCCAGCAATTCAAGCAGGCGGTGGGCCCGAACGGCGCCGACCTCGTCTACGATCCGGTCGGCGGCGACTATACCGAGGCGGCGCTGCGCGCGATCGCCTGGGAGGGGCGGCTGCTCGTGATCGGCTTTCCCGCCGGCATCCCGAAGCTGCCCCTGAACCTCACTCTGCTGAAGAGCTGCGACGTTCGCGGCGTCTTCTGGGGCGCCTTCGCCGCGCGCGACCCCGCCGCCAATGCCGCCCATATCGCCACCCTGTTCCGCCTCTGGGCCGAGGGCAAGATCGCGCCGAAGGTCAGCCGGACCTGGCCGCTCGCGCGCGGCGGCGAAGCGATCGCCCACATGGCGGCGCGCCAGGCGGTCGGCAAGCTCGTCGTGACGATGGACTGAGTCCCGTTGCGCCGGCTGGCCCCGCCGCCTATCTGACGGGATACGGAATTCAGCAGCAAGGATCGCCATGACCCAGTTCGACGACCGCGAAAGGGCCTTCGAGAACATGTATGCCCGCGATCAGGAAATGCAGTTCAAGATCGTCGCCCGCCGCAATCGGCTGATGGGCATGTGGGCGGCGAAGAAGATGGGCCTGACCGAAGCCGAAGCGGAATCCTACGCCAAGGACGTGATCCGCTCCGATTTCGAGAGCGCGGGCGACGACGACGTCGTCCGCAAGCTGCTCGGTGACTTGACCTCGGCGGGCATCGACATCGACGAGGTCGTGATCCGCCAGGCGCTCGACCACAAGACGGTCGAGGCCCGCCGCCAGTTCATCGAGGCCCAGAGCTGATGGCGATGGCCGCGGAACAGATCGAGGAACTGATCCGCGAGGGCATTCCCGACGCGCGGGTCGAGATCGTCGATCTCGCCGGCGACGGCGATCATTATGAGGCGCGGGTGGTGGCCGAGAGCTTCCGCGGCCTGCCGCTCGTCCGCCAGCACCAGCGCGTCTATCAGGCGCTGGGCGGGCGGATGGGCACCGAACTGCACGCACTCAAGCTCGCCACCGGCGTCCCCGAGTAAGGAAGAGACCAATGACCGACACCCGCGACCGCATCGACGAACTTGTAAAGAATAACGACATCGTCCTGTTCATGAAGGGCACGGCGCTGTTTCCCCAATGCGGCTTTTCGAGCCGGGCGGTGGCGATCCTCGACCATCTCGGTGTCAGGTTCGAGACGGTCGACGTCCTTCAGGACGCGGAGATCCGCCAGGGCATCAAGGACTATTCCGACTGGCCGACCGTCCCCCAGCTCTACGTGAAGGGGGAGTTTCTCGGCGGCTCCGACATCATGATGGAGATGTTCCAGGCGGGCGAGCTTCAGCGGCTGGTCGACGAGAAACAGGTCGCCCGCGCCTAACGCGGGGACAGCTGTATACAGCTGTCCCCTATCAAGGGAGGAATTATGATCTCGAAGAAAATCCTCGCGCTCGCGGCGCTGTCGCTGGTCTCGGGCAGCACGCTCGCTTCGGCCCAGGGTGCCCGGCCCTTGAGCCTCGCCAACGCCCCGGCGGCTCAGCGCGCCGGCGCCGAACTTCGCGGCGAAAGCGATTTCCTGCGGCGCAGTGGCTGGATCCTCGGCATCCTCGCGCTCGGCATCCTCGTGTTCGTGGTCATCGAGGCCAACAAGGACCACCCGCTTCCCGACAGCCCCTAGGAAGAGGGGACAGCTACCGGTAGCTGTCCTCGTTCCAAAATGAAGGGGCGGGCGGCGCGACCGGAAAGTGCGCCAAGGCCCGCCCCGAGTGGAACCATGTGGACGGTCCTGTCCATTCACGGCCCGTGCCAGAGCGCCAAAGCCGCGGAAATCCGGGCTTTTCAGGGTGAATGAATTTTAACCCTTTCCGCCGCCTGTAAAGCCAGCCGACAGCCCCGGCGCCGCGCCTTGCAAAGCCCATTCATCTGCCGTTCAGCGCGCCGATGACTACTTCTGTAGTCGAACGAGGGAGGCCACGATGGAGCGGATCGGGGAAGCCGAATATGCGGTGATGGAGGTGCTCTGGCAAGAGGCGCCCCTGACCGCCGCCGAGGTGGCGGCGCGCGTCCCTGCCGCGCGCGGCTGGAGCATCCGCACCGTCAAGACCATGCTCGGCCGGCTCCTCGCCAAGGGCGTCCTCGCCCACGAAGAGGAGGGGCGGCGCTATCGCTACCGCCCGGCCGTCGCCCGCGCCGATTATGTCGCTCAGGAATCGGGGCGGCTCCTCGATCGCATGTTCGGCGGCCGGGTGACGCCGCTCGTCGCCCATCTCGCCGAACGCGACCGGCTGAGCGAAGCCGACATTGCCGAGATCGAGGCGCTGTTGAAGGCGCTCAAGCAATGACCGGCTGGTTCTTCGCCAATCTCGCCTGGGCGAGCCTCGCCATGCTGGTCGTGCTCGGCCTGCGCCATCCGGTCGCGCGCGCCTTCGGCGCCGGTCCCGCTTATGCGCTCTGGCTGCTGCCGGCGTTGCGCCTCGTCATGCCGCCTTTGCCCTCGCTCGCGCCGGACATTCCCTCCCCGATTCCCGCCGAGACGCTGGTCGTCTGGGCGGGGGATGCGGCCGCGCCGTTGCCGCCGGATGGCGGACCCGGGCAGTGGGTGCCCGCATTGCTCGCGATCTGGGCCCTGGGCGCGGCCGTTTTCCTTGTCTGGCAGACCGTCTCCTACCGGCGCTTCCTTGCCGAGCTCGGCCGCACCGGGCGAAGCCTCGGCGCTCATCGCGGCCTTCCGTTGGTCGAAAGCACGGCGGTGCAGGGACCGGTCGCCCTCGGCCTCCTCGACCGCCGCATCGTCGTCCCTGCCGATTTCGCCACCCGCTATTCGGCGGCGGAGCGGCGCCTCGCCCTCGATCATGAAAGCGTCCACCATCGCCGCGGCGACATCTGGTGGAACCTCGCCGGCCTTTTCATCCTCGCGCTCAACTGGTTCAACCCCGTTGCCTGGTTCGCCTTCCGCGCCTTCCGCGCCGATCAGGAGCTGGCCTGCGATGCCGCCGTCGCCGCCGCGGCGTCGGCCGACGCCCGTCACGATTATGCCCGCGCCCTGATCAAATCCGCGAGCCGCCCCGGCCTGATTGCAGCCTGCCCGCTCAATCATGCCGACCAACTGAAACGGAGACTGAAAATGATGAAGGACCATCGCAGCAGCCGCGCCCGCATGCTGGCCGGAGCCGCATTCATCCTGGCCGTGGCCGGGTTGGGCGCCGCCGTCGGCACGCCGGGGCTCGCCCAGCCGGACGCGCCCAAGCAGGATCAGGCGCAGCCGCCCGAAGAGCGGCATGTGGAGCGTCGGGTAATCATCCGCGAGCATGACGGCGAGCCGCAGGCCGGCGACCATCGCGAGCATCGCGAGCGGGTGATCGTGATGACCCCTCGCGGCGAAGGCCATGGCGACGGCGATCATGCGCGCCATGTCGAGATCCACCGCGACGGCCACGAGGTCGTCATCCCCGATTGCGACCATGGCCAGGCCGACGAGGTCAACGAGGGCACCGACCATGACCGCACCCGCATCGTCCTGTGCAGCCGCGGCAACGCGACTCCCGCCGAGCGCGCCGAGCGGCTCGCCCACGCCCGCGACCGGCTCGCCAACGACAGCGAGCTGAGCGCCGAGCAGAAGGCCCGCATCACCGCCGCCCTCGACCGCGAGATCGCCCGGCTCCGGGGGCAATAAGGAAACCTTCCCTTCCGGCCCCGGCAATGCCACATGCCGGGGCATGGAAGTGGAGCAAGTCCATCCCGGCGTCCGGCGGCTGCTGGCGCCCAATCCCTCGCCGTTCACTTATGCCGGCACCCAGACCTATATCGTCGGCGCCGGCACGGTCGCGGTGATCGACCCGGGACCGGACCTGCCGGAGCATGTCGACGCGATCCTCGCCGCCACGGTCGGCGAGGAGATCGCCGCGATTCTGTGCACCCACACCCACCGCGACCACAGCCCGGCGAGCCGGCCGCTCGCGGCGGCCGCCGGCGCGCCGATCGTCGGCTGCGCGCCGCTGGCGCTCGAGGATGACGGCCCGCGCGCCGACGCCGCCTTCGATTTCGACTATCGCCCCGGCCGCGTGCTCGCCGACGGCGAGGCGATCGGGCGCGCGGACTGGGTGCTGCGCGCGGTGGCGACGCCGGGCCACACCTCCAACCATCTCTGCTTCGCGCTGGAGGGGACCGGCGCCCTGTTCACCGGCGACCATGTCATGGGCTGGTCGACGACCGTGGTCTCGCCGCCCGACGGCGACATGACCGCCTATATGAAGAGCCTCGATCTGCTGCTCGGCCGCGACGACAAGGTCTACCATCCGGCGCACGGTCCGGCGGTCGAGGATCCGCACGCCCATGTCCGCGCCCTGATCGTCCACCGCCGGATGCGCGAGAAGCAGATTCTCGCCCATCTCGAGGCGGGGGAGGGGCGTATTCCGGCGATGGTCGCGACCATGTACCGCGACATCGACCCGCGCCTCCATCCGGCGGCGGGACGCTCGGTCTTGGCCCATCTCGTCGACATGGCGAGCCGCGGCCTGGTCGAGGCCAGGGGTGAGACATGGATGCTTCGCGCTTGAGAAAGCTTGTTGTCCTGATTCCGCCCTTGCTTGCCCTCTTGGTCGGCGCGGGCCTCGGCCTGCTGCTGCCGCGGCCGGCATCGCCGATGGGCGGCCCCGACCCCGAAGCGATCGCCGCCGCGGCCCTCGTGTCGCTGCGCGACGAGGGCCGCCTGACCGCCTTCGTCGGGCGCTACGTGGCGGTGGTGGGCGCCAGCGAGATCCGTTTGGGCCTCACCGCGCGCAAGACCCTGATCCTGCCCGGCAGCGTCCGCTACGGCGTCGACCTCGCCCGGCTCAGGCGCCGCGACCTCGCCTGGGATCCGGCGACGCGGACGCTGACGGTGACGCTGCCGCCCCTTGAAATTTCCGGTCCGGAGATCGATCTCACTCATGTTCAGGAATATTCGGAGGGCGGCATCGTCATGGCGCTCACCGATGCCGAACGGACGCTCGATCGGGCCAATAGCCGGAGCGCCCAGGATGAGCTGATGCGCCAGGCGCGTGAACGGACGCCGACGAGCCTGGCGCGCAACGCGGCGATGCGCGCGGTGGCGAGGAGCTTCGCCATGCCGCTTCGCACATCGGGGATTGACGCCAGCGTGGCGGTGCGGTTCCTCGATCCGGCCGGGCGCGAGGAAGCCTATTTCCTCGATCGGCCCCGCCGGATCGACGACGCGATAAGGGCGAAAACGCAATGAACGCACCCAATGCGACTCTCAAGGGCCTCGACCTCCGTGCCGAGCTCGACCGGCTGCGCCGCGAGAGGAACGCCGTCATCCTCGCCCATTATTACCAGACGCCCGACATCCAGGACCTCGCCGATTTCGTCGGCGACAGCCTCGATCTGTCGCGCAAGGCGCAGGCGACCGACGCCGACGTCATCGCCTTTTGCGGCGTCCGCTTCATGGCCGAGACCGCCAAGATCCTTTCGCCCGACAAGATCGTCGTCCTGCCCGACATGAACGCCGGCTGCAGCCTCGAGGACAGCTGCCCGCCGGACCAGTTCGCCGCGTTCCGCGCGGCCCATCCCGACCATATCGCGCTCACCTACATCAACAGCTCGGCCGAAGTGAAAGCGCTCAGCGACATCATCGTCACCTCCTCCTCCGCCGAGACGATCCTCAAGCAGATTCCCCTGGCCCAGAAGATCATCTTCGGCCCGGACAAGCATCTCGGCGGCTATCTCGCGCGCAAGACCGGCCGCGACATGTTGCTCTGGCCGGGCGTCTGCATCGTCCACGAGGCCTTCTCCGAGACCGAGCTGATCAAGCTGAAGGCCCAGCATCCGGGCGCGCCGGTGCTCGCCCATCCCGAATGCCCGCCGCACATCATCGACCATGCCGATTATGTCGGCGCCACCTCGGGCATCCTCAAGCACGCGCTCGAATCGCCGTCGCCGGTGATCATCGTCGCCACCGAGCCGCACATCATCCATCAGATGCAGAAGGACGCGCCCGGCAAGACCTTCATCGGCGCGCCCGGCGCCGACGGCAATTGCAACTGCAACATGTGCCCGTACATGGCCCTGAACACGATGGAGAAGCTCTACGTCGCCCTGCGCGACCTGCAGCCCCGGATCGAGCTCGAGGAGGGGCTGCGCCTCGCCGCCAAGAAATCGCTCGACCGCATGCTGGAGATGGCCGCGCACACGGTCGGCAAGGGCGACGTCGGCCGCCCGCAGATCAGCGGCGATTAATCGTCATTGGCGGCCCCGCTATGGGCGCGGTCCAGATAGAAGCCGGCGAGATGATAATGCGCGAAGGCAGCGCGCTCGTGCGTCGCCGCGTTGGCGAGGTCGAGCTCGGCCTCGGCCCGTTCGAGAAAATAGTCCCGGTCGCCTGCGTCCATTGCGTGTCCCCTGTCGAGGCCTCAATTCCCGGCGGACCCGACGGTTCCCTTCGCGGCGGTCACCGGTCCCGCGCCGCCCCATCGGCATCTTCGACGATGATCTCGCCGGCCCTGATCGCGGCGACGCGCGGCCAAGGAATGCGTCGGCCGCCCTTGCCGGTCAGGCGCTCGGCCAGCGTGCGAAAGCCGACGCCGATGGCGACCACCTCGCCGTCGCGGCAATAGAGCTCGCGCAGGCGGCCGAGCCGGGCTCCGCCGCGGCTGCGCACGCGGGCGCCATAGAGGTCAGCGAAGCGGATGGCGGCCTCCATATTTCGTCAGCAGCCGCTCGGCGCGCCGCTCGGCTCGGCCGAGACCGAGCGCGCCGGCGCTGCGGTTGAGCTTGACGACGCTGGCGATGCCGGCGACGGCGCTCCACGGGACGCGAACGATGCGCTTCCCGGCGAGCAGGGTCGCGAGCGCGGCCGCCCATGCCGGGAGTCGGCCGCGATAGGCGCCGGGCCCGACCAGAAGCGCCGCGATCGTCAGCCTGCCGCCGGGCCTGCCGTCGAGCTCGATATCGTCGACGATGCCGCAATTGTATCCGTCCGGATCGACGATCTGAAGATCGCGCAGGTCGGCGGCGAGCCGCAACGAGCCCGCCGGCTTCACAGCTTCCCTCCCGAGGTGATCAAATAGAGCGGCAGGGCCGCGACCGCCGCCACCACGATCAGCGCGTAATAACCCCAGCCGAGCGTCCTGGTTACGACCCCGTTGGCGTGGGCCCGCATATATTTGCGATCGCCGGCGAGCAGCAGCAGCGGCAAATAGGTGAGCGGCAGGACCAGGATCGACGACACCACCGCATATTCGGCAAGCGCGATCGGCTCGACCCCGGTCATCACGATCGCCAGCGCGATCAGGAAGACGGCGAGCCAGCACAAGGTGAATCGCGGCGTTTCCCACGGCGGGCGGTGGCGGCCCCAGCGCCAGCCGAAGAACTGGCTCAGCGAATAGGCGTTGGCGAGGCAAGTCTCGATCGCGGCGCCGCTCAGGGCAAACAGCATGCCGAGCAAGGCGAGGATCAGGCCGAGGCTGCCGAACGGCACCGCCGCTTCCATCGCCACCGTCCCCACCAGCTCCGGCGAAATGCCGCGCGGCCCGAACAGCTGCGCCGAGATCGCGAGGATCGAGACGGCGAGCAGCGAGCCCAAGGCGAAGCCGACAATTGCCGTCACCCGGTTGGTGGTGAGGTCCTTTTCGCCCCACTTCTCCTCGATCCCGCCGGACGAGTAGAAATAGGTCTCGTAGGGAAACATGACCGCGCTGACGATCGCGACGACGAAATAGGCATAGACGAGCTGGTCGCGTCCGCTGAGGCCAGGGGGGAGGTTGGGGACGAACCCGCTCGCCAGCTGCGCCCAGGGGGGATGAATCGCGATCAGCGCCGCGCCGAACACGAGCATGAACAGGCCGAGCAATCCGTAGGCGCGCTCGATCCACTTGAACGGCAGCATCCAGATCGAGGCGACGAAGATCAGCGTCACCAGGGCCGCCATGACCCGCATCGGCAATCCGGTGAACAGGTGAAGCAGGAGCGCGACCCCTCCGATCTCGGCGGCGCAGATGATCGTGTTGCTGAACAGGGAGGCCGCCAGCGTGACCAGGCCCCATTGGAGGCCGAGCCGGTGGCGCATCAGGTTGAACACCGGCTGCTTGGCGATCGCGGCGACGCGGCCGCTCATTTCGCCGAACACTATGATCCCCACCGTCGCGAGCGCGATCACCCAAAGGAGGGAATAGCCAAACCGGGATCCTGCCTGGGAAACGAAGACGAGCTCGCTCACGTCGACGAAGCCGCCGACGGCCGTCAGGATGCCGAGCGCCAGCTCAGCGGGTTTCAAGGCGTTCCTCGATCGCCCCCGCGCGCCTCTCCTTTGCGGCAAGCATCCGGGCAGGAGCCCCCGCGGGCAGTGCCGCCACTTCGGCGATCGCCTGGCCGGCAGGAGTCCCTGAAGCCGCCGCCGAGGCGGCAATGGCGGCAAGCTGGCGCGCCGCCGCTTCGCGCATCTGCATGGAATATCTCCCGGTCGGGCGGGCATCCGATTCCGCGACCAGGCGCGCCTCGGCAAGCAGCGAGCGCGCCGACCGGACGTTCTCCAAATCCTGCTGCTCGGCCGAGCCGCAGGAGCCGAGCGAAAAGGTCAGGGCAAGGCAGAGCGAGCGCACGATCGGTAAACTCGGCGCGCGGCACGGCGTTCCGGCTCGCCCCTTGAGCGCGGAGGCAAGGCCGTGCACATGACGGCCATGACTTTCGAACTGAGCGGATTTGACCTCGACGGCTTCGTCGCCGCCACGCTTGCCGAGGATCTCGGCGAGGCCGGCGACATCACCTCGGCGGCGGTGATCCCCGCCGAGGCGCGGTTCGAGGGCGTCATGCGCACGCGCGAGCCGATCGTCGCCGCCGGCCTGCCGCTGGCCGAAGCCTTCTTCCGCGCGCTCGATCCCGAGGTCGAGATCGAGCGGTCCGCCGAGGACGGCGCGCATGCCGAGGCGGGCGATATCCTGCTCAGGCTGCGGGGAAGGGCGCGCGCCCTGCTGACCGCCGAACGCGCGGCGCTCAACACGCTCCAGCACCTGTCCGGCATCGCGACTCTGACGAGCCGCTATGTCGACGCGATCGCCGGGACGGGCGCGATCCTGCTCGACACCCGCAAGACCATCCCCGGCCTGCGCGCGCTCGAAAAATATGCGACCCGGATGGGCGGCGCGCAGAACCACCGGATGGGATTGTGGGACGCGGCGATGATCAAGGACAATCACGTCGCCGTCGCCGGCTCGGTCGGCGAAGCGGTGCGCCGCGCCGCCGCCGCCGGGATCGAACGGATCATCGTCGAGGTCGACCGGCAGGGCCAGATCGCGCCCGCGCTCGCCGCCGGCGCGACCCACCTGCTGCTCGACAACATGGGGCCTGCCACCCTGCGCGAGGCGGTCGCGGAAGTCGCCGGCCGCGTCCCCACCGAAGCGAGCGGCGGCATCACGTTCGACACGATCCGCGCCATCGCCGAGACCGGCATCACCTACATCTCGGTCGGCCGCCTGACCCAGTCGGCGCCGGCGGCGGATATCGGGCTGGATTTCGCCGAGCTCTAGAGGTCGCGCCGCGCTATCACTTCGCCCTCGATCATCCGCGTCCCGGGATGGTGCTTGTCGAGCCAGCGTTTGACGATCCTCATATTGCGGGTGTTGGAGCGGAAGAAGAAATCGGGGATCGCGCCGACCCAGGGGATTAGGCCCAGCAGGAAATCGAAGCCGACATTGCCGCTCATCCGGGCGATGTGCCATTTCGACATGCCGAGATTGCGCGCCTCCCAGACGATCCAGGCGCCCATCGCCGCCGCGATCACGTCGCCGACGACGGGGATGAGGTCGAGCATCACGTCGAGCCCGAACTTCAATTCGGTGCCGGGCAGGGTGAAGCCGCGCTCGAGCAGCGCCTCCATCGCCTCGATCCGGCGGCGCACCGATGCCGGATCGCGGCCGACCGGAAGCCGGTTCGCGACCTGCTCGAACTGCTGATTGTCGATCGGCATCATTGGCGCTCCGCGATCAGGACGACGGCCGGGTGGCGCGCGAAGGCGTTCGGCCGGAAGCCGGTCAGCCGCGGCGCCACCAGGGACCAGCGCACCGGCGCGGTCAGGGGTATGAACGGCACAAGCTCGGTAAGTATCCGCTCGGCATTGGCGAGCTGAGCCCGGCGGTCGGCCGCGCGCGGCGCCAGCCGGGCGGCGAGCAGCGCCTGGTCCGCCGCCGGATCGCAGAGCGCGCTCGCGTCGCAGGTGAAGTGGCGCAGGTACCAGCTGGCGAGATTGGCCGGCGCCACCTGATCGACGAGGACGAGCTCGGCCGGCGCGCCCATCGCGACCCGTTCGGACTGGACGCCGATCATCCGCCAGTCGCGCTGGAGATAGGCGAAGGCGAGGCGGTAGCCGGGGCCGTCCGGCATCGCCACCCTGAGGCGGATCGGCGCCTCGAGCCCGAGGCCGCTTATGGTGCGCGCGGCCAGTGCGCGGCGCTGGTCGAGCGGGGCGGCGGCCCAGTCGGGCTGGACCGGCGCCGGCAGCTCCTGGACGCCTGGCGCGACCAGGCTGGTGCGCGCGGCGAGGCGCGGCGCGAGCGCCGCCGCCAGCCCGTCGCGGTCGAGCGCCATCGCCAGCGCGCGCCGCACTGCGGGATCGTCGATTTGCGGCGCGCCGGCGGTGAAGGCGAGGCCGAACATCCCGCCGACCGGATCGAGCACCAGGCGGTTGGCGGGCAGATCGGCGGCGCGCGCGATCGGCAGGTCGCCGGCGGTGCCGCCGACAACCAGCTCCGCCTCGTCGGCGGCGAAGCGGGCGACCGCGATCGCGCTGCGTTCGCCGCGCAACAGGATGTCGGGGGTCTCCGCCCGGACCTCCTCATCCTCGCCCCGAATGAAGGAGAGCCGCGTCCCGCCCGCTTCAGCGCCCCGCACCCGGTAGGGACCGGTGCCGAGCCCGTTCTGAACGATCGCCAGCTCGGGCTGCGCGAGCAGCTGCAGGAAATTGGGGCGCGGCCCCCGCAAGCTGATTTCGAGCACGAAGGCGGTCATCGGGGTGACCGACTCGACCGCGCCGAGCACCGGCTTCAATGGGTTGCGGCTGGCCCGGCTCAGCGCCGCGCGCAGCCGCGCCGCGACCTGCTGGGCGGTGACCGGGCTGCCGTCGGCCCACTGCGCCCGGCGGATGCGGAACGTGTAGCGAAGGCCGTCGTCGGAGAAGATCCAGCTCTGCGCCAGCGCGGGCTCGATCTCGCCGTTGGAATCGAAGCGGACCAGGCCCTGCGCCACCGCCTCGGTGAGGAAGGCGGACGGCGGGTCGAGCGGCTGGAGGTTGGGATTGGCGAGCCGCGGCGGCCCGCCGATCGCGCTGACCGCGATCGGGCCGGTCTCCTCGGCGCCGCAGCCGGCAAGGCAAAGCGCCGCCGCGATCGGCGCGGCGCGGCAAAGTCTCCGAATCGCCATGGCGCCACGATAGACCGCGCGGCGACCGCGCAAAACCCGCCGCGCCTTTACGCCTCTTTCATCAACATCGGTTAAGAAAAGCCATGACCAGGAAACCCGCCGATCCCGCGCCCGGGCAGGAGCAGACCCCGGGCTTCAGGCCCCGGCGTGCCGCGCGCGTGAGCGTCGAGGGAACGGCGAGCCTCACCCCGCACGACCTCTACAAGGTCGAGGTCAAGGTCCGGAACCTATCGAGCGCGGGCTTCATGGCGGAATGCGCCGAGCCGGTCCGGATCGGCTCCTATTTGACGCTCGACATCCCCGGCATCGGCCCGGTCGACGCCCAGGTCCGCTGGCAAATCGGGGTCAGGATGGGCGGCATGTTCATGGACCCGATCAGCCTGTCGAGCTGCGAATGGACCGCGGAGAAGGCGGCGGCCTGACGCGCGGCGCGAACGCGGTCAGAGCCAATAGTCGATGCAGCCGTTCCCTGCGTCCTTGAACGGTGCTGCAAGCGCGGCCACCTTGTCGTTCGCCGGCTCCTTGCCAACGGCCACTTGATCGCTCCTGGCGAGCTGGTTCTGCGTCTTTTCGCTGAGCGCCGTCATCAGCGGTATGCGCGGCACCTCGGTTCCTCTTGCCTCCTTGCCGTAAGCGCCCGCGTCGGTGGAGCACATCGCGACGCAGCCCTTCCTCATCGCCTCGACGACGTCCATCGGCGTCGCGTTGGTGCTGCCGTGATGGCCGACCTTGTAGAAATCGAGGTTGGCGAGGATCGACTGGCTTTTTTCGGTCAGTGCGGTGTGACCCGGCGTTCCGATCGGCCCGCCGAACAGGAAATTCGCCCAGTTTCCCCACTGCGCGTCGCCACTGAACAGCATCGTCTTGCCGCGCAGGGTGAACAGCACCACCAGGCTCTGGTTGTTGAGCGCGTTGTCGGCGCGCTGCGCGGCCGCCGCCAGCACCTTGGGCTGCCACTTCTCGATATTCTTCCTGATCTGGTCGAGCGGGAAGAGCGGCTCGGCCCAATCGAACCCGGCGACCCGGTAGGCGGACGAAAATGGCCCCGTCGGCCCGTCTTCGTCGCCGGCGTCGTCGGAGGCGAGATATTGGTGCGCGGCATTGTCCATCTGCGCGACCAGCGCGAGGTCGCGCGGCGGGCCCAGGATCTCCGCCTGTAGCCCGGCCGAGACGAGCGAGGGCGGCAGCGTCGGCGTCTCGTCGGCCGCATAATAGTCGACCGGCGTCGGCCCGCCGTCCGGGGTCTTGAAGCTGTGCAGCATCTCGAGCGCGGCGGCATTGCCGCCTTTCTTCGCGACCCCGAGCGCGTTTTCGGCCATGTGCGCGAACTCTTCCTCATCCGGCTTTGCGCGCGCGGCGAGCGCGGACTGCAGGTGCTGGGCGGTGGCGACGATCCCTGCCTGGATGGCGGCCGCCTCCTTATCGTCCGGCTTCTCGAACCAGGACATCCACACCCGCTCCACCTGGAAGGTCTCGAAGATCTCGCGCGCCGATCCGAAGCCGGAAATATGGTCGGCGTGGCGGTGGGTCATGATGACCAAAGCGAGCCGCCCGTCGGTATCCGCCTTCAGCTGCGCCACCGCCTCGTCCATCACCCCCAGATCGTGCGCGTGCACGCCGCAATCGATCAGCACGTGAGCCATGCCGCCGCCCTCGGCGGGCACCGAGAGGAGGAAAAAATCGCCGAAGCCGACGCGGTACATGCGGATCCGCGCGCCGGCATCGGCGGCGGCCGCCGAACCACTCTTCGCCATGTCATGCCCCTCCGTGAATCAGGCCGAAATTGATGGTGAGCCGGCCGCCGGCGCCTTTCGCGGCGACCTCGCTCGCCGCCAGCGTGGTGCGCACCCGCTGCGCCCGCTCCGGGGTCAGATGCTTGGCGATCGCATAGCGCACATGCGGATCGCTTCGCCGCCCCTCGTGGATCGGCGGCTTGGCGATGATCAGCGTGACTCCCGCGCGCATCGGCGTGGGCACGCCGGTGACTCCGGACGCCATCTCGTCCGGCCGGGTCTGGACCATCTCAACGACCATCTCGATCTTGAGCGTGCCGTCCTGGCCGACTCGGAACATCGGGTGGAAGGACGGGACCTCGATCGGCGCGGCGGCGTCGGCATCGAAGCCGAGCGTTCCTGCATTGGCCGTCGCCCAGGCCCGCAGAAGATCGCCATTCTTGTTCTTCTCTTCGCGCGAGAGACCGTTCGGATCGCCGAAGAGCAGGCCCGGGACCGGCAGCCGGCCCGGCTCGAGCTCCGGCCAGCACAGCGAATCTTCCGAGAAATAGGAGGCATCCTCGGCGACGATGCCGCGCAGGCGGAAGGCCTGCATCAGCGCGTCGCGGACCCCGTCCGTGTCGTCGGGATAGAAGTCGCGATCGGCGGTCATCAGCGCCCTCAGGAAGTCGCCGAAGGTGATGTCGACCGGTGGGCAATAGTCGAGCGATCGCGCGCAGAGCGTGAAGAACATGTCGGCGATGCGGCTGGCTTCGGTGGCGAGCAATTCGGCGAGCGCGCCCGGCACGTCGTCGGTGGTCCGGCCGCCGGCCCGGTAAATGCGGAGCAATGGCGTCGCCCGCTTGAGATAGATGGCGAAATAGGCGTCGAACACGGCCGCGACCAGGATCGATCCGCGGCTGTGCGCTTCCGTCGTCTTCTCGATGGCGCGCGAGTTGGGCGGCGTGCCGAGCGCGGAGCGCAGCGAGCCGTGCATGCCCGAAGCCTCGCCGAACTGGTTGGCGAGGCCGATCAGCGGGTTGCGCTCGGCGATGTCGGCCTGGATCTGCGCCTGGTCTTCCGTCGAGGCCGGTTTCTCCCCGTCGGCCGCGGGCGGCTTCTCGCCGTCCGCCACTTCGGACGAGCCGGTCTTGAGATGGAGCGCGTAGAGGCGGCCGCCGGTCTTCTGGAGGGTGTCGATCAGCGTCTCGCGGTGGGAGAAATGGCTGAACAAGGCCGCCAGATCGGCGAAGGCCTCGTGGAAGGCGGGGACGTCGATATTGGTCGGCTCCATGAAGTAGGTCCGGATGCCGTCGATGATCGCGTGCGTCGTCTCGTGCGCGATGATGTCGTGCGAGAGGCAGGTGAAGACGGTCTGCCCCGGCAGGTTCTGCCCCGGGTTGGTCCTGCTCGCGCGGAAATAGCCGAACAATATGCCGTGTACGGAGGGGCTGTAGAAGGCGTTCGCCTGGCGCATCGCATGCGGGTGAAGGAGCAGGCGGTTCTTTCGTCCGTGGATGGGCTTGCCCTTGTCGTCGATCGGCCGGCGCCAGTGGACGCGCCGGCCGAGCGCGGCCTCGAAACGCTCGAGCGTCTCCGAAGCGACAGCATAGACCATCTGCTGATGGAAGCGCGGATCGACCTCGCTGGGCTCGAGGCCGCCGCGGATGAGAAGGGCCGGATCGTCGAGGTTGACGGGCGCGTAGTAGACGTCCT
Organism: Allosphingosinicella sp.; assembly: GCA_035316145.1. Classification (GTDB taxonomy): domain Bacteria; phylum Pseudomonadota; class Alphaproteobacteria; order Sphingomonadales; family Sphingomonadaceae; genus Allosphingosinicella. Next base: position 101,185 of record DATHJO010000005.1, on the reverse strand, counting down.
CGGCGCCGTCGTAATCGATCACGGCGAAGCGGTCGCCGACCGGCCCCGGCGCGAGCTTCTCATATTTGATGGCGACGGTCATGCTGTTGCCGAGGCGGCGACCGCGGCTTGGATCGTAGGCAAAAGCCTTCAGCGGCCGTCGCTCCGGCTTCGGGATTTTCAGCGACGGTGCGTAGATGCTGGGGGAGGGCGGCAAGGCTTCTGTTTCCGCCGCCGGATCGCCGGGTTCCTCCGTCGCGTCTGCAGTCATCGTCCTCTCCCGAAGCGAGCGCCCCTGAATAATACTCTTCCGAATCTCGGAGTCGCGGCAGCAAAACTACGCCAGGTTGTGCCGCGTGTCACGGCGTCATCTGGCGGGGACTGCAGCGGTCCTTGCGGCAACCGGTCGCGCCGCTTCGGGAATTGGTGCGGACGGCGGGACTTGAACCCACACTTCCCGAAGGAAAGCAGATTTTAAGTCTGCTGCGTCTACCGATTTCGCCACGTCCGCATCCCTCCGGCCATGCCACGAACGCCCGCCAGGGGACAGTTACTTTCAGCCGCGGTCGGCCTGTCCTCGATCCGGCGGGGGAAAAGTAACTGTCCCCATACAACCCGCCTTTTCACGCCAGGTGCGACGTTGCCCGGCCGCCGGGACGCGCGGCCGGCGCACGGACGGGGGTGCCTCGCTGCGGCTTGCCCGCTTCGCCCATCCGCCGCCGCGCAGACGGTCGATCGCGTCCACTTCGTGCATTTTGCCCCGGCCGGCCTGGCGCCGGCCGGTCGGCGCGGGAGGCCGGGATGGCCGGCGGCGGGATGCCTCAGACGTTGAGGCGCTCGCGCATTTCCTTGCCGGGCTTGAAATAAGGGACGCTCTTGGCGGAGACGTCGACCGGCTCGCCGGTGCGCGGGTTGCGGCCCTTGCGGGCGTCGCGGCCGCGGGTCGAAAAAGCGCCGAAGCCCCTCAATTCGACGCGGCCGCCGGCCTGGAGCTGCTCGATGATCGAATCGAAGAAAGCGGAGACGACCCGCTCCACTTCCTTGAGCGTCAGGTCCGGATGATCGTCACAGAGCTTCTGGACCAGTTCGGATCGGATCACGGCGCCCCCTCCTCAAGGAAATCGACCGGCTCTGCGCCGGGTTACTTTCGCGCCCCCACGCGACACGACAGCCACGGTGACCCTCGCACCGAAATAAACAAAAATCAATATCGGGAGGCCCGCAAAAATCGGAGAATTTCAATAGGCTAGGTTGGCACTGGCAGAAAGGGCGCGGCGGGCGCCATTTCCGGCGCCCGCCGGGCGGGTTGGTTAGCCGTTCTTTTGCTTGAGGGCTTCGCCGAGGATGTCGCCCAGCGAGGCGCCGGAATCCGACGAGCCGTATTGGGCGACGGCCTGCTTCTCCTCGGCGATCTGCAGCGCCTTGATCGAGAAATTGGGCTTCTTCGAGCGGTCGAAGCCACTGACCATCGCGTCGAACTTCTGGCCGACCTGGAAGCGCTCGGGGCGCTGCTCGTCGCGGTCGCGGCCCAAGTCGGTGCGCTTGATGAAGCCGGTCGCGCCGTCGTCGCCGACCTGCACCTCGAGGCCGCCGTCGCGGACCTCGAGCACGGTGACGGTGACGGTCTCGCCCTTGTTGACCCCGCCCGCGCCCGCGGACCCGCTCTTGGCGACGCCGCCGCGCTCCAATTGCTTCATGCCGAGCGAGATCCGCTCCTTCTCGACGTCGACATCGAGCACCACCGCCTTGACGCTCTCGCCCTTGCGGTGGAGATTGAGCGCCTCCTCGCCGGTCACGCCCCAGGCGATGTCGGACATGTGGACCATGCCGTCGACGTCGCCGTCGAGGCCGACGAACAGGCCGAACTCGGTCGAATTCTTGACCTCGCCCTCGACCTCGCTGCCCACGGGATGCTTCTCGGCGAACGCCGCCCAGGGATTGGCCTGCGCCTGCTTGAGACCCAGGGAAATGCGTCTTTTCTCCTCGTCGACCTCGATCACCGCGACGTCGACCTCCTGCGAGGTCGAGACGATCTTGCCGGGGTGGACGTTCTTCTTGGTCCAGCTCATCTCGGAGACGTGGACCAGCCCCTCGATGCCGGGCTCGAGCTCGACGAAGGCGCCATATTCGGTGATGTTGGTGACCCGCCCCTTGAACACGCCGCCGACCGCATATTTGGCCGCCGCGCCCTCCCAGGGGTCAGATTCGAGCTGCTTCATGCCGAGCGAAATGCGCTGGGTGTCGCGGTTGATGCGGATGATCTGCACCTTGACCGTGTCGCCGATGTTGATCACCTCGCTCGGGTGGCCGACGCGCTTGTAGCTGATGTCGGTGACGTGCAAGAGGCCGTCGATCCCGCCCAAATCGACGAACGCGCCGTAATCGGTGATGTTCTTGACGACGCCGTCGACGATCTGGCCCTCGGCGAGCGACTGGATCAGGCCGGAGCGCTGCTCGGCCCGGGTCTCTTCGAGGATCGCCCGGCGCGAGACGACGATATTGCCGCGGCGGCGGTCCATCTTCAAGATCTGGAACGGCTGCGGCAGGTCCATCAAGGGACCCACGTCGCGGACCGGGCGGATGTCGACCTGCGAGCCGGGGAGGAAGGCGACGGCGCCGCCGAGGTCGACGGTGAAGCCGCCCTTGACGCGGCCGAAGATCACGCCCTCGACGCGGTTGCCGGCATTGTGCTCGGTCTCGAGCTTGTCCCAGGCCGCCTCGCGGCGGGCGCGGTCGCGCGACAGCATCGCCTCGCCATGCATGTTCTCGATCCGGTCGACGAACACCTCGACCTCGTCGCCGACGCTGAGCTCGGCCTTCTGGCCCGGCGCGGCGAACTCGCGCAGCGGCACCCGGCCTTCGGATTTCAGGCCGACGTCGATCACGGCGAGGTCGTTCTCGATCGCGGTGACAATCCCTTTGACGACGCGGCCCTCGAAGCCCTGGTCCTCGCCGCCGAACGATTCGTTGAGCATCGCGGCGAAATCTTCGCGGGTCGGGTTTGCCGTTGTGGCCATGATAAGGGAGTCCTTCGAAACTTACCGGACCGCACCGCGGACTGACGAGTGCGCGGGCCGGGCCAGAGGCATGTGCCGCAACGGCCGAATGCCAGGGCGGCGTCCTTTGGATGGTGAGGCGTGGAAGCAAAAGGGCGCGCCGAGAAGGGCGAGACCCTGCTCCTGCGCGCGATGCCTTATCCTGGCTTCCACGAGCGCAACCGCCCGTTGGACGGGGCGCATATAGGGGAAGGGGCGGGGAGGGGCAAGAGAGGCGTCGCCAACTGGTACTTGGCGCCCGGGGGGAGGGGTAGCGGGGCTTACGCCCAAGCAAGACTTTCCGTCTTGTGACCGCAAGCGTACTCGGCAATTATGAATCGGGGGCATGTGTGACCGAAAAGGTGAGCCAATTAGAACAGCGAGTTGCTGATAAGTTGAAGAGCATCGGCGCCGCTCAGCTTCAACGACTCACGGAAGATTTGGCGGTTGCTCGAGACCGGGCACGGTACCAAGAGTTACAGGTGCACGGCCGCAACCCTGAGGACCAAACTACAGATGGTTGGCCGGATGCCTATGTAGCTCGGGGTGACGGCACCTTGGATGCGGTGGAAGCCACCCGTGAACGCTACTCCTGGCAGCGGCACCTTGAAAGCGATTTAGCAAAAGTCCGTGACTCAAAGCGCCCGCGCGTAAGTGGCTATTTATTTGTCGGAGGGATCCCGCGCACACGGCCTAAAATCGAGGAACTTGATCATTGGAAGCAAGAATTTTGTCGCGCTGGAATTCCTACAGATAGAGTGACGATCCTTCTAGGAATGGGCTTGGTTCGAGAGCTGTGCCAACCTCGGTACGCGCGCGTACGGCAAGTCCACCTTAATATTCCACCAGCACCCGAGCTGTTCGAACTTGTGCGCATTGACCGGCCTCCGCTCGGTGCAGGTCCGTTTGTTCCTAGTTCTGAAGAGTTTCTCGTCGGAACGGTGTACCGGCCAGGCCGTCAGGAAGAAATCATGGCGAGCCTCAACCAAACGGGCTGCGCGCTACTCCGCGGTCGTGGCGCTGCGGGCAAAACCGTGATGGCCCACTCCATAGCCGTCGACCCTGCGCAACGTGGTCTTCCGGCTTATCGCCTCGACCTCTCTCCTTTTGGGAACCAGACGGGGGTACTTCGAGGTAGGATAGAGAAACAAATCGTCGAATTTGGGGACGAAGGTGTTCTCTTTATCATCGACAACGTCCACTTAGACGAGGATCTGATAGCGTCCGTCTACGAGAATTGGCGAGAGCTGGCTCAACCCTTGGGAGCGCGTCTCCTGCTCGTCGGCCGGGAGGTGCATCGCCTGTCAGGGTCGGCCTTGGAGGCTACCGACCTGGTGCCGGTCGTGCACCGAGCTCAGTCCGCGGAAGTCCTCGGTGTATTTCGGCGCATCCTTATTCGCAACGGCGTAGATCCAAAGGCACATGAGCCGGCCGACGCGGTGATGCGCACTTGGATTAGAACATTCGGAGGCGATCCTGCTTCTCCCAATTACTCCGTCGATTTGATGGCGTTTGGCGCAGCCGTTGAGCACCGCATCCCGTCTATCATAAAAGACGGAGATTTTTCTCTAACCGTGGAGGACGCCCGCCTCGAGATACGAAACTCGTATCTGGTGGGGAAAAATCCGGAGGAACTTCAAAATCTTCTACGGTTATCGGCACTCCCACAGGACGTCCCTCTTCCTGAGGAGGGACTGAAATTTCCTTATGCGGGCTTCGAGAGCTTTATTCGTGCTGGAATAGTTTTCGAAACCCGCCCCAAGGCCGACCAGACAGTTCGCTACACGGTTGCGCACTCCGCTCTGGGGAAGCTCATTTTGGGGGCGGCCAGCCCGCCTGTAGATCGCTTGGAAGAATGTCTGGCGGTCGCGGACAAGTGTTCGTTGGACTTGATCTTTATAGCTCAGCGGGCGGCAGTGGACGATGACCTAGAAATAGCAAAGAAACTCTTGGAGGCGATGTTAACTAATCCGGATTGGCTGTTAAGAGTCGGTGGAAAGGATCACTTGCCATTCTATTTAGACTTTTCAAGCAAACTTGGAGTTCCTCTCATATCATCTGAAGAACGTCCGGTGGATTTTGATGATAAATTAGTCGCTGTTTCGATGGAGATGGGCTTACATTTTCTCGGAAATCTTCTGAGTTATCTTAGTAATCCAACTAATAAGCTAACTTCTATACATCTATCACTTTCCAATGGGCTACTATTACGCCATGATAAGGTCTTGGAGCGGGTTTTTGGCCAGAGCGTGGATTCATTGCTCGGCTTCCTCCAAGATATTCGTGGTTCGATATCGCCTCTGCGCCGTTTGTATGATTACCTGCTCGGGGGCCTCGTGCGGGAAAGAACTCGTATCTCTAAGGTAGCAAAAGACGCCCCTCTCAGTCAGCTCTCCGCATTCCTTCGTTTCTCGCGCACCGCTGGTGCCGGTATGCGCGCTGTTTACAAAGAGACACTAAATCAACTGTCTGAAAGCCTACCGGAAATTTCGGTTCGAGCAACTAACACGGCTCTCGGGGCGCTGCTTCAATTCCTATCTGAGGTATCTGACTCAACGTCCCAGGGTTTCATCTCTAATAATGTCGGAGATGACCTATGCAAGATGATCGATCTTGAAGAATGGAATGCGTATCGTCGACTGGAAAGATTGCCATCTCCAACAGATATTAACAATATGCATAGACTATTCAAAAAACTTGGTCGATTTGGGCTGGCGGAGACGCCGGCACGCCGCATGATTGATGCTCCCGCTTCAAACATGTGGAGTGCTAGGGGAGTTATTCTTAGACAGCTGGCGGATGTCGTCGAATGTTGCGGTACAGTACCCCCCGCCTCTCTAACTTCATTCTTTGATCGCGCTGTGCTGTCAGAATGGCTTGACAGAAACTACTCGGCTGCCCGAACTAGCAGTCTCGCGGGCGCTCTGATTAGATTGGCAGTTCGGCTTCCAACGCATCTGCACCAACGATTATGCACAAACGGTTTGAGCAGGCGCGTAAGCGCTGATCTTGCGGCTGCCGGCGCTGCCTCAAACGGGGTGCGGGAGGAAATTATCAGCTTGGCGGGGTGTGTTGCCCTGCTCGGCGGTATGGTTCCTGCAAAAGTAGGCGACTGGCTTGATAACGACGCCGTTGCGCAAATGAGCCGGGATCGAAGGCCGATCGATGCGAGGTTAAGCTACTATCAAATCCAATTCTGGCTAGGAATTCGTTCTCTCGCTCCCGGGGTCGACAGGCCAATTAGAATACCCGCAAGTGATGGCTCCTTACTCCTTGAGGTTTGGGGCTCAGCTGTCGCCCCGTCAACGTTTGCGGCGGCCGTTAATTTATCAATGACCGATTGGCTTGAGCGGTGTCGGGCGGATGGATGGACAGTTCCTCGTGACGGGTATCCGTCGGTCCGAAGCCATGTTTTGGAAAATCTTGGATTTGAAGGCTTTGCTACGACGCCAACTCAGCCTTGTTAGCGACCAGTTCTCCCCCATCCCCCGCCGCGCGGCAATCGCCATCCGCGCCGCATCCGATAGAAACCCCGAACGGTTGCCGGCGATCCGGTCGATCGCTTCGATCAGGCTTTCGTCCATCATGATGTTGATCCGCTTGGCCTTGCCGGGGCGCTCGGCGCGATTGGGTTCACGCGAAGGCGCAAGGGCACGAAGGAGCTGGATCCCGGATCAAGTCCGGGACGACGGGGGAAGGGGTGCCCGGCGGCGTTGCCGTCCGTCGCGGCCGGTGTCATGCTCCGGCGATGGCGGAGCGCCAGCTGGGCCCTTCGGTGCCAGGCACGTGCCAGGCACGAAGGGAGCAGGAGAGGCTGAGGACATGTATTCGGAGGTGCCCGAGTGGACCTGCCTGGGCCCGGCGAGCCCGCACGTCGCGGATGTCGAGGAGGTGGAGCGGGTGCGTCACGCGGGGCCGTCGGAGCTGGCCGTCCATCGCTGCCGGCGCTGCGGCCAGCTCTATCGCTTCCATCATTACGAGCTGAACGACTGGAGCGCCTCGGGGGATTTTTGCGACGACACCTACGTCTGGCAGCCGCTCGCGCCGGACGAGGTCGCCGCCTTCCGCGACAACGTCAATTACAAGCCGCGCAGCGACCGCATGCACAATTACCAGACCGGCTGGAGGTGACATGACGGGACGGGCGCGCGCGGAAGGGAATGGGGACCGTCAGCCAGCGACCGTCCCCTAGAGCTTCCCGAACGCCACGCCTTTCCAGCCCCAGCCGGCCGCCTGCGCGGCCTCGATCAGGGGCGCTTTCAGCTCCTTGGTGTTGAAGCGATAGTCGTAGACCTTGCCGTAGGAGGCGTCCTCGCGGAAGGCGTAAGCGGTGCCGAAGCTGATCTCCGCTTTCTGGCCGCGGAAGGCGCTGGCGCTGAGCGCGAGGCTGGGCACGCCGGCGCGCCATTCGAGCTCCCATTCCTGGTCGACGGCGCGGACTTCGCCTTTGGCTTCGTCGAGCTTCATCAGCACCTTGAAGACGCGCTCGAGCCCGGCCTTGGCGAAGATCTCGTACCATCGGGCGTCGACGATCCGCCATTCCGCCACCAGGTCGACGCCCTCCGGGGCGCCGTCGCGGACGATGAAGGGGGCGGTGTCGCGATTGACGCCGAGCAGGCGGGCGCGCAGCTCGGCCGCCGGTTGCCGCGCCACCCCCGCCGGCGCCGCCTTGCTGCCGGTCAGCCAGTCGAACAATCCCATTTTCCTCTCCCGATGTGCGGACCACAAGACCCGGAATGGGGGCAGTAAGCAAGCGACTGTTCCTAATCCTCCCGCATCATCGCCTCGAAATCCCGGCCGGCGTAGAAGATGCCGCGGCAGCGGCGGCAAATCCGGAAGGTATCGCCGAAGCACACCGTCAAGCTCTTTCCACGGAGCTTCACGCGATTCTGGATCGTGACGGGGGCCACTCTACCGTTACGTTCCACGGCCCCAATGGCGATGAAACGTTCGATCTCGCTGATCTGGTCAATATCATCGATCACTTCCATATCGTCGCTACGAACGGAACCTATACGAACATCTCGGGTGGTGCAGGCAGCGTCCATCCCGACGGCAATGGCGGGTGGGTGACTGAAATCAATCGTGCCCAGCTCGTCGGCTATGAATCCATGGCGTATAATCAGCTGGATTTCCTCATCCTTCATGAGGTTGGCCACATGCTGTCCAATGCCTTGGCCTACAGCCACACCCAGTTTCAAAGCTGGCTCACGGGTGGCGGGACGAGAGAGACTTATCTCGGAACCAACGGATTCGACGGGTCATCCGCCCTGTGGCGCAGCGAGTCATATTCAAACAACATAGCTGCCGCGCTGGAGCAGTTAATCCATATAGATCCTCCTCTCCATCCAGCCGGAGGCTATGATTATGCAGGGTTGTATGGATAACCTCGCTGATTTCCATCTCGAACGGGACGAACGATATGGCGTACAATCTCTCGTTTTGTGTGAAACACCGCGGCGTTGCGGCGATTTGGGTCGCGGTTCTGCTCGTCGCGGCGCCTTGCGCCGCGATTGCCCAGCGTCCCGAGATGCCGCCTATACCCACCCCGTTTCCAACTCCGGACTTCCATTTTTCGGACCCCGTGCGCGATGCGGAATATTGGCGGCTGGAAGGGGAGGTGGCGAGGACATATGCGGCGTTCGGCCGTTCGGTCGATGCCGCGCGCAACGCCGTATCGCGGGACGCGGCGGTGCCGGGCTCGCCGGCGTGGCTGCGGGCCCGGGCCGCCGTCGAGCAGGCGATCCGCGATCGAAGACCGGCACGGCATGCGCTCGCGGTCCTCATTGCCTTCGCCGTGCGTGAGAGGCCGCAGCTGCCCCCCGCAGAGGCCGAATACGCGCTGGATATCCGTCACGGCCGCGAACGCACGCTCCAGGCGACCAGCGATACGCTTGTCAACCTCCTCGCGCTCCTAGCCGGCATCAGGACTGGCCAGTGGCCGGCCTAAGAATGCCGGCGCACCGCAATCCCTCGGGGGACCCAATGCCCGGCCTCAGGGCGGCAGCTACGTACCTGTCTCAATTGCGCCACGCGGCCTCCCGGCGGCGTTAAAGGGCGGCGCGGTAGGAGTTGAACCTACATCCTTCCGGCGGTACGCAGTGATTGCGACATCTACTGACGACCTAGCAACCGGAGCGCTCTATCCATTGAGCTACGCGCCGGATTGCGTTGTCGGCCTCTTTCTAGGACGGAAAAAGCGGATTCCGCTTGTGGATAACGAGGATAACGGGGGTAACGTCTAGAATCGGACGGTCCCAAGTTGTGGATAACCGCTGGGATAATTGAAAAGGCCTCATGCAGAAGCACCTCGAAGGCCTAGAAAGCACTCCACGCCTACGCTGGACGGTCAATGTGTAACCTCTACACGACTCGCAAGAGCGCAGCGGAGATAGCCGCACATTTCCGAGCGCAGATTCCCTTAGCGTTCAACGCGCCCGTGGGCGACGTTTATCCCGGTGGGCCGGGAATGGTGGTGCGCGAACAGTACGGTCAGCGCGTCCTGCAGGGTCTGATGTGGGCTTCAGGGACACAAAGGTGTGTGTCCCCTTTCCCCCTGTCCCCTTTTCCCCCTGATTACGATCCGTTGCATTAGCATTCTGAACAAAAATGATCTCGTAGAGACGCTCAGTAAAGCGCTCTACGTTGCTCCCATTATTGAAAACAAACAGCTTTGAGCGACTCCCCGACTCGGCCTAGAATGGCGGCCTAAACTCATTGAGTGGCCGCCTTAAGGACGTGTAGCTTAACGGATAGAGCCTCCGAGGTACTAAGTGGGCTGCGAGTGTAGACAGCCCCAGCCTACCCTTGGAGAGATGTTGGTTCAACTCCAGCCGCGTCCCCCGACTTCCTTTGGCACCCGGATTGTCGATCCTTTCTGCGGGTCTGGCGGTTTGCGAGTTGGCTTCCAGCGATGCTGCTTCAGGCGGACACGTACTTTTTCGCGAAAAAGTTACGTGTCCCTTTTTGCTGGGCGTTCCGGTGCCTGCTGGGCGTTCCGGTGCCTGGCACGTGCCTGGCACCAAGCGCGGTGGCACCAAGCGCGGGTTCCGCTCCATCCGGCCGGCGGATATGATTATACTGGATTGCACGGCTGATCCTACCGCTTCCGAACTACAATCAGGACAAATGAAATGTCAGGCAATTCGTCAGTTCCAATCAAGCGACGTGGACTTGTCACGGCCTGGATCGCGGTAGCGCTTCTCACATGTTCAAGCGCGACGCTCGCGCAGAGCCAGGAGATGCCGCCGATCGGGACCCCGTTTCCGACCCCCGACTTCCACTTTTCGGACCCCGCCCGCGATGCGGAATATTGGAGGCTTCAAAGGGAGACGGAGAGGACAATGGCGGTTTTCCGTCAGTCCGCGAATGCCGCCAGTCGCGCCATTTTTTCGGAGGTGGCGCGGCCGAGCATGCCGGCACAGCCGGGCACCCCAGCCTGGCTTCAGGCTCGGGCCGCCGTGGAGCAGGCGATTCGCGATCGAAGGCCTGCGCGCGATGCGCTCAACGCTCTCATCTACTTCGTGACGCGGGAGCGGCTGCGCGTGCCTCCGGCAGAAGCCGAATATGCGTTCGATATTTACCGCGTTCACGAAAATTCGCTTCGGGCAACGAGCGACCACCTGGTCGATCTTCTCGCTGCCTTGGCTGGCATCAGGATTGGCCAGTGGCCGCCCTGACGACGGAGCATGCTCCCCCGGATCGTTTCACGCGAAGGCGCGAAGGCTGGAATGGGGACAGTCGCGTGACAGCCGCGAAAGGGCAAGCTGGAGATTGGGGTTGCTTCACGGAATAGCGCTACTTTGTCGCCGGTGCTAGTTTCCACGGTTCGCAGCGATGGAGGAAGGAATGGAAGACGATACCCACGTCGATCCCCAGGATCCGGCGCTCAGCAACTCGCCGATGGGGTCGAGGGAGAGTGACAGCGCGGCGCTAGCTGCGGTCGCCGGGCATGAAGTCTGCTACTGGAACGGCAATCAATATTCCGACGGGGCCACAGTCTGCGACAACCATAACCGCTATGAGTGCTGGAACGGCCGGTGGGTCGACATCGGCAGGTGTTGATGATGTATTAGGGGAGGGACTGGGTACAGTCAGGAGTAGCTGTCCCCATCTGCGCGCCGCGCCGCGCTCGCCATCCGCGCCGCGTCCGACAGGAAGCCCGAGCGGTTGCTCGCGATCCTATCGATCGCTTCGATCAGGCCGCTTCGACTGGCTCAGGACAGGCTTTCGTCCATCATGATGTTGATCCGCTTCGCCTTGTCGGCGAGGAAGGCTGGGTTTCACGTGAAGGCGCGAAGAACGCGAACGCGCCTTTGCCAAGGCTTCGGCGGGCAGGGGCAGGAATGGGGACAGTCAGCGAGTGACTGTGCCCCGGCGAGACCCCTTGTGCGTTGCGCCCAGCGCGGGATAAATGGAGGCGGGCTCATCGGAGGAAAGCTATGAAGACGCTTGCCCTGATCCTGACGGCCCTGGCCGCTTCCGCCGCGTTCGCACAGCCGCCGCCGCAGCCGGCGGACGCGCAGCGCAGCGCCCCCTCGGGCGGCGCGCGAGCCCGCTACGATCCCAACCAAATCATCTGCCGCAGCGAGCCGGCGGTCGGCTCGCGGTTGCGCGGGGTCCTGAGGTGCGCGACCCGCGCGCAATGGGCCGAGTCGATCCGGCTCGAGCGGCAATATGTCGAAAAGGCGCAGACCAGCCGGACATTTTGCGGCGGCATCTGCGTGCGGCGCATGGGCCACGGCTTCTAGCGCCGCCGTATTCCCACGGTAATCCAAGGCTCTGGCAATTAACCATATTTAGCGCGATCTGGCCTATGGCCGGGGATCAAATCGGAGCCGTAACGCGTTGTTGGCAATGGTATCTGGTCCGAAACGAGCTTGGCTATGGTAAACCACACGCTTCTCGCCACTTACAAAGCGCCCGCGCATCAGCAGGCGGTGGACGCGGCCCAGGCGGCGATCCGGGCCGATCTCGAGGCGGGGCGGCGCAGCCTGTTCAAGCCGCCGCCGCCGAGCCCCGGCCGGTCGGACAGCGTGCTCGACCAGCGGATCGGCGAGGAGCTGGAGCTCGTCGTTCGGCAGCTCGAGCTGCTCGGCGACGTCCTCGTCAGCGATCCGATCCTGCTCCAGCGCCACGCCCCGCAGCTGCAGTCGGTTGACCTCATCCAGCAGGTGCTCGGCCATCTCGCCCGCGTCGTCGCCGCCCGCGACAAGACGATGGCGGTCGATCGCGTCACGCTCGTCGAGCCGAAGGGGAGGCCCAAGCGCAGGGCGCTGCGCCCGATCGCCTCCTAGGGACAGTTACAAGTAACTGTCCTCCGGCTGTAACTGTGCCCGCTCAGCCGGTCGGGCAGACGCCGCCGCCGCACCACATCCGCCGGGTCTGCGCCTGTTCGGCGAGGAGCCGGTCCCGCTGCTGCTGCTCGAGCCATTGCTGGCGGGTGACGCAGACCCGGGCCCGGGTCAGGCGCGAGCCGACCACCGACTGGCTGCGGCAGATCGTCTGGTTGGGATCGAGCATGCGCGCGCCCGCGGGGGCGCTGCGCGGCGGCGCGCCTGGCTGCGGCTGGGCGAGCGCCGCCGAGGCGGCCAGCGCGGTCACGAGAAAAATCGCTGTTTTCATTGCGGGCAGACGACGCCCTCCCTGCACCAGGTCCGCCGGGTCTGCGCCTGCTCGGTCAGCGCCCGGTCGGCGCGGCTCTGGTCGAGCCATTGCTGCCGCGTCGCGCAGGTCCGGCGGCGGGCGACGCGCGAGCCGATCACCGACTGGCTGCGGCAGATCATCTCGTTGGGATCGAGCGCCGCGTTGGTCGCGCCCGACGGCGCGCTGTGTTGCGGCGCGGGCGGCGCCGCCCCCTGCTGGGCGGCGGCGGCCGAAGCGGCGAGGGTGGCGAGGAGGAGGACTGCCTTGTTCATCGCTGCGCTCCCATTGAGTCCGGCGCCGATGATCCTGCAAAGGCCCGATGAACACAAGGAATTTCAGCCGGCGGCGCGGCCGATCAAGTCGAGGAAGGCGCGCGCGGCGTCGCGGTCGGCCGCGTCCTCGAACGCGACGTCGAGATCGGGCGCGGCGCCGAGCATCTCCATCACCGCCCACAAGGCGAAGCGCCGGCCGCGATCCTTTTCGAGGCCGAAATCGACCCGCATCCGCTCGATCCCGGCGGCGAGCGCCGCCGGCGCGATCGCGCCCAGATCGGCGGTGCCGAAATAGCGGCGCAGCTGGTCGTCATAGTCCATCGGGCGTGCCCCGCCGGCGCGCCGGCCTGCCGTTACGGCCGAATCCGGCTGGTCTGGGCTTTCTCGGTGTAGAGCCGGTCCATGCGCTGCTGCTCGAGCCATTGCCGGCGAGTCGCGCACACCCGGTTGCGATTCAGGCGGGAGCCGATCGCGGCCTGGCTCCGGCAAATCATCTCGTTCATGTCGAGGGCGGCATTGGCGCCGGCGCCCGGCGCGCTGTGCCGCGCCGGCTGCGGCTGGGCGAGGGCGGCCGAAGCCGCCAGCGCTGGCACGAGGATGATGAGCGTCTTCATGGCCTGGTCCCTCGATGAGCCCGCCCCGACATTCCGGCAAAAACGCGAGAAATACAAGGATTTCCCGGCCGACCCGCGCTAGCGGCGGCGACGCGCGACCGCGGCGATCGCGGCGGCGATCGCCTCCGCGACGCCCAGCTCGCTGGTGTCGAGCAGGATCGCGTCGTCGGCCATCGCCAGCGGCGCCGCTTCGCGGCCGCAATCGCGCGCGTCGCGGGCGCGGATGTCGGCGAGGACGTCGTCGAAATGGACGTCGAGGCCGCTGCTCCGCAGTTCGGCGAAGCGGCGCCGGGCGCGCACCTCCGGGCGGGCGGTGACGAACAATTTGGCGTCGGCCGCCGGCGCGATCACGGTGCCGATGTCGCGGCCGTCGAGGACGGCGCCGCCGGCTTGCGCGGCGAAGCGCTTCTGGCGCTCGAGCAGGGCCTCGCGGACCAAAGGGTAGGCCGAGATGCGCGAGGCGATCCCGCCCACGGTCTCGCTCTTCAATTCGGGGTCGTCGAAGCCGGTCTGCGAAAGGTCGGCGGCGGCGCGCGCGGCGGCGAACTCGCTTTCGGGATCGCCGCCCATGTTGAGCAGGTTGAGCGCGGTCGCCCGGTAGAGCAGGCCGGTGTCCATGTGCGGCAGCGCGTAATGGGCGGCGAGCGCGCGCGCGATCGTGCCCTTGCCGCTCGCGGCCGGCCCGTCGACGGCGACGATCATGCCGCGCTCAGCCCGGCGAGCGCGGCGGCGAAGCCGGGGAAGCTGGTCTCGATGCAGCTCATGTCGGCGACCCCTATCGGCTCCGTCGCGTGGAGGCCAGCCACCGCGAAGCTCATCGCGACTCTATGGTCGAGTTGCGGGTCGATTCTGCCGCCGCCGGGGAGAGGTTCGCCGCCGCCGCCGGCGACGGCGAGACCGTCGGCGCTTTCCTCCGCCTTCACGCCGATCGCGCGGAGCCCCGCCGCCATCGCCGCGATCCGGTCCGATTCCTTCAAGCGCAATTCGGCGAGGCCGCGCGCGCTCGTCGTCCCGCGCGCGAAGGCGGCGGCGATGAACAGGATCGGATATTCGTCGATCATCCTCGGCGCGATTTCGGGCGGCACCTCGACGCCGGTCAGCGCGCTGTGGCGGACGATCAGGTCGGCGACCGGCTCGTTCGAGGCTTCGCGCCGATTCACGAAGGCGAGGTCGGCGCCCATCTCCCCGAGCATTTCGAAGAGGCCGGTCCGGGTCGGGTTGACGCCGACGCCCTCGATCCGGATCTCCGAGCCGGGCACGATCAGCGCCGCGACGGCGAGGAAGGCGGCGGCGGAGGCGTCGCCCGGAACGTGGACCTGCTGCGGCCGCAATTCGGCTTCGCCGCGCAAGGCGATGCGCTCGCCGTCGCTGTCGACCTCCGCGCCGAACAGGCGCAGCATCCGCACCAGATGGTCGCGGCTGCCGCCGGCCTCGATCACGGTGATGCCGGGCGTGTTCAATCCGGCGAGCAACAGCGCCGATTTGACCTGCGCCGAGGGCGTTTCGAGCCGGTGCCGAGTGGGAATCGCCGGGTAGACCCCGTCGACGGTGAGGGGCAGGAAGTCGCGATCGATGCTCGCGCCGATCCGCCGCAGCGGTCCCGCGACGCGGTCCATCGGCCGGCCGGAGAGCGAGGCGTCGCCGGTGAACCCGGCGCGGATCCGGTGGCTCGCGACCAGCCCGATCAGCAGCCGCGCCGTGGTCCCCGAGTTGCCGCAGTCGAACGGTGCTTGCGGCTGGAGCAGGCCGCCGACGCCGACGCCGTCGACCGCCCAGGCGCCGTCCGCCCCCGCCTCGATCCGCGCGCCCATCGCCCGCAGGGCGGCGATCGTCGAGCGGACGTCGCCGCCCTCGTTGAGGTTCTCGATCCGGCTTTGCCCGACGGCGAGCGCGGCCAGGATCAGCGCGCGATGCGAGATCGACTTGTCGCCGGGAACCCGGACGGTTCCCCTGAGCGGGCGCGTCATCCGGCGGCCTTTGACAGCGCGCACCCCATGTGGCAAGGCGCCCGCCGATCCCGGCGTCAGCGCCGGCCTTTTTCAGCTCAAGTTGGAGACCTTTCACCCATGGTGAATCCGGAATGGGGCACCAAGCGGACCTGCCCCAAATGCGCGACCCGCTTCTATGATCTCGGCAAGGACGACCCCATCACCTGCATCGCCTGCGGGATCAACTGGCATCCCGAGCCGGTGCTGAAATCGAAGCAGCCGATGCCGTTCGAAGCGGCCGTCAAGCCCGAGGCCGAGGTCGAGAAGGAAGACGCCGATCTCGCCGCCGACGAGCTCGGCATCGACGTCGACGAGGAAGCCGAGGAGAACCCCGACGACGAGGTCGATCTCGGCGGCGACGACGATATCGGCGTCCCCGCGCCGGGGGACGAGGAAGAGGTCTAGGCCTCGGCCCGTCATTTTGTTGCGGCGAAAGCAGGCGGCCCGATCGCCGCGGGTTTGGAATGAACCGGCGCGCTTTGGTCCCTTATAAGGGAACTCCCTTATAAGGCAGCGATCGAAACCCGCCATTCCGAACGGGCGTGCGGGAGGCGGAGCTCTCTCTCCGGTGCCTGTTCATTTCGCGGGAGTGACGAAAAAGGGTTGATCGGGGGGCGTTTGAACTCCCTTGCGTGGCGCCGCCGCCTTCCTTACATGGCGCCACTCCCGCTCCCAGGCGGGAAAAGGTTCGGGGCCGTAGCTCAGCTGGGAGAGCGCTGCAATGGCATTGCAGAGGTCAGGGGTTCGATCCCCCTCGGCTCCACCAGCCTACCCCAAGGCCATGATTGGAAAGTGGTGGAAAGTGGCGGCGGTTCCGCCATAATGAGCCATGGCTGGCGTGCAGCGATGGCCGATTCTTGCGATGGCGGCGGTCGCCAGTTGCATCGTCATTCCCGCGATCCAACTTTGGCCGTCTCTCGCGAGCGGCGCTCAGCCGCCGGCAAGCCCGCAGGCTTCCGCCGCGCCGCCGCCGGCGAGGGTTGTGCCGTCCTGTCCGCCCGAGCAATTATCGTGCGGGCGCCAGCAGCCGATCGTATCGGACGGGTCCCGCCGGTTCTGGAACGAGGATTTCTGGCTCGGCGTGACCTTCCCGCGCGGCAGCCGCGTCTGCCTGACCCGGTCGGGCGATGCGCCGCACGGGTTCTTCGCGCGCTATGGGCCGGTGCAGGACTGTGCCGAGCGGCCCGATCGCGGTCCCGAGTTCATCGCCATCTACGCGGAATATAACGCGCTGTTCGAGACCTCGCTTCGCGCGATCGTTCCGGCCGATTGCGGCCCGCTCTCGAGCCCTGTGCGTCGCCACTTGGGGCGGGGCGGGCTGAGCTTTCCGCATTACCGGTCGGTGGCCTGCCAGACCCCGGTCGGCGGCGGTGCGATCGAGATCAGCGTCCACGCGCTGGCCGGGCCATGGCAGCGTGCGGATTCGATCCCAGGCCGCTCGCGCGCGGCCGTCTATTTCGCGACGCTGGGGACGACGCCGGCGCAGCTCGACGCCGACCTGATCAGGTTCCGACGGGTGCTGGGGAGCGTCCAGATCAGCTCGCTACGCGACGAGTGAGGCTGCTCAGGCTTTCGGCGCTTCGGGCCGCTCCAGCCAGGATTCCTGGTGCCAGGCACGTGCCTGGCACCGATTTCAGCCCGCCCTCAATTGCCGACTTCGCCAAGACCGAGCCAAGCCGCCATCAGCGCGAGCTCGGCGGCGAGGCGCTCGCGCGTCTCGGGCGGGGCGTCCGGCTCGAGGTGGATGTTGCGCGCGATCAGCCGCCCGCGCTGGCGGTCGCTCTTGAGGTCGACGCGGGCGACCAGCTTTTCGTCCATCAGGAACGGCAGCACGTAATAGCCGTGCACGCGCTTCTCGGCCGGGGTGTAGATTTCGATCCGGTAGCGGAAGCCGAACAGGCGCTCGGCGCGGGCGCGTTCCCAGATCAGGGGGTCGAACGGGGCGAGCAGGGCCTGGGCCTCGATGCGGCGGGGGCGGCGGGCCTCGGCGTGGAGGAAGGCGGGCTGGCGCCAGCTTTCGACGGTCACCGGGAGCAGAATGCCGTCCTCGGCCAAAGCGGCGATCGCGGTGCGCGCGTCCTGCGGGCCGAGCCGGAGATAGTCGCGCAGGTCGGTCGCGGTGGCGACGCCGAGGGCGCGGGCCGAAAGCTCGACGAGCCGGCGATGGGCCTCGGTCTCGTCCGGGGTCGGCAAAGCGAGGATCGCCCCGGGGATCACCCGCTCGCTCAGATCGTAGACCCGCTCGAAGCTGCCGCGCCGGGTGGCGGTGGTGAGATGGCCGGCCCAGAACAGAAATTCGAGCGCATGCTTGGTCGCGCCCCATTCCCACCAGCCGGCGCGGGTCTTGCCATGCTCGAAATCGGAGGCGGACATCGGCCCCTGGTCGCGGATCCGGGCGAGCAATGCTTCGGCGTCGGCGCGGCGCTCGCGGGCGAAGGTCCGCAGATAGGGCCAGCCGGCCGCGCCGCGCTCGGCGCGCGCCATCCGCCAGCGCAGCAAGGGATGCAGCGCGAGTGGCAGCAGCGAAGCCTCGTGCGCCCAATATTCGAACAGGCGGCGCTCGCTGCGCTTGCCCCAGGCGGCGCGGTCGATCAGGGCGCGGTCGTAGGCGCCGAGCCGCGAGAAAGCGGGCAGATAATGGGCGCGGGCGAGGACGTTGACGCTGTCGATCTGGTGGAGCGCGAGCCGGCCGAGAATGCGGCCGAGCGGCGCCCAGCTCGTCACCGGCCGGCGCGGCGCGCCGAAGCCCTGCGCGGCGAGCGCGATCCGGCGCGCGGCGGCGAGGGAGAGAGTGTCAGTGTTCACAGGATGTCATTGCGAGGAGCGAAGCGACGAAGCAATCCAGGCGGCATCGGCGTGTCCGCTGGATTGCTTCGCTTCGCTCGCAATGACGAAGAAGGGAGCTAGAACCGCGTGCCGAGCCTGACCCCGATCGTGCGCGGCGTGTTGGTGACGATATAGGGCCGGTCGAAGCATTGGCCGCATTCCTGGAAGCGGGTCAGCTGGGCGCGCTCGTCGAAGGCGTTTTCGAGGAACAGCTCGGCGCTGAACCGGGTCCATTGGATGCCGAGGGCGAAGTCGGCGGTGGTGTAGGCGGCGAGCCGCCCGGTCAGCGCCGCCGGGTTGACGATGTCGCCGGTGCCGGGCTGGATGATCGCGGTCCTGAGGTCCGACGACGCCGAGCTCTGGTGCGCCACCGCCGCCTGGGCGTGACCGGTGCCGCCGGCCAGCGCGAATTCGTAGCGCGCGGTAGCCGCGGCCTTGAACCGCGGAGTCACCGGCAGGTGGGTGCCGGCCGGAGCGGAGATGAAGAAAAGGTTCGGCCCGATTTGGCAGGTGAAGGTCGGATCGTCGAGCAGGCACAGGTTTCGCCGCGTCTTGGCATCGGTGTAGGCGGCGCTGGCGGCGAAGTTGAAGCCGCTGCCGGGCGGGCGCCAGTTGAGCTCGAGCTCGGCGCCCCGGATCCGCGCGTCGGGACCGTTGTGGATCTCGGTGAAGCTGTTCTGGCCGAGGAAGGAGAATTGGAACTTGTCCCAATCCTGCTGGTAGATCGCGCCGTTGATCCGGAGGCCGCCGCCCCACTCGGTGTGGAAGCCGATCTCGTAGTTGGTCAGCGTGTCCTCTTCATAAGGCGGGATGGTGGCGCGGCGGTTGATGCCGCCCGGCCGGAAGCCGCTCGACCAGGTCGCGTAGAGCAGATGGCGCGGGGTGATCCGCCAGGTCAGGTTGACGCGGTGGGTGACGCCGTTGCCGTCCTGGTGCTTGGGCACGACGGTGCCGCCGACGAAATCGCCGAGATCGGTGCAGGGCGAGCCGGATACGGCGGGCGGGAGCAAGGTGCCGCCGGGATTGTCGCGTAGAATCTGGCCGGTGGTCGTGTAGCAGCCGGCGACGCCGGTACGTGAGCTGCCGGCGCCGTTGAACGGCGGCCCGGCCGGATTGCGGCCGAAGCCGAAGAAACCGATCAGGCTGTTGTCGTAGCGGTACACGCGCAGGCCGCCGGTCAGGGTCAGGGTCGGCAGGATGTCGAAGCTCAATTCGCCGAACGCGGCATAGTCGCGGTCGACGCGCTCCTGCTGGGTCAGCCAGAGCGTGCCCGGGAAGCCGTTCACCGACAGCGCCGAGGCGAGGCCCGTGACCTGATAGTCCTGGTGGATGAGGTGGGTCTGGCGCTGGTAGAACAGGCCGCCGACGAAGCGCAGCCGGTTCTCGGCGGGCGAGGCGATGCGCAGCTCGTGGCTCATCTTGCGATAATGGCTGCGGCCGACGATGTGCTGCGAGGGGTTGATCGTATTGCCCGCATTGTCCTGGAAATAGAAATAATTGGAGAGGCCGCCGCAGCAAACGTCATAGAGATGGTCATAAGCCTCGGCATAGTCGGTATAATCGTTCGTGGTGTGGATCTGCCGGTCGAGATAGGCGCCGGCATAAGTGAGGTCGAAATTGGCGATCTTGCCCTCGATGGTCAGCGCCGCCTGGGCGAAGCGGTCGTGGTCGCGGTCGGGGAAGAAGTGCTGGACCTGGAGGTCGCCGACCCTGGGATCGAAGCCGAACGAGCCGCGCGAGCGCTGGTCCTGGCCGAACAGGCTGGCGGTCACCGTCCAGTTCTCGTCGAGCTCGATGCCCAATGCGGCGCGGCCGCCGACCGTGTCGACGTCGTTGAAATCCCGCTCGACCAGGCCGTTGTTGTTGATGGTGATGCCGCCCGGCGGGTCCGGCAGGAAATGGCGGGTGCCGGCGACGTTGTCGATATAGCCGGAATCGTGCTGGTACCAGGCGACGAGGCGCAGCGCGGCGTGGTCGCCGAGCGGCGCGTTGACATAGCCTTCGAGCGCGCCGCCGATGCCGCCGTGGCGGACCGTGTTGAGCTCGGCGTCGAGCGCGGCGGAGAAGCCGGACGGATCGGGCCGGTTGGTGATGATCCGGATCGTGCCGGCTTCCGAGGAGGCGCCGTAGAGCGTGCCCTGCGGCCCGCGCAGCACCTCGATCCGGGCGACGTCGTAAATGTGGACGTCGAGGGTGCCGCCGATCGTCGTCACCGGCTGCTCGTCGAGATAGACGCCGACGCTCGGCAGCGAGCCCGAATGGTTGCCGTCGCCGCCCGAGGCGACGCCGCGGATGTAGACGTTGGTCGTGCCCGGCTGGAAGGTCTGGTAGGAGATGCTCGGCAGCAGCCGCGTGTAATCCTGGAAATTGGCGACGTTCAGCTCCTCGAGCTGCTGGGTGCCAAGCGCCTGGATGCTGATCGGCACGTTCTGCAGATTCTCCGAGCGCTTCTGGGCGGTGACGATGATGACGTCGCCATTGTCGTCCGCGGGCGCCGCCGCGGGAGCGGGTGCCGTGCCCTGGGCGAAGGCCGCGCCGCTGGCGCAGAGCATGGTCGAGGTCAGCAGGCCGAAGCCGGTGCGCTTGAGGTTCATGTCACTCCCCCTGGGCGTCGATGGGGAGAGATTCCGCCGTTTTCGGACGTGCGTCAAACGATTTTGGGTCCGAAACGAGATCGCGGGCGCATGTGATTGATTTGCATCACATCCAATCGTCGAGGACCGGGCCGAGCGCCGCTTTCAGGGGATCGAGCCAGGGCTCGTAGGGTTTCCACTGATCGAGGCCGTCGCGGTTGAGCGGGCGGCGCACCTGCTCCGAGCTGGCGGTGCGGACCGCGCGCGCATTTTCGTGGAAGGCGAGGCAGGCGGGCTCGAACGGCAGGCCGAGATGGTCGAGCAAGGCGCGGATCTCGCCTTCGGGATCGTCGATCAGCCGCTCGTGGATCAGCAAATGAGGCGGGGCGGGGAGCGCCGCGGCCAGGTGACGCATCAGCGCCACGTAGCGCGCGTAATAGCGGCCCATGTCGGTCAGCGAATAGCTGAACCCCTGGCCGCGGGCATAATGCTGCTTGAAGTTGGAGAAGCAGCAATCGAGCGGGTGGCGGCGCGCGTCGACGATCTTCGCGTTCGGCAGGATCAGCCGGATCAGGGCGGCATGGGCCCAATTGTTCGGCATCTTGTCGATGAAGAAGGGCTTGTCTGTCTTGCGCTGGACGCGGGTGCGTTCGAGATACTCCTCGCCGAGCGCGCGGAGCGCGGCCGCGTCCAGGCCGGCGAGGCAGGTCGGATAGGCGTCCCCCTTGCCGAGCCGCCGCGCCAGCGCCGGAATGTCGGGCAGCTCCATCGTCCCTTCGACCTGCGAATGGCTGGCGAGGATCTGCTCGACCAGGGTCGATCCGGCCCGCGGCATGCCGAGGATGAAGACCGGATCGGGCGCGGCGCAGCCCTGACCCGCGCGTTCGACGAAAAAGGCGGGCGTGAACAGCGCCTTCGCGCGCTCGACGAACCCGGCCACCTCGCCGACGTCATAGCCGATCGTCTCGGCGCGCAGCCGGTTCCCTTCCGCATAATGGCGGAAGGACTCGGCGAAGGCCTTGCGCTCTTCATAAGCGCGGCCGAGCGCGAAATGGAGGTGGAAGCGGTCCTCGCGGCCTAGCCCCTCCCGCGCCAGCGCGGCTTCCATCGCGGCCACGTCGGCGTCGGCGAACGGCACCGTCTTCAGATTGGCGAGGCTCCACCAGACCTCGCCGAGCGACGGGGCGAGGTCGAGCGCGCGGCGGTAGGCGGCGATCGCGTCCGGCTGCCGGCCCACCGTCTTGAGCGCGTGGCCGTAGCTCATCCACACCTTGGGCTGGCCGGGGACCGCGGCGAGCACCTGCTGGTAGACCAGGATCGCCTCCTCGTAGCTGCCGATCCGGCCCAATGCCGCCGCCCTGAGATTCTGGTTCGAGGGGTCGGCGCCCTGCAGCCGGTCCAATTCGGCGATCGCCTCGGCCGGCCGGTTCTGCTTGTAGAGCACGGTGGCGAGGTTCGCGCGCGCCGGCGCGAAGGCCGGCGCCAGCTCGAGCGCGCGCCTGAGCAGTTTCTCGGCGTCGGGATAGCGCCCCAGCCGGGCGGCCAGCTCGGCCATCATCCGGATCGCGGCGACGTCGGTCGGCCGCGCCTTGAGGTGCGGGCGCAGGATCCGCTCGGCGATGGCGAGATCGTTGTCGAGCAAGGCCTCGGCGGCGCGGATCAGCTGGGGATCGCCGACCGAGGCGGCGATGGCGTCGAGCTCGGCTTGTTCCGCCTCCTCGGCCTCGCCGGTGCGCCGCAGCGCGGCGCCGAGCAGGCGGTAGGCGTCGGCATTGCCGGGCGCGGCGGCGAGGATCCCGCGCGCCTGCCGCGCCGCCAGCCGCGGGTCCTCGCGGATCAGCTGCGCCCCCTGGCGCAGCGCCTCGGCCACCGTCCCGCTCATCTCCATCGGCGCGAGCCTATGCGCGCGGGTCAGAAACGCAAGCGCACCGAGCCGATGAGACGCGGCTCGTAGATCGCGCCGAGCGCGCTTTGCGCGGTGTCGTAATAGCGCAGGTCCGCATTGAGCCAGCGGGTCAGCGCATAGCTCACGCCAGCGTTGAAGCTTGTGTAATCGGGCCCGCCGACGCGTTCGCGCCGGCCGAGATTGACGCTGAGGCTGGTGCCGCGAAAGACCGTGACCGAAGCGCCGCCTTCGAGGTAGAGCGATTGCCGCGTCGCGCCGAAATCGTCGGGGCTGTAGGTCGCGGCGAGGCGCGGCGTCACCGGGCCGATCGGCCGCGCGGCCGAGGCGGTGAACTCGAACCGGTCGGCGTCGGTCCGCCCGTGGACGCCGAGTTGATGGTGGTAGCCGATGGACGCGTTGAGCTCGAAGCCGCCGGCATGGGTGCGATAGCCGACAAAGGCCTGCCCTTCGGCATCTGTGACGGGCGAGGTGACGTTCTTTGCGAGCAGGCCCGCATAGGCATGGCCGAATGCAATTTCGGGTCGCACGACGAGCTGGACGCCGTCGGTCTGGCGCAGGCCCTTCGACATGCCCTGGCTGGCGATGACGATCTCGATCGAAGGGTCCGGCGAGGGAAGGTCCAGCATGCGTGACTCTTCCGTGACCAATATGAAGCTTTTGTGACGGCGGCCATGGCTTTGCGCCGTCCCGCGGCGGGACGGGCGGCGCAAATTAACCCTGCGCGGCCCCTTGCGCGGACATGGTAAACTGATTCCTAATGGCGGCCATGAACCGCCTCTCGCCGCTCATCACCCGCCGCATCGGCCCTCGGGCCGCTGTGCTGCCGCTCGAGGCGACCGCGCCTTTCGCCGGCACCGACGCGGCTGCATGGCTGGACGACCTCAAGCTGTTCGCCACCGGCTGGATCGGTGGCCTGGTCTTCTTCGGCACCCTGATCGGCTGATCCCACCTCGTCATTGCGAGGAGCGCAGCGACGCGGCAATCCAGGCCGCGTCCGCAGCTCATCTGGATTGCTTCGCTTCGCTCGCAATGACGTGGAGGGGGCTTAGACCGTCGGTGGGAGGATTTCGGTGTCGGCGCAGACGACGTCGTCGCAGGCCTTGTGCAGCTTCCAGGCGAGCCAAGCCGAGACGATGCACATCGCCGCGGCGAGCAGCAGCTGGTTCTCGACCCCGACGCCGGCCTCGGTCAGCGCGATCGCGATCAGCGAGCCCGCCACCATCGCCCCGGAATTGACGATGTTGTTGGCCGCCACCGTCCGCGCCGCCTGCGCCTTGGGGACGGTGGTGGTCAAGAAGGCGTAGAGCGGCACCACGAACATGCCGCCGGCGACCGCGATGCCGAGCAGCGAGGCGAGCAAAAGCCATGCGCCCGGATGCTGGAGGAACTCGCTTATGTTGTAGAAAGCGGGGGCGGGCAGGCCGGTCCAGCCGGTCGTGATGACGTGGAACAAGACGACGAACAGCCCCATCGCCAGCACCGACGGCGTCGCGTAGCGCGCCGAGACCTGGTTCTGCAGCAGCCGGTTGACCGCCACCGAGCCGACCGCGACGCCGACCGAGAAGATGGCGAGGAACAGGCTGGCGACCGATTTGTCGGCGGTCAGCACGTTCTTCACCAGCGGCGGGAACTGGATGAACAGCACCGCGCCGATCGTCCAGAAGAAGCTGATCGCGACGATCGCGAGGAAGAGGCGCGGGATGTGCAGGGTCGCGGCGACGAGACGGATCGAGGAGCGCACCACGTTGAAGTCGATCCGGTGGCCGCCCTCGAGCGCCGGCGCGGGCGGCACCTTGCGCCCGCTCCAATAGCCGATCAGCGCGATCAGGATCACCGCCGCCGCGGCCGCCTGGACCGAGATGACGCCGGCGAGGAGGGTGCCGCCGAGGATCGCGATATAGGTGCCGGCCTCGACCAGGCCGGTGCCGCCGAGCACCTCGTCGGGGCGCAGTTGCTGGGGCAGGATCGCATATTTGATCGGCCCGAAGAAGGTCGAGTGGACCCCCATCGCGAACAAAGCGAGCAGCAGCAGCGGCATCGCCACGCCGGCGACCAATATCCCCTGCCAGGCCATCATCAGCCCGGCCGCGCCGCAGATCATGATCGCGATCTCGGCGGCCTTGACGATGCGGATGATCCGCGCCTTGTCGGCGGCGTCGGCGAGCTGGCCGGACAGCGCCGACAAGAGGAAGAAGGGGAGGATGAAGACGCCGGTGGTGATCGCGGAAAACCAGGTCTCGGCCTGCTCTTCGTTGTAGACTTGGTAGACGACGAACAGCACCATCGCGTTCTTGAACAGATTGTCGTTGAACGCGCCGAGCATCTGCGTCGCGAACAAGGGCAGGAAGCGGCGGGTGCCGAGGAGATGGAAGGCGCCGGTCATCGGGTCGCGAAACGCGATTCCCCCCCGGCGGCGGATGCCCGGCCTGTGATCACGCTTGTCGGCATCCTCTTGTTCTTCTTGGCAACCGGCCGTGTCCGAGCCTCATAGTCCGCCCGCGCGAAGCGGCACAAGCCCGTTCCTCCCCTCGATTTCGAGGGGAGGGGGACCATGCGCAGCATGGTGGAGGGGCTACTTTGCCCGCGAAGATGCCCCTCCACCAGCCTTCGGCTGCTCCCCCTCCCCTGCAAATGCAGGGGAGGAACCCGCTCCCAATCGCCCCGCATAAGCGTTAAGGCCGCTGACGCATGCTGACGCTGCCCAATCTGCTGACGCTGTCGCGCATCCTGGCGGTGCCGATCCTGGTGTTCCTCTTATGGAAGCCGGGCTGGTTCGATTATTCGGTCACCTTCGTGCTCTACTGCCTCATGGGCGTCACCGATTATTTCGACGGCTACCTCGCCCGCGCCCAGGGGACGGTATCGCGCCTCGGCCAGTTCCTCGATCCGATCGCCGACAAGATCATGGTCGCGGCGGTGATCGTCATGCTGATCGCGCGGCCCTCGCCGGCGGGGCCCGCGATCATCGCCGACTGGCACCTCATCCCGGCGCTGGTCATCCTCTTGCGGGAGATCATCGTCTCGGGCCTGCGCGAATTCCTCGCCAGCCTCCAGGTCTCGGTCCCGGTCAGCCAGCTCGCCAAATGGAAGACGACGCTGCAGCTGGTCGCGCTGGGCGCGCTGATCCTCGCCGGCGCGCTGCCGCAATGGCCGTGGGTGCACCTGATCGGCCTGGTCAGCCTGTGGGCCGCCGCTGCTTTGACGCTGGTGACCGGCTGGGACTATCTGCGCGTCGGCCTCAAGCACATGGACTGAGAAAAGAGGGACTGTCGCTATTTTTCAGGCGGCGGCCTTGAGGGCGTCGGCGAGGAGGCGGAACTCCTTTTCGCGCGGGCTGCGCTTGCGCCAGACCAAGGCGATGCGGCGCGAGGGATGGTCGGCGTCGAGCTTGCGGGCCGCCACCCGCGTCCCCTCCAAAATCCCCGCCGCGACCGCCATTTCCGGAAGCAGGGTCATGCCGAGCCCGTTGTCGACCATCTGGACGAGGGTGTGCAGCGAGGTGCCGAGGATCGCCGCCTCGGCGCGCAGCTCGGGCCGGTTGCAGGCGGAGAGCACATGGTCCTTGAGGCAATGGCCGTCCTCGAGCAGCAGCAGCTTGGTCTCGTCGATCGCCTCGGCCGGCACCGGATCGGGCAGGCCGTCGGCGGCGCCGGGCGGAAAGGCGACCAGGAAGCGGTCCTCGAACAGATCGGCCTTCTCGACCTCGCCGCAGGCGTAGGGCAAAGCGAGCAGCACGCAATCGAGCTGGCCGCGCTGGAGCGCGTCGCAGGCCGCCTGGCTGGTCTCCTCGCGCAGATAGAGCTTCAAATCCGGCCATTGCGCGCGCAGCCGCGGCAACAGGGTCGGCAGCAGGAACGGGGCGATCGTCGGGATCACGCCCATGCGCAGCTCGCCGGCGAGCGGCTCGCCCGCGGCGCGGACCATGTCGGCGAGGTCCTCGGTCTCGCGCAGGATCCGCTGCGCCTTCTCGGCGACGCGCACGCCCAGCGGCGTGAACCGCACCACCCGCCGGGTGCGCTCGACCAGGGTGACGCCGATCAGCGTCTCGAGCTCCTTGATCCCCGCCGACAGGGTCGACTGGGTGACGAAGCAGGCCTCGGCCGCGCGCCCGAAATGGCCGTGGGTCCGGAGGGCGACGAGATATTGTAGCTGCTTGAGGGTCGGCAGGTGGATACTCATCGGCTCACTCGATCAAAACGAGCGATTTAATCTATTTGAACGATTGTAGCCAGCACCTATACTTCAACGCCTACAGACCGACGAGTTGTGCCCCGCAACTGGCCGGCGAAGAGGTCCCGAGACCTGCGGCTTTCCCCCCAAGCCCCGAACCGCTCGGGATCTCGATGGGGCGCGGCACCGACAAAGTGCCGCGCCCCATTTTCTCGACCCGCCGCCGTCAGCTAGGGTTCAGGGGCGAAACGATATAGTCTTGCCCAGACTTGCGGGAGGACGGCCATGGCGATCGGGCGGTACGCAATCCTGGCAGCTTCATTGGCGGCGCTTGCGGGCATGGCCGCGGGGCAGGGGCCCGGCGCGGCCTATGGCGGCGACCTGATCGAGCAGGCGGGGGAACAGGCCGACCGCCCGCCGCCGCGCTGGCACACGCCGACGCGCGAGCAGCGTGAGGCGGCCGACGCCGCTTTGGCCGCGTTCGGCAGCCCGACCCTGACCCGCTTCGCCAGCGAGGACGAGTTCCGCCGCTATCTCGGCGCGGTGCTGGCCGCGCAGCGGGCGCGCCAGGGCTGGTACGCCGCCTCCGGCCGCATCCAGTTCGCCCAGGCCGAAACCGGCGCGCAGTCGGATACGGTCCAGCCGATCTGCCCCGAGACCGATCCGCTCTGCGCGGCCGTGCCCGAGTCCGATACGGAATCGATCAGCGTCACCGGCAGCCGCATCCCCTCGCGAGGCAGGGCGGCCTCGGTCCCGGTCGCCGCGGTCACCAACGGCCAGATCACCAACAACCAGATGCGCAACGTCGAAGAAGGCGACATCGTCAAGCAGATCAACCAGTTCCTGCTGGTGCTGCAGGACGGCCGCATCTTCGTGATCGACACCCGCGCCCGGGTCGGAGCGCACGACAGCCGCCGCCTCGCGCTCGCGGACCGGGCCAACGTCTACCGCAGCCCCCGCGAGCAAATGTGGTACGACGAGATGCTGGTGTTCGGCGACCGCGTGCTGATCACCGGCTATTCCTACCGCCACCGGGCGACCGAATTGTCGGTGTTCCGGCTCGACACGGCGAGCGGACGGCTGGCCCGCGAGGGCGTCTTCTACATGTCGTCCAACGACTATTACAGCTCGAGCAACTATGCGACGCGGCTGATCGGCGACAATCTCATCATCTACACGCCGTTCCGCGTCGCCGACATGACCCAGGCGACGTTCAAATGGCCGGTCGTGCGCCGCTGGCGCTCCGACGACGAGCGCCAGGTCGACATCGACCGCCGCAGCCGGCCGCTGTTCGACGCGGCCGAAATCTACCGCCCGGTCCGGCCGCTCGAGGATCCGACCGTCCACACCGTCTCGGTCTGCCCGCTGGGGCCGGTCGGGTCGGACCGCGACCTCGCCTGCCGGACCACCGCGTTCATCGGCCCGAACACGTCGCAATGGTATGTGACCGAGAGCGACGCCTTCCTGTGGACGGTGTCGCGCGACTATCAGTCCTACGAATCGCAAGCCTGCGATCGTGCCCCGACCTTCGAGGAAAGCTACGAGCCGGCCTTGCTCTACCGGGTGCCGGTGGACGGCGCCGCGCCCGGCCTCGTTGGCGCGCGCGGGCTGCCGCCCGACCAATTCTCGCTGCAGGCGTCGAACGGCCGCTTCCACGCCTTGCTCAAGGACCGGCCGCTTCATTGCAGCAACGAGCGCAGCACCGAGGCGCGGCTCGCCTATCTCGACATTCCGCTGGCGGGCTTCGCTGCGACGGTGCGCGATGTCGCGCCGGACCGCTACACGCCGCTGCCCGGCGTCAAGTCGCACTTCATCGCCAACCGCTTCACCGACCGCTATCTGGTCTATGGCAGCCTCGGCCAGTGGCCGCGCGGCCGTTCCGAATATTCGGCGCCGCCCGCTTATGTCGTGCCGATCGACCGGCCGCGGGACGTGCGCGGCCTCGCCATCCGTCATACGGTGGTCCGCGCCGAGCAGGCCGGGAGCGACATCGTGCTGACCGGCTATCGCGACAGGGCCGGCCTGTTCGTCACCCTGATCGACCTCGACGGCCAGCCGCGCATCGCTTCGTCGGTGCGGCTCGCGGCGCGCTACGAGAGCGAGGGCCGAAGCCATGCCTTCAACAGCAGAATCGAGGCCGATGGCAGCGGCGTGATGGGCCTGCCGACGATCGGCGGCGAGGGCTGGAGCAGCCGCGCGCCGTGGCGGAGCAGCGCGTCCGACCTCTCCTTCCTCACCGTCGACCGGCGCGGCCAGCTGAGCCCGATCGGCGAGCTCGAGCGGCGCTTCAATTACAGCGGCGAGGAGGGCGGCGTTCCCGGCTACAGCTGCGAGGTCTCGTGCATCGACTGGTACGGCAATTCGCGCCCGATCTTCACCGACGGGCGCGTCTTCGGGCTGACCGGCACCGAGCTGATCGAGGGCCGGATCGCCGCCGGCGAGATCCACGAGGTGCAGCGGCTCAACATCGCCTTGCCCGCGACGCGGATCGCTGGCCGCTGACCCTAGGGACAGCTACCGGTAGCTGTCCCTCCTACTCGCCGAGGCTGGTCTCGGCGCCTTCGCTGTCGAGGAAGCGGGCGATGGTCTGGCCGTGCATCGGCGTCGGCTCCTGGGTGAAGGTGACGCCGTTCGCCTCGCGCGCTTCGTAGAAGGCGGCGAGGTCGTCGGCGGCGAAGCCCAGTTGGACGTCGCCGGCCGGATGCTCGTCGGAGGCCGCGTGCAGCGCCAGCGTGGTGGCCCCGGTGTCGAACTCGCTCCAGAAAGGCGAGGCGAATTTGAGCGTCAGCCCGAGGACGTCGCGATGGAAGGCGACTGCCCTGTCCATATCGCTCACATATTTGATCGCATAGCTCAGCCGCATCCTCCCTCTCCCTTCACTCCGCCGCGGCAGGCCCGGCCCGCCACGCGGCGTCCACCCGTGGCGGCAGGCCGTGGATGCGGCTGACGAAGTTCGCCACCTGCCAAATCTCCGGCTCGCTCAGCGTCCCGCGCCAGGCGCCCATGCCCGAATAGCGGATGCCGTCGCGCACCGCGACGAACGCCTCGGCCGGGGTGATATGCTCGTGATGCTGCTGCCAGAATTGCGGGACGCGGGGGTAGAAGCCGGTGCTGCCCCAGGCGCTCGGGCCGCGCGCGCCGCCGTGGCAGCCCGCGCAATTGTCGCGGTAGAGGTCCATGCCGGCGGTGAGGGCCGCTTCGTCGCCCGCGGCGACCGGATTTTGCAAGCCCGCGGCGCGGCGTTCGAGCGAGGCTTCGAGCGCCGCCTCGCCGAGCTCGTTTTCCAGGCCCGGCGGCGCCGCCAGGCTGTCGCTCGGCAGGCGGCCCATCACCGCCAGCAGCACGAGCAAGGCGGGCAGGAGGATCAGTCCGATCACGAAAGCGGCCAGCAGGCCGGGCCAGCGCCGTTTCATCGCCGCCTCCTTTCAACCGAGCCCCCGGCGGAGACTAGGCCGCCGCGAGATAGGCGTCCAGCCTGGCGAGATGCGCCGCTTTCTCCTCCTCGGAGAGGAACGCGCCGAGGAAGGAATTGCGGGCCAGCGTCGCGAGTTGGTCGCGGCCGAGGCCGCGCCCCGCGGCGGCGGCGCGGTAATTGTCGTTCACATAGCCGCCGAAATAAGCGGGATCGTCGGAATTGATCGTCGCCCTGAGCCCGGCGCGCAGCATCGCGTCGATCGGGTGCGAGGCCATGTCCGGCACCACGCACAGCTTGAGGTTGGAGAGCGGGCAGACGGTCAATGTCATCTGCTCGCGCGCGAGGCGCTCGACCAGCGCCGGGTCCTCGAGCGAGCGGTTGCCGTGATCGAGCCGGTCGATCCCGAGCAGGTCGAGCGCCTCGCGGACATAGGCCGGCGGCCCCTCCTCGCCGGCATGGGCAACGCGCTTCAGCCCCAGCGCCGCCGCCGCCGCGAACACCCGCGCGAACTTCGTCGGCGGGTGGCCGAGCTCGGAGGAATCGAGCCCGACCGCCTCGATCCGGTGCAGCCAGGGCTTGGCCTGATCGAGCGTCGCGAACGCCGCGTCCTCGTCGAGATGCCTGAGGAAGCAGAGGATCAGCTTCGAGCTGATGCCGTGCCGCGCCTCGGCCTCGTCCATGCCGGCGGTCAGCCCGCGCATCACCGTGTCGAACGATATGCCGCGGTCGGTGTGGGTCTGCGGATCGAAGAAGATCTCGGCATGGACGACCTCGTCCGCCGCGGCGCGGTCGAAATAGGCGAGGGCGAGGTCGCGGAAATCGGCTTCGGTGCGGAGCACGTCGGCGCCCTGATAATAGATGTCGAGGAAGTCCTGCAGGTTGGAGAAGCTGTAGGCCTCCCGCACCGCCGCGACGCTGTCATACGGGATCGCGACATTGTTGCGCCCCGCCAGCGCGAACATCAATTCGGGCTCGAGGCTGCCCTCGATATGGATGTGCAATTCGGCCTTGGGGAGGCCGGCGATGAAGGCGTCGAGATCGGTCATGGCGGGGAGGGTAGCGCCGCGCCTCGAATGGGGACAGTCACTTTTAGAACCGCGGTGCGAAATCTCGCGCATCGGGGCGTGAAAGTGACTGTCCCTTAGAAGCGGTCGGCGTTCATGACCTTGGCCCATGCGCGCACGAAGTCCGTCACGAACTTCTCGCCCGCATCGGCGGCCGCATAGACTTCCGCCAAGGCGCGCAGCTGCGCGTTCGCGCCGAACACGAGGTCGGTGCGCGTCGCCGTCCACTTCTCCTCGCCGGTCCGGCGGCAGGTGCCGACGAAGACCTCGTCGCCGCGATCGTCGACCTGCTTCCACGCGGTGCCCATGTCGAGCAGGTTGACGAAATAGTCGTTGGTGAGCTGGCCCGGACGGTCGGTGAGCACGCCGTGGCGGGAGCCGCCGGCATTGGCGCCGAGCACGCGCAGCCCGCCGACCAGCACGGTCATCTCGGGCGCCGTGAGCCCGAGCAGCTGGGCCCGGTCGATCAGCAATTCCTCGGTCGGCACGCTGAAGCGGACCTGGAGATAGTTGCGGAAGCCGTCGGCCCTGGGCTCGAGCGGCTCGAAGCTCTCGGCGTCGGTCTGCGCCTCGCCGGCGTCGCCGCGGCCGCCGGTGAACGGCACCGTGACGTCGTAGCCCGCATCCTTCGCCGCCTTCTCGACCGCGGCGCTGCCGCCGAGCACGATCGCGTCGGCGAGCGAGATAGTACCGCGCAGCGTGTCAAGCTTCGCCAGGACCTTCGCCAGCTCGGCCGGATCGTTGACCTCCCAATCCTTCTGCGGGGCGAGGCGGACGCGCGCGCCATTGGCACCGCCGCGATGGTCCGACTGGCGGTAGGTCCCGGCCGAGGCCCAGGCGGCCTTGACCAGCTCGCTAACGGTGAGTCCGCTGGCGAGGATCCCGGCCTTGAGCTCGGCCACTTCGCCGTCGGTCGGCTTGGTTCCGGCGGCCACCGGATCCTGCCAGATCAGGTCTTCCGCCGGGACCTCGGGCCCCAGGTAACGCGCCTTGGGGCCCATGTCGCGATGGGTCAGCTTGAACCAGGCGCGGGCGAAGGCGTCGTCGAACTGGTCGGGATTGGCGCGGAATCGCTCGGAAATCTGGCGGTAGTCCGGGTCCATCTTGAACGCCATGTCGGCGGTGGTCATCATCGTCGGCACGCGGCGATCGGGGCTGTGCGCGCCCGGCGCCATGTCTTCCGGCTTCTGATTGACCGGCCGCCACTGCTTGGCGCCGGCCGGGCTGGTGACCAGCTCATACTCATAGTCGAGCAGCATGTGGAAATAGTTCATGCTCCACTGGATCGGCGTCGGCGTCCACGCCCCTTCGAGGCCGCTGGTGATCGTGTCGTCGCCCATGCCGCTCTGGTGACCGCTCTGCCAGCCGAGGCCCTGCTGGGCGATGTCCGCCCCCTCGGGCTCGGCGCCGACCTTCGAGGCATCGCCGGCGCCGTGGCACTTGCCGAACGTATGGCCGCCGGCGGTGAGCGCGACGGTCTCCTCGTCGTTCATCGCCATGCGCGCGAAGGTCATGCGGATGTCGCGGGCCGACTGGAGCGGGTCCGGCTCGCCGTTCGGCCCTTCGGGATTGACGTAGATGAGGCCCATCTGCACCGCGGCGAGCGGGTCCTCGAACGCCTTGCCCTCGACGATCCGGGTCTGGTGCGGGCCCTGGCCGACCCACTGCTCCTCGGTGCCCCAATAGACGTCGTGCTCGGGCTCATAGACGTCCTTGCGCCCGCCGCCGAAGCCGAAGGTCGGGCCGCCCATCGATTCGATCGCGACATTGCCGGCGAGGACCAGCAGGTCGGCCCAGGAAAGATTGCGGCCGTATTTCTGCTTGATCGGCCACAGCAGGCGCCGCGCCTTATCGAGATTGGCGTTGTCCGGCCACGAATTGAGCGGCGCGAAGCGCTGCTGGCCCGAATTGGCGCCGCCGCGGCCGTCGCCGGTGCGATAGGTGCCCGCGGCGTGCCACGCCATGCGAATGAAGAACGGGCCGTAATGGCCGTAATCGGCCGGCCACCAGGGCTGGCTGTCGGTCATCAGCGCAGTGAGGTCGCGCTTCATCGCCTGATAGTCGAGCGCCTTGAACGCCGCGGCATAATCGAAGTCGTCGCCATAGGGATCGCCGGTGGCGCCCTGCTGGCGCAGAATCTCGAGGCTGAGCTGGTTCGGCCACCAGTCGCGATTGGTCCGTCCCAGCAGCGATCGCAGCGCCGCCGGCTCCTTGGCCGGGTCGCTCAAGGGGCTGCCGGTGGTCTTTGCGTCCATGTTCTTCTCTCCGATCCGGTGGGCTACGCGCGAGGTTCTCTACGCCGGCCTCCTCAGCGGCGGAAACGATTAAAAGCGCTGAGTGTGATCGACCGAGGCGATGTTATTGCGGCGCAGCATCGCTAGTCGCCGCCGATGGAGAACGTCGCCGCCACCGGCGGAGTTGCCTTCTCCACGACGAGCGGCATCGGCAGGCGGCGGCGAAGCCTGCGATCGCAGGGCGAGGTCTGAGCCAGGCGCCGCTCATAATCGGCCTGCGAGCGCTCGTCGCGCATCAGCGCCAAATAGTAACGACAATATTTCTGGATATAGCGTTGGTGGAGGTCGTCGCCGAGCCGCTTCTGGAGGGACGCAAATCGCTTCTGAGCGAGCTGCGGCCGGCCGCTCCGCAGCAAGGCAGTCGCGAGTTGTGCCTCTTGCATCGGCGAGAGCGCATCACGTTGATCGAGACGGTTGAAGAGGTCGACCGCTTCTGCAGCATCGCCGCGACCAAGCGCGCGGCTCGCGAGCAAGTCGAGACGAAGCCGGTTAAGCAGATCGGCGAACCTCATGTCGGTTTCCCCGCGTCATCGGGGCCAGCCGACGCGGCCAGTCTGCCGGCGGCAATAGGGACTGCGAGGTCGTCTATCTCGACCGTCCCGTAGAGCTGGTCAGCGCCGGGGGTGTCTTGTTGGCCATGACTCGTCCCTTCCGAAAATCGGGGTGCGGGCCGAACCCTACGCCTCGCGGGTGAGTGGCGGAACAATTAAAGCGCTGAGTGTGATCGACCGTGGCGATGTCATTGCGGCGCGGCATCGCTTGTCGGCCGCAAGAATGCTAACCATCGTGAAAAGGGAGCTCGGATGTTGCGGTTGGTATTGGCGATCCCCGTCCTCCTCGTGACGGGCGCTTGTGGCGGCTCCGGGAGCGGCGATGTCGGCGGAAATGCGGGGCTGGTCCTTTCCAGGAACGAGGCCGGGCCGGACAATGAGGCCGCCGCCAACGTCATCGTCCCGGCGGCTGCCGCATCGCCGGTGCAGGGCGCGGCCGAGCTCAACGGCTGCCGCATGGAGACATGCTCGTGGAGCATCACCCGCAGCCGGGACCTGGTCCGGCGCACCGCCGCCGGCAGCCTCTATCGGCTGTCGCTGCTGGGCGGCGCCTCCGAGCATCCCGACGAAAATTATCCCGAGGACAGCCGCGGCGTCCGCATCGCATGGAACGCCGCCCCGCACGAGGTCTTCGTGTTCTGCTCGCGCGGGCTGCCGGCGGTCATTCTGCCGACGGATGGCCGCCTCGAGGTCGACGTGCTGGATTTCGTCAACGGGCCGGTCGGCGCGCTCGAGAGCAGCGCGGGCCTCTACGCGCGGGTCTGCCATCCGGGCGACGATTGGGCCTCGAACGGCTTCGCCGAGCGCTTCGGCTATCAGGCCCGCGCCGATGAGGCGGACATCGACATCGCCCGGCCCGAGGACATCTTCCGCTTCGTGCGATAGCTTGGCCACGCTCGTCGAGAACCCCTTGCCAAGCGCCGTTTCGGCTGAAACCTAGGCGCCTCCCACGACTCAGCCTGACGGATTGCACATCATGGACAGACGGACTTTCATCGCCTCGGCCGGCGCCGCTTCGGCTCTGGCGTTTCTCGGCGGTTTGCCGATCCGCGCGTTGGCGCAAGCTTCGGCGGCGCCCGCCGCCGGCCCCAACGGCGCGCTCTCGGCGGCGATGGACCGGATCTTCTTCTACTTCATGGACAACAATCCCGAATTCGCGACCGCGCTCGGGCTCGACACCGGCGCGCGGGCGGCCTTGCGCTCGAAGCTGTCCGATTATTCGATCGCCTCGCGGGCGCACGATCTCGCCGCCTTCCGCGGTTTCAAGCGCGAGCTCGACGCGATTCCCCGCGTCCGGCTGACCGGCGCCGGTTCGCTCCATTACGACACCGTCCAATATATGGTGACGCGCGCGATCGCCGGTGCGGAACGGTTTCCTTACGGCAATAACGGCTTCGGCTATTCGCCTTACGTGCTGAGCCAGCAGGACGGCGCCTATCAGGGCGTGCCCGATTTCCTCGACCAGCAGCATCCGGTCCGCGACGCCGCCGACGCCGACGCCTATCTCGCCCGGCTCGCCGCCTTCGCCACCGCCTTGGACCAGAACAGCGACACCCAGCGCAGCGACGCCGCTTTGGGCGCGTTCGCGCCGTCCTTCTGCCTCGACACCACGCTTGCCCAGCTGCGCGCGCTGCGCGACCATCCCGCCGCCGAGACGGTGATGGTGACCTCCATCGTCCGCAAGGCGGGCGAGGCGCATCTCGCCGGCGATTACGGCGCCCGCGCCGCCGCCATCGTCGAGAGCGGCATCTTCCCCGCGCTCGACCGCCAGATCGCTTTGGTCACCGAGCTGCGCGGCCGCGCCACCGATACGGCCGGCGTCTGGCGGCTGCCGCAGGGCGCCGATTATTATGCCGCCGCGGTCCAGGCGGCGACGACGACGACCTTGTCGCCCGAAGAGGTCCACCAGCTCGGCCTCGCCCAGGTCGCCGAGATCAGCGGCCGGATCGGGACGATCCTCGACGCCCGGCACGTCCCGGCCGGCACGGTCGGCGCACGCCTGACCGCGCTCGGCAACGATCCCGAGCAGCTCTATCCCAATACCGACGAGGGCAGGGCGGCCTTGCTTGCCGATCTCAATCGCCAGCTCGACCGCATCAAGGCGCTGCTGCCCAACGCGTTCGCGACCCTGCCGCAGGCCGACCTCCGCATCGTCCGGGTGCCCGAGTTCATCCAGGACGGCGCCCCGAACGGCTATTATAGCGGCGCCCCGCTCGATCATTCGCGGCCTGCGCTTTATTACATCAACCTCAAGGACACCCACGACTGGCCCAAATACGGCCTGCCGACCCTGACCCATCACGAAGGCGTGCCCGGCCACCATCTCCAGATCAGCATCGCCCAGGAGAGCGCGGAGACGCCCAATCTGCTCAAGGTGAGCGGCTTCGGCGCCTATGTCGAAGGCTGGGCGCTCTACGCCGAGCAGCTCGCCGGCGAGCTCGGCGTCTACGAGGGCAACCCATTGGGCGAGGTCGGCTTCCTCCAGTCGCTGCTGTTCCGCGCCGCCCGCCTCGTCGTCGACACCGGCATCCACCACAAAAGATGGAGCCGCGCCCAGGCGACCGACTATATGGTCCGGACCACCGGCTTCCCGGTGCCGCGCACCCAGCGCGAGATCGACCGCTATTGCGTCGCGCCGGGCCAGGCCTGCAGCTACAAGGTCGGGCACGTGATGTGGGAGCGGGTCCGCGCCAATGCGCGGCAGGCGCTGGGCGATCGCTTCGACCTGAAGCAGTTCCACCAAATCCTGCTCAAAGGGGCGCTGCCGCTGACGATATTGGAGCAGGAGGTGGGCCGCTGGGTCGCCTCCCAGCGCGCGTAGAAAACCAAGCCGTCATTGCGAGCGTAGCGAAGCAATCCAGTCGGGCCTCGGACCAAATCTGGATTGCTTCGTCGCTTCGCTCCTCGCAATGACGGTCGGCAAACGAAGGACTCTATCGATGCGCCTCAAGTTGCTCGCCCCGTTCGCCGCCGCCCTGATCCTCGCCGGCGTCTCGACCGTCGCCGCCTCCGCCCAGGAGCAGGCCGCCGCCGGCGCCGCGCCCAAGGCCGAGACGCCGGCGCGGCCGGCGATCAACCTGCCGCCGCTGCCCGCCGATCGCAGCGTCCGCCAGAGCGCGATCGTCGGCGGCCGCAGCCTCGATTACGACGCCACCGTCGGCACGCTGCCGGTGCGCGATGCCCAGGGCAAGACCATCGCCGAAATCGTTTACACCGCCTATGTGCTGCGCGGCGGCGCCCCCGACCGGCCGGTGACCTTCGCCTTCAACGGCGGCCCCGGCGCCTCCTCGGTCTATTTGAATCTCGGCGCGATCGGGCCGAAGCGGGTGCAGTTCGGCGACCGCGGCGACGCGCCGTCGGACCCGGCGGTGCTGCGCGACAATCCCAATTCGTGGCTCGACATGACCGATCTCGTCTTCATCGATCCGGTCGGCACCGGCTTTTCGCGCAGCCTCGAGGACGAGACCGCGAGCAAGCGCGATTTCTATTCGACCGAGGCCGACATCCGCTATCTGTCGCGGATCGTCTACGATTGGCTGATCCGCCACAACCGGCTGCGCTCGCCCAAATATGTGATCGGCGAAAGCTATGGCGGCTATCGCGCGCCCCGGATCGCGCTCCAGCTGCAGACCCAATTGGGCGTCGGCGTCAACGGCCTGGTCATGGTCTCGCCTTATCTGGATCCGGCCGCGGTCGGCGACGGCACCGCTTTGTCGCCCTTGCCGTGGATGATCGACCTGCCGTCGATGGCCGCCGCCCGGCTCGAGCGCGAGCACCGGCTCTCGGCCGAAACGATGGCGCCGGTCGAAGCCTATACCCGCGGCCAGTTCGTCACCGACCTGCTCGCCGGCCGCTCCGACCCGCAGGCGCGGGCGCGGCTCGTCGATCATGTCGCCGAGCTGACCGGGCTCGACCACGCGCTGGTCGAGAGGATGGACGGCCGCGTCGATAGCGGCACTTTCCTGCGCGAGGTCCACCGCGACAGCCGCGAGATCGGCAGCGTCTACGACAGCAACGTCACCGCCTTCGACCCCTTCCCGGGCTCGGCGCGGCGGCGCTCGGGCGATCCGATCCTCAACGCCCTGATCGCGCCGACCACCAGCGCGATGGTCGATTTCATCACCCGCGTCGTCGGCTGGCAGACCGACGCCCGCTACAATGCGCTTTCCTACGCGGTGAACGAGGCCTGGGACCGCGGCCAGCCCAATGACAGCCCGGTCAGCGACCTCAGGCAGGCGATCGCCAACGATCCCCGGATGGGCGTCCTCATCGCCCACGGCTACAACGATCTGTCCTGCCCCTATTTCGGCTCGCGCCTGATCGTCGACCAGATGCCTTTGTTCGGCCAGCCGAACCGGATCGCGCTCGCCGTCTATCCCGGCGGCCACATGTTCTACAGCCGCCCCGACAGCGGCGCCGCCTTCAAGCGCGACGCCCGCGCGCTTTACCTGCACTAGGGGACAGTCACCTGACTGTCCCCGGGACAGTCAGGTGACTGTCCCCATTCCCGCTCTGGAAATCGCCGCCGAACCGGCTTATCTCTTGCCCGCAACGGCAAGAGTGTCACTTATGGCGTCGGCCTTCCTGGCCTATCTGGATTCGGTGAAGGCGCGCGATCCGGCGCCGCGCTCGCGCTGGGAGATCCTGCTCTATCCGGGGGTCTGGGCGCTCTTCTACCACCGCATCGCCCACTGGCTCTACACGGGCGAGCTCTACTTCCTGGCGAGGCTGGTCAACCACTGGTCGCGGATGGTCACCGCGATCGACATCCATCCCGGCGCCGAGATCGGCCGCAACTTCTTCATCGACCACGGCTTCACCGTGATCGGCGAGACCGCGACGATCGGCGACGATGTCACCATCTACCAGCAGGTCACTTTGGGCGGCACCAACCCGACCGACGGCGTCGGCGGCAAGCGCCATCCGACCATAAAGGACGGCGTCATCATCGGCTCGGGGGCGCAGGTGCTCGGCCCGATCACCGTCGGCGCGCGCGCCCGGATCGGCGCCAATGCGGTGGTGACGCGCGACGTGCCGCCCGGCGCGACCATGATCGGCATCCCGGCGCGCGCGACCCTGGTCGACGCCGGGCAGAGCTCGCGCAGCTTCCTGCCCTACGGCACCTGCGCCGAGACCTTCGATCCCGCCACCCAGAAGCTCGAATTGCTCCAGTGCGAGGTCGAGCAATTGCGCGCCCGCCTCGCCGAGCTGGTCGAGGAGCGCGACCGGCGCGAGGGGAGGGCGGCCTCCGGGCGCAATGCCGGCGACCGGAGCCGCGCCTGATGGGCACTCTCCTCCCGTTTCCGTCCGCGGTCCCGGGAGGGCAGATAGGGTTCGAACGGGCCGAGCTGAAGCGGATCGTCGATCTCTACGGGCGGATGGTCGCGGCCGGCCTGTGGAAGGATTATGCGATCGCCTTCGAGCCCGGCGCCGCCGCCTTCCAGGCGTTCCGCCGCGCCGCCGAGCGCCCCGAATACCGGATCGAGAAGCGCCCCGCTCTGGGCGCCCGCCTCGGCCAATGGGCGCTGATCGGCGAGGCCGGCCAGGTCCTGAAGCGCGGCCACGCGCTCGGCCCGGTCCTCGCCCCGATCGAGCGGCGATTGCTGAAGCTGGTCTAGGGACAGTTAGGGGACAGTCACTTTCACGCGCGGCGGTGTGAAACCTTGCGCGACGATACGGAAAGTGACTGTCCCCATTCGAGAGGGCGCGGAAAGGGGACAGTCACCAGGGACAGTCACTTTCACGCGCGGACGTGCGAGAACTCGCGCGACGGTACGGAAAGTGACTGTCCCCTTGCGCCGAGGCCAAGGGGACAGTCACTTTTATCCGCGGCGTGCCAAGTCTTCTGGGACAGAGCGTGAAAGTGACTGTCCCTAGGCCGGGACCGCCACCGGCACCCGGTCGATCACCGGCAGCTTGCCCTTGAGGCCGTCGGGCAGCGGCCGCACCACCGCGCGCCGCGCCGGCGTCCAGAAGGCCGAGAGCAGCAGCAGGGCCGAGCCGATCACCAACGCGGTCAGCGCGAAGTTGAGCTCGACCACGCCGTAGGTCTCGAACAGGCTGTTGAGCGCCCAGAGCACGTAGGCGAGCGCCGAGACCAGCAAGGCCCGCCGGTCGATCGCCAGCGCGACCAGCCCGAGCCCGACGTAGAGCAGCACCACCGCGACCGCGTCGAGCGGCGAGGCGGCGCCCTCGGTCAGGCCGAGCAGCGAGAAGATCGGGTGGACCATCAGCGGCGCCGCCAGCAGGTGCAGCCAGAAGGCGACGTCCGAGCGGCGCGTCTCGCGGCGCGGGTCGGACGCGTCCCAGCGCATCGCCAGGAGGAAGGTGCCGATGCCGAGCACGAGCGCGGCGGCGAGGATCACGTTCTTCATCGTCTCGATCTGCTGCTCGCTTATCGTCTCGGGATCGGTGACGAACGCCGCCGCGATCAGCCCGAGCACCAGGGCGACCACCGCCGCCGCGCCCGCCGCGACCGTGATCGGCACCTTGAAGCGCCGCCAGTGCAGGTAAGCCGCCGCGG
Organism: Allosphingosinicella sp.; assembly: GCA_035316145.1. Lineage (GTDB taxonomy): Bacteria > Pseudomonadota > Alphaproteobacteria > Sphingomonadales > Sphingomonadaceae > Allosphingosinicella. Next base: position 60,330 of record DATHJO010000005.1, on the reverse strand, counting down.
CCGCGATCGCCGCGCCGGCGGCGAGCACGATCGCGCTCGCCTGGCCGTTATGGTCGAGAAAATCGGGCCCGATCGCGGTCACCATGGTGAACACCGCGGTCGCGCCGACGCCGCCGACGAAGGCGAGCAGCAGGATGATGCTGGGCAGCGCCATCCGCCTTTGCCGGGTGAAATATTCGGCGAGGCCCCAGGCGGTGGCGGCGACGAACAGGCCCATGAACGGGGTCGGCCCGTCGCCGTCGATATGCGGCGGCACATAATAGCCGATCCAGCCGACCGCGAGCAGCAGGATCACCGCCGCGATCGAGACGAAGATGTCGTTGAACCCGGTGAGCAACCGGAAATGCTCCTCGTCGACCGCCGGCGAATGCTGCCCGGCCGCGACGAAATTACGGAACCGCGCCGCGGCATCGGGCGTCAACGCCCCCCCGGCCACGGCAGCTTCGAGATCGCTTTCGCTGTACATGAGTCTTCCTCCCTGCGGATGGCGCGTCCTAGCACAGGTGTTTTAGTTGTGCAATACACCTAATCCTCCCCCGGATTTCCGGGGGAGGGGGACCGAGGCGCGCAGCGGCGTGGTGGAGGGGCCCCTTCTGCATTTGCAGGGGAGGGGGACCGGCCGTAGCTTCAGCGGAGGCTGGTGGAGGGGCAGGTCTTCAGCAGGGGGCTGAACTTGTCGAGGCGCCGTGTCGAAGGGCATGGCTTTGTCGCTGGCCTACGACCAGTTTGCGTGCGCTAGGCACCGGGAGGAGCCACGAGGATTAAGGGATGCTGCGGAAGCTAGACCACTCTGTCTAAGGCTTTGTAACGCGTCTTATGCCCCGCTGCGTTCGTCGTAGAGAAGCAATCGTCCAGAGCATCGATAGCAAGGATCGTGTTCCGGAGCGCAGGTTCTCCTATGGCACCCGTTTGACTAGTCTCATAATGCGAAAGGAAGTTACCGACAATCGTGGCAATACCGGCCGTGAAATCGGCTTGCTGCTGACCAGTAAGAACTAGAGCTCCTGCCGCTTTGAAAAGTGAAATATTTTCGTTTATGGCGTCAATAGCGTTCTGAACCATCTTCTTATTGTCATCAATGGCAAACGATAATGGGACCCTGATCTTCAGTCGGTCAATGATCTCGAGAAGCTTGAATTCGAGATACTGGCGAACGCCCGCATCAACGTTCGAAATGATCCCAGAATCAAGAAGCTTGACCAGCTTCGCGCGAAGCGCTGCTCCTCCAGCGCCGGATATCATCACGATCGTTCTTGGGGTTCCCTCGATACGTTGATGATCCCAATCTCCATCCGCAGCCGCCTTGATGAAATATTTCTCCAAAAGTGGGTCATGAGATAGCACAATAAGCTGCAGTCCCGTTGCTTGAGCGGGTCGTACGAGTTCTTTGCGGAGCGTTTGCATTGTAAAGAACTGACTGCCGCCGTCAAAGCTGGACGTAACATCATCGAGAATTACAAAACGCGGCGGTCCCGAATACAAGGACGCCGCGGACATGAATATCGAAATGGCAAGAGCATTCTTATAGCTCTCAGATAGCAAGGGAAGAGCATCTAGGTTTTTTTCTGACCAGAAACTTTCAAGACCAAGCTCAAGTTCTTCTCCCGTGTCCGATTTTTTGAGCGTGGGCACTACTTGCGATGTCATGATCGCGCAAAACATCTTTTGGACCGCAGGAAGCACAGCCTCCATCCGGGACCTAGAAGTGATCCCCTCCGCCGCAGAGTAGTCCACCGAAGCCTGATCTAAAAACGCTTTGAGGCTGGTGATTATCGCCTCGCGCTTGGCCAAATCCTGAGCTATTTTCTCGGATCCAGCCGCGTCGGCTAGGCTTGTCGCGATGGCTTTGGCTTCCCCCACAGACTGGGTGATAAGCACCAACTTCTTTGGTAGCTTCGCCTCAAGCGCTTGAACCTCCTCTTCGAGCGACCCTAGCGCGGCCGCATGGCGCTCAACGAGGAGCTTCAATCTATCGCCCAGTTCCTTCACTTCGTCCTGGCGAATGGAGCGCAGATTCATCGTCGATAAAGCGGCCGAGAAAAGTGCTTTTTCACCGTCCGCGATGAATTTTGACTCAAGTTTCTCGACCGGCTTCCAATTCAGAGCTGACCACGCGCCTTTCAGCGTGGCAGCGGCTGTGTCTGCCTTAGCATATTGGGAAAGCCGCTCTTCGACGAACTCCAGAACCGAAAAGTCAGCCCCCCGATCGCACGTCGGGCAGACGCTAACATCAGGCCAATCCGCCGACTGCAGAACCTCCCTGCTCGCCTCAAGCAATCGCTGCCGAATGGCGCCGGCGGTTTCCGCCATTGCGTCGGAGTACGCGCGAGCCAGGTCACCTATCCCGACAAGTGTGGAGGCGGAGATATCTCCGGCTCCCAAGGCCTTTATTTCGTCCAGTGACTGGCTCAGTTGAATGTAGTTTTTGCGGTCCTCACCTCCTTCGGCCTCGCTAATGGCGGCGAAACAAGCGTCGAAATCGACCGCACCAAGGGTATCGCATTTGATAACGCCATCCAGAACCGGAATGGCCTTGAGCGCGAGAAGGACTCCATCCGCGACGTCCGCATCGCTTTGAAAGGCGCTTGGATCAACGTTGCAAAGCGTTGCAGCCGATTTATATGCGGCCCCACGCTTCTCGGCTCCAACCTTGTTGGCTGCCGTCTTGCGTTGCGAAATGCCCACGGGGTCAAAATAGTTGTTAAACGCATTCGTGTTGGCAAGCGCGCGAAGTTTGGCGCGAAGCTCTGAATATTCCACAAGGCCAAGCAACTTCGAGAACGAACGTCCGCGCTCAAGAGGCGAGTCTTGCATAAACGTTTGAAGCGTCGCGTAATCTAGTAAAATAAACGATCGATCCAGTGAACGAAGAAACTCGCCTGGATCCGCTACGTCCGTTGACGAGATAGTACGATGGCCATCTCGATTGCGAGACACGACAATTGTACATGCTTGTCCGCTAGTCGCATTATGCAGACATACCCGAACCACAGCTTCTGGCCCGCTGAAGAATCGATTTATGTAGTATGAATCAGGGTTCTCACTTGGATGCAGTGCTTTTAGTTTTGGTATAAACCCTCGAAATACATAGCCGACAGCCTCATAAATGGAACTCTTTCCGACTGCATTCAGGGAAGAAATCGACGTAATCCTATTTGGATCAAAGTTTAGTACGAGAGCGTCGCCTTCATTGTTGATGCCGCGAAAGCCCTCGATTTCGAGTTGGGTGAGAAGCCACTCACTCACCCTTGATTTCCTTTTCGATAAAAGCCTGGAAAAGTCTGTAGGTTTTATCGCGCAACTGAGCGCTGTTCGCCGAAGCGCCCTCTGTCAAGGCGGTGACGAGGACCTCCCCTAGAGCAGGATCGATACCCACCAAATGAGCACAGAATTTCTCCCAGTTCTCCTCAAATGTATCTTGATCTGAGATAGTGTAGGATGACATCCGCAGACCCTCTGGACCATCGGCCTCTAGGAACCCCTGTCTGCTGATCGGTCAATCAAAATTTCGATTTCACATATTCCGCTGGGTCTCGCCCGGCTTCAGGATAGTAGATCGGCGCGCGAGCGTTCCCTAAATGTTCTTGCTCGACGCCACTCGCTCTGCTATCCTCCCCGCGAGTCGGCACCCGCGCCGGCCAGCGGCTCTTTGAACCTGTCCATCCACCATGATCGAGCAGCCGATCGGCCAGGCCCGGCCGGCGAAAGGTCACACTGAGAATTTTCCGTCGAATCCCGCAACTTTGTGACCTTCGGGGAGGTCCGGAAGCTGACAAAGCTGACGGGATTCGGCCTCGAAGCGTTTCGCTTCGTCAGCTTTGCGCCGAAGCCCTGCCTCCCTTTGCGCCTTTGCGGCTTCGCAGCCTGTCCTGGACCCGATCCAGGATGAACCCATTTACGCTACTGAAAACAAAGGCTTTTCATGGCCGACATTGGTCAACTTGGTATACTTCCGGCGGGCCTCAGGCACCGCGCGATCGCGTCCAGTTTGTCCACTTCGGGCTCGTCCGCCGAAGCCTCGGCGCAGGAGGGATCAGCTCCCCTGCAGCCGCTGCAGCGTCGTCATCGCCTGCTCGGCGCCGCTCTGGGGGACGATCTCGCCTTCGCGGTCGGTGATCGCCGCCCATGAAGCCGCCACCGCCTCGGGGGTCGGCTCGTCCAGCTTGACGCCCCTCGTCAAGGTGACATGCGCGGCCTGGACGACGCCGGCGCCGGCGCCGATGATGGCGCCGGTCGGGGCGTCCTCGCTGACCAGGTAGAGCGCCGCCGGGGCGACCAGCTCGGGCCGGAACAGGCCGAGCAATTCGGCCGGGAACAAGTCCTCGGTCATCCGCGTCGCCGCGGTCGGGGCGATCGTGTTGACCTTGATGTTGTGGCGCGCGCCTTCGAGCGCCAGCGTCCGCGCGAAGCCGGCCAGGCCCGCTTTGGCGGCGGCGTAATTGGCCTGGCCGAAATTGCCGTAGAGGCCGGTCGAGCTGGTCGTCATCAGGATCCGCCCGTAAGCCTGTTCCTGCATCATGCCCCAGACCGCCTTGGTGCAGACCGCGGCGCCGGTCAGGTGGACCTCGACCACCGCGCGGAAATCCTCGAGGCTCAGCTTGGCGAAGCTCTTGTCCCTGAGGATGCCGGCATTGTTGATCAGGACGTGGACGCCGCCCCAGGCCGCGCGCGCCTTTTCCGCCATCGCCTCCATCTGCGCCGGGTCGGTGACGCTGCCGCCGTCGGCCATCGCAATGCCGCCCGCCGCCGCGATCTCGGCGACCACGGCCAAAGCCGCGTCGCTGTGGCCGGAGCCGTCGCGGGCCGCGCCGAGATCGTTGACCACCACCCTGGCGCCGCGCTTCGCCAGCGCGAGCGCATAAGCGCGCCCCAGCCCGCCGCCGGCGCCGGTGACGATCGCGACGCGGCCTTCGAACGTGATCGTCATAAGGCAAATTCCCCGACCGGCTGAAACGTCGTCAGCCGGTTAGGGGATTAGGCGTCGCACGAAAAGCCGCTTCCGTTATCCCGCTCTGTCATTGCGAGGAGCAAAGCGACGAAGCAATCCAGCCGGCCTCGGAGACCGTACTGGATGTGCAGGTGCGGTCCGCCCCGCGGACCGCAGCCATGCCCGGGGGGCATGGCGACCTGCACATCTTCGCTTCGCTCGCAATGACGAGCGTGGGTGCCTTACCGGGTCGGGCTGCGGCCGCGCTCGTAGGTCTGGACGCAATGGTCGGTGACGGTCCGCGAGCAGGGCGGATAGTCGGTCGTCGCCGGCTGCGGCGCCGGCGGCGCGGACGGATCGACCATCGGGCCGCCGACGCCGTTCATGCCGGCCGGCTGGTTGAAGCCCGGCGGCGAGACGGCGGCATCGGAGATGACCGGGATGCCGCGCGCGTCGCGTTCCGGATTGGCGTTGCTCGGCGCCACGACCGGGCCGTTCGGGACCTGCGCCGTGGTGACGGTGGTGGTCGTCGTGGTGGTGTCGTCCTGCGCCAAAGCGGCGCCTCCGCACAGAAGCGCGGCTGCGAAAAGTGCTGATTTCATCGAAGGTCTCCTTGCTGCGGCGCTCTTGACGCGGCGCCGGCCACATGTCGCCGGACGCGGCGCGCCACGGTCGATGCAGGCTAAACGACCGGCGAAGGCTATTTCTCCGTGTCGCCGCATCCGTCCGCGTCCGAAACGAGCGCGGGCCCGCCGAACCGGGCGAAATGTCGGTCAAAAGGGGGACAGTTGCCGGCAACTGTCCCCGGTCCGGCTAGCGCGGCCGGCGGCGCACGCCGCGCTCGTAGGCCTGCACGCAATTGTCGGTGACGGTGCGCGAGCAGGCCGGATAATCCTCGGTCGCCGGCTGCGGCGCCGGGCGCGCGCCGGGGTCGACGCCGGTGCCGCCGACCTGCGCCGGCTGGTTGAAGCCGGCAGGCACATCGGCCGGGTCGGAGATGACGGGGATGCCGCGGGCGTCGCGCTCGGGGGCGCTGTTGCCGGGCGCCGAGGTCACCGTGCCGGCGCCGGGGGCGGGCTCGGGCATGGTCTGGGCGAGGGCGCTGCCGGCCGCGAGCAGGGCCGCGGCGAAGATCAGGGACTTCATGGCTTTCTCCTTGGGTTCGCCGCCCGCTGTCGGGCGGCTCGCAAGGCTAAACGGGGCAGGGCCGGTTTTTCTCCGTCACCTACGCGCGGCCTTCCGAATCGAGCGCATAGCCGGCCGAACGGACGGTGCGGATGAGGTCGGCGCGACCGCCGCAATTGATCGCCTGGCGCAGCCGCCGGATGTGGACGTCGACGGTCCTGAGCTCGATGTCGCTGTCCTGGCCCCAGACCGAATCGAGCAGGCGCTCGCGCGAGAAGACCCGGCCGGGATGTTCGAGGAAGTGGCGCAGCAGGCGGAACTCGGTGGGGCCGAGCGCGACCGGCTCGCCGCCGCGCTTCACCTTGTGGGCGACCACGTCCATGTCGATGTCGGCATAAGCGAGCCGCTCGCCGGCCAGCGCCGGCCGCACCCGGCGCAGCACCGCCAGCACCCGGGCGACCAGCTCGCGCGGGGAGAAGGGCTTGGTGACGTAATCGTCGGCGCCGGTCTCGAGCCCGCGGATCCGGTCGGCCTCCTCGCCGCGCGCGGTCAGCATGATGATCGGCACGTTGGCGGTCTCGGGCAGCCGCCGCAAGCGCCGGCAGACCTCGATCCCCGACACGCCTTCGAGCATCCAGTCGAGGATGACGAGGTCGGGCGGGCTCTCGCGCGCCAGCAGCAGCGCATCCTCGCCGTCCGGCGTGCCCGAGACCTCGAACCCCTCGCGCTCGAAATGGTAGGAGAGCAGCTCGACCAGCGGCTTGTCGTCCTCGACCAGCAGGATCTTCCCCTTAGCCAAGCTGGTCCGCTCCGATCGCGGTCGTGTCCGCGCCCTTGGGCCGGTCGGCGAGATATTCGCCGGTGGCGGCGAAATAGACCATCTCGGCGACGTTGGTGGCATGGTCGCCGATCCGCTCGAGATTCCTGGCGACGAACAGGAGGTGGGTCGCCGGCGTGATGTTGTGCGGATTCTCCATCATATGGGTCAGGAGCGAGCGGAAGATCGAATTGTAGAAATCGTCGACCGCGGCGTCGCGCTCGACCACCGCCGCCGCTTTCTTGGCGTCGCGCGCGGCGAAGGCGTCGAGCACGTCGTGGACCATCTCGGCGGCAATGCGCGCCATCTCCGGGAGCAGCGAGATCGGCCGGATCTTGCTGTCCTCGACGCTCGGCACCCGCTTGGCGATGTTCTTGGCATAATCGCCGATCCGCTCGACCACGCCGGCGATCTTCAGCGCCGCGACCGCCTCGCGCAGGTCCGCCGCGCTCGGCGCGCAGCGGCCGATGATCTCGACCGCGCGGCGCTCGATCTCGGTCTCGAGCGCGTCGATCTTCCTGTCGCGGCGGACGACGCCGGCGGCGGCCTCGGCATCGCGGCGGACGAGCGCCTCCATCGCCTCGCGGATCGCGGCCTCGGCGAGCCCGCCCATCTCGCAGATCGTGCCGCGCAGCGTGTCGAGCTCCGCCTCGAGCGCCTTGCCCGTCGCGTCGCTCTTCCTCATCCAGTGCGGCCAGAAGCCCGTCTTCATCCGATCCTCCGCCGGACCTTCTGTGGCGCCACAGTGACAGTCATGTGACAGTGGCGCGAGGCAAGGTCACCTCGACCCTGGTTCCCGCGCCGAGCTTGCTCTTGATGTCGAGCCGGCCGCGGTGCCTGAGCACGATATGCTTGACGATGGCGAGCCCGAGGCCGGTGCCGCCGACCTGGCGGCTGCGTCCGGGATCGACCCGGTAAAAGCGTTCGGTCAGCCGCGGGATATGCTCGGCGGCAATGCCGTCGCCTTTGTCGATCACGCTGAGCGAGAGGAGGTCGGGCCCGGCATCGCCGAGCCGGATCCGGACCGGCGTCCCGGCGCGGCCATATTTGAGCGCGTTGACGACCAAATTGTTGAGCATCTGCGCAAGCTGCCCCCGATCTCCGCTGACCAGCGCCTCGCCGGTGCCGGGTTCGACCCGGATGGTCCGCCCGCCGGCGAACGGCTTCAGCGCGGCTTTGACCTCGTCGATCAGCGGCTTCAGATCGACCGTGTCGCGCGGCGCCGCGAACCGCTCCGCCTCGATCCGCGACAGCGACATCAGATCGTCGAGCAGGTCGCGCATCCGCAGCGCCTCGCCCGCCATGATGGCGACGAACCGCTGCCGGGTGGCGGCGTCGACCGCCGCCTCGTCCTGCAGCGTCTCGATGAAGCCGATCAGGGTGGCGAGCGGCGTCCTCAATTCGTGGCTGGCATTGGCGACGAAATCGACCCGCATCTGCTCGGCGGCGCGGGCCTGGCTCTGGTCGATCAGGCGCACCAGTCGGCTGCCGTCGGGAAGCGGGGCGACGAGCATCTCCCAGGGCCGGCCGAGTTCGCCCAGCCCGACCAGCTCGATCCTGACCGGCGCGCCGCCGCCATCGTCGCCCGCGAGGTGCTCGGCCGCGGCGGGATGGCGGATCGCGAGCCTGACGTCCGATCCTTCGATATGGGCGCCGAGCAGCGCCCGGGCGGCCGGGTTGGCGATCAGCACGCGGCGCTCGCGCACCACCAGCAAGGGGTCCTCGAACGCGGCCAGGAGGCTGGCGCTGTCATCGCGGTCCGGGAGGGGCGCATCGGCCAAACGGCGGGGCCGCAGCAGCGCAAAGGCCGCAAGCGCGGCGAGCGCCGCAGCCGCCAGGCCGGCGAGCAGCACTTCCATCGACGCAACTTCCATGCCCGTTCCCGTCCCGCCGCGGGACAGGATTCTCCGCCCGCTCGCTTCCCGCGCGCTTTACCCTTATTAAAGGGCGCGCGTGTATCGGAATTTCCCATGAGCGGCACCGAAGAAGAGAGCGGCGGAACCGGCGGCTTCGTTCCGAGCCGGCGGACCGTGCTCGTGCTCGGCGCGGCGGCCGCCTCGACCGTGATCACGGTGCGCCCGGCGCTTGCCCAGACCGCGGGCTCGGTGCTCAATTGCGAGATTCCGGTGCCCGGCCCGTCGGCCGGCGGCGCCTATATCGCGCCCGACGGCAGCCTGGTCGCACCCGGCACGCCCGGCGCGGCCGCCCCGCTCGCGCGCCCGTTGCGCGGCGAGGAGGTGAAGAACCTGTTGCGCTCCGGCACCACGCCCGCCGGCGTCGATTCGTCGTCCGCCCAGGCCTATGCCAATTACATCCGGCGGCTGCAGGCGGGGATGAGCGGTTTCACCTGCTACGCCTCGCTGCAGATGCCGCGCTGAGCTAGGGTCTCCGGCATGGCCGGTCCCTGCTACATCGCCGATCCCGCAAGCTCGGTGACCAGCATCGCGCTCGACGGCCTCATCGTCCTCTTCCACGCGCCTTCGGGCATGACCCATATCGTCGCCGCGCCGGCGCCCGAAATTCTCGAGGCGCTGCGCGAAGGGCCGGCCGACGCGGCCGAATTGCTGCGCCGGCTGCGGGCCCGGTTCGAGTTCGACGGCGACGAGGCGATCCATGCCCGTCTCGGCGAGCTCGAAGCCGCCGGCCTGGTCCGCCGCGGATGAGACACAGTCTCGCCCTCCAGATCGGGCCGGTCGCGTTCCGCATCGGCTCGGCGTGGCGGGCGCCATTGGCCGCGCTCGCCCGGCTCTACGCCGGCTATCCCGCGCCCGCGAACGGCCTCGCCGATTTCACCGTCCGGATCGAGCCGGAGAAGCCGTGGCGGCGCTGGCTGCGCCCCTCGGTCGCGATCCGGGGCGACTATGTCCTCCCCGACGCCGCGCCGCTGTCGCTCGCGCACGGGCTGCTCGCGGCCGAGATGGGGATGAACCTGCAGATGGCGCTGGGCCAGAAAAGCTATTTGCTGCTCCACGCGGCGACGATCGAGAAGGACGGCCGGGCGATCGTCATGACCGGCGAATCCGGGGCCGGCAAATCGACGCTGGCGGCTTTGCTCGGCGAGCGCGGCTGGCGGCTGATGGGCGACGAGTTCGCCTTGCTCGACCTTGCGAGCGGCGACCTCCTCCCGTTCCCGCGCGCGATCAGCCTCAAGAACAAAGCGATCGGGGTGATGGAAGGCGAAGTCGATGCCGGGCGCTTCGGCCCGCGCCTCGTCGGAACCCCCAAGGGCGACATTCGCCATTTGCGCCCCAATGCCGACGCCATCGCCCGGATGGGGGAGGGCGCCAGGCCGGCGCTGATCCTGTTCCCCCGCTTCGGCGCGGCAGCGGCCGTGCGCGGCGTCGGCCAGGCCGAGACATTCATGCGCCTGACCCAGGCTTCGACCAACTATGTCGCGCTCGGCCGCGCCAGCTTCGACGCGCTGGCCGGGCTGGTGACGAGCGTGCCCGCGCTGGCGATCGACTATCCCGACACCGAGACCGCGGTCGGCCTGATCGCGGACTTCCGGCGCGAGCTCGCGGCATGAGCGGCGCACGGCTCCTCGTCCGCGCGCTGCGCGACCCCGCCGGCATAAGCGACTGCGACTGGGCGGGCCTGATCAGCGCTGCCCGGGCCGAGCAGCTGATCGGCAGCCTCGCCTTCCGGATGGAGGGGCAGGCGGTGCCGGCCCGCGTCGCGGCGATCTTCGCAGCCGCCCGCCGCGACGCCGCCCACGCCCGCACCCAGGCGCTCTGGGAAGCCGAGATGTGCCGCCGGGCGCTCGCGCCGCTGGGCGTGCCCGTGATCCTGATGAAAGGCACCGCCTTCCACGCCGCCGGCCTCGACGCGAGCATCGGCCGCAGCGTCGGCGACCTCGACATCCTGGTCCCGCGCGATCGGCTCGATGCGGTCGAGGCGGCCCTGCTCGAGGCCGGCTGGGAGCACGTCAAGCCCGCCGACGGCTATGACGATTCCTACTACCGCCGCTGGATGCACGAGTTGCCGCCGCTGATCCACCGCACCCGCGACCGGATGATCGACGTCCACCATACGATCCTGCCGCTGACCGCCCGGCCGAAGCCCGACGCGGCGGCGCTGATCGCGGCCAGCGTCGCGCTCGACAACGGCCTGCGCATCCTCGCCCCCGCCGACATCATCGTCCACGCCGCCGCCCATTTGTTTGCCGACGGCGACCTCGCCGGCGGCCTCAGGAACCTGTGGGACATCGACCGCCTGCTGCGCGAATTCGATTCGGCCGATTTCCGGCGGACGCTGGAAGAGCGCGCCCGCCTCCACCAGCTCGAAGGTCCAGTCGCACGGGCGCTGCGTCTGGCGCGCCGGCTCTACGGCACGCCCGTCGCGGCCGGCCGCCCGCGCATTTCGGACCGCCTGTTCGAAGCCCGCCTGCTGGCGCGAAACGGCTGGGGCCAGGAGAAGCGAAGGCCGCTCCGCTTCGCCTTCTATTTGCGCGGCCACTGGCTGCGCATGCCGCCGCTGATGCTGGCGCGCCATCTCTGGATCAAGGCGACGCGCTGAGCCGCTCCAGCGCCGGGATCAGCTCCGCATAATCGTCGATCACCGCATCCGCGCCCAGTTCTTCGACCGGCCGGTCGGAGAAGCCGAAGCTGACCGCGACGAACGGGATGGCCGCCGCCCGCGCGGTCTCGGCGTCGGTGATCGAATCGCCGACGAACGCCGCCCGGCCGCCGCCGGCGCGGGCGATCGCTTCGCGCAGCGGACGCGGGTCGGGCTTGCGGACCGGCAGGGTGTCGGCGCCGATAATCGCCGCGAACCGTCCGGTCCAGCCGAGCGCGTCGACCAGCAAATGGGTCAGCCGCTCGGGCTTGTTGGTGCAGATGGCGAGCCTTGCCCCGCGCTCGGCAAGGTCATCCATCGCCGGCTCGAGCGCAGGATAGCGGCGGGTGCCGACGCAAATGTTGGCGGCGTAATGGTCGAGGTAGATCGGGAGGCCCCGTTCGACCAGCTCCTCGCTTTCAAGCGCCCGGCGCAACAGCGCCCGCGCGCCGTGGCCGACCAGGTGGCGCACCGACTCCGGATCGATCTCGACGCGGCCGAGCTTGCCCAATGTGTGATTGAGCGCCGCGGCGAGATCCGGGGCGGTGTCGGCGAGGGTGCCGTCGAGATCGAAGGCGACGACGTCGAAAGGGAAGCGGGCCATGGCGCGGCGCTTTCCCGCGCCGCTATGGAAATGGCAAGGTTTCCGTGCGATTGGGCGCCATGGCCAGACCCGTCGCCGCCATCATCCTCGCCGCCGGCAAGGGCACGCGGATGAAGTCCGACCTGCACAAGGTGCTGCACCCGATCGCGGGGCACCCGATGCTGCTGCATCTGCTGGCCACGGTCGAGCGGCTCGCGCCCGCTGCCAAGGTGGTGGTCGTCGGTGCGCAACGCGAGCAGGTCGAGGCCGCGGTCGCCGGGCTCGGCGTCGAGGTCGTCACCCAGGAGCCGCAGCTCGGCACCGGCCATGCGGTCCTGCAGGCCAAGGCTGCGCTCGCCGGATTCGACGGCGACGTCCTGATTCTGTTCGGCGACGTCCCGCTGGTCGCGTTCACGACGATGACTGCGATGCTGGCCGAGCTCGATCTCAATCCCGACGCCGCCGCCATCGTGCTCGGCTTTCGTCCGGACGATCCCGGCCATTACGGCCGGATCATCGCCGACGAGGACGGCCGCATCGTCAAGATGGTCGAACATAAGGACGCCGACGCGTCCGAGCGGGACGTTCGCCTGTGCAATTCCGGGCTGCTCGCGGTGCGCGCCGCCGATCTTTGGCCGCTGCTTGAGCGGGTCGGCAAGGACAATGCGGCCGGCGAATATTACCTGCCCGACATCGTCATGCTCGCCGCGGCGGATGGGCGATCGAGTATCGTCATCGAGGGGCCGCTCGGCGACGTCATCGGAGTCAACAGTCGAGCCGACCTCGCCGCGCTGGAAGCCTCTTGGCAGCGCCATGCCCGCGCCGGCGCGATGGCCGCGGGCGTGACCCTGATCGCGCCCGATACCGTCTGGTTCGCGCACGACACCGAAATCGGGCGCGATACGATCGTCGAGCCCAATGTCGTGTTCGGCCCGGGCGTTACGATCGGCGAACGGGCGATCGTCAAGTCCTTCTCCCATCTCGAAGGCGCGACCGTGGCCGCGGACGCCCAGATCGGCCCGTTCGCGCGGCTGCGCCCCGGCACGGTGATCGGTGAGGGCGCGAAGGTCGGCAATTTCGTCGAGGTCAAAGCCGCGACGCTCGGGGCCGGCGCCAAGGCCAATCACCTCTCCTACCTCGGCGATGCCGAAGTGGGCGCCGGCGCCAATATCGGCGCGGGGACGATCACCTGCAATTATGACGGTTTCTTCAAGTACAAGACCTGGATCGGCGACGGCGCCTTCATCGGCTCGAACACGGCCCTCGTCGCTCCCGTGACGATCGGCAAGGGCGCGCTGGTTGCCGCCGGCTCGGTGATCGTCCGCGACGTCGCCGCGGACGCGGTCGCCCTGGCCCGCGGCGAGCAGGTCGAAAAGCCGGGCCGCGCGAAACGCTTCCGCGAGGTCATGCAGGCGAAGAAAAAGGCGATGTAAGCTCAGCCGGCGGGGGTCGGCACGTGCACGTCGCCCGCCACCTTGGCCTTGAGCCGGGTCCCGGCCGGGACCTCGACATTGCCGCCGATTCCGGGAGCAACGCTGGCATAACCCGGCCCGAAGATCAGGTAGGTCGGGCCGTCGCGGCCGGAGCGCATGAAGCCGAGGCGGTGCAGCGGAATGCGCAGGTCGCCGGACTGGACGAAGCGCGCGGCCAGGATCAGCTCGCCGGGACTGCCCGAATAGAGGCGCCGGCGCGCGGCGTGCACCACCTCGCCGATGCCGGGCGCGCCGGCCGGGACGAGCGTGCGGCCGTCGACGACGATGTCGGCGGCAAGGTGAATCGGGAAGGTGTCGCCGGTCCGGCTTTCCCGGCTTCCGACCGCCTGGTCGACCTCGATGTCGACGACCGTCTCGGCCGGGATCGTGCAGCAGGCCGCGGCCGGCGCCGCCGTTTCGAGCGGCGCCCACCGGGCGGATGCGGCGGCGGCCGTCAGCCCGAGCAGCAACAGGAAGCGGCTAGCGATCAATGATGGTTGTCGTCGCCTTCGGGCACGTAGGGCGGCATCAGGTCCAGCCCGCCTCCGCGCCGCTCGAAATCCTCGCGGCTCTGCGGCGACAGGTTCGGGCGGCCGACGCCGATCCCCATGCCGATCGCGCAGCGCACATAATAGGTCTCGCCGTCCTCGACCTCGAGCCGGAGGTTGTCGCGCGCCTCGCTGCGGACATTATATTCGTGCGCGCCGGGGGTGGTGACTTGGATGAAATATTTGCCCGGGGGAAGGCGGTTGACGACGGTATCGCCCTCACGCACCCGGCAGCTGACCAGCATGCCCATGCGCGAGCTGCGGTAGAAGACGATCTGGCCCATGCCGGCGGGCGGCGGCGGGATCGCCGGCGCGGCTTCGTCGGCATAGGCCGCGGCGGTCGCCGGCGCCGGGACGGCGGCAAGGCCGGCGGCGACGAACGCCCCGGCCAGCATCAGTTTCGCGAATCGCTGCATGTTCATCTCCTTTTGGCTTGAAAGCTCACTCGATCGGCGCGAGCACGACCTCGACGGCCGTCTGCGCATTGGCGCGGGTGCCGGCGGGGATGTTGACCTCGCCACCGGCGACGAGAAAGGCGATCGGGGTGAGGATCGGTACGACCGCGGCGACCACCGAGGTGGTGATCAGGGTGGCGTTGCTGATGTCGTGCCCCTGCGACGGCCCGTAGCGGAAGCTGCGCAGCCGCACCTGCCGGCCGCCGATTTCGATATGGCGCGCGGCGAGGATCAACTCGCCCGCCTTGCCCATCGCCCGGGCGCGCGCGGCATGGACCACCTCGCCGACGCCCGGCGTCCCCGCCGGCGCGACCGTGCGGCCGTCGATCACCAGCGGCTCGGCCAGCCGGAAGGCGAAGGAATCGCCATTATGGTTGGTCTTGCTGCTGATCGTGTCGGTGATCTCGATCTCGACCAGGGTGCGCGCCGGCACCGTGCAGCAGGCAGTCGCGGCCGCCTCGGCGGGCGGCGCGGGCGCGGCCTCGGCGGGCGTAGCCTCGGCAGGCGGAGCCGGCGCCTCCTGGGCGCGCACCTCCCCGGCCACGAAAATGGTCGCGACGGCAGCCGCCGCCGCAAGGCGTTGATAGCGCACTGGGAATCCCCCCTCCCGAAGTGGGCAGAAATAATCCCGGCCCGAACTTGGTCAAGCGGAAATATGGCCGCGCGGGGGCACTGGCGGAGCGCGCGCCGTCACAGTAGGGGAGCAAGTGCAACACCATTGGGCCGCGGGAACACAGAAGCATATGTGCGGAATCATCGGCATCGTCGGACGGGCGAAGACGGCCTCGCGGCTGATGGACGGTCTGAGAAGGCTCGAATATCGCGGCTACGATTCGGCGGGCCTGTGCACGATCGTCGACGGCCGGCTCGAGCGCCGGCGCGCCGAGGGCAAGCTCGACAATCTTCAGCGCGAGCTCGACGCCGCGCCGCTGCCCGGCCATGTCGGCATCGCCCACACGAGATGGGCGACCCACGGCGCGCCCACCGTCGGCAACGCCCACCCGCATGTCGTCGACGGGGTCGCCGTGGTCCATAACGGCATCATCGAGAATTTCAGGGCCCTGCGCGAGGAGATGCAGGCCAAGGGCCGCACATTCGAGAGCCAGACCGACAGCGAAGTCGTCGCCCATCTCGTCGCCGACCGGCTGGGAGAGGGCGACGATCCCCGGGCCGCCGTCGCCGCGGTGCTGCCGCGGCTCCACGGCGCCTTCGCGCTCGCCATATTGTTCCGCGACCATCCCGGCATGATCGTCGGCGCGCGGCTCGGCGCGCCGCTGACGGTCGGCTACGGCCGCGACGAGAACTATCTCGGCTCGGACGCGCTCGCGCTCGCGGCGCTGACGCGCAACATCGCCTATCTCGATGAAGGCGACTGGGCGGTCGTCACCCACGACAAGGTCGAGATCTACGACCGCGAGAACAACCCGGTGAGCCGCGAAACGGTCGATTCCGGCGCCTCGTCGGTTCGCGTCGACAAGGGCAACCATGCCCATTTCATGCAGAAGGAGATTTTCGAGCAGCCGGTGGTCGTCGCCCAGACCCTGGGCTCCTATCTGCGCCCGCTCGAGCAGAAGGTGGCGCTGCCCGACATGGACTTCTCGTTCGGCGACGTGCCGCGCATCAGCATCGTCGCCTGCGGCACGTCTTATTATGCCGGCATGGTCGCCAAATATTGGCTCGAGCGCTTCGCCCGGGTGCCCTGCGAGCTCGATATCGCCAGCGAGTTCCGCTACCGCGACCCGGTCCTCGAGGAGGGCGGGCTCGCGCTCTTCATCTCCCAGTCGGGCGAGACCGCCGACACTCTCGCCGCGCTCCGCCACGCCCGCGCCAAGGGCCAGAAGATCGCGGTCGTCGTCAACGTGCCGACCAGCTCGATGGCGCGCGAGGCCGACCTGCTGCTGCCCACCCATGCCGGCCCGGAGATCGGCGTCGCCTCGACCAAGGCGTTCACCTGCCAGCTCGCCGTCCTGGCCGCGCTCGCCGCCAAGGTCGCCCGCGACAAGGGGCGGATGAGCGAGGAGGAGGAGCGCGGCATCGTCCTCCATTTGACCGAAGCCCCGGCGGCGATGAACGCCGCGCTCAACCATGACGAGGACATCGCCGCATTGGCGCCGCTGATCGCCAAGGCGCGCGACGTCCTCTATCTCGGCCGCGGCCAGGATTATCCGCTCGCGCTCGAGGGCGCGCTCAAATTGAAGGAGATCAGCTATATCCACGCCGAAGGCTATGCCGCCGGCGAGATGAAGCACGGCCCGATCGCCCTCATCGACGACAATGTCCCGATCATCGTCCTCGCGCCCTCGGGACCTTTGTTTGAGAAGACGGTGAGCAACATGCAGGAAGTCCAGGCGCGGGGTGGCAAGGTGGTGCTGATCTCGGACGCCGAAGGCATCGCGGCGGCGGGCGAGGGCGCCATCGCCACGCTGGAAATGCCGAAAGTCCACCCTCTGATCGCGCCGCTGGTCTACGCGGTGCCGGTGCAGCTGCTCGCTTATCACGTCGCGGTGGCCAAGGGCACGGACGTGGATCAGCCGCGCAATCTGGCGAAGTCGGTGACTGTGGAGTGAGTGGATCTGTGCGCCTTCGGCGCCCGCCGTCAGCCCCGTCGACCGACCGGCTTGGGGAGCGCCGTACCCTTTCCTGCCTGCCAGCGGGGAAGCAGGGCCAGCCATTTGAGGATGGACAATGTCGAGGCCACGTCATGGAGCGCGTCGAGGCTCCGATAGCCCAAAGCGGCGTCGCTGACCGCCTCGATCAGCCTGTCCCTGAGGAAGAAGCGGTCGGCAACCTTCGGCGCCTCGCCGACCAGGCGCAAGAGCGAGTCGCGATTGCGCGACAGGCCGAGATAGAAGATCGGGTTGAATGGCGCCTTGCCGCGCCGGCCCAATATGCGCGCCGGCACGATGCCTGCCATTGCCCGCGCCAGCAGGGGCTTTGGATGCATGGCGTCTGCCCCGTGCGCGAGCCGCGCCGCGGCGCCGTAGACAAGGACGCGGGGGTCGCGAAACGGATGGGAAACGTCGAGGCCCATGGGGCGCGCCAGCTCCTGGGCGGTCCAGTCTCCGGCCGAATTTTCGATCCGGGAGACCATCTCCGACAGCGCGAAGCTGTCCTCGTGACGAAGGCGGCGCCGGGCCAGCGCGCGCGCCCGTTCATCCCAGTCCACCTCCGCCGCAAAGTCCGGGTTCAGCCATCCGGGCCGTTCGGGCCGGAAGAATCGGGGCGCAAGCGCCGCGGCGAGCCCCAATTCCGACACGAAATGTCGGACGCTGGTTCGGTACGCCCGCGCCCACCTGGCGGACTCCGCATAGGCCTTCCCGATCCTCCAGTGCCGCATATCGTCCGCGATCTCGATCGGCGGCAAAGCGAGTGTCTCGTCGGCGCCTTCCCCGGCAAGGATCGTGGTGGCGCCGGCGTCCCTTGCCTGCCGGAAGAGTGCGAGGTCTTGGGCGGCTCGAAACAGCCACGGCGTCGGCTCGGCATGGGGCCCGATCGTGGCGAAGCCGTCGAAGTCCAGCAGGTCGTCGGCGTCGATCGAAGCGACCGCCAGGCCGGGATGGCGGACCAGGTCGATGAAGGCGGCTTCCCCGCGCAGCGGTTCGATCCGCCTATATCTCAGCGCCAATCCGTGGACGGGCGGGCGGATTCGCGCCGCGATCAAGGCGACGGACGTTGAATCCATGCCGCCCGAGACATGTGCGGCGACCTTGTCGGTCGCTCGTTCGCGCACAGCTTCGGTCAGCCGGTGCCTGAACTCCTCGGCCGCAGCCTCGGGCGCGGGAATGCGCGTCTCGCGAATGCGCGACGCCCAGTCTGCAGCAGCGTGGATTCGAGGCTCGAACTCCTCCACCCGCCCGTCGAGAAGGTGGCCGGGGCGGAGGCGCCATATGTCCCGGTAAGGCGATCCGGCCCACTGGTCCGCGCTCGGGCTGCCGCTAAGCAGTCTGTCGGCGATGTAGCCGGGATCGAGCTGGTCCATGCGGGGATCGAACAGGGCTTGGAGGCTGGAGCCGATCGCCCAGCCTTCCGGTTCGCGGCGCCAGAACAAGGGCCGGCCACCCATCGCGTCGCGAAGCGCCGCGATCCGGTTGTTCGGCAGGTCGATGACGACAAGCGCGAAATCCCCTTCGATCGCCACGAGACCTTGGACGCCGCGGGCGCAATACAGATCGAGCACGGCTCGGGCACCGCTTCGGCGAGCCGGCGCGCCGCGATAATGAAGCCCGCCCGACAGGATGGTCCGTACGCCCCGATCGGAACAATCGGAGCCGCCTGCGCTATGCACTTCGACTTTGCCCCTGCGGACCCGGACTCGAAATCCGTCCAGGACGGTCACGAATAACGCAATACCGGCGCGAAGCGGGCGATTCGGCTGCCCCGGTCGCCCAGCGGCCGCCCGCCGGCAACGCACCAGCAATGGCCCGCCAGCGGATGGAATTGCAGGCCGATGATCAATGCCGCCTCATACCCTTCCAGCCGGGCGATCGACCAGGCGCAGAGCGCGCGTTCTTTGCAATCCGCTCCGGTGCCGCCACGCGTCGATGCGGCGGAAATGGCGGTGTCTATGTTGCCAAGGCTGCACGATCCCGCTCCCGGGCGCGCGTTCCGCAGCGCCGCTTTCCAGGCGTCGATCGTGCCGGTCCAGCCGTAGCGCCGGAAGCTGAGCCGGGCCAGGGCGATGGCGAACCCGAGGCGGCGCGATCCGCCGTTTCCGCGGCGGCACAGGCGGATGGCCGCCGCTGCGAGGAGCCTGGCGATGGGCCGCGTCTCCACCCGCCTCGTGGTCGTTGCCGCCCGTTCCAATAGTCCCTGCTCGCGCAGGCACGCCAGGAATTCGGTGATCTGCGCGTGAGCGTCGCAGACCGGAATCCCGAGGCGCGCGGAGCGTTCCGCGGCGGCGGCCTCGATCCCGGTTTCGAGCGAAACCCTAAGGCTGTCGGCGCTGGCGGGGTCGAGCGCGTAGGCGTCCGCCCTCATGTCGATGACGAAGCCTCCGGACAGGAGGAATATGAAAGCCGCATCGGGCGTCGGCCGATAGCCGCACGCCGACCTCGGGCTGCGTGCGGTAAAGACCGTGAGCCCGTCCATCGGCACCGACCAGGAAATTTCTATTCGTCTTGGGTGAAGTAATAATAGGCGTTCCGGTCCTGTCCGGACATGCCGCCTCCGCCCCGAACTAGGTCGGTCGCCCGTCCGACACGAACGAGCGCCAATGCCGAGTGCGCCTTTGTCTGCGGTTCTGGCGGCTTGCGCCCACTCTTCCGGTTCATGGGGCAGTCCTTGTGCTGAACTGAAGTCCGCAGAATAAGCAGAAGGCAAAACCCTGTCAAACGCGGTCGTTTGAGTTTCCGAACTTTTTCTTGGCCGATCCGCGACCATCGCATGGTCTCGCCCGCCACGTGCGGCGGGCGGCCTGCGCCTCCGGCCGGTCCACCTGCCCCCCGCAGCCATGCTAGCCTCGTCGTGCGAATGCTGCGCGAGGAGCAATGCCATGCCTCTCGACACGCTGATGACTGGCGCGCTGATCGTCGTGATCGGCGGCTTTCCCTTCCTTGCGTTCCGCGCGGCGCGCGGCCACTGGGCGCGCGGTGGGGATGGATGGATCGGCGGCGACGTTTCGAGGGCCGGCATCGACAGCGACACCGGGATGCAGATTTCGACCGATTCCGGCGCGGTCGGCGGCGACGCCGGCGGACGCGACGGGAGCGATCAACGCGTCACTCGACAAATGCCGCCATCTGCGCATCGAACGCCCGACGAAACGCCGGCCGGGCCACGCACCTTGCCAGATAGGCGGCGAGGCCCGCGCTATCGATGAGGTCGGTGTGGCGCAGGATGCGGAGCACCGTCGCCATCAGGAGGTCGCCGGCGGTGAAGCGGCCGCCGTCGAGCCAGTCCTTGTCACCGAGCGTGGCGGCGAGGTCGGCGAGGCGTTTTCGCACCATTTGCTCGGCGCCGGGGCGGCGGGCTTTGGCCCAGTCTTCGGCGGCGTGGAACAGGTCGATCGCGGCGAGGTTCTGGATCTGGGGCTCAATCGTGTTCAAGGCGGCGAACATCCATTCGGTCGCCCGCGCCCGCGCCGCCGGGTCGGCCGGGAGCAGCGCTTCGCCGGCCTCGGCCTTGCCGGCGATGTGGAGCACGATCGCGCCCGATTCGAACAGCTTGAGGCCGTCTTCCTCATACGCCGGGACCTGGCCGAACGGCTGCCAGGCGCGATAGGCCGCGCTGTCCTTGTCGCCGTCGCCGAGCAGCACCGGCTCATAGGCCAGGCCCGCTTCCTCGAGCGCCCATCTGACCCGCAAATCCCGCACCAGCCCCTGCGCGAACGGCGGCACCGCTTTGAACGCGCTGACCCTGATCATCCCTGCCTCTCCCGGTCGTTTGAGGAGGCGTCATCGCACCCGCCGCGCGGAAAGCCCAGCCTGTTCATAAAATGTTCTTTCCGGATTGTCCGGTTCGGCGCCGCCGGCGCGCTGCGATTGAGCCGATTCGGAGCAGTCGCCCGACAGTCCGTGCGCGCGCTCCTATTCTATGCTACAAAAGAAATTGTGTGGGGTTCCTCCCAGGGGTGTAATGGTGTCTGGCCGCCTTGTCGTAGCCGTCATCGATGCTGACGATGCCGTTCGCCGGTCGACTGCGGCGCTTCTGGCACGGGCCGGCTATCAAGTCCGCGCTTTCGAGAGCGGCGATGCGTTCTTGGCCGCGCAACTGCCGGGCGATTCGGATTGCATTCTCCTCGACATGGGGTTGCCGGGTACGAGCGGGCTCGACGTGCTGAAGGCGCTCGGCACAAGGGAGCGCATGCCGCCGGTGCTGGTCCTGGCCAGTCACGGCGCGGTCCCGGAGGCGGTCGAGGCGATGAAGCTCGGCGCGGCGGACATCTTGGAGAAACCCTGTCGCGCGACGGCGCTGCTGCAGGCGATCGGCCAGGCGCTGGCCCTGCAACCCAGGAGGAAGGCCGGCGCCGTCGACCCGGACGCGGCGGCCAAGGTGGCCATCCTGTCGCAGCGCCAGCTGCAGGTGCTGCGCGGCATCCTCAAGGGCCAGCCGAACAAGGCCATCGCCCGCCAGCTCGAGCTCAGCCTGCGCACCGTCGAGGTCCATCGCGCGCAAGTGTTCGAAAGGCTCGGCGTCCGCGGCACCGCCGAAGCGGTCCGGCTCGCGATCGCCGCCGGCCTGCTCGAGAGCTGAAGCGAGGCTGGCGCACCCGACACGGGTCGAGCCCCCCGCCGGCGGACGCCGGCAAGCAAACGACTCAACAGGTTCGATCGCGTTGTCGTCGAGAAATGGCGCACCCTGCCGATGCTCAGTCGAACAAACTCTTCGAAATCCTAGCAGATTGGAACGCCGTTTTGCAGGATACGTCGCTGGCGGACGATTCGCCAGCGGAGTCCGACTGAGCCGAGCCGTCTCCTCTTAATTTCCCCCCACGCGCGCGAGCGCTTGAGGGGAAGGAAGAGGACGCTATGGATATCGATCCCCGCCTTCCCGCACCTCTGAGTGCGATCTTCGACGGCAGCGCGCGCGCCGAACCCGACGCGCCGCCGCCCCCACCGCCCAAGGTTGAACAAGCACCACTGCATCCCGTCTCGCTTCGCATGACTTTCGAGCAAAAGGCTCAGCTCGAACGCGAAGCGGCCGGAATGTCGGTCGCGGCCTATATCCGCTGGCGGCTCTTTAGTCCCGACACGCCGCCGCCGCGCACGCGCGGCAAGTTCCCGGTGAAGGATCATCAGGCGCTAACGAAGCTGCTCGCCCTGCTGGGGCAGTCGAGAATCGCGAACAACGTCAACCAGCTCGCCAAGGCGGCGAACTCTGGGAGCCTGCCGCTTTCGCCTGACACGGAACAAGCCTTGAAAGAGGCGGCAAGCGACATCGCGGAAATGCGCCGCCTGCTGCTGGAAGCCCTGAACATGGAACCGGAGATATGATCCTGAAAGCCTCCCAGCGGGGCGGCGGGAAGCAGCTCGGCCTCCACCTCCTGAAGACGGAAGAAAACGAGCATGTGGAAGTCCACGAAGTCAGCGGCTTCGTGGCCGATTCCGTGCGCGGCGCGATGAAGGAAGCGCACGCCCTGTCGCGCGGGACGCATTGCCAGCAATATCTCTTCTCGGTGTCGCTCAACCCGCCGGTTGGCGAGAACGCGCGTCTAGAGACATTCGAGCTGGCCCTGAAAATGATCGAGGAGCGAATGGCCCTCGCGGGTCAGCCGCGCATCGTCGTCTTCCACGAAAAGGAAGGACGGCGGCATTGCCATGCGGTCTGGTCACGGATCGACGCCGCGACGATGACGGCCAAGCCTCTACCCTTCTTCAAGACCAAGCTGCGCGAGATCGCGCGGCAGCTCTTCCTCGAGAACGGCTGGAAGATGCCGGGCGGCTTCGCCGACTCCAAATTGCGCGACCCGCGCAGCTTCACGCTGGATGAATGGCAGCAGGCCAAGCGCGCGGGGCTGGATGCGAAGACCCTCAAAGAGGCCGCCCAGGAGGCTTGGGCGGTGTCGGATACCGCCGCGTCCTTCGGCAAAGCGCTCGAAGAGCGCGGCCTGTTTCTGGCGCAAGGCGACCGGCGCGGCCATGTGGCGGTGACGATCGACGGCGACGTGTTCGCGATTTCCCGGCTCGTCGAAAAGAAAACGAAGGAGGTCACGGCGCGACTCGGCGATCCGGCTGGCCTGCGGCCGGTCGAGGAGGTCAGGCGCAAGCTGGCCGGAGAAATAGGCCAGCGCCTCAAGTCCCATATCGCGGAAGCGAAGCGGATCGCGTCGAACGCGATCCGGCCGCTCCATGAGCGCCGGGAGGCCATGAAGCGCCAGCACCAGGACGAGCGGCGGCGGTTAGACGCAGGCCTAGCGAAGCGCTGGACGGCGGAACAGCGCGAGCGCGCGGCGCGCATTCGCGGCGGCGTCAAAGGCGCGTGGGATCTGCTGACGGGGCGCTACTGGAAGGCGCGGCGGCAGAACGAAGTGGAAGCGTTCTTCGCCATGCAGCGCGACCGCTCGCAGCGGGACACGCTCATTCGCGACCAGCTCAAGGAGCGCGTCAAGCTCCAGGCCGATCTTCAACAGGCGCGGACGGGGCAGGCGCGGCAGTTGCTCGCGCTGTACCGC
This sequence comes from Allosphingosinicella sp., assembly GCA_035316145.1. Classification (GTDB taxonomy): domain Bacteria; phylum Pseudomonadota; class Alphaproteobacteria; order Sphingomonadales; family Sphingomonadaceae; genus Allosphingosinicella. The sequence goes on along the minus strand of DATHJO010000005.1, from coordinate 36,740 downwards.
GATGCCGCCCGGTTCCGGCAGGCGCAGGAGACGCGCGCGCCAAGGCGCGATACGGGGCTCGATTTCGGGCGCTGATTTCCGATTGTCTCATTCTGTGGGCTGGCGGCGGCGGGGTCGTCGGCGTCGGTTCATGCCTACCGTCCTTTGCCCTCGGCCCGGCTTGGGGTCCCCGCGTTTTGACGAAGCTATCGAGGTCCCTGACGGTGACAGGCAAGGCGTGAAGCCTTCTCCACTTCGTTTCGATCCGAGCGGATGCGGTCCGTCCGTGTCCTGATTCCTTGTCCTCCAACGCGGCCCAATTCCGGGCGGCGAAAGCAAAGGAGGAATCCATGTTCAAAATGACGCGCAACGATCTCGCCCGCAAATCACCGGCCCAGCTCTCAGCCCTGTTCAATGAGGTCAATCAGTCTCTCGGCGGCCTTGCCGATCCAAGCCCCGAATTGGCTCGCGCTTACGCGCTGGTGGCGATGATCCGGGCCGAGCAGGCGCGGCGCGATCTCGCGCCGCGCTAGGCGGTAGTCCCGCCTAATGCGCGTTGAAGACATGCACCTCGTCGTGCGCTGTCTGGATCGTGAACAGGTCGCCGGATAGCTCGGCGTCCCGGCCCATGGCTTCCCAATCGATATAGAAGCGCAAGCGCTCGGGAATCGTCATGCATTCTTCCGTAAACTCGGCCATGTAGTCGGCCACGCTCTCAAAGGTGCCGAAATAACGGTCCTCGCAAGCCTCACGCGCCTCGGCCAGGTCGCCGGAATAATAAGACAGGACCGCGGCTCCGAGTTCGCCGCGCTCGACGATGAAGGCGGCAAGCCGCGCCACCTGCTCGATGCCGGTGTATTCGCTCAGGCGAAGGCGGCCGAAACCCTCGAAATCGTGGATCGCGTATTCCTCGGCTCCGGCGATAGGCGAAGCTTTCAGCATACGGGAAATCTCGGCGTAAATCTGCCAAGGGTCCTGATCGGCGTCGATCCATTCGCCGTGAAGACAGCCGTTATTATAGGCGGCCAGACAGGCCACATAGATGCGGGGTTGCAAGCGTTCACAAGTGGCTAATCCCATTTTCAAATCTCCTTTGGGCTAGGGGTTCAAGCTGCTGCGTGAACCTCTGCCCTTCGGCGAGAATGGGGGGTGCAAGCGGAGCGGCAGCCTTCGCGGGGAACCGGCTGCAAGAAGCGTAGCGGATGAAGCTGGGCGGAAGGTCTGCCCGAAGAGCGCTAGGGGCAAAGCCCCAAGCTAACCGCGTTAGCGATCGTTACCGAATGGCGGAGACTACAGGCTCCGGGCGCGGCACGCGCCTAGACCTTATGTTCGCAATTGCCTCCACCCAAATACAGTCCTGAGCTAAAAAGAAATAGCTTCGTTCAAAATGGATGGAGCAAATTTCAACACCGGGAGAACCATATGGAGACATTATTTATCGGACTTGACGTACATAAATCAACGATTTCGATAGCTACTGCTAAAGAGGGGCGCGATGGAGAGGTGCGCTCCTTCGGCACTATTGAGAGCAATCACCTTCATGTAGATAAACTAATGAAGCGACTGGCAGGCGCCGGGAAGAGTCTGCATTTTTGTTACGAAGCCGGACCCTGCGGATATGGTCTCTATCGGCAGATTCTTGAAGCGGGCCATCGTTGCACCATCGTCGCACCGAGTTCGATTCCGACCAAGCCCGGCGAGCGGGTAAAGACGGACCGACTCGATGCGATCAAGTTGGCGCGGCTGCTACGGATGGGAGAAGTCACCGCCGTATGGGTGCCCGATCCGGCCCATGAGGCCATGCGTGATTTGGTGCGCTCGCGCGCTGACGCTATGGAGCAGCTCAGCGCCAGCAAGCGGCAGTTGCTGGCATTTCTACTGCGGCAGGGCAGAGTTTATGACGGCTTGACCTACTGGACCCGCACTTACTTTGTGTGGTTGGCGAAACAAACATTCGACCATCCGGCCCATCAAATCGTCTTCCAGGATTACATCAACGCTGTGCTCGATGGCCGGCAACGGCACGATCAGCTTATCCGGATGATTGAAAATTTGCTCCCCGAATGGTCGATGCGACCGTTGCACGAAGCGCTTTGCACCATGCGGGGCATCGACATGATATCCGCCGCGACGATCTTATGTGCCACCGGCGATTTGCGACGATTTCCCTCGCCGGGAAAGCTGAGCGCGTATTTTGGCTTAGTGCCGTCGGAGCATTCAAGCGGAACGCGCGTCGGACGTGGCGGAATTACCAAAACCGGCAATCGCGAAGTGCGGCGCATTCTTGACCAGTGCGCTTGGTGCTATCGGTTTCCGGCGCGCGTCTCGACGTGGAAGGGCAGCACCTATTCGGACGCCGAGAAGAAGGTGCGGGACGTGGCCTGGCGCGCGCAGGTGAGGCTGTGCGCTCGATATCGAAAGCTGTTGGCACGGGGCAAGAAATCGCCCGTGGCTTGTATGGCAGTTGCTCGCGAGTTGGCCACGTTCATCTGGGAGATGGGTCAAGTCGTGCCGCTTGCGCGCTAACGAGCCCGCCACCAATATGCTGGCAAGCATAGCGAGGAGTCGGACTCCCGTTTGGGTAGCGCTCGCGCGCTCTATGGGCAGGTCATTCATGACCGGCGCCCGGGCCTAGATCGAGCTAAACCCGCGACGAACCAAGGTAGTGCGGTAACCAGTCCGCGTATGAGAGAATGATCTGACGACGTTTTTGCGTCCGGCTCCTCACCCTGCTTGCCACATCATAGCCCCTTTTCCGCTCCCGATATCACGTGGGGCGCGAGGGGGCTCGTCTTAGCCCTTGACTGCGAACATGAGAGAGCGCGGCCCGAAGGGAACGCAAATCGCCTCACCTGTCAGCGGAAAAACATGTTAGAGTTGTTTCTGGAATGTTCTATACTCGATGAATGGCGAAGAGGATCACCCCCAGCCAACTGATCGGCGAACTGGGCGAGGCTGCGGTTCGCAAGCGCTTTCTGTCGATGGGATTTCAGTTTGATCTCCGAAGCCGGCTCGAGGCTGGCATCGATGGTATCGCCGAGATCATGATCGAGGGAGAGCCCACAGCCCGAATGATCGCTGTGCAAGTGAAATCAACGCACGCCGGCGTCTATGCGTCTGAAACCGATCACGGCTTCACATATTTGCTGAACAGTACGGATTTGCATTATTGGCGGACCTCCAATTTGCCCGTGATCCTAGTTCTCTATCGCGCAAGCGATGAGACGTTCTTCTGGAGTCCGATTTCCATCCAGCCCGGCGCGGAGCAACGCCGGCTGACATTCGACAAGTCGAGAGACTCACTAAGCAAGGCGTCGATCGACCGCCTCGCGCAGCTCACAGTTCCAAAGAATGGGTTCGGCTACTATGTCCCGCCTCTCGGCGGCGGAGAAACGGCGCTCGTCAATCTCCTTCCGATCATCCTGCCCCAAGAGATGTTCGTCGCGAGCACGCCCTTCGATAGCAAGCGCGCCATCGCGGAACTCCACAATCAGGATGAAACGCCGCGCTTTGATTGGGTGATTAAGGGCGGCACATTCTGGTCGTTTCACGATCCCCGAGAAGCCGTGACGCAGGCAATCGTCGATCTCGATCAAGTCGAGGCCATCGAAACCCGCATGCTCGCCTTTCATGAGGATATCGATGAGCAGCACAATTTTGCCTTCCTGCTCCGGCAGACGCTGCACCATCAGGAGCGGGCCGATCTCGCCTGGGATAAAGAAAGCAAGGCTTTCTATTTTCGGGCATTGGAAGAGAACCGGGCTCGGACGCTCTATTATCAGTCCGCGAAGAACAGAACCCACGCCGATGTGGTGACCGTCGCAATGCATCCGAAAGAGCCCGATAGGGTTTCATTCGTGCGCCACCATGCTTTCGTGCCGAGATTCGAATGCATGATGGACCAGTGGTTCCTCATGGTCAGCCCGACATATCATTTCACGACGAATGGCTTTCAGCGGCACTCGTATCCTCACGGCCTGCTGTCGGGCAAGAAGCGAATGGACAATAATGCGTCGCTGCGCGGTCAAGTCATCATGTGGCATCGTCATCTGACGGCGTACGAGGAGCGGCAGACCGGGCTATTTGCCTCGCCGGAGGAAGGCGAGACGCCGACACTTCGCTTCGAAGCGCCTCCGGAAATTGATCTGCCAACCACTGTGCCGGAGGATGTCTGGGGCAAACCAAAGATAAAGGCGGAAGAAGATAGCATTCAGGCGGGGCTCCAGTTCGATGAAGTTTGAGAGCCAGATATTCGACGAGCCGCTGCTCGAATTCGGGGATCAGCATAGCCACCCCGATCCCCGTCTGGGCCTGACCGAAGCGGGTCCGCTTCAGATCCCGCTGGGCGACAAGATTCGCATCGGCGTTGTAGGCGATGCGAAGACTGTCGAATCGGCGAAACAGTTTCTGGCCAAGGCAGCGATCGGATTTGAATCCACCGCTGAAAGTCATCCCAATCTCAACCCCCATTTTCCCGGTCTGGGGAACAACAATCCGTTCCGTTGCCAGTTCGTGATCGAAGACGAAACTACGGCGGCACTTAGCAAGGCGCAGATTGATAAGATCAGGAAGGAACCCGACCATGCTAAGGCGGTCGAGATGGCGGTCGCGGCCGTGCTCGACCTGCTCCAGACGCTGGATGATAGCGGCAACCGCCCCGACGTAGCGCTTGTAGCGTTGCCGGTGGCGTTAATTGAACGGGTCTGGAATGCGAAAACCGATGCCGAAGGCACCACGGAGAAGGACGATGCGGGAGGTTCGGACGCTCCGAATTTTCGCGGGCTTCTGAAAGCCAGGGCAATGTCGCTCAGTTTTCCTATCCAGATTATCTGGGAGGATGCGATCGATGAAAAGGCGAAAATCCCACGGAAAGTGAAGGTGAGCAGTGACCGGAAAATCCAGGATGAAGCCGGACGCAGTTGGAACCTGCTGACCACCCTCTACTATAAGGGGACAGGTCGCATTCCGTGGCGCAGATTGCCCAAGGAAGGCGAATTCCGGGCCTGCTATATCGGCATTAGCTTTTACCGCGACGCGAGCGGTCAGCAGCTTTGGACCAGTGCGGCGCAAATGTTCGACGAACGGGGACGCGGGTTCATTCTCAAGGGAAAGCGGGCCCAGACGGAAAGCCGCGGCCGCCATCCTTATATGACCGAGGATGATGCCTATGGCCTCGTGAAGGATGCGCTTAAAGCATATCGCGATCATCACAAGCATCCGCCGGCACGTGTGATTATCCTGAAGACATCGCGCTTTCGGGAAGAGGAGGCTTGCGGAATTTTGCGCGCCTTGGAAGAGGCCGAAACCGAGCTGCGCGATCTCGTATGGGTCCAGGAGTCATACGACGCCAAAATTCTGCGTGATGGTGACTATCCCGTGTTGCGAGGGACGTTCGTCGATCTCGACGGCAAAGGCTTGCTCTACACCAATGGGAGCATCCCCTACTACGGCACCTATCCTGGCCTGTACGTCCCCCGTCCCTTGCTACTCTGCCCCCATTCGAGCAGCGACAGCACCGCAGCCCAGATCGCCGAGGAGGTTTTTTCGCTAACAAAAATCAACTGGAATTCGACCCAGATGAACCAACGGCTGCCTGTTCCGATCCGCGCGGCGCGCAAGGTTGGCGAGGTGCTGAAATATGTCCCCGAGGGACAGCCAGTCAGCTCCGACTATCGCCGTTACATATAGACGTCGAATTTGCGCGATCTAGGGTCCTTTGGCTCTGCGCGCGCGTCGCTTTTTCATCTGAGCGATGGGTGCAAGTGGCGCAGCGGCCTTTTCATATAGCTCGAACAGATGTTCGACGCGCTCACGCTCAAAAGCGAAGGGAGTGCGACTATATAGCCGGTCGACTGCCTTATCTAATGCCAAGTGGGCCTTACGCAGCACAGGAGGCATCGCGTCAGGATCATAAAGAGTTTCGAGCGTCGCGTCGGGGAACGAGGCGCGTGCATCCAAGATATCTTGGGCCTTTTCCTCGATCCGCGTTTGCTGCGCCGGAGTCATCTCTGGCCAAGGAAACGAGTTGTAGATAGCGGGCGCGTAGCTGTAGCGACTCTCTAGACGCCCGCCTACCGTTCGCATCCATGCCATGTGCATCGCGGACGTAAGGATTCCGAAATAAATGAGATCGGCTCCGGGGATGATCTGGAGCTTATTCGAGGCAATCACCTTCGGTGGGAGAACCGCCATGGGAATGTATTCGCGCGTCTCGGATGATACCTCCGGGATCGCCAGATACTCGGTGTTAGGTTGCCGATCTTGGGTGAAGAGGGTTGGAAATTTCGCATAGGCACGAACGCTCGGAGTCGGACTCTGAAGACGCCCGCTCCTGACTCGCTCTAAGCGCTCGGTGATCGTTTTGCAGCCACGCAGCTCCGTTGGATCGGCGTCTTTCAACCACAGACACCAGCGCCATTGACCAGAGATGAGTTCATCACCGCCGACAAACGGCTTGAGCCACTTCTTCGCGGCCGGTTCAGCTTTCAGAAGCGCTCTGCGGTCCGCGTCCTCCAAAATGAGATTGCTGTAGGTTACGTAACCCCCGCCAGGCTTTTTCAAACGGGCGCCATCGGTGGGCTGGCTGCCCTTATGCATTTTTAGCATCCCCGGCTGCGGCTGGCTTCGCGCCGGCACGGCATATTGTGGCCCGTCGATGAGATAGCCGTTGATGCGAGTCACTTCGGCTTCGTGCGGCTCTCCTCGCACATGACCGTACTCAAAAATTCGGCGTTTCCCGCTGGTCTGAAACGTGAGCCCGACAATCACACAGTGGACCGCGGCCTTTCCTCGAGCCTCACTGTTCCACTGGAACGTGCGATGGGCGAATTGAATGCTGAGTCCGCTCGTTAGCATGAACGGCCAGAGAATGCCGCACTGCTCGCCTTGCGTGATCGAGTTCGTGGCAACGAAGGCGATTCCAATCTTCTGATTGGGGGCGGCATAATCCTTGGCCTTCTTGAACCAACACGTCACGTAATCGAGTCGATTGAATTGTCCCTTCGAGCCCCAGATGCGGGCCATGTCAGCCTGCTGCTCCTTGCTCCGCCATTGGTGTCCGACAAAGGGCGGATTGCCGAATAGGAACGAGCAGCGATCGGCCGGGAGCACGTCGTGCCAGTTCAGCTCTAGGGCGTTGTCAGCTATTATGTTCGGTGATTTGCGAAGCGGAATGCGGACGTAGGACGGGCCGAATTCCAAGCTCAGCCGATTGTTCATGATATGGTCGATCATCCACAGCGCCGTCTCAGCGATGCGGGCGGGAAACTCGGCGATCTCGATTCCGCAGAATTGATCGACATCCAGGAGCGACAGGCTTGCCGCGTCGAGCTCCTGCTGTTCGTCGGGCGAGCGGTAAGAACGAAGTTCCCTTATAAGCTCGATTTCAAGAAGCCGAAGTTCGCGGTAGGCGATGATGAGAAAGTTGCCGCAGCCGCACGCGGGATCAAAGAAGGTCATTGCCGACAGGCGCTTGTGGAAGGCAGTCAGCTCCACGCGGCGACGGCTATCTTTGCGCGCTTTAAGCCTGCGAAACTCCGCCCACAGATCCTCCATGAAAAGGGGTTCTATGACCTTCAGAATGTTCTTTTCGCTTGTGTAGTGCGCGCCCTGCTCACGCCTTTCGTCCTTGTCCATGACGGACTGGAAGAGCGACCCGAAAATTGCCGGTGATATGGCCGACCAATCGAACTGACAGGCGTCGATCAAACGCTTCCGCATTTTGGAGTCGAAAGAGGGAATCAGAAGCGCGTCGCGGAACAGGTCCCCGTTCACGTACGGAAAGCGGTCAAGGTCCGCATCGAGATTCTTAGGCCGCCGATCCTCGGGCGTATTCAGCACCTGAAAGAGCTGAGCCAGCCATCCGCCTAGGTCGGACCCGTCCTCGCGAGTCCGATTCTCAAGCAGGTCAAGAAAGATGTCGCGCGGCTCGAAAATGCCCGTGTCGTCCGCGAACAAACAGTACACGATCCTAACGAGAAACTGCTCCAAGTCGTGGCCTGCGTAGCCCGCCTCTTCCAGGGCATCGTGCAGTTTCCCGACGAGTTCCGAAGCCTCGATATTGACCGGGTCCTGATCCTTGAAGGAGCGCTTTTCGACCCCGATGACGAAGCCAAATTTCTCAACGTGCTTGGGGAGGTCGGCGAGCGGAAAGGCTATCTCGTCGCTGTCCTCCAGGTCGTACAGCTCGAAGTTTTGAAAATCGCTGAGGAGGATGAAGCGCGGAAGCTCGTTGTCTTTGAGACCCGGAAAATAATCGAGAGCCTGTGTCTTCGCCTTCTTGAGATCGCGACCGACACTCTTTTGCTCAACAAGAAGAACGCCCTTCCAAAACAGGTCGATGTACCCTCGCTTGTCGCCGAGGTTCTTAACAGGGGCTTCGAAGCTCGCCACACGGCGAACTGGCACGCCGAACACATCGAGGAAGTCGCGATAAAAGAGCTGGGTCTGGCCCTTCTCGTAGCCTTCGCCTTCCCAGTCGCGAGCGAAGGCTGCGGCACGCGTTCGAATTTCATTCCAAGATAGTCGCATATCGGAAGGCTAGCCAATTATGGCGGCCAGGGCGAGTGGATGCTGGCCCGCCAGACAAAGCGTCCACATTTCGATTGCGGTTCGGGCACGCCCTGAGGCGGGAGGCTTCCGTGGGGGGCGAGCCCCCAGCGGGTGGAAATGCGCCTTTAGGGATCGCTGGATTGCTCGCCCGCCGCTCCATCCCTCGCCTGGCAGGACCTGCCGCACGTCTCGTTCAAATGAGTTAGATCGCGCTGTCGCTCCAAGTGGCGCAGGAAATCCACGTCCGGCGGATAGCCGACCTCGCGGCAAATGCCCGCGAGCGCTGAGCGCGCCCCGGTCCCGCGTATGTATGCGTCCTGCGCCCTATCAGATTTTGGCGTCGTCGCCTCAGTCCAGAAGCTGTCCCAGATCCATTTGAGCTTGGGGTCGGCACCGCTCGCGGCGAAGGTGTACATCAACAGGAAGCGCAGGCTGAGCGTCTTGCGCGCCGGCCGATCGCCGCACTCGTCGGCGATCTCGCTGAGCGCCGCGAGGGCCTTCCGTACAAGCTGTTCGCGCAACAGGGTCATGGACTCGCGTGGTGGAACATATTTAGAACACCGCGCAAGCGATTCGTTTTCAGATTGGGACGATTCCGTGCGTGAACTTGTGAATCCGGTGCGCGATCTCTTTGATGCCGCCGCGCATCACTACGCTCTCAAATTCACCTGCCGGAGCTGCCGCCGCCAGCGCGTATTCGCGGCGGCGGCCGTGTGGTGGCACTTCAAAAAAAAGGGTTTCCCGGATCGCCTCCGGGAGGTGCCGCAGCGTTTCCGCTGCCGCGCCTGCAACCGTCGCAGCCCAACTCTCGATCTCGTCCACGAAGAAGCAAACGACACTAGCCTTCCGTTGCCAACTGACCAGGATTGGAAGCACGAGCTGCGCCGCAGGCGGTGACCATTCTCGTTGGAACCTCTTTGGCGGACGTACCATCCTATTGTACCATCCTCCCTATGGGTAAGGCAAAGTCCCTCGATGATCGTATCAGTCGCGCTTCATGGTTGGCGGCGCGAGCGAGGGTTAATCTCGACCTTTTCGCCTTTCTGATGTGGCAGACGAACCTCGATAAATTCGAGGATGCCTTGGCTGACCGATGGAATCTCTTTGAGTTTATCCGAAGCGCTAATGAGCACGAATATTTGGCGCGGATCGTAAACCTGTTTGCTCGGCGGTCCGACACTGACAACTTTCCAATGTTAGTGGAACAAGCCGAAACCACAGGCGCAATTGATGCAGCAACCTGCGCACGCATCAAGGCGCAGATCGTCGCCGCAGACAGCGCGTTCCAGGTCGCAAGAACAATCCGCCACAAAGTCGTCAGTCATCAGGACAGCAACCATACCAAGCCCGAGATATACGCGCAGGTGAAACCGAACCTTCCGATGCTGATCGAACTGAGCGATCAATCGCTGGCGATCGCTGGCGCCCTCTGCTCTGCCCGTGGGTTGCCGCCTCAGGCCGTCTTCACCGCACCCCGTGAGCAGCTTGAAAAGATGCTCGCCGAGTTGCAGCGCAACCCATAAATCGTCGACATTCCACCCCTTGCTGACATTCGCGGCTCACTTGCTATCATCGCGCCATGTGCAACCTCTACACAACCAAGAAGAGCCCGGCCGAGATCGCCGCCCATTTCCGGGCGCAGCTCCCGATCAATTTCAACGCCGGCGAGGGCGACGTGTACCCAGGCGGGCAAGGCATGGTCGTGCGGGTGGAGGCAGGCCAGCGCATCGTCCAGTCGATGACGTGGGGATTCCCGCTCGCTCAGAAGAGCAAGAAAACCGGCCAGCCGATCAAGCCCAAGCCGGTCAACAACATTGCCGATCTATCGAGCTTCATGTGGCGCTTCGTCGCGCCCCGGCCGGAGAACCGATGCCTCATTCCGCTCACCGGCTTTTGCGAGGCCGAAGGTGAATGGGGATCGAAAACCCGGACTTGGTTCGCGGTGAAAGATCGGCCGATTTCAGCCTGGGCGGGGATGTGGAAGGTGAGCGATGAATGGGGTCCGGTCTATTCCGGCCTCATGACCGACTGCAACGAAGTCGTCCGTCCGGTTCACAACCGGATGCCGGTCCTGCTGCACGAGGAAGATTACGACCGCTGGCTACATGGCAGCCTAGAGGACGTGATCGCCTTTCAGGATCGCTGCTTTCCGGACGAGCTCACCGGAATCGAGCGGACGGCCGATCCTTGGTTTCGCCGGAAGTCTGAGGCGACCGGATAATGGCCCTAGAATACCGGCTGGTGCCGCCCTTCCTCCATGTTCCTGAAGAATCCAGCTTCGCGGATGAATGGGAGCGTTTCTGCTGCAAGCTGCTCAATCTGGAATACGGCACGACCGAGATATTCGTTCGCAGCCCGCCGGAGCAAGGCGTCGACCTCTTCTACCCCACCCGCAAAATCGCCTATCAATGCAAAAGCGTTGAGTCAGGCAAATCGGGGGATTTTAACCCCACACATGCCGTCGCATCCTACCAATCCGCGCTGACGCACCAAGCCTCCATCGGCTGGGTCCAGTACGCGCTTTGCATCAATGTTGATGTGACAGGCACAGCGCTGACCAAGCTGCAAAGCGCCATTCCCGGATTGATTGTCCTGCCGGCGTCGCACTGGGTCAGGCTTTCCGAGAAACACCCCCTCGGGGTCGAGCGCAACTTTCGTGTCGTGGTCGATGTGCAGCCGCGGCACGTCTCCTATCGGGATGAACTGGGCGACATTTCGGCAATCTTCGGCGCCCCGCCCGCCCAGGCGAACGCGGAGTGCTACTCGGTCCTGCTCTATTCAAACCGGCACGATACGATCTACCGTCTGCCCGTTCGGGCAAGCATGACGGTGGGCGAGCTGGTGAGCGCTCTTTGCGACCTCTTCCGGCTTCCCGCTCAAGCGACGTTCGACAACGACCAGATCTCGGTATCGCTCAGCCATTCGCTTGTGGTCGAGGGTGGCCGGGTCCCCTTCAACCAATCGCTTGAGAGTGCGGGAATAGGCCCCGGCGCGGTGATCACATATTGGACGACGATCCAGTGGCAAGACCACAAGGAGAAGCGCGAATTTGACGGCCGTATCATCCATTTGCAGACGCTGTCCGCGTTCACCGCGCCTCGCTCGCAGCATGAACGGAAGGAATCCGCGCTCGAAGCATACAAGCGTATGCTCGCAAATCGCTTCGCCGAGTTGGACGCGACCCTGCTCCAAGACGAAGCCGGGCAAGGTTGAGGCTCACATGAACGGTCCGGCGGCGATCGAGGACAGGTGCCAGGCCGTTCGCGCATTCGAGCTTTCCCATCGCAAGCCGGGCGAACGAAACGGGCCGATAGGGCATATCGGCTGCGAGGTCTTCGCGCATCTGGCCCAGACACCGACGATCTTTGATCGCTTCGTAGAGGTGAGCCCGAGCGACATTGCCAGGGAGCTGCGTCGAAGCCGCTCGGCCATAAGCCGAGCGCTCGCCGATCTGGACCGGGCGGGCCTGCTGGTCCGGAAGGAAGCGAAAAAGCCGACTTGCCGGCTCGTCGTAACTACGGAGGCGCTAGAGGCATATCGCATCGTAGAAGGCGGCTCCGGCGACGCCACTGAATGACCGATCATTCAGCCGCGCCGCTAGTGCAGGGTTCCGGGGCAGGCACACGCCCCGGTCGCAATCAAACCGCGACGAGGTTTGGCTTGGGGGTTTCGGGGGAGACAGGCACGCTCCCCTGAATGGCGATGCAACGGCCAACTGTTGCTATGGCGCTGGCCCGGCTCGATGCCGGGCAGCGCCATTCAAGCTGGGGATGCAACGGGGGCGCAGCGCCCCTTGCCAAGATCGGCGTGTAGTTACACGCACATCTTGCGCGCAGCGTAAGCCTAGATTTGGGGCAGGCTGGCTCGTGTAGTTATCCCTGCTGATACTCTTGAAAGTAAGTGCTTTTTTCGACAAGATGCCAAACGGACGCTGGCTGGGGGGCCGGTCAATGAATTTGTCGAGCGAGCTACACGCGCTGCTGTCGCGCCGACGATCAGGGGCGATTTGCGACGCCTGCGTCGGGGACTATCTCGCCGTCAGCCGCCGCCAGGCGGCCGCGGCTACCCTGCGGTTGTTGACCTCAAGCGGAATCAAGCGGGCCAAGGGTTTCTGCTCGGGCTGCTGCACGCGCCGCGTGGTCACGGCGAGTCAACCAGCCCGACCCGCCTAGTCGCCCGCGCTGCGAGGCGTCGAAGTTCCCCCCAAAGCCCAATCGTCAACCTGCTATCGGCAGTCGAGGCAACCGCGCGCAATATTATTGCGCGCTCAAGAGAGAAAGTTTGACTACTCGCTCTCATATTCTGTAAATTGACCTAGTATTGGGAACAAAGGGAAAATGAGTAGACTCGAAAAGACTGCTGAGCCTCACCAAATTATTATTACGTCGCTAGTTGGCAGCGCGGTATTGTGGGGCGTTTTTGCTTTGGCTTGTTATTATTCTGGCCCCCCGCAGTATTCACCGGGGAGGACGGTAATCGTCAACGTGAATCAGGCTGCCGCCCCCTCCAAGCCAAAGGAGGCTACCTATGCGATCAAATCGGGCACGGGAGCCGCACCCACGATCTTTTGAGCGATTGATCCGGGGATTGCCCAGACCTATCCGTTTCGGAACGGGGACAGGGGGCATCAATGACAGAGCGGGCGCGGGATGGTCAGGGGCAGCGCACGGTCGACGAGGAACGCGCCTATATCGAAGGCCTACTCAACACGCGGTTCAATTATTATCTGCTGTTCGTGCCTCTTCTATTCGTGCCGGTGAGCGGGGAAAACGCCCTCTCTAATTATGCGCGCGCTGGCATCCTATTTTTCGGCGCGATCGTCTCCGCGCTGATGGCGTATATGGTCATTCGGACAAAGCTGCTTCTCGACGCGCTGCTAAAAACAATCGTCGATGGCAGGGAGAAGCATCCTTATAAACTCGCCTGCGAAGCCGTGGAGAGAGACAAGCCACGTTATAGCAGGAACGCGAATGACCTCATGGTGGGTCTGGTATTCATCGTCATAGCTGCGTTCGTCGTCGGAGGGGTGATCGCGGCCAAGTATCCCGAGATGCTGTTCAAAAGCGAGGCCGCGGCAACGCCCGCGCAGACCCCGCAAACGACACAGACCCCGCAACCCGCGCCGGCCAAGCCGATTCCTCCGACGGGCTAAGTGGCGACGGCGGCTCTTGACGCCGCCGCCGACTGGATCGCCACGGCGCTACGCGCCTCGCGATGACGAAGCGCGTAAACCGGGCGAATAGCTAGAACAGCGACAGCTGGCGGCGGGCGAGCTCGCCCGCGCGCCAGGACTTGCTGGTCGCCGCTTCGTCCAGCCAGGCCGTCACGTAGGCGGCCGGGCCGCCGGCGTCTTCGACCGCTTCTTTCGGCAGGAAGTGGGAACGATAGCCGGTGTCGGTGACGGGCAAGTGCGCGCCTTCGGGGTCGTGGACACGAAGCTCGAGATGCGCCGACAGGTCACCGCCAAGCCTGGCGGCTTCGTAGCCGATCTCGATCGTGACGCCTCGCCATTCGAGGATCTCGGTCACGATGTCCCGCGATGCGGGGCTCATTGCTGAGCCCCGGTGTCGCGTGCGGTGATCTCGCGCAGGACGACGCGGCCCGAAACAGGCGCGGCGTCGAGATCGGCCGAGAAGCCCTTGCCGTCGCGGTGAGCCCAAGCGGCGCCGATGCGGGTCCAGCGGGAATTCTCGCCGTTGCCCCTGACGACGTAGACGCGGTGCGTGGGCTGGTTGGAAGCGGTTGCAGTCATGTTTTGTCTCCTCTTGGAGCCCGGACCATTCCGGGCATGGGAAGAGACAGCCCGGCGCAAGGAGCCGGGGATCAAACGCCGTGCTGACCGAAGGGCGGCACGCCCCGGCAGGGGGCCGGAGCTGCACAAGGAGCGTCAGCGACGCGGAAGCGAGGCGCGTTGAAGCCCGGCGGCGACGAGGCAGGATTCCCATGAATACCCGGATGTGTTCGGGGCTCGCGATTAGGAGACTATGACACGAGGCGCGAAGACGAACGCCCTCGCGGGACTCAAGTCTTGGGCCTGCGGCCGAGGCCGATCTTGTGAGCCACCGCGCGGCGCAGCTCGGAGTAACGGGGAGACACCATCGGATAGTCGTAGGGGAGACCGTAGGCCGCACGATAGCTCTCGGGTGTGTAGCCATGCCGCCGAAGATGGCCGCGAAGCATCTTGTAGCGCCGGCCGTCGATGAGGCTGATGAGATAATCCGGCTTGATGGACGCGCGGACGGGAACCGCGCCTTTGAGCGTCGGCGGCTCTTCGGCAACCGGACCAAGGCTGCTCATGGCCCCGTGCACATTGGCGATCAGTTCGGCCATGTCGCCGGGCGAGACGTGGTTGTTGGCGACATGCGCCGAGACAATATCGGCGGTGAGGTACAGCAGCGTTTCCCTGTCAACGGTCATGGGCAATGCTCATGGGCGACTTCCGAATATCGTTGGTGAAAGCTGCGAAAGAGAGTGGCGCGGCCGACGCCGAACTGGTTCGCCACGATCTCGGCTTTCTCGCCTCCGTCGATCAGATCCCGCGCAGCGACGATCTGTGAGGGCGATAGCTTGGGCCTCCGACCCAGCTTGACGCCGCGCGCTTTGGCGGCGGCAAGCCCGGCGCGGGTTCGCTCGACGATGACATTGCGCTCGAAGTCGCTGAACACGCTCATGAGGCGAAAGATAATCTCGCCGACGCTGGATGAGGTGTCGATGCCTTCCTGAAGCGAGATGAGGTTCGCGCCGCGCTCGCGCAGCTCGTCGGCGATGTCGACCAGATGGCGGAAATTTCGCCCGAGCCGATCGAGCCGCCAGACGACGATCTGGTCGCCGGATTGAATCGCGGCCAAGGCCGCTTCGAGGCCGGGGCGCTTGCGCGATCTGCCGCTCAAGCGATCCTCGAACACGCGGTCGCAGCCAGCGGCGAGCAGCGCGTCGGCTTGCAAATTCAGACACTGCTCGGCGGTCGAAACGCGCATGTAGCCAATCCGCAAAGGGCCTTTCCCGCCAGCGGCGGGAGCGCCATCTGCCGTCCTGAATATCGTGGTTTATGAGATCGGTCCTAACCGTCTGTCGCGGCCTCGCCGCATAGACAAGAAAGGGTCGATTTTCTGAATAAGTCCATAGCACAGAGAGCGACGAAAAGAAACGCTTCCACAGTCTCACAGACCACCGTTAACGGGACTGTTCGATATGCGAAGCGCGGTTGCGACTTACGGCATTTTGGCTTACTCGGTTTTTCTCCCCTCCTCTGTTTTGGCTTTAGAGCCGCGCCAATGTTTGCCAATTGCAGACATGAACGCGGCGCTACGCGCCGAAGGCCAGCGAACGCTGATCATCGGCGACCGCATGGATTATGAAGGGCAAAGGCTGACGTTTGGCGATACGACAATGACTCGGGCGGAGTGGCGCGATCTGACGCGACAACTCCGTTCCGACACGCAAGTCCGCCGTGACCTGATTGCCAGAATGAGGCGGGACGGCAAGACGCAGCAGGAAGCGGACGCGCTCATTGCCAGGATTTTGGGGGTTACCGCCATTCTCGAGAGAGGCGACCCGGACAGCCCCATTCCGCGTGTTATGACGGCCTTCGCAGCAAACAGCGACGGGTCGGTCGGATATAATCTGGAAGGCGACAGACCGAGGGATCAGCCCTCGACGCGGGTCTGCGTCGGCGTCAAGTTCACGAATGTCCGGCTGGCCCGGCGTTCGGCCGCAAGAGCCGCCTCGCCCAACACTTATCTTTTCACCGGGGATAGCGTCGCCACCGGGCCGGGCGGAACTTCGCGCGCCGGCGCAACCGGCGCGGTGATCGGCAACGGCGCGTCGGGAGAAATGACGTTCGTCCTGCTGGTTCCGGGCGGGGCGCCGAGACGAATCTTCTACATGGAAAGGGCAGTGCTCACACCGGCGGCGCTTAGCATGATGACCGAATAGCGGAGATCATATTTCAAGGCCGCCGGACATTGCAGCCTGGGGGCGTGGCGCAGTGAGAACCCGATCGGCATTTAACGGAGCCGTCGCGTCCAGGGCAGCTCTATAGTGCGCCGACAGAGGCGGGGCCGAAGCGAAGGAGCGATTTGTCTCCTCAACCTGAGCTGCGACCCTATCCGTGGAAGCGACCGTCTCATTCCTGGCCATGCCGGGACCGTGCATTTCCTGTGACTGACGCGCGGCCATGTCCAGGTAGCGGCGCAGTTCGGGATCGCGGTTTGCTTCGCCAAGCTCGCGGCGCTGCTCGGCCGTGCGCTGCGAGTCCGGCGTCGCCATAATCTCGGCGACATTGCGGGCGCGATCGGCAAGCCGCTCCGCTTCAACGCGGGTGTGGCCGTCGGCCATGATCTGCGCGAGAAGCCAGGTGCGTACCGCGCCGCCGTCCTCAAGGTCGGCACTCAAAGTATCCCATTCCTCACCGCTCATGGTCGTCGTGCCGAAGCTGTGGCTGGTCCGCGCCCATTCCTCGCGCTGGCGCTCGGCCTCTTCGACGACATCCATCATGCGGCTGCGGTTGTCGCGCGCGTCCTGTTCCTCCCGGTCGGCGCGGGTGCGCGGACCGTTCAACTCGACCGCGTTGAGCGCCGTGGCGCCGGGCAAAAGCTGAGCGAAGTTCGCCTGCATGGCGATGTGCGATCTCAGCCAATCCGGCCCGACCAGCGGCACGTCGCCAAAGACCTGCGCGGCAATGGCCGCGCTCACGTCAACGGGCGGCTCGGCCTCGGTGGAACTGGCGGGTGCGTCGGATTCCTGCGTCACGCGACAATTATCGCGGATTCCGCTTAAAGTATTGTGTGTAAAAGATAAAGTTTAAGACAAATGCGATCTATCTCGCGAGGCCCGGCGCTTCACGAAAAACAATGAATCTATATATACAATCCGGCGAAAAGCGAATATTGGCCGGAAGGGGGAGCCGGCCGGTCGCGGCGCGCGATTCCCGGAGACTGAGACATGGCGGATTTTGCCGCCGGACGTGACACCCTGAAGGCCATGGCGGCTATCGCGGAGGAAATCCGCGAGGTTCCTTTGCAAGTGATTTGCGCGGGGCTCGCCCATTGGGTGGCGGGCGTTCAAGAGCGCCTGACGGAACAGGAACGCGAGCAGATTCTGGAACTCGGCGCTGCGCTGTGGCGAAAGGCAAACGCCAACTAATTTTCAGCCGTCATGAAACCAAACAGACAAAACCGGAAGGGCAGTGCCTTCCGGTCGAATCCACATAAGTGATTGTTGGCAGAGACGGTTATTAACTCGACCGAGGAACTGCCTAAAGAGGGCCTGGGGCCATCTGCTGCGCAGGTACTACTGCTGGTGCTGGGGTCTCTCTTCGCGCCTCGACAGTGGGAGCTGCGCCCGGTGTTGTCGGAGTTGCGCTTGGTGCTGTAGGAGGGGGCGAGCTTGCAGCAAAAGCCTGGTGAACATTGACCGAAGTTGAAATACCTTGGGCTATTTCATGGTTCGGTGCCGCGTCGGTGGGGCTTTCAGTTACGTTAAGAATATTACCTGTCATATTGTTCTCCATCTATATTTAGAATTGTTATGGGAGGACATTACCAAAAGAACAATAACGTCTTATGAATAATAGCAGCAGTTTGATTATTATTTATCTAAACTTTGATTTATCCGAGCCTAAATCGGTATGACAATTCATTGGCACCGAGCTAAATACGGCTCGGCCAGCAATTCAAGGTGTTAAATCGGCCCTAAGCCGCCTAGTCTAAGGACTGTCAGCCGTCATGAACCCCAGTGTCGTCAGCTCGACCCAATCTACATCCTTGCCCAGGTCTGAGTTCTGATTGGGCGGGCCGTGCACGCGGATCAGGCCCCTTTCGGCGAGGTCCAGCAGCATGGCCTCAACTTCATGCTGCGTCATGCCCTCGATCACCGGCAAGCCTTCGTGACGGGTGCGGGTGCGACTGAGTAAGCTCAAAAAGTCGCGGCCCTCAGCGGTAATAGGCATGGCCGATTCAACCTGTAGAGATCAGACCAGTTCCACCTGAACTCGGCGCCCGATGATAGCCGCGGCTCTTTGCAGCGTGTCGAGGGTCACATTGCCGTCGGCAGGATTCAGGATGCGGTCCACCTGCGTCCGGCTGGTGTGCATCAACTCCGCGAGGCGGCGCTTGCTCAGCTTGCGCTCCTTCATCGCCTCGCCAAGCTGCCAGGCGATAACCTCCTTTATCGCCCGCCCCTGAAACTCGGCGAGCGTTCCGTCTTTCTCGAGGAAGCTGTCGACCGAAGAGCCCTTATGCCTGTTAGCCATTTTGCACCTTTTGCGGCTCCAATGGCACCATAAATAGTGCCGGGGAGTCAAGGAATTTAAAGGCCAAGGCTCAAACTCGTCGCGCTCATGGCGTGCCGGCGGGATAGCCTAAATTTCATCGAATTCGGCGTTCCGAAGGTCGTAAACGTGAAAGGCTTCGCGCTTCACCGCTTCGATGCTGCGCACGGAAGGGTGACAAAGATGCGGCCGGCCGGGGCCGCCAAGCCGATAGCCCGCGCCGGCCTTGTAGACGCTGATGACGGTCGAAAGCCCGTTCGCGTATTCGCCGCGGAGATAGCCAATGAGACGCTCCTTGCGTGGCACAATCCGCGCTCAGGCAGAAGCCAACAATCTGGTGCCGTCGCCTTTCGCGACATAGGGAGTGACCTTGATTTCACCCTCGCGCCTTTTCGCCTGGGCGATATCGTAGCTCGTCTGCATCCGCATCAAAGTCTCCATATCGACACCGAAAGCCTTCTCAAGCCGGATCGCCATTTCCGGAGAGAGGGACGCATTTTCGTTGAGGAAATTCGAGAGGGTCGGCCGCGTGATGCCAAGCGCCTTCGCGGCCTGCGAAACCTTAAGGTCCAGAGGCTCGATCACCATCAACCGAACGAAGGCGCCGGGATGCCTGGGATTTTTCATTCGAATAGAGTTCGCCATGACACCACCTCCTTAGTGGTAATCTTCGAAATCGAGATCTTCGATCTCGTTTTCATCGTTCACCTTAAACGTTATGCGCCAGTTCCTCGTGACGGTCAGGCTCCAAGTGCCTTTCCGATCGCCGGTGAGCTGGTGTGCCTTCCAGGTCTGAAGCTTTTTGACGGCTTCGATTCCCGGCGCGGCGAGGAGAAAGGCGACAATCACTTCGAGTTTGCCGACATAAGCTCGGGGCACGCCCGAGGTCACGCCATCTTCGATAAGTCGCCTCAATCCCTTATGCGCAACGTTCTTGATCTCCACAGAATCATCCTACCACAAAAAAACGAAAGTGTAAAGTTACACGTTACGCCCTTTTTGAGCTTTCCGGCCCTCCTCGCAGAGAACGGAGCCCCACGGCAAAGTGGCAAGAAACGAGGAAATTTGATATACTTGAGTCCAATGGCGAAGATTGAAAAACCCGACCTCGAACAATTGAAACACCTCGTGGCGGAAGGGCTGGCGAGCGGTACGAGCCCATGGGCGGGAATCGAGGCAACGCTGGCCGAGGTTCGCAAGCGCGCGAAGAATATCAAAGCTATGGGCGGCAAGAAGGTATCTAAGGCTTTCCCCCGGCTGGAAAGCGATGAAGCGGCGGAGGCGTTGGTCGATACAGCCGATCTGTCCGTCTATGATCTTTCGGACATGTCGCCGACCGGCTTCGAATTCGCGGCCAAGGTTGTGCGGGTGGACATGCACCCACCCGCCGAGCTGCCGGAGGACGTGGAGGCCACGAACTCGCGCCGAGACATGCCAGGAAAGAATGGCAGGCCATGATGGAGGCAAAACGCGGGTCGGTGATGAAACGCTATGACCGGGAAATGACCAGCGAGGAAATGAAGGCGATTTCCGACGCGGATATTGATTTCAGCGATATCCCGGAGGCGGACGCCACGTTCTGGAAGCAAGCGCAGCAAAGCCGCCCTCGGGAGACAAAGTGAATTAGAAAGCTGCCCGCATGTCCAAGAGGAAACGCCAAACCACTGCCAAAGACATCTCCGATCAGACGGTGATCGAGGTGGACCGCGCGTGCTATGACGAATTTCTCGCCATTCTCGACCGCCCGGCGCAGCCGAATGATCGGTTGCGCAAAACGCTACAGACCCCGGCGCCTTGGGAATCGTGATGCCTCATTTCTTTTGAGGCGAACTAGAGAACGCGCCGCGCGCAAGTTTCCCCCAACTGCTGATTGTTGCCGGGATACCGGGCCTCGATCTAACCGTTCGAGAGGGTGTCATGCCGACAGACAATTCGCGGATTACGCTTCGCAAAAAACCCGTCAGGCCCGATTGGGCCCGGATCAAGCTGCATAGAGGTCTGAACCTCGGTACGCGCGACGCGATGCTGGCGCTGGCGACAGACATGCAGAAGCTGAACCTGTCGCGGCGGCAGATTCCCGACTGGATGGCGGATCGCATCTACGGCTTCGAGGGCGAGATCCTAGACGAGGACGGCCGGCCCTTTGAGCTGGATGACGAAGCGATCGATCTCGCCTTCAACAATGACGGCTCGTTCCGCTGGCTGAGCGACTTCTTTCGGGTCACGAAGGAGCCGCCCAGGCAACGCGCGCAACGGCGTATCCATGAGCGTCTGAAGCTCATCTATCTCGCGCTTTGCATCGAATATTGCGTCGAGAAACCGGAGAAGCGCCCGGACAGCGTGACGTTCTTCGAGCTGCCCGAGGGTGTCGAGATTCGCTACGCCGGCGAGCATCACTTCATCCTGCTCGCTCTCGCTGGCGCGCCTCCGGCCGCGAGCGGCAATCTGGCGCTGTTCCGCCATTTCCTACGCGGGTGGTTGTCGGCGCGTGCATTTCGGCGCGCGCGCGACAAGCATATCGGCCGCGCCGCGCGATAGCCGCGGCGTACCCGCTCTTTCCCCCACGCGAGGCGAGGCCAGCCTGTAGCGCCGCGCTTCTTTCAGCGAGGACACAAACGATGGATTACTCTTTGGATTATGCCGGCGACGTGCCAGCGCAAGTCGGCGCGCCCGAGCCGGAAGGGCATTCGGTTCCGGCAGACGCGCGGCGCTATCCGCGTCCGCGCCGCCGCTTCGTTCCCAGCATCCTCAAAACGGGTGCGACGTTCCTGATTGCGTCCGGGTTGTTCTTCGGCGCGGAAGCCTTCGCGCCGTCTGCGATTAGGCCGTCGACTCTGATGGGAACTTACGAGGCGCGGGTTCAATCGGCGGTGAAATCCGCCGAGCTGACGCAGCAGGCTCGCTATGAGGATTGGGCGGCGGAGGTGCGCGTTCGCGTGGCGCAACAGAGTGAGCAATTCCGCGCCGTCAATCAGAGCGTCATCGCCCGTTATCAGGCGACTTTCGACCGGGGCCGGATGCTGGCGGAAGCGACGGCGCGCATTCAAAGCCAGTATGTCGGAGCGCGCATGGCGCAAGCCCAGGCGATGCAAGGCTCGGACCTTGCGGTCGTCAACATGGCGCGGTTGTTCGGCCGCATCGCCAATCTCGTCGATAGCGGCAACGGCGATTCCGCGATGGCTTACGCGGGCAATCTCGGGAATGAATTGTCGAGCGAACTGACGCAGGCCGCGACGCAAGGCGTGACGATCTCGGTCGAAGGCTGGAATACAGGGCTGGCGTCGGTCGAAGAGCTGCGCCGCGACATCGAGGCGGTGCAGCCGATCACGATCCCGCCGCCCCCGCGCCTTGGCCCCGAACATGCGGAGGGGCGGCGCTGACGATGGCTCGAGGAAGCTTCATGCGCGGGATGCAAAGCCTGATGGCGTTGCACCGCCAGACGGTGGAAGCCGACTATATGTCCCGCGCGCGCGACCGCGCCCGGGACATGGAAGCGGCGATCGAACGCGCAAGACCAACGGGCCTTTTGGGCGACGGACGCCTCGCCGATCTCGGCGACGTCCGGCGCGCGGGCCTTCTGGATGCGCGGGGGCTGTTCATCGGCGGATTTGGCGGCCGGCTGCTGTTCTTCAATGGCGACGGGCCGCTCGTCACATATTTGCGCACGGGTGGCGGTAAGGGCCGCGACTTGCTGCTGCCGAACATGGCCCATGTTCGGAGCCGGAGTCTTATCGTCGTCGATGTGAAGGACGGCGAGAACGCCTATGCCTCAGCCGCGCATCGCGCCGAAACGCTTCGTCTGCCGGTCGTCTATCTCAATCCCTTCGGGCTGCGGGGATTGCCGAACACGGCAATCAATCCGCTGCAAATCCTCGTCGACACGGTGCGGCGTGGGAACCGGATCGACACGGAAGCGAACGAGATCGCCCAAATCCTTTTGCCGCCCCCGCTCAAGCAGGGTGACGATGCCTGGGTGCGCAAGGGCGCGTTGCGCCTTCTCTCGCTGCGCATGGAGTATCTGGCGCATTTCGAGCCGGAGCTGTGCACGCTGGCCGGCGTCTGGCGGTTCGTGAACGCGAACGGAGCGCAGATGGATACGGCTTTCGCGATGATGTCCACTTGCGGCATTGAGGCGATCGAGCGGAAATCCGGCGCATTCGAGCGGACGCATACAAAGGCCCCGAAGCAATTCGAGGCGTACAAGGCGGACGCGATTGAAGCGCTCGAAGCCTTTGAGCCCGGCAAGGCGCTGGACGCTGCCACTTCGGCTCACGAGTTCGATTTCGCGCGCCTGAAGCGCGAGCCGCACACGGTCTATCTCATGCTGCCGTCCGAAAAGCTGGGCGTCGCCGCCCCGTGGATCAGTCTCATTCTCAATTACGCAATCGAGGCCATCGCCAAGGAGGCCGGGCCGGTGCGGACGACTTTCCTTCTGGACGAGTTTGCGCAGCTCCCGCCCGCGCCTGCGATCATGAAGGCGCTGCGCCTCTATCGCGGCAAGGGGATTCAGTTGTGGTTGTTCGCGCAGGGGCGCTTTTCGATGGAAGGCCGCTGGTCGCGCGAGGCCGTGAAGGAGTTCGAGGACCAGGCGGCGCTTATGACGCTCAAGAATGTCCAGGAGCCGGAGCTCATCCGCGACATTCAGCTCTGGTCCGGCAACGAGACGGTGCTGATGCGAGGCGTCAGCCATAACGGCGGCACGGTCGAGACGGCCGCCGCCAATCTCGGCGAAGCCAAGCGCCCGGTCTTGCAGAGCGAGGACATTCTTGGCCTTGGAAATGAGCGGCAGATTTTGAAGGTTTCGACGATGCCGCGATTGGTCATCGCGGACAGCGTCCCCTTTTACACGGTCAGTCCGTGGAAGGATCAGCTCGGCGACGTGCGCGATCTCCACAACGGGGTCGCCTGACCATGGCCGCCGACCTCAAACCGCAGTTCGTCGCCCGCGCTGAAAAGCAAGCGCGTGTGGCGGAGCCGGCGGTCACGCATTTCGAAATGAACAGGCGGGAACGGCTCGCGGCCCGGTCGGGCGAGAACGTGCGCGAAAAGCAAGCGCGCCTGTCCGAACAAGCGGTCACGCACTTTGAAAAGAACCGGCGTCAATGGATCGCTAGCCGGTATGGCAAGCTCCTGCGCCAGGAAGCGCCGGGGCCGGAACTCAAGCCTGCCGGAATGGGTGAAGATCGCGCCGGCCGCCTCATGCGGGCGGCGACGCATCTGGTCGAGCGCAAGCAGACGCTGCGGCTTGACCGGATTAGGTCGGCGGGGGAGCGCTTGGCCTCCGGCAGAACCTCGAATCAGATCGGGAGATGAAGTGAATACATAGGTGTGCAAGTTTGCGAAAACGTCGATTTCAAGCTATAATATGTAAATATGCACAGGTTTATTCCGTGCCAGGTTGGTGAACACCAAAGTTCCCCCAAGCACTCAATAAAACCGATCTAGCAAATCACTTTCACGATGCTCCACGGAGCATGTTCGCGATGGTGGTTTCTATGAGCAGACCGATAGACATTTCGCCGGAGGATTGGGCCCGCTATCGCGGGCTCATCAAAGACATCGACATGTCCGACGAGCAGAAGGACGAGGTGATCTTGATCGTCCGCAACATAATGAAGGTCTTTGTGGATCAGGCGTTTGGGCTCGATCCGGTGCAACTTTCTTTGGCGTCCCAAGCAAATTCTGGCTCGCAACGGGACGTATGTTCTGCTAATGTTTCACCTTCAAAAGAGGATCAGATGCCGGACGGTAATCCGGCCAAACCAACATGTGATTTTGAGGGTCTAAGTCCATGACGAACGCTGTTCAAAAACCGGCTGTCATTTATTGCCGCGTCAGTTCGGCCAAGCAAACGACGCGCGGCGACGGCCTGTCCAGCCAGGAAACGCGCTGCCGCGAGTTCGCGAAGTATCGCGGCTACGAGGTCGCGAAAGTGTTCAAGGATGATGTGTCGGGCGGTGTCGTAGGACGGCCCGGCATGAAGGCGATGCTCGCCCATCTGCGCGCCAACCGGAAGAGGCAGCATGTCGTCATCATTGACGACATCAGCCGTCTCGCGCGCGGGCTGGAAGCGCATTTGAAATTGCGGGCGGAGATCGCCAGCGCGGGCGGCGTTCTGGAATCGCCCTCGGTCGAGTTCGGCGAGGATTCGGATAGCCAACTCGTCGAGCATCTTCTCGCCAGCGTCTCTCAGCATCAGCGTCAGAAGAACGGCGAGCAAACCATGAACCGTATGCGGTCGCGGGCGCTCAATGGCTATTGGGTGTTCCAGGCCCCGGTCGGCTATCGCTATGCGCGGGCTCCAAGCGGGGGCAAGATGCTCGTGCCAGACGAGCCGCTGGCGACAATCGTCCGCGAAGCGCTTGAAGGCTATGCCAGCGGCCGGCTCGATTGCCGGGCTGCGGTGAAGCGCTTTCTAGAAGCGCATCCCGAGTTCCCGACTTGCCGCCACGGTGTCGTGATGGATCAGCGCGTTTTTTGGCTTCTGACACAGCCGCTCTACGCGGGCTATTTGCAGATTCCGCGCTGGAACATTGGTTTGCGCAAGGCACAGCACCAAGCCCTGATTGACTTCGATACCTACAACCGGATTCAACAGAGGCTTGCTGGCAATGTGCGCGCGCCCTCGCGCGTCGATGTCACGGCGGATTTCCCGCTGCGTGGCTTTGTCGCCTGTGACGATTGCGGTCATCCCCTGACGGCCAATTGGTCGAAGGGCGCGCGCGCGTCCTATCCATACTATCTCTGCCGTCAGTTCGGCTGCGCCAGCCGGGGCAAGTCGATTGCGCGCGCCAAGATCGAGGAAGGCTTTGAACGGCTTCTGCGGTCGATGACGCCTGCCCGCGAGCTTTTTGATCTAGCCTCAACGCATTTCCGGGACCTCTGGAACAGGCATATGCGCTCGGCTTCCGAGCGAAAGGTCGCCATGAAGCGGGAAGTCGTCGACATCGACCGGAAGATCGGGGTGCTGCTCGACCGCGTGGTTGAAGCGGAAAGCACGACGATTATGAAAGCGCTGGAGCGCCGGGTCGGGGAAATGGAACAGCGAAAGCTCGTGGTGGCCGAGGCGATAGCGAAATGCGGGACGCCTGCGCGCGACTATGACGCCAGTTTTCGAACAGCGCTTCGGTTTATTGCAAACCCTTGTAATCTTTGGACATCTGACCGCTTGGAAGACAAGCGGGCAGTGCTCAAACTCACATTTTCGGACCTCTTGCGGTATGACCGCCAAGAGGGCTTTCGAACACCGGAAATCGCGTTCCCCCTCAAGATGTTATGGGGGATTTCCGGGCAACTTGAGGAGATGGCGCACCCGACAGGATTCGAACCTGTGGCCTCTGCCTTCGGAGGGCAGCGCTCTATCCAGCTGAGCTACGGGTGCTTGTCCAGGAGGCGGCGCATTAGCAAAGCCCGCCCGGCCCCGCCAGAGCTTTCGGCACGGCTTGAGCCGCCGCCGCTCCCAGCGCATGATGCGCGAAAGGGGAGGAGCGCCGATGACCTTGTTCCAGCCGCAGCCGGTCGGCCTGCCGGGCCTTGCCGCGCTGACCGTCGGCGGGCTGTTGTTCTTCGCGAACCTGCTGCGGGCGCGGGTCGGCGGCGGCGGGGCGGCCAAGCGGCGCGCGGGCCTGTCGACGATCGGCATCCTGACCCAGATGCTCGCTTTCTTCGCGACCGGCCTCGGCCGGGTGTCGGCGATCCTGCCGCCGGCGAGCCCGGTTTCGCTGGTCGAAGCCTCCGCTGTCGCCGCGCTGATGCTGGTCGCCGTCCTGCTGTTCGTCGCGGCGGCGCGGGCAATGGGCGCCAATTGGAGCGTCGTCGCCCGGATGCGCGAGGGCCATGAGCTGGTGACGGGCGGGGTTTTCGCCCGCCTGCGCCATCCGATCTACGTCGCGATGGCCGCCTTCCTGATCGCGATGGCGATCGCGTTCGGCCATCTCTCGCACCTGATCGTCGCCGCGCCCTTGTTCGCGCTCGGCACCTGGATCCGGGTGCGCGAGGAGGAGAAGCTGCTCAGGGCCGAGTTCGGCGCCGCCTATGACGATTATGCCGCACGCGTGAAACGGTTCGGCATCATCTAGCGTCCGGCGGCGGCGTCTTCGGCGTGTAGCGGCAGAGGTCGCGGACGACGCAACGCCAGCATTCGGGCTTGCGCGCCTTGCAGACGTAGCGGCCATGGAGGATCAGCAGATGATGCGCGGTCCGCCGGTAGGGCGGCGGCGTCTGCCGGTCGAGGATCGCCTCGACCTTCTCCACCGTCTTGCCCGGCGCGAGCCCGGTGCGGTTGGCGACGCGGAAGACATGGGTGTCGACGGCGAAAGTCTCGGCACCGAAGGCGACGTTCATGACGACGTTGGCGGTCTTGCGGCCGACCCCGGGCAGCGCCTGGAGCGCCTCGCGGTCGACCGGGACCTTGCCGCCATGCTGCTCGATCAGCGCGCGGGACAGGGCGATGACGTTCTTCGCCTTGGTGTTGAACAGGCCGATCGTCTTGATGTGGCGCTTCAGCCCCTCCTCGCCGAGCGCGAGCATCCGTTCCGGCGTCGTCACCTTGGCGAAAAGGTCGCGGGTGGCGAGGTTGACGCCGGCGTCGGTCGCCTGGGCCGAGAGGACGACGGCGACCAGCAAGGTATAGTCGTTGACCGACCTGAGCTCGGTTTCGGGCGCCGGGATGCGGTCCGCGAGCCGGCGGTAGAATTCGGCGATGTCCGCTTTCTTCATTTGAGCGAGTCCAGCGCGGCGCCGAGCCGTTCGAGCCCGGCCGCGACCGTCTCGGTCGGCCCGCCGACGCCGATCCGGAAATGGTCGGCGTGGCCGAAGAAGCGGCCGGGCACGATCGCGGTGTCGTAGCGCGCCCGCAGCAGCGCGTGGAGCGCATCGACGTCGCCGCGCTGCAGCCGGGGGAAGGCGGTGATGCCATGCGCCATCGGCGCCACTTCGAGCTCGTCGCGGCCGGCGAAGAAGGCGTTGGCGAGCGCACGGTTGCGGGCGAGCAGGGCAGGGGTGTCGGCCGCGATCTCGTCGAGCCGTTCGAGCGCAATGCAGGAGAGGCGTTCGTCGGCATGGGCCTGGGCGACGCCGAACAGCTCGTTCAATCGCCACATCCGTTCCGCCAGATCGGGCGCGGCGAGGATCCAGCCGCAGCGCAGTCCGGAAAGGCCGTAGACCTTGGTCAGGCTGGAGGTCGTGACGAAGCCGTCGCCGAGCAGGGCCGCGCTAGGCTGCCCGGCCGCGTCGAGATAGACCTCGTCGATCAGCACTTTGGGGCCGATCGCGCCGATCCGGCGAAGCGTTTCGGTATCGGCCAGATTGCTGGTGGGATTGTGGAGGTTAGTGAGGAGGATCAGCCGCGTCCGGTCGGTGACCGCCTGCGCCACCGCCGCGGGATCGATCCGGAAATCGGGACCCTTGCGGACGAATTGCGTCACCTTGGCGCCGAGGAAGCGCGCCGTTGCCACCATCGGCTCGTAGGCGGGGTGCTCGGCGAGGACCTCGTCGCCGGGCGCGATCAGGGCGGCCATGGCGAGCATGTTGGCCATCGAGGTGCCGTCCGCCATCACCACCCGGTCGGGGGTGACGCTGCATTTGCGGGCGATCGCGTCCCTCAGCGGCGGGTAGCGGTAGCGGCTGGCGCCGTCGAGCTCGAGCGCGGCGAGATCGATCGCGAAGCGGTCGAGCCGGAAATGGGGGACCTCGCTCGAGGCGAGATTGTAGCGCACATCGGGCTGCGTCTTCGCCCAGTACATATAGTCGGACTGCAGCGTCCTCATGCCCGCGCCTTCTTGCGCTGCCAGTAGAGGAAAGCCGGGACGCCGGCGGCGAGGATCAGCAGGCCGACCGCGCTGTCGGCCAGGTTGTTGTAGACCGTCGCCGCGACCACCGCCGCGCAGGCGGCGACGAACAGCCCGGTGGTGACGGGATGGCCGGGCGCCTCGAACCAGGCGCCGCCCTCGCGCCGCCGGAAGACGAACAGGGCGGCGCCGGTCAGGCCGAACCAGATGAAGTCGACCGAGACGACGTAGCTCAATATCTGGCCGTAGCTGCCCGACAGCGCGATCACAATCGCCATTGCGCCCTGGAGCAGGATGGCGACGACCGGCGCGTGCGTCCTGGCATTCACCTCGGCGACCCCACGGAAGAACAGACCGTCCTCCGCCATCGCGAAATAGACGCGCGGCGTCGTCAGCATTCCCTGGCTCAAAAAGCCGAGGGCGGAGACGGCGATGCCGAGCGCGATCAAAGTGGCGCCGGTGTCGCCGAGCGCGAGCCGCATCACCGCCGTCGCCGGCGTGTGCGTTTCGGCCAGTCCGGCCGGGCCGAGCACGTAGACGCAGGTGAAGGCGACGGCGGTGTAGAGTAAGACAACGCCGGCGACGCCGATCAGGACGCCGCGCGCCAGATCGCGCCGCGGATCGCGCATCTCGCCGGCGACGAAGCTCGACGTCTGCCAGCCGCCATAAGCGAACATCACCGGGGTCAGCGCCGCGCCCAGGCCTCCCGCCGCGACGTAGGGCGCGGCGACGGGAGCCGCGGCCGGGCCGGCGAAAATGAGGCCGCACAAAACGAGCGCGGCGATGGCGAGGATCTTGAGCACCATCAGGGCGCTCTGGACGTTGCTGCCGGCGCGCACGCCGAGGCAGTTGATCGCGGTCAAGAGCGCCAGCGCGCCCCCCGCGACGGCGCCGTCGGCGACCGGCCAGTGGGTCAGCTCGATCAGGTAATGGGCGAAGATGATCGCGACCGCAGCCATCCCGCCCGACTGGATCACCAGCAGCAGCGACCAGCCGTAGAGGAAGGCCGGCATCGGCCCCCAGGCATCGCGCAGATAGGCATATTGGCCGCCCACCTCCGGCCGCCGCGCCGCCAGCTCGGCATAGACGAAGGCGCCGGCGATCGCGATCGCGCCGCCGATCAGCCAGGCGCCGACGATCAAAGCGGGCGTCGAGACGTGCCGCGCGACCTCGGCCGGATTGAGGAAGATGCCCGAGCCGATGATCCCGCCCATGACGAGCATCGTCGCATCGAACAGGCCGAGGCGCCGGACGAGATGGGGCTGGGTCACCCGATCCCCAGCACGTCCGCCATCGTGTAGCGGCCGGCGGGCTTGCCGGCGAGCCAGCGCGCCGCCTTGACCGCGCCCCGGGCGAAGATCGCCCGGCTCTCGGCGCGGTGGCCGAGTTCGATCCGCTCGCCGTCGCCGGCGAACAGGACGAGATGGTCGCCCGCGGCCGAGCCGCCGCGCAGCGAGGCGTAATAGATGCCGCCCGGCTCGCGTGCGTGCGGCCCTTCCTGCATCCGGTCGAAGCGGTTGTTCTCGATGTTGCTCGCGGCGCCGCGCCCGGCATTGGCCGAGGCGCCGAGCAGCAAGGCGGTGCCCGACGGGCTGTCGAGCTTGTCGCGGTGGTGGACGTCGAGGATCTCGATGTCCCAGTCAGGCCCGAGCCGTCGCGCCGCCTGCTCGACCAGCGCCCGCAAGACATTGACGCCGATCGAGGTGTTGGCGGTCTGCAGCACCGCGACCCGCTTCGCCGCCTCCTCGATCGCCCGGTGATGCTCGGGCTTCAGCCCGGTGGTGCCGATCAGGATCGGCGTCCCGGCCGCGGCGGCGGCGTCGAGATGGGCCTGGAGGCCGTTGGGCGCGGTGAAATCGACCAGCACGTCGCTCTTCGCGGCCAGCGCCGCGGCGTCGTCGCCGAGGTCGGCGCCGCCGGCGAGGCTGGTGCCGTCCCCGCTCTCCAACAGCCTGGCGATTGCCTTGCCCATCCGCCCCCCAACGCCGAGGATTCCGATCGAGGTCATCGCGCGCTCGCTCCTTTCGCAGCTTCATGGGCGACGCGTGCGCCCTCCGCAACCCGCACGGCTGCGGAACAGGAGCGGACTCGCTGCGTTTCCCGCCCACATTCAGTCCGAGGAGCGTGACATGGCCGATGAAAAAGAAGTGATCGTCACCGATGGCGGCGGCGGCGGAAGCGGTGCGATCATCGCCGTGGTGCTCGTGCTCGCCTTGCTGGTCGTGCTGTTCCTCGTCTTCGGCCGCGGCCTGATCAACGGCAACAACCCGACCGACATCAAGGCCGACGTCAAGGTCGAGACGCCCAGCAAATAGTCCGAGCTAGCGCGCCTCCGGCTGCTCCCGCAGGTGGCGCAGCCAGCGCTGCCGCGCCCATTCGCCGATCAGCGCGTCGGCGGCCCGCCGTTCGGCGCCGGCGGGCAAATCGGCGTAGCGCGTCCAGCGGCCGGCATGGCTGGTCCAGACCGATTCGTCGTACAGGCTGAAGATCGTCCGGTTGCCGGCGGCGTCGACGCTGCCGATCGAACCGGGCCGGTCCAGCGACCCCAGATATTGGAAGACCGTCGGGTGGGCCGCCGGCGAGACGGGCGCGCCCAGCGCCGAGAGGATGATGCCGCGCATGTCGGCGAGGCCGATCGCGGGCGGGATCGCAACGCCCGGCGCGCTGAGGATGAGCGGGATCCGGGTCTGCTGCTCGTTCAGCATGTGGCCATGGCCGAGGAAGCCGTCGTCGAACAGCGATTCGCCATGGTCGGCGGTGACCACCACCAGGGTGTCGTCGAGCACGCCGAGGCGCCGCAGCCGGGCGATCAGCGCGCCGATCAGCCGGTCGTTATAGGCGACCGCGTTCCAATAGGTGCGGGCGGTCCAGTCGCGGTTGGCCGCGCCGATCTCCCCGCGCGGGATCGGCGGGCCGGGCAGCACCCGGTCCATCATCGGCTCATAATAAGGGAAATGGGCCGATTGCAGGTTGAAGTAGAGGAAATGCGGCCGCGCCCAGGCCTGGCGCCGGCCGAGCCGGCGGTCGAACTCGCGCAGCAATATCCTGCCGTCGACGTTGACCGACCCCTCGGCGGCGAAGCTGAAGGCGCGCTCCTCGCGCAGCGTGGTGCCGTCGACGAAGATCGCGCCGCGGCGCATGCCGACGAGGTCGGCGGTGCCGCCGAAATCCTCGGCCTGGCCCGAAAAGACGCCGACCTCATAGCCGTTGGCGAGGAAGTCGCGAATGAGCGACTGGCGGTCGTCGACCGGCGCCAGCTCGCCGGTGAACAGGCTCTGCAGCGACTGGGTGGTGAAGCCGACATGCGAATAAGCGGCGCGGGCGGCGCTGCCGCGGGCGGCGAGGGCGTCGAGGGTCGGCGTCAGCGCGCGGCCGTCGACCCGCCGGCCGACCGCGTCGGCGCGGGTGCTTTCGAGCACGATCAGGACGACGTGGCGCTTGTGGCCGGCGATGATCGGGGGCGGCACGGTCGCCGCGGTCCCTGAGAAAGCGAAATCGCCGCCGAACCCGTCCTGGTCGATGCCGTCGCCGGGAATGTCGAGCGCATAGGGGTGGCGGTTCGCGTCGAACGGCTGCCGGTCGAGCGGGAAGGAGAAAAAGCTCCAGCCGTCGCGGTCGAAGTCGGTCGCCTGGTCGAGCAGGGTCGACACCGCCAGCACCGCGTTGAACCGCGCCGCCGCCGACCGCGCGTCGCCGACCCGGTTCACGGCGAACAGCAGCAGCGCGAGCGCGGCGAAGGCCAGGGCGCCCTTGCGCCAACCGAAACGATAATATTCGGGCAGGGAAGGGGTCTCCCACCGCCGCAACACGAACCGTGCGACCAGATAGAAGGCGGCAGCGCCGGCCAGAGCGATCAGCATCAGCCCCGCGTCGCTCAGCGCGTAGAGCAAGGCGTCGACGAGGCTGCCGCCGCCGAGGTTGCGGATGATCTGGAAGCTCATCGCGTCGCTGAAGAAAGCGAGCGCCTGATATTTGGCGACCAGCAATGCGATCGCGCCGCCGCCCACGAAGAAGGCGAAGTTGAAGTGGAACAGGGGACTGTCCCCCTTTTTCCGGTGCAGCCGGCGCACCAGCCGGTAGAGCAGCCACAAGACGAAGGTCTGGCAGGCGATCACCCCGGCCGCAAAGGCCGCGATCTCGAGCGGCGCATCGAGCGTCTGCGACTGGCCGAAGCCGCCGCCGAACAAGGCATATTTGCGCTCCGCGAGCAGCGACTCGGCGAACAGGGTGACGAGGATGGTCGCCGGCAAGGTGAGCCGCGCCAGCCACCCGCGCGAAACGCGCCGCGGGACGGCGAGCGGCGGCAAGGCGGTCTCGACCTGCATGGCGACCGCCTCTAGCGGCGAGAGCTTAAAAACCCCTAAGGGCGTTGCCATGCGTGAGATCCGCAACATCGTCGTGCTCACCGGCGCCGGCATCTCGGCCGAGAGCGGGCTTGCCACCTTCCGCGGGCCGGACGGGCTTTGGGAAGGGCATCGCGTCGAGGACGTCGCCACGCCCGAGGCGTTCGCGCGCGATCCGGCGCTGGTCCACGCTTTCTACGACGCCCGCCGCGCGCGGCTCGGCACGGCCGAGCCCAACGCGGCGCATCGAGCGCTGGCACGGCTCGATGCTGAGTGGCCGGGCGAGTTGCTGATCGTCACCCAGAATGTCGACGACCTGCACGAGCGCGCTGGCGCCAAACGGCTGCTCCACATACACGGCGAGCTTGCCTCGGCCTGGTGCCTCGCCTGCGACATGCGCGCGCGCTGGGAGGGGGAGCTGGGTCGCGGTCCGACCTGCCCGCAATGCGGCGTCGCCGGCTCCCTGCGGCCCGACATCGTCTGGTTCGGCGAGATGCCCTACGAAATGGACCGCATCGACCGCGCGTTGATGGACTGCGACCTGTTCGTCTCGATCGGCACCTCGGGCAACGTCTACCCCGCCGCCGGCTTCGTCCAGACTGCCCGCTATGTCGGCGCCCGCACGTTGGAAATGAACCTGGAGCCGAGCCTCGGGAGCTATTTGTTCGGCGAGAGCCGCACGGGAAAGGCGGGGGAGCTGGTGCCGGCCTGGGTGGAGGAGATGCTGGATGATCGAGGGTAGCTGCCATTGCGGCGCGGTTCGTCTGACCCTGCCCGAGCCGCCGGCGGACCTCGGCAGCTGCAACTGCTCGCTGTGCCGCCGCATCGGCGGGCTTTGGGGCTATTACCGGCCGGACGAGGTCGCCGTCCGCGATCCGGACGGCCGGCTCGCCGGCTATGTCCAGGGCGACGCGACGCTGACCAGCTGGCATTGCGCGAAGTGCGGCTGCACGACCCATTGGTCGCCGCGCGATCCTGCCTATGAGCGGATGGGCGTCAATCTGCGCCTGTTCGACCCCGAGGTCTGGGAAGGTCTGCCGCGCCGGCTCATCGATGGCGCGAGCTGGTAGGGCTCACTCCACCCAATCGAGCCCGATCTCCCGATAAAGCCCCCGATCTTCCTCCCAGTTCGGGTTGACCTTGACGTGGAGGAAGAGGTGGACCTTGCGGCCGAGCATCGCGCAAAGCTCGGCCCGGGCGGCGGCGCCGATTTCCTTGATCCGGGCGCCGCCCTTGCCCAGCACGATCGCCTTCTGGCTGTCGCGGCCGACCAGGATCTGCTGGTGGATCGCGACCGAGCCGTCCTTGCGCTCCTCGTATTTCTCGGTCTCGACCGCGCTTGCATAAGGCAGCTCGGCGTGGAGCTGTCGATAGAGCTGCTCGCGGGTCACTTCGGCCGCCATCATCCGGTCGGTGGCGTCGGAAACCTGGTCCGCGGGGAAGTGCCACGGCCCTTCCGGCACCCGCGCGGCCAGCGCCGCCTTCAAATCGCCGACGCCGTCGCCGGTTGAGGCGGAGATCATGAAGATCTGCTCGAACTCGGCGCGCGAGCCCAGCTCGGCGGCGAGCTTCAGCAGCTCTTCCTTGCGCACCAGATCGACCTTGTTGAGCACCAGGATCTTCGCCTCGCTCCGCTCCCGCAGACGATCGACCATGGACCCGACGCCGCGCGTGATTCCGGTCTTGGCATCGACCACCAGGGCGATCAGGTCGGCGTCCTGGGCGCTGCCCCAGGCGGCGGCGACCATCGCCCGGTCGAGCCGCCGCTTCGGCTCGAAAATGCCGGGCGTGTCGGTGAGCAGGATCTGCGCTTCGCCCGCAATCGCGATCCCCATCAGCCGGGCGCGGGTGGTCTGCGCCTTGGGGGTCACGATCGCGACCTTCTGCCCGACCAGGGCGTTGACCAGAGTGGACTTGCCGGCATTGGGCGCGCCGACGACGGCGACGGTGCCGAAGCGAGCGCTCATTTCTCCTCCCCCTTGATGGGGGAGGGCAGGGTGGGGGTGAACATCTCCATCCGCGCGAGCCTCGGAAGTTCACCCCTCCCCAACCCCTCCCCATCGAGGGGAGGGGCTTTAGGAAAGCCGCGACCCGCGCTCATCCGAGCTGGTCCAGCAGCGCCTGGGCGGCTTCGGTTTCGGCGTCCTGCTTGGTGGTGCCTTCCGCCTCGGCTTCGCCGACGCCCTTGATCGAGACCCTGACGACGAAGGTCGGGGCGTGCTGCGGGCCGGAGCGGCCGAGCACCTCGTAGGCGGGCGGCCGGCGGTTGTTGGCCGCCGCCCATTCCTGGAGCATCGACTTGGGATGCTGCGGGGCGCTGTCCTGGCGGTTGACGCGGTCGCCCCAGGCCCGGTGGATGAAGGCCCTCGCCGGCTCGAAGCCGGCCTCGAGCCAGAGCGCTCCGATCAGCGATTCGACGATGTCGCCAAGCACGTTGTCGCTTTCGAAGGCGCCGTCGTCGCGCGCCTGCTTCCCCAGCCGCATCTGCGCCGCGAGGCCGAGCTCGCGGCCGACCTCGGCGCAGGTGGTGCGGGCGACGAGGACGTTGAGGCGCTTCGACAATTTCCCCTCCGGCTCGTCCGGGAACAGCGCGTAGAGCCAGGCGGCGATGACCAGGCCGAGCACCCGGTCGCCGAGGAATTCGAGCCGTTCGTAATTCTCCTCGCTGCGGCTCGAATGGGTGAGCGCGCGCTCGAACATGGCGAGGTCGATGGGCTTGTGGCCGATATGCTCCTCGAGCCAGCCGGCGAGGTCGGCCATCAGCCGGTCCGCCCGATCCGGTCCCAGCGCGCCGCCGAGAACCAGGTCCAGGGTTTGAGCCACGCCGCCGAACCGTCGGTCGACCAGAAATTGATCAGCACGCGCCCGATCAGATTGTCGAGCGGCAGCAGGCCGACGCCCGGGTTGACCGGCCGCCGCCGGTTGAATCGGCTGTCGAGGCTGTCGTCGCGATTGTCGCCCATGACGAAGATATTGTCCTCCGGCACGGTGAGCGGGCCATAGGTGTCGCCCTCGCCGTTCACCACCTGGTCGAGCACCTCATAGCTGCGCCCGCCCGGCAAGGTCTCCCGGAACCGGGGAATGACGCAGAGCGTCTCGCCATGCTCGCCCGGCATCGGGCGGACCGCGCCGGGGACGATGCCGCGGCACGGGCTGTTGGGGCTGATCGGCATCGCGAAATCGGCGATGCGCTGGCGCGGCAGCAGCCGGCCGTTCAGGACCACCATCCCCTGGCGGACCTCGATCGTGTCGCCGGGCAGGCCGATCACCCGCTTGACGAGATCCTCGCCCTCGCCGGGATGGCGGAAGACGACGACGTCGCCGCGCGCGGGCAGGCGCGCGAGGACGCGGCCGCGAAAGCCGAGGATCCCGAATGGGACCGAATAGCGCGAAAATCCGTAGGACCATTTCGAGACGAACAGATAGTCGCCGACCATCAGCCGCGGCAGCATCGAGCTCGACGGGATGCTGAACGGGGCGGCGATGAAGCTGCGGATGAACAGAGCGGCGGCGAACAGCAGCAGGAGGAAGCGGACCGTGCCCCACCAGCTGTCCGCTTTCTCGGCGCGCTTGAGTTCGGCTTCGGGCGCGGGCGGGGCGTCGGCTTCCATTGCCGCGCTTTCGCTTGGGGCCGGGCCCGGGTCAAGCGCCGCGAGGGTCCGCACCCGGGGCCGGAGGCGGTCGTGACGGGCTGGCATTTGTTGTCCGGCAAGGAGAAAGGAGGGAGCGATGCTTGATGCATCGTGACCGACGCTGCGACGCCGTCCGGGCGGCAAAGGACAGCCCGCCGCTTCGCGGTCGGCCGGGGAA
>DATHJO010000004.1:0-105526 GCA_035316145.1 Allosphingosinicella sp. | reverse complement strand
GCTGCGCCCGTCGCCGCTCGCCGCCAGCCCCATCGAGCGGGCGAAGGTGCGCTCGAAGATCGAAAGCCGCCCGTCCGGCCTGGTCCCGAGGAAGAAGATCTTGCCCGCCTGATAGGTGGTGAAGGCGAGGCTGCCGCCCGTCCCGGCCAGCCATTGCGGAAAATGCCGCGACGCGGTCAGCGCGAACTTTTCCTCGCCTGCGGCGGCTTCCGCCATCTCCATCCTCTCCGGGAAACGGGCGGCGGGCAGCTTAGCGAATGCGGCAGCGCGGCGACAGCCGGCTTCGCCGTGCCTGCCGGGGATCGGCGCGGTTGATCGAATGCCTATGGTAAGCTACGGAGTAGTCGAGATTTTCCTGACTTCGTTCGGGGCGCCGCGGCCTGCCGCCTGCCGAGTCGGTGAACGATGTTTGCTCGAAGGATGATGATGGCGATCGAACGGACGGCCCGGGACTGGAGGCACGCGCTGCGCAATCCCGGCAGCGAGGCGCGGGCGGAGGCGGCCGCCCCGGCGCCATTCGCCCTGGACACGAACGGCGACGGCTTCGACGAGGTCATCGACCTCACCGGCCTGGCGTCGCGGCCGGGCGTCGGCTTCATCATCCAGGGCGATGCCGCCGGCGACCGCGCCGGCTACAGCGTCTCCTCGGCCGGCGACATCAACGGCGACGGCTTCGACGACTTCATCGTCGGCGCACCCCGCGGCAACGATGGCGGCACCCAGGCTGGAGAAGCCTATGTGATCTTCGGCAGGGCATCGCCGTTCGGCACGATCGACCTGACCAATCTCGGCAGCGCCGGCTTCGTCATCCAGGGCGACTTCGACAACGACTATGCCGGCTACAGCGTCTCTACGGCCGGCGACGTCAATGGCGACGGCTTCGACGATCTCATCGTCGGCGCGTTTCGCGGCGACGATGGCGGCAGCACCAACGCGGGCAAGGCCTATGTGATCTTCGGCAAGGCATCTGGATTCGGCACGATCGACCTCGCCAGCCTCGGGACTGCAGGCTTCACCATCCAGGGCGACGCCAATTACGACACCGCGGGCTTCAGCGTCGCTTCGGCGGGCGACGTCAATGGCGACGGCTTCGACGATGTGATCGTCGGCGCGCCGCGCGGCGACGATGGCGGCTTCAACGCCGGCGAGGCCTATGTGATCTTCGGCAAATCGGGCGGGTTCGGCACGATCGACCTGACCAGCCTCGGCAGCGCCGGCTTCATCATCCAGGGCGACGCCGTTCTCGGCTATGCCGGCTGGAGCGTCGCTTCGGCGGGCGACGTCAACGGCGACGGCTTCGACGACCTGATCGTCGGCGCACCCAAGGGCGACGATGGCGGCACCGATGCCGGCGAGGCCTATGTGATCTTCGGCAAGGCAACGCCGTTCGGCACGATCGACCTCGCCAGCCTCGGCAGCGCCGGCTTCATCGTTCAGGGCGACCTCGATTCCGACCGACTGGGCACCAGCGTCGGCTCGGCGGGGGACATCAACGGCGACGGGTTCGACGATGTGATCGTCGGCGCGCCCTATGCCGCTCGGAGCAACAGTACCGGCCTCGCCTATGTGATCTTCGGAAAGGCATCGGGATTCGGCACGATCGACGTCGCCAATATCGGCGCTGCCGGCTTCGCCATCCAGGGCGCCGCCGGCTTCGACGATGCCGGTCGCGGCGTCTCCTCTGCCGGCGACGTCAATGGCGACGGCTTCGAGGACCTGATCGTCGGGGCGGCTTTCGGCAGCGATGGCGGCTCCTTTGCCGGCGGAGCCTATCTGATCTTCGGCAAGGCCGGCGGCTTCGGAACGATCGACCTGAGCACGTTTCACCCATCCAATCCCGCCTTCGACCCCAATGCCGGCTTTTTCATTCAGGGCGATGCCTCCGGCGACCGGGCGGGCACCAGCGTCGCCGGCGCCGGCGACATCAATGACGACGGCTTCGACGACCTGATCGTCGGCGCCCCCTATGGCAATGACGGCGGTTCCCAGGCCGGAGAAGCCTATGTGATTCTGGGCCACGCCCCGACGGTTGCGGTGACGCGGACCGGCTCGATCATCGGCCAGACCATCCGCGGCGGCGCGTTCGACGACACGCTCGACGGCCGCGAAGGCAACGACCAGCTGGTCGGCTATGCCGGCAACGACATGCTGATCGGCGGCACCGGCAACGACAGGATGACCGGCGGGCTCGGCAACGACATCTATTATGTCGACGCGGCCGGCGACGTGGTCACCGAGCTTTCGGGCGAAGGCACGGACGAGGTCCGCACCGCGCTGGCCGACTACACGCTGCCCGACAACGTCGAGATCCTGACCGCCACCGCGGTCGCCAGCGGCCAGACGCTGCGCGGCAATGCCGGCGACAATATCGTGACCGGCTCCGGCCAGGGTGACAGCTTCCGTCTCGAGCAGGGCGGCAATGACAGCGCCAATGGCGGAGGCGGCGACGACGGCTTCTTCTTCGGGGCGGCCTTCACCGCGGCCGACCATGTCGATGGCGGCGCAGGGTCAAACGACCAGATCGGCCTGCAGGGCAATTATACCGGCAGCAACGCCTTGGTGCTGGGCGCGACCACCATCGCCAATGTCGAGGCGATCGTGGTGCTGCCGGGCTTCAGCTACGACATCACCACCGTCGACGGCAACGTCGCGGCCGGCGGCCTCCTCAAGGTCCAGGCGACGCCGCTCGCCGCCGGCCAGAACCTGACCTTCAACGGGTCGGCCGAGCATGACGGCAGCTTCATCGTCTATGGCGGCCAGGGCAATGACAGCATGACCGGCGGCGACGGCAATGACGGCTTCTATTTCGGTCCGGGCGGGTTCAACGCCAGCGATATTGTCAACGGTGGCGCCGGGACCAACGACCAACTGGCGCTCGACGGCGACTATACGATCACGCTGGGCGGCAACGTCGCCAATGTCGAGGTGCTCGTTCTGCTCCATGGCCCGGCGGGCACGCCCAACCATTTCAACCTCACAGCGGGTGACGCCTTTGTCCCCAGCGGCCAGACGATGACCATCTTCGGGCTCCAGGTCGATACCGCGATCACGTTTGATGGTTCGGGCGAGCATGACGGCGCATTCAGGATCTATGGTGGACAGACGGGCGACACGCTGACCGGCAGCACGGGCAATGACTGGATTTTCGGCGGCAATGGCGGCGACGCGCTGACCGGCGGCCTGGGCAGCGACACCTTCTTCTACGACGCCGCGAGCCAGTCGACGAGCACGGGGTTCGACCGGATCATCGGGTTTGACGACAGCACCGACACGATCGACCTGCCGTTCGCGGTCACCGGGTTCGCGGCGCCGGGGTCGGGCAATCTCAGCACCGCCAGCTTCGACAGCGACCTTGCCAGCGCCTTCACCGGCCTCACCAGCCACGAGGCGGGCATGTTCACCGCGACCGGCGGCGACATGGCCGGCCGCGCATTCCTGGTGATCGATGCCGACGGCAATGCCGGATACCAGGCGGGCAGCGACTATGTGATCGAGATCATCAGCCCCGCCACGCCCATCGACCAGCCCGGGATGTTCGTTTGAGTGGCAGGTCCGCCGGCGAACGAAAAGGTGGATCATCGATAGGCTCAATGGCGTAGCGGACGCTCGGGGTGGGAGCGGATGGGGGAACGATCATCGAATTGGCCCGGTTCGCTATGATAAGTTCGGCGGTCGCTCTGTCCACCGAACCGCGTTGCACCCTCCAGCGAATGGCAAATTCGGCCGATGACTCTGGCGAACCGGCAGGTGGCGGAGACGGAGGGATTCGAACCCTCGGTAGGAGTAATCCCCCTACGGCGGTTTAGCAAACCGCTGGTTTCAGCCACTCACCCACGTCTCCGGGACGGCCCAGGGCCTTGGCCTATATAAGCGGGAATCGGATCGTTCAACCGGACCCTTGTATCCGCGCTCGGCATCATGCACGTCGGCAGCGCGGCCAACAGCCGGGAGATGATGCGTTGGGGGAAGGGCGGTCCGGGGCGCGTTGGTGGCCTTATCTGGCGATCGCCGCCCTCGCTTTCGTCCTGACGCTGCCGGCCATCCTCGCCCCGGTCAAGCTGCACGACAGCTTCTGGATCGACTGGGTGTGGACC
Source organism: Allosphingosinicella sp. (assembly GCA_035316145.1). Taxonomy (GTDB): domain Bacteria; phylum Pseudomonadota; class Alphaproteobacteria; order Sphingomonadales; family Sphingomonadaceae; genus Allosphingosinicella. The sequence continues at coordinate 101,432 of DATHJO010000004.1, read as the reverse complement.
GATCAGTTCGCCGGCCAGCTCCGCCAGGGCATGCTCTATCCGCGCTGGCTGCCGGCATCGCACGACGGGCTCGGCGCGCCGGTCTTCTATTATTACCCGCCGCTGGCTTTCTATCCGGCCGGGCTGCTCGCGGCGCTCGGGGCTTCGCCTTATGCCGCGATCGTCGCCACGTTCGGCCTCGCCTTCGCCGCCTCCGGCGCGGCCATGCATCGCTGGGCCGAGGGCTGGACCAACCACCCGCTCGCCGGCGCCTTGTTCTACATGGCGGCGCCCTATCACCTCGCCGACGTCTACGGCCGCGGCGCGCTCGCCGAGGCCTGCGCCATCGCCCTGCTGCCGCTGCTCGCGCTCGGCCTCAAGCGGGTCGCGGAGAGCCGGGGGATCGCGCTCGCCGCGCTCGCTTATGCGGCGCTGATCGCTACCCATTTGCCGCTCGCTTTGCTCGCCAGCCTGTTTCTGGTCGTGCCTTATGCGCTGGTCCTGGCCAAGGGACGGCCGCGCGCCCTGCTCGCGTTCGCGCCGCCGCTGGCCTTGGGGCTCGGATTGTCGGCGATCTACCTGCTGCCGGCGCTGGCGCTCGAGCGCTACCGCGACGCGGCCGTCTTGTGGTCGGACCCGCTGCTGCGGCCGGACCATTGGCTGCTGGTGGGCGGCATCTGGGCGGGCGCGCCGACCGGCATGGGGCTGATCAGCTTCAAGGTGATCGCCGTCGTCGCCTTGCCGGCGGCATTCATGGCGCTGCGCTGGCGCTCCGGCTGGGCGGCTTATGCTCTCGCCTGCTGCGTGGTCGTCGCCGGCCTGCTGCCTTTCTTCTGGAGCCTGCCGCTGATCCGGTCGGTCCAGTTCCCGTTCCGGGCGTTGCCCTTCGCCGAGTTCGGGCTCGCGGCCGCGATCGCGCTGGCGCCGCGCGGCGCAAGGCTTGCGGCACTGCTCGTCGCCCCGGCCCTGGCCTTGTCGGCGACCTTCCTGCTCGCCCCGGCGCCGCCGGGCCCGCCGGTCACGCTTGCCCTGCTCGCCGAGCGCCATCCCGACGTGCCCGAGAATTTGCCGCCGGGCGCCCGGCCCTACAGCTGGCCGTCGCGCTGGGCGCTCGACCTCGCCGCCCGGCACCGGGCGCCGGCGCGGCGGGGCGAGGTCACGATCGAGGCGGTCTTCTACTTCCCGGCCTGGCGGGTGACCTGCGCCGGGCGGGCGGTCGAGACCTTTCCCGATCCCGCCACCGGCCTGCTCGCGCATCGCGGGACGGGGTGCGGGGCAACGCTGGGCTGGACCAGCGCGGAGAAGGCCGGCGCGGCGATCAGCCTTCTCGCCCTCCTGTTGCTTGCCTTGCTTTTTCGGCCCCGCGCCCGCAGGGACGCGCCATGCTGAGCCTGGCGTTCATCCGCGACAATCCGGACCTCGTCCGCAGGGCGATCGCCGCCAAGAATGTCGCGCTCGATCTCGACGCGCTGCTCGCGCTCGACGCCGAGGTGCGGGCGCTGAAGACCAGCGTCGACGGCCTCAGGGCCGAGCGCAACGCGATCAGCGACGGCTTCAAGAGCGCCGCGCCCGAGGAGCGGCCGGCCCTGGGGGCGAAGGCCAAGGCGATCGGGGCCGAGATCGGCGCCGTCGAGGCGGCGCTCGGCGAGAAGCAGGCGGGGCTCGATGCGCTGCTGCTGCGCGTCCCCAACATCCCCTGGGAGGGCGCGCCGGTCGGGCCGGACGAGAGCGCCAATGTCGTCGTCCGAAAAATGGGCACTGTCCCTCAATTCGATTTCGCGCCGCTCGACCATGTCGCTTTGATCGAGAAGAACGACTGGGCGGATCTCGCGCGGATCACCCAGGTGGCGGGCTCGCGGCAATATTGCCTGAAGGGGCGGCTGGCACTGCTCGAGCAGGCGCTGATGTTCTGGGCGCAGCAGCGGCTCGCCGCCGACGGCTTCACCCTGATGACGGTGCCGGCGCTGGCGCGGCCGCAGGCCTTTATCGCCACCGGCCACTTCCCGGGCCACGAGGACGAAGCCTATCATATCCCGGCGGACGAGCTCTATCTCGCCGGCACCGGCGAGATCGCGCTGACCTCGCTGCACAGCGGCGAGATCCTCGAGGCCGACCAGCTGCCGATCCTCTACGCCGGCTATTCGCCCTGCTTTCGCCGTGAGGCGGGGAGCGCCGGGCGCGACGTCCGCGGCCTGCTGCGCGTCCACCAATTCTACAAGCTCGAACAATATGTGATCTGCCGCGACGACGATGAGGAGTCGGCGCGGTGGCATCAGCGCCTGCTGACCAATGCCGAGGAAATGCTGGAGGCGCTGGAAATCCCCTATCAGGTCGTCGAGACCGCGACCGGCGACATGGGCGCCGGCAAGTTCCGGATGAACGACCTCGAATCCTGGGTGCCGTCCTTAGGCAAATATCGCGAGACCCACAGCTGCTCGACGCTGCACGACTGGCAGGCCCGGCGCGCGAATTTGAGGTGGCGCGATGCGGAGCGCAAGGTCCGCTTCGTCCACACCCTCAACAACACCGCTTTGGCCTCGCCCCGCATCCTCGTGCCGCTGCTCGAGAATCACCAGACCGAGGATGGGCGGGTCAAGCTGCCGGCGCCGCTGCGCGAGTTGATGGGGGGCGATTATCTCTGACAGCGCCAAGCCGCGGCTCGGCCTGTTCCTGCAGGAGGGCCCGGCCCTGGCGGCGCGCCTGTGGCGCGGCTTCGGCTCGCTCGCGGCGCGCGGGCCGGAGGACGGTCCGAAGCTGATGGTCGTTCCAGGCTTCCTCGCCAACGACCGGACGACGCTGGGCCTGCAGCGCGCGCTCGCCGAGACGGGCTATCGCGTCGTCGGCTGGGGCCTCGGCCTCAATACGGGCGTCCAGGCGGATACGCTCGACCGGCTGGGCGCCCGGATCGAGGCCTTTGGCGGCGGCCGGTCGGTGATCCTGGTCGGCTGGAGCCTCGGCGGGATCTACGCGCGCGAGGTCGCCAAGCTCCGTCCCGAGCTCGCCGCCCGGGTGATCACGCTGGGCTCGCCTTTCTCCGGCGATCCGCACGCCAACAACGTCTGGCGCCTTTACGAGTGGGTGGCCGGCCATCCGGTCGACGATCCTCCGATCAAGACCGATCTGGAGGAGAAGCCGCCGGTGCCGACGCTCGCCATCTGGTCGCGGCGGGACGGCATCGTCGCGGTCGCGAGCGCCCGCGGCGAACCCGGCCAAAGCGACCGCCAGGTCGAGATCGACTCCAGCCATATGGGCTTCGCGGTCAGCGGCCGCGCCTACCCGCAGATCCTTGCCGCGCTCCGCGCCTTCAGCTGAGAAACGGCGCCGCGACCTCGGGCGGGACGCGCAGCGGCCGGCCGCTCGCTTTGTCGAGGATCGCCCAGGTGGTGCGCGCCCGCACCCGCACCTTGCCGTCGTCGCCGACGAACTCGACGTGGCGGTCGAAGCGCGCGCCCTTGGGCGGCTCGCCGACCCAGGTGCGGCCGGTGACGGTTTCGCCGGGGCCGAGCGCCCGCAGATAGTCGATCTCGTGCCGGGTCACGACCCAGACATAGGCGTCGACATGCTCCGGCGGCGCGACCGCGTGCCAGTGGGATGTCGCCATGTCCTGGATCCAGCGCACCCAGGCGGCATTGTTGACGTGGCCGAGCTCGTCAATGTCCTCGGGCGCGGCGGTGATCCTTTTCTCGAAGGGTGTCACAGCAGCCTCGGCCGGCCGTCGGCGGTGAGGGCGTAGCGCACGCCTGCCCGGGTGAAGAGCGAGGCGATGAGCGCCGCCGGATCGGGCGCGCCGGAATCGAGCAGGCGGGCGATGTCGGCGCTGAGCGAGGGATCGTGCGACACCTGGTCGAGGCGCGCCAGCCATTCGCCGCGGGTCAGCACGCGGTCGCGGCGATTGTCGTTGACGAGGCGGCGGACGAACTTGCCGAACGGACGGTGCGAAGCGGCTTCGGCGACGAGGCCGAAGACGACGCCGCAGGCATAATAAGCGCGTTGCTCGCCGCGCTCCTCGGCGCTCGCCACGCCGCGGCCGGTGCTCAAGGCGACACAATCGTCGATCGCCTTTTGCAGCTCGCCGCGCCAATCGTAGCTCGGGCTGACCTCGGCGACGATGCGAAAGGCGAGCAGGTCGGCACCGCCCTCGGTGATCCAGCTATCGCGGGAATATTCGTAGACGACCGCGTCGCCGAGCCAGAAATGGGCGGCTTCGTGGGCGATGAACCACAAGGCATGGTCGCGCAGCCCTTCATTTTCGCGCAGCACGCCCTCGCCTTCGAAGGTCATCGCCAGCAAATTGGGAAGGACGCTGCCGGTCATGGCGACGCGGCGCGGGGTCGGGCCCGCCCAGCTCACCATCAGGATCGGCCGGGGGCCGGGCAGACGGCCGAGCGCGGCCTCGAGGCGGGCGAGGATCGCCGGGGTGGCGCTGCCGAGCGTGGTCCGAATCCAGGTCGGCAGCGCGGGATCGTAGATTGCGGCGATGCCGGCGCTGACGACCGGGTCCGCCGGGCCGAACAGGACGTAGGTGCCGTCCTCGTCGTCGAGGCTGACCGAGGCGACTCGCCGGCCCGCGTAGAGGACCGGGCCCGCCTCGTCGCGAAACGTCGCGCGGGTCCGGGTAAAGGGGATGCTCATCCCGCTGAGATCGACCGGCAGCTGCGCCACCGCGGCGGCGTCCGCCAAGCCGAAGAGGTCGAACTGGCGGCTGAACAAAGCGGTGGCGCCGTTGGTGAAGCGCATCGCGGGGGCGGAATCGGTGAGCAAATCGTGGGCGAAGGGCACGAAGCGGATGCGCACCTGCGCCGGCACCGGGCCGCCGCCATCGGCGACGAGGACGTCGTAGCGGCCGCGATGATCGAGGCGCACTCCGGGCGTCTCCACGGTCCAGCCCTGCGTCCGCCACGTCGGCTGGCCTTCGCGCGTGACCGAGGCGCGAACGAACACCCAGGCAGGCGCCGGCCGGTCGAAACGGAAATCGGCGGTCCAGCCGTCGCCGTGGCGGACGATGTCGACCTCGGCGGCGACCGGTGCCGACGGCGCGACATACGCAAGCCGGCCCGCGCAGCCCGCCAGCGCCGCGGCGAACAGCAAAGCGGCGAGGACGCGGCTCACCGGCCGGCGCCCCCCTCCCAGCCCATCTGGCTGAGGATGAAGGCATATTCCTCGGCGGTCTCGTGAAGCGCGGTCCAGCGGCCGGAGCGGCCGCCATGGCCGGCCCCCATGTTGATCTTCAAGAGCTGGAGGTTGTGGTCGGTGCGCATCGCCCGGAGGCGCGCGGCCCATTTGGCGGGCTCCCAATAGGTGACGCGGGGATCGTTGAGGCCGCCGGAGATCAGCATCGGCGGATAGGCCTGGCGGCGGACATTGTCGTAGGGGCTGTAGCTCAGCATGTAGTTGAAGGCCGCGGCGTCGGCGATCGGATTGCCCCATTCGTTCCATTCGCCCGGAGTCAGCGGCAGGCTTTCGTCGAGCATCGTGTTGACGACGTCGACGAAGGGCACGTCGGCGACCACCGCGCCCCACAATTCGGGATCGGAATTGACCACTGCTCCCATCAGCTCGCCGCCGGCCGAGCGGCCCTGGATCGCGATCCGGCCGGCCGCGGTGTAGCGCTGCGCGATCAGCCCCCGCGCGGCGTCGACGAAATCGTTGAACGTGTTGGTGCGCCGGTCGAGCTTGCCCTGGAGGTACCAGTCGTAGCCCAATTCGTCGCCGCCGCGGATATGGGCGATGGCGAAGGCGTAGCCGCGGTCGAGCAGCGAGAAGCGGTTGGTGTTGAACGCCGGCGGAGTGGCATAGCCGTAGGCGCCGTAGGCGTAGAGGAAGAGCCGGCCCTGGCCGTTGCGTTCGAAGCCGCGGCGATAGACGATCGAGACCGGAATCCGGCGGCCGTCACGCGCGGGCACCATGATCCGCTCGGTCACATATCGGCTTGGGTCGTAGCCCGAGGGAATGCGCTGGACCTTGAGCGTCTCGAGCCGGTTCGCCGCCGGATGGTAGTCGTAGACGGTCGGCGGAGTGACCATCGAGCTGTAGGCGAGGCGATAGGCGGCCGGCGCATATTCGGGATTGCTGCCGAGCCCGACCGTATAGGCCGCCTCGGCGAAGGGGATGCGGCGCTCGGCGCCGGCGTAGGACCTGAGGCGGATCTGGTCGAGGCCATCGACCCGCTCGGTGATCGCGAGATGGTCGCGGAAGGCGGCGATGCCGCGCAGATAGACTTCGTTCGAGCCGGCGACGATTGTGCGCCAGTCGCCGGGACGCTCCGGGTCCGCCTCGGCGATGCGGAAATTGACGTGGTCGTCATTGGTGAGGATCCACAATTTGCCGTGGCTCGCATCGACCGAATATTGGATCAGCGGCCGGCGCCGCGCGATCAGGACGGGCGCCGTCTCGGGCGCGTCGGCCGGGACGATGCGGACCTCGTTCGACGAATTCTCGCCGGTCGAGATCAGGATGTAGCGGCGGTCCTGGGTGCGGCCGACGTCGACGGTGAAGGCGACATTCTCGGTCTCTTCGTAGAGCGTGCGGTCGCTGGCGGCGGGCTCGCCGAGCCGGTGGAGGCGGGCGCGGTAGGCGCGCCAATTGTCGTTGACCTCGGTGAAGGCGATGCCGCGGCTGTCGGCGGTCCAGACCGGCGCGCCGATGCCGACCTCTGTGACGGTCTCGATATCCTGTCCGGTCGAGAGATCGCGGATACGCAGCTTGAACCGTTCGGAGCCATTGTCGTCCACCAGGGTGGCGGCGTAGCGGCCGTCGGGGCTGATCTCGATGGCACCGAGGCGGAAATATTGCTTGCCCTCGGCTTCGGCGACCTCGTCGAAGATCGGCTGCGGCGCGCCGCCGGCGGCGGGGCGGCGGTACCAGGTCCGGTATTGCGCGCCGGGTGCGAACGCCCACCAGTAGAAAAAGTCGCCGTCGCGGACCGGGACCGAGCTGTCGTCCTCGGGGATGCGGCCGCGCATCTCCTGGAAGACGGTCTCGACCAGCGCCTGATGCGGCGCCATCGCCGCTTCGTAATAGGCATTTTCGGCGCGCAGATAGGAAAGCACGTCCTCGTCGTCCACGACCGGGTAGGACTCATCCTTGAGCCAGTGCCAGGGATCGTCGACGCGGACGCCGTGGCGCTCGTAGCTGAAGGGGCGCTGCGCGGCGACCGGCGGCGGGGGAAGCGGTATCTGGGCGGTCATTGCGGGGCTTTCGGTCTGGGCGGCGGCGGGCGCGCCGATCGATATGGAGGCAGCGATCAGCAGGCGCATCGGCGGATCCTGATGTGGGCGCCGGACTGGCGCGGGGCAGTGAACCGGCTTATCTAGCGGGCGACCACCGCATCGGGAAAGACCTATGTCCAGCTATGAAGCACGCCTCGCGGCCCTGCGCGAGCAATTGAAGGCGGATCGGCTCGACGGCTTCGTCGTGCCGCTGACCGACGAGCATATGAGCGAATATGTCGGCAGCTATGCGCAACGGCTCGCCTGGCTGACCGGCTTCCAAGGCTCGGCGGGCTCGGCAGTGGTGCTGCCGCAGGAAGCGGCGATCTTCGTCGACGGCCGCTACACGCTCCAGGTCCGCGATCAGGTCGACGGCAAGCATTGGAGCTACCAGTCGATTCCCGAGACCAGCATCGCCGATTGGCTCAAGGCGCACGCGCCGGACGGCGGCCGGATCGGCTACGATCCCTGGCTGCATACCAAGGATTGGGTGGAGAAAGCGCGCGAGGCGCTGGCCGACAAGGGCGCCGAGCTGGTCGCGGTGCGCAGGAACCCGATCGACGCGGTCTGGGCCGACCAGCCCGAGCGCTCGCGCGCCCGGCTCGTCGTCCACCCCGACGCCTATGCGGGCAAGAGCTCGGCCGCCAAGCGCCAGGAGATGGCCGACTGGTTGAAGGGCGAGAAAGCCGACACGGCGGTGCTGGCGGCGCTCGATTCGATCGCCTGGACCTTCAACGTCCGCGGCCAGGACGTGGATCACACCCCCGTCGCCTTGTCGTTCGCTTTGGTCCACGACGACGGCACCGCCGATCTGTTCGTCGCCTCGGAGAAGATCGGCGAGGACGTGCGTCAGCATCTCGGCAACGGCGTCCGCGTCCACGAGCGCGACGATTTCGAGCGCGCGCTCGGCGGCTTCGCCGGCAAGACGGTCGCGGTCGATCCGGAGCGGTCGGTGGCGGCGGTCTTCGAGGCGCTGGAAAATGCCGGCGCCAGGGTGATTTCGAAGCGCGATCCTTCGATCCTGCCCAAGGCGATCAAGAACGAGGTCGAGATCGCCGGCCACCGCTCGGCGCAGGCGCGCGACGGCGCGGCCCTGTCGCGCTTCCTCCACTGGCTCTCGGTCGAGGCGCCCAAAGGCGGCGTCGACGAGCTCGCGGCCGCGGCCAAGCTGCAGGGCTTGCGCCAGCAGGGCGGGGATCTGCGCGATCTGAGCTTCGACACCATCTCCGGCGCCGGCGCCAACGGCGCGATCGTCCACTATCGGGTCAGCGAGGCGACCAACCGGCCGCTCGAGATGGATTCGATCTACCTGGTCGATTCCGGCGGCCAATATCCCGACGGCACCACCGACGTCACCCGCACCATCGTCATCGGCACGCCGACCGCGGAAATGAAGGATCGTTTCACCCGCGTCCTCCAGGGCCATATCGCCCTGGCGCGGGCGCGTTTCCCGGAAGGGACGCGCGGCTCGCAGCTGGACAGCTTCGCCCGGCAATTCCTGTGGGCCGCCGGCCTCGATTACGCCCACGGCACCGGCCACGGCGTCGGCAGCTTCCTTGCCGTCCACGAAGGGCCGCAGCGGATCTCGCCGGTCGGCAGCGTCCAGCCCGGCGGCGACGAGCCGCTCAAGGCCGGCATGATCATCTCCAACGAGCCCGGCTATTACAAGACTGGCGCATACGGCATCCGGATCGAGAATCTGGTGCTGGTCGTGCCGCGCGAGGCGGAAGGGGCGGAGAAGAAGCTGCTCGGCTTCGAGACGCTCACCTTCGCGCCGATCGATCGCAATCTGATCGACACGGCAATGCTAAACGCGGACGAGCGGCGCTGGGTCGACGATTATCACGCGGACGTGCTCCGCGTCGTCGGCCCGCAGCTCGAGGGGGAGGCGAAAGCGTGGCTCGAGGCGGCCTGCGCGCCGCTCAGCTAGGAATCCTTGGGCTTGTCGGCGTTTGCGGCCTCGCGCGCCTGCGCCTTGCGCCGCTTCAAATTCTCGCGGAGCGCGGCGGCGAGCCGCTTTTCCCGATCCTCGTCCCGCCTGGCCATGGTCCGCCTTGACATTATCTCCGGCGAACGGCCATAGCGCCGCCTTCCCGGAAAGCGATAGGCTGCCGTAGCTCAGTGGTAGAGCGCATCCTTGGTAAGGCTGAGGTCGTGAGTTCAATCCTCACCGGCAGCACCATCGCCCCGGCGGAACCTTCGCTTATTCGGCCCGGAGCCGTTCCAGCACTTCGACGCGGACGCGAAGGGCGGCCTTGGAGGCGAACAAATTGGCGAGCTCGCTATGGCGCTCCCGGGCCTCGGCGGTGAGCGCGAACTTGGCCCTCGTCCGCTCCTCGGCGGCGCGCCGCGAATAATATCGGAAATCCGATTCCATGTCGTGCCTCCCCTCCGACTCGGGTGGCTTAACACAGGCAAAAGCAGAATCCGAATCGGATGCAATCGGCGGGCAAAGGCGTCCCGCGAGGGACCGGAGCGGCCTTATTTGCCCTTCGATTTGCGCACGATCATCTCGAGCACGGCCGGGTGCAGCGGCCGTTCGAACTCGCAGCCGATAAACTGGCCTTTCGACCAGACCACGGTGGCATGACAGGATTCCAGCCCGGGCAGGCGCAGCCAGACGTCGGTGCCGTGGGCGAGCTCGAGATGGGTGCTGGCGCGAAAGCCGTGGATCGAAAGGTCCATGACCAGGATCGACACGCCCGACGCGCCGCGCTGGCGCAGCCCGGCCCCGATCTCGATCGCCACCCGCTCCGAGGCGCGGCTCCTGGGCGCTTCTTCGGCGGAGTCCCGCGCGACGGAAAGCTCGCCGGGAAGGTAAGGTCCGGCGGATTGGGAAGGGGACGACCAGTTTGAGCCCCAGGTTTCCATGGCGCCCGCTCAGTTCTTGCCTTCGGGAAGGTTGAGGCCGACCGCGACGCTCCAGGCTTGGGCGACCTTGCGATCGTCGGCCGACATGCCTTGGGCGAGGCCGGGGCGGCGGTAGCTCGTCGGGTAAGCGGCCACGGCCGGAGCCTTGGCCGGCGGCTTGCCGATATGGACCAGCAATTCGTGCTCGTCGATCATATGCTCGAATTCGAGGCCGACGCGGTTGCCGGCGGCCCAGGCGACGCGGGCGGGGACCACGGTCTCGCCGCGCACGAAGACGACTTCGCTGCCGACGTTCGGGACCTGCGCGCATTCGACCAAAGCCCCCTTGCGCGACAGGTCGCGCAGGCGCGCCTCGACCTCCCCGAAGGTGGTCTGCAATTTGGCCGCGAGCAGTACCCGCGCCCGCTTGGCGGAACGCTTGCTGCCGGCGGGCGCGCTCGGGAAATTCTCTACGCCCATCACTTCATCCCAGCTGGTCTTCCCGAAACGCATAATCCGATGGGGCTAAATTGTAGTAAACGCGAGAGAGGAAATTCATGATCGGCGTTGACGGCGCGAAACCCGCCGATCATGGCGCCATCATGCGCTTTATCTCCGACAATGTCGCGGCCGCCTGCCCCGAGGCACTCGCCGCCATCGCGGAAGCGAACCGGCTCGATACCGCCTATGACGGCGACCAATGGAGCCAAAGGCTCAATTCGGCCTTTTCCGAGCTGTTCGAGCGCGAGGTCGAGGCGCTCTGGGTGGCGACCGGGACGGCGGCGAACGCGCTCGCGCTCGCCGGGCTCTGCCCGCCTTACGGGCGCATCCTGTGCCATCGCCAGGCTCATATCGAGATCGACGAATGCGGCGCTCCCGAATTCTACACCGGCGGCGCCAAGCTGCTGCTCGGCGAGGGCGAAGGCGCCAAGCTGACGCCGGACACGGTGCAGGCGCTGATCGCCGGCATCAGGGACGACGTCCACCAGGCGCAGCCCGCGGCCCTTTCGATCACCAATGCCACCGAATATGGCTGCGTCTACACGCCGCAGGAAACCGCGGCGCTGGGCGGCCTTTGCAACGCGCACGGTCTCGGCTTCCATCTCGACGGCGCCCGCTTCGCCAATGCGGTGGCGAGCCTCGGCTGCGCCCCCGCCGACCTGACCTGGCGGGCGGGCGTCGACGCGCTTTCCTTCGGCTTCACCAAGAATGGCGGGCTTTGCGCCGAGGCGCTGATCCTGTTCGATCCGGCGCTGGCCGCGGCGGCCCATTTCCGCCGCAAGCAGGCGGGGCACCTACTCTCCAAGGGGCGCTACCTCGCCGCCCAGATCCTGGCGATGCTCGAGGGCGGCGTCTGGCTCAGAAACGCGCGCGCCGCCAACGAAGCCGCGGCACGGCTCGCCGCCGCGGCGGGCGGCGACCGGCTGCTCTTTCCGGTCGAGGCCAATGAGATCTTCGTGCGGGTGACCGCGCAGGAGGCGGCGGCCCTGCGCGCGCAGGGCTTCGATTTCTACGACTGGGGCCCGGGCGAGGTACGGCTGGTGACGAGCTGGGACAGCGACCCCGCTCAGGTCGACGCCCTCGCCGCCGCGATCCGCGCGCTGTGACCGCTCCCTCGTCATCCCGGCGCAGGCCGGGATCCCCTGACGGAAAGGCGCCGCGCCCTTCACCCGGCGAGACCGGGGCTTTCGCCGGGGTGACGCTGTGGAGTTTTCTCCTGATCACCCTGATCTGGAGCTCGACCTGGATCGTCATCAAGGGCCAGCTCGGGGTCGTGCCGCCGATCTGGTCGGTCAGCTACCGTTTCTGGATCGCCGGCGCCGCCATGCTCGTGCTCGCCCGGCTGAACGGCGCGAGCCTCAGGCTCGGGCGCGGCGGCTATGTGCTCGCGATGCTGCTGGGCACCTTCCAGTTCGTCGTCAATTACAGCTTCGTCTACGTCTCCGAACTGTACATCACCTCGGGCCTCGCCGCCGTCGTGTTCGCCCTGCTGGTCGCCCCCAACGCGGCCCTGGCCTGGCTCTTCTTCGGGGAGCGCGTGACCGGCCGCTTCGCTTTGGGTTCGGCGGTCGCCATGGCCGGCGTCGCCTTGCTGTTCGTCCAGGAAATGCGGCTCGCTCCCATCGCCGCCGGCGGCGTGCTCCGCGGCCTCGGCTTCGTCCTGTGCGCCGTGCTCGCCGCGTCGTGCGCCAACGTCATGCAGCTCATGCCGGCGATCAAGGCGCGCCCGATCGCAACCATGCTCGGCTGGGCGATGCTCTATGGCGCTTCGGCCGATGCACTGTTCGCTCTTGCCTTCGTCGGCCCGCCGGTCTTCGACCTTCGCCCGACCTACTGGCTCGGCCTCATCTATCTGAGCCTGGTCGCCTCGGCGCTCGCCTTCTGGCTCTATTACCGGATCATCCGCGCGGTCGGCCCGGCCAAGGCCGCTTATTCGAGCGTGCTGATCCCGATCATGGCGATGGCGATCTCGACCGCCCTCGAAAATTATCGCTGGTCGGCGCTGGCGGTCGCCGGCGGCGTGCTGGTCATCGCCGGGCTGGTCGTCGCGCTGAGCGCCCCCCGCCCGGGGCCGGCGCCCCTCGTGGAGTAGCCCGCTGGACAGGCGGAGCGGAATCGTTATGCCTCCGAAAGGAAGGAGCTTGCCAATGAGTCTCGCCCGCGCATTGATCGTCGCCGCCTGCTTCGCCGCCGCGCCCGCCGCGGCGCAGGACTACAATGCCGACCCCAATTTCGGGACGCTCAACCTCGCCTCGGGCTTCACCCCGGACCCGCAAGTGGTCGCGGTCCGTTCGGGCGGCGAGATCAACGCCGCGACGATCAGCCAGTCCTGCCAGGGCTTCATTTCCAACGCTCCCGACGTGCGGCTCAACTACACCGCCGGCTCGCTGCCGCTGATCATCTCGGTCGCGGCGGACGCCGACACCACCTTGGTCGTCAACGGCCCGGACGGCAGCTGGTATTGCGACGACGACGGCGGCGACAAGGGGCTCAATCCGATGGTCCGCTTCAACGCGCCGGCGAGCGGCCAGTACGACATCTGGATCGGCACGTACGCCAATGCCAGCCTGCAGCCGGCCCAGCTCAACATCTCCGAGCTGACCAGCCAATAGGGTCGTTCCGGCACCGTCCGGACCTTCGCGCGTTGACCGTCCCAGGAGCACGAGAGCGGACGGCATGCGGCTGAACATCGAGGTCGATCTCGACTATCATTTCCCGGAAGCGACCGACGTGTTGCTCGCCGTCGAGGTCGCCCAGCTTGTCGACCAGGTCCTGATCGAGGATTTGCTGACCGTCGCCGGCTCTGGGCCGCTGCGCCCGATCCCCGGCGAGGACAATACCGGCCGGCGCACCTGGCTGCGGGCCGATGGCCATTGCCGGGTCAGCTACCGCGCGACCGTCGACGTCGATCGCCCCGCGCCGGCGATCGGGGCGCTGCCGATCGTCCCGCCGCGCGCGCTGCCGGCCGAGGTCGTGCCCTATCTCTGGCCGAGCCGCTATTGCGAGTCCGACCGGTTCGAGGCGTTCGTCGAGCGGACGTTCGGCGGTGTCGAGGCCGGCGCGAAGGCGCTGGCGATGGCCGAGTGGATCGGGCGCGAGGTCGATTATGTCATCGGCTCGAGCGACGCGACGACGACCGCGGTCGACGCCTTCGTCTCACGCCAGGGCGTCTGCCGCGACTATGCGCATCTGATGGCGAGCTTCGCCCGCGCCGCCGGCATCCCCGCTCGCCTGGTCTCGGCTTACGCCTGGGGGCTGAAGCTGCCGGACTTCCACGCTGTGGTCGAGGTCTGGCTGGACGGCGCCTGGCATTTGGTGGATGCGACCGGCCTCGCGCCGCTCGACGGCCTCGCCCGCATCTGCCTCGGCCGCGACGCCACCGACATCGCCTTCATGACCATCTTCGGCCGCGGCCAGATGCACGCGCAGAGCGTGCAGGTGACGAGGATCAATTAGCTTTCTTGAATTCGAAGCTAGGATTTCTAAAAGGCGCTTGACGTTGTTCCTGCTATGTTCTACATATGATTATCCAAAATCGTTGGGATGAAGCTCCGCTGTGCCAAGCGGCGGATCGTTTCTACCGGATGCGCGTCGAGCGTGTGCGTGAGGGATTCCCGTGCGGGATTCGGCGTGCTACGCCCGACTCTCGGCGACTCGGCAAATGTTGGGAGGCGGTCTTTTGCAGATGATTCACTGATTTTGGATAGATGATCGCCGGTGATGAGGGGAAGGAACTTGCAATGTCTCAATCGGCTCGGTTGAACGACTTGATAGCACGAACGCGGAATCTTAAGATGTCAGCCTCAGAGAAGCGAGCGCAACGTGTGAGCCTTGTGACAGGACTGAGCAGCCATAAATCTTCGCTGACTCGGGAGAAGGTGGAGACGTTGGTAGGGGAGATTGAAGGCAGTACTCAGTAGTGTTATCGAGGCGCCTTCGTTGATCAAAAGGCCCGGCTTTATGCCGGGCTTTTTGTCAGGGGGCGAACCATGAAGGACACGAACTGGGACCTCATCAAAGGCTCTGCCGCCCACGAGATTGAGGTGCTCAACCAGCTGAGCGCGCTGAATCAGATCGAAGCAATGGTCCATTTCTCGCTTCATCATTATCCATCTCCCGAGCATGGATGCGATCGCCACTTGAGTCAGAATGCTCTCAAAGAGCTACATCGGACGGGAACATTTCTACTCCTCGAAAAGCCGGGAGAATATCGCACCGGCCCGGTGTATCTAGAGTTGGAAAATGGCGAGATCGTATACAATCCGCCCGCGGTCGATGAAATCCAAGGGCACCTTGAACGATTCTTTGCCCAGCTGGGTGAGCGCTGGGGGAACTACACTCCGGTTGAAACAGCGGCATTCACGCTCTGGTTCATCAATTGGGTTCATCCTTTCAAGAATGGCAATGGAAGATCGGCTCGTGGGTTCTGTTATGCCTGCCTTTCGATGAGGGCTGGTTATGTGTTGCCAGGCGAGCGAACGGTCCTCGAATTGATCAAAGAGAACGACGACGAGTATCAGTTGGCATTGAGAGCTGCCGACGCTGCATTTCAAGCCACCGAGGAGCCCGATCTCGCTCCGATGGTGGGATTGATCGATCGATTGTTTGCCGAACAGCTTGAATCAGCCCTTGAGGCCTGATCAAGCGGCTAGCACATTCCCGCGCTGACATAGGCCCCGGTAGCGTGGTCAGCGACTTCTCCCGAGGTCGCCAGCGAGACGCGATTTGGTTACCGCGCATTGCGCGGCCACCGCCCCGCGCCTAAAGGCGCCCGATGCTAGACGCCCAGAATGCCGTCGCCGCCCCGGCCGCGATCCGCCGCGAGGATTATCGCCCGGCCGAATGGCTGGCGCCCGAGATCAGCCTCGACTTCGACCTGGCCCCGGAGCGGACGATCGTGCGCGCGACCCTCAAGGTCGTGCGTAACGGGACGCATCGTGAGCCGCTCAGGCTCGACGGCGACGGCCTGACGCCGGTTTCGGTGATCGCCGACGGCGCCGCCGCGAACTGGTCGATGGAGGAGGGCGACCTCGTCCTCGACCTTGCCGGCGATTCCGCGACGGTCGAGATCGTCACCGAGCTAAATCCGCGCGCCAACACCAAGCTGATGGGCCTTTACGAATCCGGCGGCATCCTGTGCACCCAGTGCGAGGCGGAAGGGTTCCGCCGGATCACTTTCTTCCCCGACCGGCCGGACGTGCTGTCGCGCTATCGGGTGAAGATGACCGCCGACAAGGCGCGCTACCCCCAGCTGCTCTCCAACGGCAATCGCGAGGGCGCAGGCGAGCTGCCGGGCGGGCGGCACTGGGCCGAGTGGCACGATCCCTTCCCCAAGCCCTGCTATCTGTTCGCTTTGGTCGCGGGCGATCTCGCCGCCAACCGCGACAGCTTCGTCACCCGCTCCGGCCGCGAGGTCCAGCTCGGCATCTGGGTGCGCGCGCCGGACCTGCCGCGCACCGGTCATGCGATGGCGTCGCTGAAGGCGGCGATGAAGTGGGACGAGGAGGTCTACGGCCGCGAATACGACCTCGACACGTTCAACATCGTCGCCGTCGCCGATTTCAACTTCGGGGCGATGGAGAACAAGGGTCTCAACATCTTCAACTCGCGCTACATCCTGGTCGATCCCGAAACCGCGACCGACATGGATTACGACGCGGTCGCGGCGGTCGTGGCGCACGAATATTTCCACAATTGGTCGGGCGACCGCGTTACCTGCCGCGACTGGTTTCAGCTGTCGCTGAAGGAGGGTTTCACCGTCTTCCGCGACCAGAGCTTCTCGGCCGACATGGGCTCGCCCCCGGTCAAGAGGATCGAGGACGTGCGCGCCCTGCGCGCCGCCCAATTCCCCGAAGATGCCGGGCCGCTCGCCCATCCGGTGCGGCCCGATTCCTATATCGAGATCTCGAACTTCTACACCGCGACGATCTACACCAAGGGCGCCGAGGTGATCCGAATGATGAACACTCTGCTCGGCGCGGAGAAGTTCCGCGCCGGCGCCGATCTCTATTTCGAGCGCCACGACGGCCAGGCAGTGACCTGCGAGGATTTCGTCGCGGCGATGGAGGATGCGAGCGGCGTCGACCTCTCGCATTTTCGGACCTGGTACAGCCAGGCCGGAACGCCGCGGGTCAAGGCGAGCGTGGCGAGCGTGGGGGGAACGGCGCGGGTCCGGCTCGAGCAGAGCACGCCACCGACGCCGGGCCAGCCGGCCAAGCGGCCGGTCCCGATTCCCCTGAAGCTCGCTCTGTTCGGGGCCGGGAGCGGGGCCAAGAAGGAAGACCGGCTGGTGCTGCTCGACGAAGCCGTCAAGGAGTTGGTTTTCGAGGGCGTCGGCGAGCGGCTGGTCCTCTCGATCAACCGCAGCTTCTCGGCGCCGATCGTCGTCGAGACCGACCGCGGGCCGGAGGACCTCGCTTTCCTCTCCGCCCATGACGACGACCCCTTCGCCCGCTACGAGGCGATGCAGCAATTGATGCTCGACACCCTGCTGGCCGCGATCGCGACCGGCGCCGGGGATCACGCCCCTGTGGTCGAGGCGGTCCGGGGGACGCTGACCGATCCCGCGCTCGACCCCGCCTTCGTCGCCGAGGCGGTGCTGGTGCCGACCGAAAGCTTCATCGGCGACCAGATGAAGATCGTCGATCCCGACGCGATCCACGTCGCCCGCGAGCGGCTGCGCGAGCGGCTTGGGCGCGACCTCGAGCCGCAATGGCGGGCGGCCTATGCCGCGACCGCGGCCAACCGCTTCGAATTGTCGCCGGCCGCCAAGGGCGCGCGGCGGTTGCGGACGGTGGCCCTGGGCTTCCTGATGGCGTCGGGCGCCGCGGACGCGCCGAAGCTCGCGCTCAGGCAGTTCGAGCAGGCCGACAACATGACCGACCAGCAAGGCGCCCTGGGCATCCTCGCCAACAGCGACGCGTCGGAGCGTGAGACCGCGCTCGCCGCCTTCTACGAGCGCTACAAGGGCGACGCGCTGGTGATCGACAAATGGTTCACGGCGCAGGCGCTGTCGAGCCGCGACGACACCCTCCACTCCGTCCAGATGCTGCTTCGCCATCCCGATTTCAGCCTGGTCAACCCGAATCGGCTGCGCGCGCTGATCGGCGCGTTCGGCGCGAACCAGCGCGCGCTCCACGACAGCAGCGGCGAGGGCTACCGCTTCCTCGCCAATTCGATCCTCGCGGTCGACAAGCTCAATCCGCAGAACGCCGCCAAGCTGGTCCCGCCGCTCGGCCGCTGGCGCCGCTTCGGCGAGGACCGCGCCCGGCTGATGCGCGCCGAGCTCGAGCGCATCCTCGCCGCGCCGGCCCTTTCAAAGGACGTGTTCGAGCAGGTCTCGAAGAGTCTGGCATGATCCTGCGCGCGGCGCTCGCGGCCGCCTTGCTCATGCTCGCCGGCTGCGGCGGCACGCCGCCCGGCGCGATCCCGGCGGACGGCGCCGAGATCGAAGCCCGCCTCGCCGCCCGCTTCACCCATCACCAGGGCGAAGCGCGCGAAGTGGCGTTCACCCCGGACGGACGGCTGCTCGCCGCGGCCGGCGTGGACGGCCGGATCGTGCTGATCGACGCGGCGACCGATCGGGTGTGGCGCACGATCGTCCATCCCGGCGGGGTGTCCGCGCTCGCCATGTCGCCGGACGGGGCGATGCTGGTCAGCGGCGGCTACGACCGCGCGGCGCGGGTCTGGCGCATCGCCGACCAACGGCCGGTGCGCGCCCTGCGGGGCTCCGGCGGGACGATCTGGACCGTCGCCTGGTCGCCGGACGGGACTCGGATCGCCACCGCAGGCGAAGACAAGCTGATCCGCGTCTGGCGGGCGGCGGACGGCGTCTTGCTGCACAGGCTTGCCGGCCACGAGCTCAACGTCTGGGCGGTCCGCTTCAGCCCCGACTCCCGGCTGCTGGCGAGCGGCAGCTTCGACCATTCGGTGCGCCTCTGGGACGCCGCGACGGGCCGGCTGGTGCGGCGCCTCGCCGGCCACGACCAGGCGGCGGTCACCGTCGCTTTCTCGCCCGACGGGCGGCTGCTCGCCAGCGGCGGCGACGATTCGACCGTCCGGCTCTGGCGGGTGGCCGACGGCGCGCAACTGGCGGCGCTGACCGGCGGCTCGGAGCACGTCTACGCGGTCGCCTTCAGCCCGGACGGGCGCTGGCTGGCGAGCGGCGGCCGCGCGCGGAGCGCGATCGGCACCTTTTGGCACCAGCTGACCGGCGCCGGCGCCAAGGGGCCCGCGGTCCGGCTCTGGCAGGTGCAGGGCGGGGCGCTGCAGGCGGTGCTCGAGCATAGCGACGACGTGATGGCGCTCGCCTTCAGCCCGGATGGCCGCATGCTCGCCACAGCGAGTTCCGACGGCTCGAATTCGATCTGGCGGCTGGGCCCGCGCCGCTAGGATCCGAGCCAGGCGGCGACCTGGTCGGCGACCTGGTTGGCGGCCTGGTTGAGCGCCGGGGCGACGGCGGCGGGCGCGTCCGAGGGGACCGCGACCCGCGCTTCGAAGCGATTGTTCGAGACGCCGCCCGACGCGCCGCGCGCGATCACCGCCTCGTAGACCACGACCACCTCCATCCGGTTCGGATCGAGGCCGAAGCGCAGCAGCTGGCCGGTGAGGCGGGTGCCCGGATCATGGCTGTACTGACTCGGATCGAGCACCACCCGGCCGGTCCGCGCCGCGATCGTCTCGCCGAGCAGGCGGCCGAACAACGGCCCCGGATTCTCCACCCAGACCGCGTCCTTGAGGTACTGGACGACGGTGTCGCTGACATAGACCGGCACCCGATTGGTCCTCAGCGCCTGCGGCACGCTCGGGGCGACGACCGTGACCGCCTCGCCCTGGCCGGCGGTGCGCGGCTGCGCGACCGGCCGCGACGCGGCGGGCGTCAGCGTCAAGAGCTGGTCGGGCGCGCCGCCGCCGAAGCAGGCCGACAGGCTGAGCAGCGACAGGGCGGCGGCGGTCAGCTTCACGCGCATATCGATCAATTCCTTCTTCCGCCGTGATAGTCGGGCAGCTGCTGGCCGCCGATGATCCCGCCGACGCCGCGCTGGTTCATCCGGTCGGTGATGTCGCGCAGCGATTCGGAGGTCGCGCGCAGGTCGCGCATCAGCTGGCCGACCTCGGGCAGGGTCTGGTTGGTGAAGGCCTGGATGCCCGGCCGGGCGTCGCCGATCGCCGCCTGGAGCTGGGTCATGCTCTGGTCGGCGTTGCGCAGCGTGCGCCGGAGATCGGTGATCAGCGGCCGGCCGTCGCGGTCGAGCATGGCGGAGGTGGTGCCGGCGAGCTGGCCGATCCGGTCGGCGGCGTCGCCGGCCTGGCGGATCGCCACCCGCGCCTCGGCCAGGGTCGCGGCGATCTCGGGCGAGCGCTCGGCGAGCGAGCGGCTGACCTCCTCGAGATGGTCGAGGATGCCGGCGATCGATTCCTGGTTGCGGTCCGAAAGCAGCTCGGTGAGCCGCTCGGTCAGGGTCGAGACGCGTTCGAGCAGCTCCGGCGCGGTGTTGAGCAGCTGCCCCAATGCGCCCGGCTTGGTCGGGATGACCGGCACGCCATAGGGACATTCGGCCTGCGGGTTGTCATCGGGGCAGCGTATCTCGCGGCGCGCGCGGCGCGGCTGGCCCGGCGCCGCATTTTCGGGCGGATCGATCTGGATCGCGGAGACGCCGGTGAAGCCGACGCCGCGAATCGTCGCGGTCGAGCCTTCGAGCACCGGCGTGTCTTCGTTGACGGTGATGCGGACGCGGATGAATTGCGGGCTTTGCGGCTCGAGGTTGATCGACTGGATCTGGCCGACCGGCACGCCCCGGAAGGTCACCGCGGACCCCTTCGCGAGGCCCTCGACCGACTGCTGGAAGAAGACATCGTAGGTTTTCTCGCCGCCGCCCGAGATCTGGCTCAGCCAGACGATGAAAATGACCAAAGCGGCGAGCAGCCCCAGCGTGATGCTGCCGACGAGGATTTGATTCGAGCGAGTCTCCATCAGGCTTGAGCCCCTTCAATCTCGCGTCCGACGCGTTCGGCGGCGGCCCGGCCCCGCGGTCCCCGGAAATATTCCTGAATCCATTCGTGGTCCAAAGCCAGTAATTCCGGAATCGTTCCGATCGCCACCACCTTCTTGTCGGCGAGCACGGCGATGCGGTCGCAGATCGCGTAGAGGGTGTCCAGATCGTGGGTGATCAGGAACACGGTGAGGCCGAGCGCATCCCGCAATTCGAGGATGAGCTGATCGAAGGCGGCGGCGCCGATCGGGTCGAGCCCGGCGGTCGGTTCGTCGAGGAACAGCAATTCGGGATCGAGCGCGAGCGCGCGCGAGATGCCGGCGCGCTTGCGCATGCCGCCGGAAAGCTCGGACGGATATTTGGCGCCGGCCTCGCCGCTCAGGCCGCTCATTGCCGTCTTGTAGGCGGCGATCTCGTCGAGCAGGTCCTGGTCGAGACCCGGATAGAATTCCTTGATCGGCACCTGGATGTTCTCGGCGACGGTCAGCGTCGAGAACAAGGCGCCGCCCTGGAACAGGACTCCCCAGCGGCGGCGGACATGCTTGGCCTCCTCCTCGTCGCGGCCGATCATCGGCTCGCCGAACACCTCGATCTCGCCCTCGTCGGGGGTCTGGAGACCGATGATCGAGCGCATCAGCACCGACTTGCCGGTGCCCGAGCCGCCGACGACGCCGAAAATCTCGCCGCGCTTCACGTCGAGGTCGACGCCGTCATGGACGAGCTGCTCGCCGAAGCTGTTCTTGAGGCCTTTGACGGTGATGACGGTTTTCTTGCTCACAGCCAGCCGATCTCGGTGAAGAAAACGGCGAAGAAGGCGTCGAGGACGATGACCAGGAAGATGCCCTGGACCACCGCGGTGGTGGTCCTGAGGCCGACTTCCTCGGCATTGCCCTGGACCTGGAGCCCCTGGAAGCAGCCGGCCATGGCGATGATCAGCCCGAAAACCGGCGCCTTGATCAGCGTCTGCCACAGGTCGGTCATCGGCACGACCTCGCGGATGCGCTGGATGAAGGTGACCGGCGGGATGCCGAGCGAGATCCAGCAGAAGATGAGGCCGCCGATGATCGACAGCACCGCCGCGTAGAAGCCGAGCAACGGCATCAGCAGCACGGTGGCGAGGACGCGCGGGAAGACCAGCGCCTCCATCGGCGAGACGCCGATCGTGCGCATCGCGTCCACTTCCTCGGACAATTTCATCGAGCCGATCTGCGCGGCGAAGGCCGAGCCCGAGCGGCCGGCGACCATGATCGCGGTCATCAGCACGCCCAATTCCTTGACCGAGGAGCGGCCGATCAGGTTGATCGTGTAGATTTCGGCGCCGAACTGGCGCAGCTGGACCGCGCCCTGCTGGGCGATGACGATGCCGACGAGGAAGCTCATCAGGCCGATGATGGCGAGCGCGTGGACCCCGACCACCTCGAACTGCTGGGTGACCGCGTTGAAGCGGAAGCGGCGGGGATGGCGGACGATGTTCGAGATCGAGATGATCAGCGCGCCGAAAAAGCCGAGCAGGCCGTAGAGCGTGCGTCCCGTCGTGATGACCGCTTCCCCCGCCTCGGCGATGAGCACGCGCAGCGGCGATTCATAATCGCGCTTGATCTTCACCGGCATGTCGGCGCGCGCGACATGGTCGATCAGGAGCTGCTGCTCCTCGGTCGCGCCAACGATCTTGGCGCCGCGGTCGCGCTCGAGCTTGTGGATCAGCCAGGCGCCGACCGTATCCATCCGTTCGACGCCGGAAAGATCGACTTTCAGCCGGTCCGCCTCGATCTCTTCGAGCTGCTCGCTGAGCTTGCGCACGCGGAGCAGCGTCAGCGCGCCACTGAGGCGAAGGACGCAAGTGCCGTCCTCGAGGTTGCTGCTGAGGTCCGTCGTCACGCTCATGTCAGGGGAATGCGTCAATTCCTGCCGGGCGGCAAGGAGCCGGATAGACAGTCGCTACGTTTAGAGGGCATGGTCCGCCTCGCTGACTCGAACCATGCCCTCGATTTTCCCTTGCTGTCGCGATTTCCGAGTCGCCGCGCCTTCGGCCCGGCTCGAAATCGCTTGATGGCTCGACAAGTTCCATGAGGGCCGCGCTCGCCATTTACGACATGGACCGGACGATCACCCGCCGGCCGACCTACGCCGCGTTCATGTGGCGGGCGGTGACGCGGCTGGCGCCATGGCGGGCGGTGCTGGCGCCGCTGGTGATCGGGACCACGCTCGCCTATCTCGCTGGGCTGATCGACCGCGGGCGATTGAAGGAGCTGAACTTCCGGCTCCTGATCGGCCGGGTGGCGCCGGAGCGGCTGGAGCGCGTCGTCCAGGACTTCGCCGACCGGCAAGTGAAAACCAACATCATGGCCGGCGCCCGCGCCCGCCTCGCCGAGGACAAGGCGGCGGGGCGGCGGCTGGTGCTGGCGACCGCCTCCTACCGGCTTTACGCCGCGGCAATCGCGCGGCGGCTCGGCTTCGACGACGTCATCGCCACCGACGTCGAATATGATGCGCACGGCCGCACCGTGGCGCGCATCGACGGCGTCAATTGCTACGGCCTCGGCAAGCTCGACATGATCGAAGCCTGGCTGCAGCATCAGGGCCTGGAGCGCGAGGCGGTCCACATCCGCTTCTATTCCGACCACATCTCCGATGCGCCCGTCCACCACTGGTCCGACGAAGCCTTCGCCACCAACGCCCACGCCCGGCTGGTGAAGCTGGCCGAGGACGAGGGCTGGCAGGTGCTCGACTGGCGCGACCGGCGGCGAGCCTAGGTCCAACGCGCTATTTTACACGCATGCCAGCGCCGATCTGAAGCTCCCCGCGGGACGGTTGATGGCGCGCTTGGAGAGATAGCTCCGCGCCAAGAAATTTGCTAAGATCTTGCTGGCTCACACTCCTATCCCGGCCTCAGGCCAGCCGCTAATCAGGGGGCATTATGCGTATTCCAGTATCGATAGCATCCATCGTTTTGTGTTGGAGCGCACCTGTCTTCGCCGAAAGCTGGCACGTTTCGGGATCATATGCATTCCGCGATTCATCGACCGAAAATCGGCAGTTCATTCGAGTAACCGTAGCGGTCGCCGATGAAAACGGACAACCCGTGCGAGCCCTGCAAACCAGTGAATTCGGCGTGGATTATGCCACCTGCGCAGAGAGACAATGTGGGTTCCTCTCAGCGCAAAACGTGCCGGAGACGGAGCCGATCGAACAGACGCCCGGCAACTACATGTTCCTTGCTCGGCTTGGGGCGGGGCAGCCCCCGTTCTCAATCAGCTTGCGCGTTTATCGCCCCCTTCCCCGTATCCCGCGAGGCGCAAGAGTTGGAAATGCCCCGCCAACGCGAGAACAGAGGGCTCAGGTGATGCTCTTCCCGGCACGTTAGCTGGGTGGCAAACCCGGCGATTCGCGTCTCCGTTCCCTCAAGCTAAACCGCTCCGAGCGCCTGGTCGAAATCGGCGATCAGATCGTCGGGATCCTCCACCCCGATCGAGACGCGCACCAGATTGTCGGTGATGCCCAAGGCCTGCTTGCGCTCGGGCGGGACCGAGAGGTGGGTCATCGCCGCCGGGGCGCTGGCCAGGGTCTCGGTGCCGCCGAGGCTGACCGCGAGATGGGCGATCTTGAGCGCGTCCAGGAAAGCGAAGGCTTCCCGCTCGCCGCCCTTGAGGTAGAGCGAGAAGGTGGAGCCGGCACCGGTGCAGTGGCGCCGGTAGATGTCGGCCTGGCGCGCATCGCCCGCTTCCTCGAGGAAGCCGAGATAGCCGACGCTTTCGACCTTGGGATGATCCTTGAGGAAGCGGCAGACCTTGTCCGCATTCTCGCCGGCGCGGGTCATGCGGAGTTCCAGCGTCTCGAGGCTGCGGAGCAGCATCCAGGCGGTGTTGGGATCGGTGATCGTGCCGATCGTGTTGCGGAGCATCCGGATGGTGTTGATCAGGTCCTTCGCACCGGTGATGCCGCCGGCGACGAGGTCGCTATGGCCGCCGGCATATTTGGTGAGGCTGTAGACCGAAAGATCGGCGCCGTGGCGCAACGGATGGTGCCAGAGCGGGCCCAGGAACGTATTGTCGATCGCGATCGGCGGCCGCGCGTCGGCGGGAAAGGCCGCGTCGCGCGCGGCCGCGACCGCTTGCACATCGACCAGGGCGTTGGTCGGGTTGGCCGGGCTTTCGAGATAGATGAGCGGCACCCGGCCCATCGCCTTGGCTTGTTCGATCACCTCGGCGATCTCGTCGCCGGTCGCGCCGGCGGGGAAATCGAGCCATTTGACGCCGAACCGGCCGAGGATGCGGGCGATCAGCGTCTCGGTCGCGGCGTAGAGCGGGCCGGAATGGACGACGACGTCGCCGGGCTGGACGAAGGCGAGCAGCAAGGTGGTGATCGCCGACATGCCCGAGGAGAAGGAGAGGGCGTCCTCGGCATCCTCCCACAGGCCCAGACGGTCCTCGAGGATCTCCTGATTGGGACCGTTGAAGCGCGAATAGATCAGCCCCTCGGCGCCTCCCGGCCGCTTGCCGGTGACGCCCTCGAAGTGGCGCTTCCCGGCCGCGGCATTTTCGAACACGAAGGTCGAGGTGAGGAAGATGGGCGGCTTCAGCGAGCCTTCCGACAAGGCCGGGTCGTAGCCGTGGCCCATCATCAATGTCGACGGCTTCAGCCGCCGCCCGCCGATCTCCAGCACGTCCGGCTTGGGACGGCGGCGCGGGGTGGCGCCGGTGAGGTCGGATTCGTCTTCCATGGAAAGTCTCCTGATGCGGAGGCTCCCTAGCCGATCCGCCCCGCCTGCTTCCAGATCAATCCTGCGCCGGCGTGACGGCGGTCACGCGCGCGCGCCGGGCTATTCTCATATATGCCGGAGCGAACGGGCCGGCCGGTCCGAATCAAGGGAGAAATTGCATGGCGAATCTCGGGGCAATCGTGCTCGATCCAGGGCATGGCGGGACAACGATTGTGGGAGGCAGCTCTCCCAACAACGCGAAAAGCGTCAGCGGCGTTCTCGAGAAGAATCTCGCGCTGGACTTTTGCAAGATCCTGAAGGCGGAGCTCGAGAGGCAGGCGAGCGCGAGCGGCGACACGGTCGACGTGTTCCTGACCAGGACGACCGACGTCAATGTCGGCATCGCCGACCGCGCGAAGCTGGCGAAGACCAAGAATGCCAAGCTGTTCCTGAGCCTGCACTTCAATGGCCTCGACGACGCGTCGGTACGAGGGGCGGAGACCTTTTTCGCCACCAGGGGCAATGGCAACCCCAACGAGGCAGTCGACAAGGCCTTCGCGACCAAGATGCAGGCGGCGCTGATGGCCGGCCTCAAGGCGGTCGATCCGACCTCCAAGGACCGCGGGGTCAAGCCCGACACCGATTCCCAGCCGCGCAGGCTCGGTACCCTCAGCGGCGTGGCGCGGGACAATGCCGGCCGCCCGAACAAGTGCCTCGCCGCCTATTACGAGCTCGAATTCATCAGCAACCAGCAGGTCGAGAAGGTGCTGATCTCGGGGCCCGGCGCCGCGGCCAACCGGGTCAAGGTCATGGGCTCGGTGGCCAAGGCGATGCTCGACCAGGTCCGGACGATGCCGTAGCGGATCAGCCCGGCAGCGCGATCAGCGAGAGCTGGCGGCCGTAGGTCGGCTCGCCCTTGTGGGTGGCGCGGCGGTAGCTGAAGAAGCGGTCGGGGTCGGCATAGGTGTCGAGGCCGAGCGCCTCGGCGCGGGTGACGCCGGCGGCGGCGAGGCGGGCGAGGACATAGGCTTCGAGGTCGAACTGGTGGCGGCCTTCGCGGCCCGGCGTGAAGAAGCGTTCGTTCTCCGGCTCGGCCTCGGCGAAGCGGCGCAGGAAGCCGTCGTCGACCTCGTAGCTCCTGCGGGCAATCACCGGGCCCAGCGCGGCGGCGATGCGGGCGCGGTCGGCGCCATATTGCTCCATCAGCGCCAGCACCGATTCGATCACGCCGCCGAACGCGCCCTTCCAGCCGGCATGGGCGGCACCGATCACCCCGGCCTCGCAATCGGCGAGCAGCACCGGCGTGCAATCGGCGGTGAGGATGCCGAGGGCCAGGCCGGGCCGGTCGGTCACCAGCGCATCGGCCTGGGGGCGCGCGTCGTCGGGCCAGGGGGCGGCCGCGTAGACCGCGTCGGGCGAGTGCACCTGGTGGACGGTGACGAGCCGCGCCCCGGGCGCGACCGCTTCGACGGCGCGGCGGCGATTCTCATGGATCGCGGCGCGGTCGTCGTCCGCGCCGAGGCCGACGTTGAGGCCGGCGCACAGACCCTGCGAGACCCCGCCCCTGCGGCCGAGGAAGCCGTGGCGCACGCCGCTCAGCGCGGCTGCGCGGATCACCTCGACGCTCACAGCTTCAACCGCATGACGATGTCCTCGTCGGCATGATCGCCGACCATGAAGTCGTAGCGCCCGACCGCCTCGAAGCCGTGGCGCGCATAGAAGCGGCCGGCGCGATGATTGTCGACGAACACCGACAGATAGAGCTCTTCCGCGCCGCGGCGGCGGGCCTCGGCGAGCGCCCAGGCCATCAGCTCGGACGCGATGCCGGCGCCGTGCCAGGGCCCCAGCACATAAAGCTGGCGAAGCTCCGCCGCGGGCGCGTCCGGCTCGACGGGGAGCTTGACCGAGGAGATCTTGGCAAAGCCCGCCAGCGTGCCCTCATCCTCGGCAAGCCGGAAGGCGTAGTCCGGATCTTCGAGCTCCCCGCGCCAGGCGGCCTGCGTGAAGCGGGCGAGGAAGGCGGCGAGGTCCCTGGGATCGTAGAGGTGGCCGAACGTATCGATGAAGCTCCGCCGGAACAGCGCGTCGATCGCCGGCGCGTCGTCGGGCGTGGCGCCGCGATAGGCGATCATCTCAAAACCCCGCCGGCTCTGGCCAGCCGGGAGCCACCAGCGCCATCGCCTTGAACAGACGCCCCATCTGCTCGGGCGCGGCGAGGCGGGCGCGGGCGGCGGCGATCTCCGCCGCCCGTTCGGGCGCGGCGCGGGCGAGCGCGGCGGCGCGCAGGCCGAGGCCCATCGCCTCGAGCCAGGCGCCCTGTTCGACCGGTCCCACGATGCGCACCCCTTCGGCCGCCTCGGCCAGCGCGGCGAAATCGACATGAGCGGTGAGATCGTACAACCCCGGCGATCTGAACGGCTCGGCATAAGTGTGGCGCCACACCGCCTGGAGCGTATCGCCGGTGCCGGGTCCGACATAGCCGTAATCGACGATCAGCGCGGCGCCGCCTTGGCGCGCGAGGCGGCGGGCGAGATCGGCGGCGATGGCGCGCGCGGCGGGAGAGCGCTCTGTTTCGACCGCGCCGCGGCGGACGAAGCCGCCGTCATAGTCGACCCGCAGTTCCACCCCGGCCGCGTCGAACTGGTGGATCTCGAGCGCGTCGAAAAATTCGTTGGCGACGACGAGCAGGGGCCCGTCCTCGGGCACTGTCTCAAGATCGTAATGCCAGCACGCGTCCGGCACGCGTTCGGCCTGCGCGGCGCGGAGGCGCCGGCTGGTCTCGACCAAGTGGACGGACGGGTCGAGCCCCGCGCCGCGCATCACCCGCAATGCATCGGCGGCGAGCGTGCCGCGGCCGGGGCCGAGCTCGACATAATGGGCAAGCGCCGGCGTCCCCGCGCGCTGCCAGAGGTCGGCGAGCCAGGCGCCGATCAATTCGCCGAACATCTGGCTGATCTCGGGCGCGGTGACGAAATCGCCGGCCGCGCCGAACGGGTCGCCGTGCGCATAATAATATTGGTTCGCCGCCCCCATATAGTGGGCGACGGTGATCGGGCCTTCCGCTGCGATGCGCCACTTCAGCTCATCGACGATGTCCTCCCTCCCTATCATTGCGGGGAGCCGCATGAAGGACGAGGATCAGGCAGCGGCTGGTTCATCGGGGACGGGCTTCACCCGCCCGGCGCGGCGGCCGGCGGTGAGCACGAGATAAAGGCCGCCGAAGATCATCGGCAGCGACAGCCACTGGCCCATGTGGAGGTGGGTCGCCTCAGCGAACGCGACGAGGTGCGCGTCGGGCTCGCGCACGAATTCGACCAGGAAGCGGCTGATCCCGTAGACGAGGATGAAGGCGCCGACGAGCTTGCCGGGCTGATAGCGGGCGCGGGTCTTCCAGAACATGTACCAGAGGATGAGGCACAGCAGCACGCCCTCGAGGATCGCCTCGTAGAGCTGGCTCGGATGGCGCGGCGGGCCGAGCCGGACGAAGCCGTCGATCGCCTCCGGGAAGCGGATCGCCCAGGGCAGCGCGGTCGGCGCCCCCCAGAGCTCGCCGTTGACGAAATTGGCGAGCCTGCCGAAGAACAGGCCGAAGGGGGCGCAGCAGGCGACATAATCGTGGATGCGCAGCCAATCGAGCCTGCGCCGCCACGCCATATAGAAGATGCCGAGGCTGACCCCGATCACGCCGCCGTGAAACGACATGCCGCCGTCCCAGAGGCGCATGATCTCGGCCGGATTGTGGAAATAATCGAGCGGCTTGTAGAACAGGACATAGCCGAGCCGGCCGCCGAGGATGATCCCCAGGGTTGCGTAGAACACCATGTCGTCCGCATGCCGCCGGGCCATCGGCGCGCCGGGCTGGCCGAGCAGCCTGAGCATGTACCACCAGCCGATGACGATGCCGGCGAGGTAAGCGAGGCTGTACCAGCGCAGCACGGCGTGGATGGTCAGGCCGAAAATGTGCCAGACGCCGAGATCGAGCGCGATCGGATCGAGGCCGAGATCGTTGTAGCTGGTCGCGTCGGCCGCTATCGCCAGCGATGTCAGTAAGGCAGAGATCAAGGCTTCCCCCTGTGGGCTCGCGTCTTCATAGAGGGGGCTGAAAAAAAGGCAAAGCGAGGAGACCGCGAAGGCATGCCGAGCGCGCTCGATCGGCAATATGACGAGGTCCTGGCCGAGGTGACCGGCCCGGGCGGGCGCATCCAGCTCGGCCATGACGATGAGGGCCGCGCGATCGTCACCAACCTGCCGGCGACGCTGCCGATCCTGTTCGACGCCTTTTCCATCCTCCACGGCGCGGTCGAGGCGGTGGTGGCGGGCGGGGAGCGGATCACTTTCGCCGAGCTCGACACCAGGGCGACCAAGCTCGCCAGGGTGCTGGCCGGCAGCTGGAACGTCGCCAAGGGCGATCGCGTCGCGATCGCGATGCGCAACTGCCCGGCCTGGATCCTCACCTACATGGCGGTGCTCAAGGCGGGCGGTGTCGCCACCCTGATCAACGGCTGGTGGCAGGCCGGAGAGATGGGCCACGCGCTCGGCCTCACCGAGCCCGAGCTGATCATCGCCGACGAGACCCGCGCCGCGCGCCTGGCGGCGGGCGGCTGCACGATCCCGACGGTCGCGCTGCCGGTCGAGCGGCCGCTCGCCGAAGCGGTCGCGCCGCTGCTCGTGCGCGGCGAGGAGGCGGAGCTGCCCGAGATCGCGCCGGAGGACGATGCGACCATCCTGTTCACCTCGGGCTCGACCGGCCTCGCCAAGGGCGCGGTTTCGACCCACCGCGCGGTGACCACCGGCGTCTACGCCTATGCGATCGGCCTCGCGGTCCTGCTCGGCATCAAGGAGCGGCGGGGCGAGGCCCCTCCCCCGCCCAAGACCCTGGTCAACGTGCCCTTGTTCCACGTCACCGGCGAGGTGCCGGTGCTGCTGAACAGCTTTGTCATCGGCCGGACCATGGTGCTGATGCCGAAATGGGACCCCGGCGAGGCGCTGCGGCTGATCGAGAAGGAGAAGATCACCTATTTCGTCGGCGTGCCGACGATGAGCATGGAGCTCATGCTCGATCCCGACCGCGACAAATACGACCTCTCCTCGCTCACCGACATCGCCGGCGGCGGCGCGCCGCGGCCGGTCGCCCACGTCGCCCGGCTCGAGGCGAGCTTCAAGGGCGCCCAGCCGGCGCTCGGCTACGGCCTGACCGAGACCAACGCGGTCGGCTGCGGCAATTTCTGGTCCAATTATCACGACAAGCCGGCCTCGACCGGCCGGCCGCACAAGCCGATCGTCGAGATCGCGATCCTCGGCGAGGGCGACCGCCATCTGCCGCCCGGCGAGCGCGGCGAGATCGCGATCCGCTCGGCCGCCAACATCCGCGGCTATTGGCGCCACGAGGCGGCGACCGGCGCCGCCTTCACCGCCGACCTTTATTTCAGGACCGGCGACATCGGCTATCTCGACGAGGACGAATATCTGTTCATCGTCGACCGCAAGAAGGACATCATCATCCGCGGCGGCGAGAATATCAGCGCCCAGGAGGTCGAGGCGGCGATCTATTCCCATCCCAAGGTCAGCGAGGCCTCGGTGTTCGGCGTCGCCGACGACCGCCTCGGCGAGGTGCCCGCGGCCGTCGTCTACAGCGAGGACGGGTCGATCGAAAAGGAGGAGCTGCTGGCGTTCCTCGCGGGGCGCATCGCCCAATTCAAGCTGCCCGCTTATGTCTGGATCGAGCCGACGCCGCTGCCCAAGCTCGGAACCGGCAAGATCGACAAGGTTTCTCTGCGGCAGCGCTTCGCCAACGCCGCCGTGCAGCCCGCCTGAGGAGAGGATCCATGAAAAGCGCCGCCGCCCTCCTGCTTCCCCTGCTCGCGCTCGCCGGCTGCGGCGGCGGCGGCAAGGCGCCTGAGAATGAAAGCAGGATCCGGATCGCCAATCCGGACAGCGAGCAGCTGAAGACGCTGTCGCCGATCATGCAGCGGCTCGCCCTGATGCGGGCGATCCGCCAGACCAGCCACCGCTGCCACCGCGTCGTCGCCGGCGCCTACCAGCAATATTATCGCGAGATGGAGATGTGGGTCGCGCTCTGCGACGACGGCAAGCACTGGTCGGTGTTCATCGCCGGCAACAGCGACGTCCAGGTCCGCGACTGCGCCCAGCACGCCCAATTGGGCCTGCCGCAATGCCGCCCGATCACCCCGCCCCCGCCCGACCCGCTCGACCCGGGCACGGCCAATGCGATCGGGAACGCGACCTAGAGTCGCCGTCGCACTGGAGCTCCCTCCCCCTTGATGGGGGAGGGTCGGGGTGGGGGTGGACTCTCCGCCCGCACGGAGTGAGTCACCCAGGCCACCCCTCCCCAACCCCTCCCCATGAAGGGGAGGGGATAAGTGTCAGCAATTCTCGTATTTCCAGTTGCGGCGCCTGCCTTCGGCGAGCCATTCGACGGTCTGGGCGAGGCGCTTGGCGCGGGTCTCGTCGCGCTTTGCCTCGGTCACCCATTCGACATATTCGCGCTGGCAGCTCGGCGGGAAGGCATCGAACGTCGCCTTGGCCGCGGGGACGGCGTCGATCGCCGCGCGCAGGTCCTGCGGCACCGAAAACGGCGCCTTCACCGTCTTGTTGCGGATCGGCTTCACCCCTTCGTCGATCAGCTTCATCGCCTTGCAGGTGAGCGCGATCAGCGCGGCGCGCGACGGCAGCTCGTCCAATGAGGTCAGGCGGCCGAACTGGCCCATCGCGCTCGCCTGCTTCGGGTCGGCCTCGAGCACCTGGCTGCCGCTCCAGAAGCCGAACACGGCATGCGCCTTGAAGGCGGCGAAGCCGGCGAGGATCTTGCCCTTGTAGATGAAAGAGGGCGAGCTCCACTTGAGCGTCTCCTCGCAGTCCGGGCAGGCTTCGTGGACGACGGCCCGCAGATGGACGAGGATCGGTCTGGCGAACTCCGCCTGGCGCTCGATATAGGCGTCGATACGCGGATCGGTCTTCATGCTCTTCTCCCCCGTGCCGATCATCGCGCCATCGCCGCCTGGAAGCAACTTTCGACGCGTGCCGCCCGTTCAAGGGCCATGGTCGGACGCAATTTCTGGGCCGTCGCGGACGCCGATGGCTGGGTGGTCTATGAAGAGGGCCTGCCCGACCGGACCACGCGCCACGCCGGCCGCGACGAGGCCTGGGCCGTCGCCAATGAGCGCGCGGCCGAATTGAAGGGCGAGGCCTTCCTCCAGGAACAGGACGGCTCGCTCAGCGATCGGCGCCGCTACAGCGACTTCCCGCCCGAGATCAAACCCTAGGGACAGGGCTCCAGGCACTCCTCGGCCGCGAGCCTGCGCGCCCGCCCCAGCCGGAATCCCTCGAACGCAAAGATCACCAGCGCGATCCAGATCGCGCCGAAGCAGAGCGCGTGGGCACGAGTGAACCGCTCGCCGAAGGCCAGCACCGCGAGCAGGAACTGGAGCGAGGGGGCGATATATTGGAGGAAGCCGAGCGTCGAATAAGGCAGGCGCTTGGCCGCCGCGTTGAACAGCAGCAGCGGCACGGCGGTGACCGCGCCGCCGACGATGAGCAGCGCGTTGGTGGTCGCGCCGTAGGCCGCGAAGCCGCCCTGCCCCTGCTGCTGGAGCCATATGATGTAGCCCAGCGAGACCGGGGCGAGGATCGCGGTCTCGATCGCCAGCCCTTCGAGCGCGTCGACCGGGGCGATCTTGCGGATGAAACCGTAAAGGCCGAAGCTGAGCGCCAGCGCGAGGCTGATCCAGAGATCGCCGCCGGCGCGGCCGGCGAGCACGGCGACGCCGAGCGCGGCGAGCAGCACGGCGGCCAGCTGGCCCCGCGTCAGCCGCTCCTTCAGGAGGACGACGCCGAGCAGCACGTTGACGAGCGGGTTGAGATAATAGCCGAGGCTGCCCGCCAGCACGTGGCCGCTGATCACCGCGAAGATGTAGATCAGCCAGTTGGCGGCGATCAGCAGCGCCGTCACCACCAGCGTCATCATCACCCGGCCCGTCGCCAAAGCGGCGCGGATCGCCGGCCAGCGCCGCCACACAGTCACCAGCGCGGCGAGGAAGATCAGCGACCATATGATGCGGTGGGCGACGATTTCGGTTGCCGTAACCCCCGCGAGCAGCTTGAAATAGAGCGGCAGGACGCCCCAGAGCAGATAGGCGCCGACGCCGAAAAGGAGCCCGGCGCGCCGGCTCTGATCCTGTATCATGGCGGCGCGCCTAGGCGGAGGATGCGGCGGCTTCAAGGCGGATATTGGCTTATCGGCCTCATACACCTAGACTAGGGCGGGGGTGAAGGAGGAGGTCATGAACGCGTCCAGGCTGCTGTTCCCCGCCGCCGCGGCGCTCGCGCTCACCGCCTGCGAGGCGCGCTTCGGCAACGACGCCCGGCCGAGCGGCAACGGCTCGGCCGAGAACAAGGCCGAGGAAGGCCAGGTCTCGATCAACGCGCCGGGCGTCGAGATGAAGATCAATGTGCCCGAAGGCATCCGCCACGAAATGCACATGAACGACGACAGCGGCCTCATTTATCCGGGCGCGACGCTGAGCGGCGTCCATGTCGAGGGCGGCCGCGAGCACGACAAGCAGCGCGACGGCGAGGTCGAGCTGCGCTTCAACAGCGCCGACCCGCCGGAGGCCGTCGCGCACTGGTACCAGGACCCGGCCCGCGCCGGCGACTTCACCGTCGCCAACGCCGCCCGCGAGGGTCCCGCCTACGTTTTCTCCGGGACGAAGAAGGGCGGCGACGGCCGCTTCCGCATCCACCTCGCGCCGCGCGCGGGGGGCGGCACCGACGGGCGGGTGCTTCTCTCCGACGGTGACTGAGCCGCTCGCCGACCATGAGGAGGTGCGCGCTCACCTCGTCGCGGCGGCGACGGCGGGGATCGCCTTGAGCTACGGCGAGCTGCTCGAGCATCTCGGCTACCGTTTCTCGCGGCCGAAGATGCGGGCGCTCTGCGCGATGCTCGGCGATATCGACCGCGCCGCCGAAGCCCGCGGCGAGCCCGAGCTGGCGGTGCTCGTCGTCCGCCAGAGCGACCGTATTCCCGGCCAGGGCTGGTGGGTCGCCGGCGGCGGCCGCCTGCGCGGCTATGACGGGCCCTGGGAAGGGCCGGAAGCGGCCCGGTTCATCCGCGCCGTCCAGCGCGAAACCTTCGCTTTCTGGCAGTCCAGGAATGAGACACTGGCCACAAAGCCCGCGCGTTAACCATATCCCGTCACCCATTGCCCGTCTGTTTCGGGCATAAGGCCGCGCAAGAGAGGACGTCCTTATGCCCCGAAGCGCCGCCTTGCTGTGCCGCACCGCCGCTTTTGCCGGCCTGCTCGCGCTCGCCGCCTGCAACCGCGGCGACGGCAACAATCTCGCCGAGATGGACAACAGCCTGATCGGCAACGGCGCCGACCCCGCATTGACCAGCGCGCTCGAGGACCAGATCCTGGTCGACCCCAACCTCGTCCAGCAATCCAACCCCAACACGGTCCGGCCGCCGGAAACGCCGGTCCAGGCGCAATATCCGGCTGAGGCGGCCGCGGGCGACGCCCCGACGCTGAGCGCCTGCGGGGTCCCGTTCAACTACGGCAATCAATGGGCGGGACGGCTGCCGGCCGAGTTCCCGGCCTATCCGGGCAGCCGCGTCACCGAGGCGGCGGGCAGCGACCGCGGCGCCTGCCATATCCGGGTCGTGACCTTCACCACCCCCGATCCCTACAATCGGGTGCTCGAACATTATCGCAGCCTCGCCGCGCGCGCCGGCTTCTCGGCCGAGCAGCAGGCCCGCGGCGGCGACCAGGTGCTCGGCGGCGTCAACGGCGAGGCGGCCTATTATCTGATCGTCACCCCGACCCACGCCGGCTCGGACGTCGCCCTGATCGTCAACAACGGGCGGTAGGGCCTGCGACACTGGCGAAGGCGGGCGGGTGTCGCTACATCCGCCGCCATGCCCAATGTCCTCCTCGTCATGCTCGGCGGCGCGATCGGCGCCGCGTTGCGCTATGAGGTCGGCCGCATCGCGCTCCATCGGCTCGATCCGGGCTTTCCCTGGGGGACGTTGATCGTCAACCTCGCCGGCGGCCTGCTGATGGGCGCGCTCGCCGGCTACATGTTCTCGCGCAACCCACCCGACCAGGCGCTGTGGATGTTCGTCGGCGTCGGCCTGCTCGGCGGCTTCACCACCTTCTCCGCGTTCAGCTTCGATCTGTTCGCGATTCTCGAGCAGGGCCGGCTCTGGATCGCCGCGGCTTATGCCATGGGCTCCGTCGTCGGCGCGCTCGGCCTGTTGTTCGTCGGCTATTGGCTGGCGCGGGCGGCGGCATGAGCGATCAGGTCCGGCAGCTCAGGGTGACCGAGGAAGATGACGGCATCCGCCTCGACCGCTGGTTCCGCCGCAACCTGCCGCAAGTGAGCTTCGGCCAGATCTCGCGCTGGGCGCGGACCGGCCAGCTCCGTCTCGACGGCAAGCGCGCCGCGCCGGGCGACCGGATCGAGGCGGGCCAGACCGTCCGCGTCCCGCCGCAGGGCGAGGAGGCGCCGGCCCCGAAGAAGCAGCCGCCGCAACGCCCGCGGCTGAGCGACGACGAAGTCGAGTTCGTCCGGTCGCTGGTGATTCGGGAAGATGCGGCCGCCTTCGTGCTCAACAAGCCGCCCGGCCTCGCCACCCAGGGCGGGACCAAGACGAAGGACCATCTCGACCGATTGCTCGACGGTCTTTCGGAAGGCGCCCGCCCGAAGCTCGTCCACCGCCTCGACAAGGACACGTCGGGCGCGCTGCTGGTCGCCCGCACGCCGCGCGCGGCGGCCTTCTTCGCCAAGGCCTTTTCCGGCCGCACCGCGCGCAAGGTCTATTGGGCGCTGGTCATGGACGTGCCCGCGATCGAGGACGGAATGATCGAGTTGCCGCTCGCCAAGCAGCCCGGCACCGGCGGCGAAAAGATGCATGTCGACGAGGCCGAAGGCCTGCCGGCGAAGACCCGCTACCGGGTGATCGAGCGCGCCGGCAACCGCGCCGCCTGGGTCGAGCTCCAGCCTTATACCGGCCGTACCCACCAGTTGCGCGTCCACATGGCGGCGATCGGTCATCCGATCGTCGGCGATGGCAAATATGCCGGCCAGGACGCGTTCCTGACGGGGTCGATCAGCCGCAAGCTCCATCTCCACGCCCGGCGCCTGCGCATCGACCATCCGGACGGCGGGCAGATCGACGCCG
Organism: Allosphingosinicella sp.; assembly: GCA_035316145.1. Lineage (GTDB taxonomy): Bacteria > Pseudomonadota > Alphaproteobacteria > Sphingomonadales > Sphingomonadaceae > Allosphingosinicella. The sequence goes on along the minus strand of DATHJO010000004.1, from coordinate 65,006 downwards.
TCGCGGAGCTGCCGGAGCATTTCGCGGCGAGCATGGCGGCGCTGGGGTTCGATCCCTCGCTCGGCGACCTGCCGCTCGACGAGGTCAAGTTCTCCGAGACCGCGGAGGGCAAGCGCAAGGCCGTCTCGGCCGCGGCCAAGGCCCGCCGCAAGGAACGCAAGGGCGAGCGCCGCACCCGGAGGCGCGGCTGATGCACCCCAACCGCGCCTTTGCCTGGCAGGACAAGGAGGCGATGCTGGCACTCCTCGCCGACATCGCCTTCTGCACGATCTGCGTGGACGGCCCGGAGGTCGTCCATGTGCCAGTCGTCGTCGATGCACCCGACCGGATCCGCTTCCACGTCGCCCGAGGCAATCGGGTGAAGCTCGAGGGCCGGCGCGCCTTGCTCTCCTGCCTCGGCGCCGACGCCTATGTCAGCCCCGACTGGTACGGCGTGCCGGACCAGGTGCCGACCTGGAACTATCTCGCCGTCGAAGCGGAGGGGCCATTGCGGCGGCTGGACGAAAGCGAGCTGGCACAACTGCTCGACGATCTCAGCGCCGCGCACGAGGCGCGGCTCGCGCCCAAATCGCCTTGGACCCGCGCCAAGATGGCGCCCGGCCGATTCGCAGCGATGCTGAAGGCGATCGCCGGCTACGAGCTGACGATCGAGGATCTGCGCGGAACGCGCAAGCTTGGCCAGAACAAGCCCAGCCAAGCCGCAGCGGCCGCCGCGGGGCTGGCGCCGTTCAATGCACCGATGGCGGCGCTCATGCGCGAGGAGGCAAAGGCATGACCCCCGAACAGCGGCAAGCCCAATGGCGCAACCGGTTCATCCTGATGAACCTCGTCCGCATCGGCGCCACCATCGTCGTCCTGCTAGCCTTGCTGCTCTGGCAAAGCGACGTCTTCGTCGCGGGCGGCTCGTGGATCGGCTTCCCGATCGCGATCCTCGCCCTCGTCGCCAGCTTCTTCGGGCCCAAATATCTGGCGCATCAGTGGCGGACGCCGCCCGAGCCGTGAAGCGTTTCTACCAGTCGGCGGCCGTCGGCGAGGACGGGCGGATCCTGCTCGACGGCCGGCCGGTGAAGACGCCCGGGCGGCACGATCTCGCGGCCCCCACCGCTGCGCTCACCGAAGCGATCGCCGACGAATGGAACGCGCAGGACGACGTCGTCGAGCCGCGGGCGATGCCGCTGACCGGCCTTGCCAACGCCGCCATCGACCGGATCGCGCCCGACGCAGCGGCGTTCGCGCGCGGCCTCGCCGCTTATGGCGAAGCCGACCTCCTCTGCTACCGCGTCGAGGGTCCGGCGGCTTTGGCCGCGCGCCAGGCCGAGCTCTGGGACCCGATCCTCGCCTGGGGGCAGCAGCGTTACGATGTCGTCTTCGAGATCGCGCTGGGCATCATCCACATGCCGCAGCCGCCCGAGACGCTAGCCCGAATGGCGGCGGCGGTCGCGGCCCGCGACCCGTTCCAGCTCGCCGGCCTGTCGCCTTTGGTGACGATCTCGGGCTCGCTGGTCATCGCCCTCGCGCTCGCCGAAGGAACGCTCTCGCTCGATCAGGCCTGGGCGGCGGCGGCCCTCGACGAGCAGTGGCAGGCCGAACAATGGGGCGAGGATGCGGACGCGGCGGCGGCGCTCGCCGATCGCCGCCGCGATTTCGCCGCCGCCGCCCGCTTCCTCGCTTTGCTCTAGTCGGTCGCCGCCGGCGCCTCGTTTTGCTCCGCCGGCGCGGGCGGCGCCTCATGGGCGGCCACCGCCGGTGCTTCGTGCTGCGCGCGCGGCAGGAACCAGCGCGCGATCACCAGCCCGGCGAGGATCAGCGATACCGATTCGGCGGTGAAGGCGTAGATCCAGTAACGCCAGCCGAAATGGTTGAAGACCGGCGTCGCCAGATATTCCCAGACGCAGAAGCCGAGCGAGAACAGGATGACGAGCCGCGCCGTGCTTGAAAAGCTGCGTCCGCCGCCGCCGACCGCTGCCAGGCCGAAGGACATTAAGAGGCCCGCGACGAGCGCGAGGATGAACCCCGGCAGCAGCATCGACATGTCCTCGGTCGGGTAGCCCATCGTGTTGAAATAGACGGTGGCGATTGGCCCCTGCCCGTAGGCGATCGAGCCTTGGGCGGTGGTGTGGCTGGGGATGATGTAGGCGCCGGTCCCGGTCGGGGTGAGATTCTGGTTGAGCGCGAGCTGGATCGCCGCGCTGCGCGTATCGTCCGCATGGTGAAAGGGTAGCTCGCCGAGCGGTGACCCCCAGAAGATGAAGCCGACGACGAACAGGATCAGCCCGCCGACGAGGCCGCCGATGATTGTCCGGACCATATGAGTCCTCCCCCTTTTTCGTTGAGGAGGCCTTCTTAGCGCCGAAAGGGGACAGTCGCCAGTGACTGTCCCCTACCCGATCAGCTGGCGGACGAAATCGTGGAGGAAGACGCGGCGGGTGGCCTTGAGCCGCTCGGCCTTCAAGATGTTGTGGACGAGCTCGCTGCATTTCTCGGCGTCGTTGTTGATCAGCACGTAATCATATTCGGCCCAGTGGCTGATCTCGGCCGCGGCGCGGTTCATCCGGCGCTGGATCACCTCGTCGCTGTCGGTGCCGCGCTTGCGCAAACGGCGCTCGAGCTCGTCCATCGAGGGCGGCAGGATGAAGACGCGGACGATGTCCGGATCGACCTGCTTCAATTGCTGGGTCCCCTGCCAGTCGATGTCGAGGAGGACGTCGCGGCCGCCCTCGATCACCTTCATGACCTCGGACTTGAGGGTGCCGTAGCGGTAGCCGAAGACGTTCGCCCATTCGAGGAACGCGCCGTTCGCGATCATCTCGTCGAACTTGTCGTCGCTGACGAAATGATAATCGTGCCCGTCGAGCTCGCCGGGGCGGATCGGCCTGGTCGTGGCGGAAACCGAGATGGCGACGCCGTCGTCGCTCTCCATCAGCATCCGGGCGATCGTCGACTTGCCCGCGCCCGACGGGCTGGAAAGGACGTAGAGGAGGCCCCGCCGCTGGAAGGCGCTTGCGATTTCCATGGCCGCACCTGCCTTGGCGGGATGGCCAAGGTCAAGGGGAGACGCGCGCGATTTATCGGCTAAGGTGCGGACATGGGGCGGATGGTCGCGTTGCTGAGGGCGGTCAATGTCGGCGGGCGCAAGCTGCCGATGGCCGAGCTGCGCGCGCTCTGCGCCGGGCTGGGCTGGGAGGATGTCGCCAGCTATATCCAGAGCGGCAATGTCGTCTTCTCGGCGAACGGCAAGCCGGGAGCGAGCGAGGCCGCGCTCGAAAGGGCCATCGAAGGGGCGTTCGGCCTCGTTGTGCCGGTGATCGTCCGCACCGCGGCCGAATGGACGAAGCTGGCGGCGAGCAATCCTTTCGCGAAGGCGGCGCGCGACGAGCCGAACCGGCTCCAGCTGCTGGTCTCGAAGCAGCCTCCCAACGCGGATGCGGCCGAAAAGCTGATCGCGCGCGCCCAGGCCGGCGAGAGCGTCCAGGCGGCGGGCGGCGCGCTCTGGTTCCATTTCCCCGAGGGGGTTGGCGTCTCGAAGCTGACCCCGGCGCTGATCGACAAGGCCTGCGGCTCGCCCTCCACGGGGCGCAACTACCGCACCGTCATGAAGCTCGCGGAAATGCTCGACGCATGACCGCCGCTCCGCTCATTCCGCGCAAATATTGGTTCGTCGCGCTCGCCCTGGTCGCGCTGATGGCGGCGATCCTGCTGTGGATGGGGCGAACGCCGATCTGCAGCTGCGGCACGGTCAAGCTGTGGGTCAGCACCGTCCACGGGCCCGACAACAGCCAGCATATCGCCGACTGGTACACGCCGAGCCACATCATCCACGGCTTCCTCTTCTACTGGCTCGGCTGGCTTTGCCTGCGCAGGAACCCGCCCGGCGACCGGCTGATCGCCGCGGCGGTGATCGAGGCGGCCTGGGAGATCCTCGAAAACAGCCCGCTGATCATCGACCGCTACCGCGAGGCGACGATCGCTTTGGGCTATACCGGCGACAGCGTGATCAACTCGGTCGCCGACGTCTGCTGGATGATGGTCGGCTTCGGCATCGCCCGGCGGCTGCCGATATGGGCGACGGTCGCGCTCGCTCTGGGCTTCGAACTGTTGACCCTGATCGTCATCCGCGACAACCTCTTCCTCAACGTCCTCATGCTGGTCGCGCCCAACGACGCGATCCGCGCCTGGCAGGGAGCCATTTGATGCGCCGCCTTTTTCCTCTCCTGCTCCTGCTGATCCCGGCCGCGCCCGCGCAGGCCTCGGAGCTGTTCGCCGGCCTGCTCGCCCACGACGTCAACACGCCGCTCACCAAGGGCGGGTTCGAGGACGGCGCCGACCTCGAGCTCGGCTGGCGCGGCGGCCGGATCGGCGGCCTCGGCTTCATCGGCGCGCCCTCGCCTTACGTCTTCATCTCCGCCGCGACCGGCGGCGAGACCCACCTCGCCGCGGCCGGCCTCAGCTGGCGGATCGGCGGCCGGCTGTTTGCCCGGCCCGGCATCGGCCTCGCCGTCCACACCCGGTCGAGCCACGGCGTCAGGAACGGCTTCAGGACCGATCTCGGCTCGCGCGTCCTGTTCGAGCCCGAGCTCGGCCTCGGCTATCAGCTCGATGACCGGATCGCGCTGGAAGCGACCTGGGTCCACGTCAGCCACGCCCAGCTGCTGAGCCGCCAGAACCCGGGCATGGACTCGATCGGCGTCCGGCTGAACTTCCGCCTGAACTGAAGAGGATATGTGAAATGAGAGTTGCGCTCGCCGCCCTCGCTTTCGGCCTCGCCGTCCTCGCCGCGACGCCAGCGCTCGCGCGGCCGGCGCGCTGCGTCGTCACGAGCGTCGGCGAGCCGGACTGGCGCGGCCCCTGCAAATTCCTTCCTGACGGCGGCGGCAGCTTCTACATCCAGCCGGCGCGCGGCCGGTTCCCGGGTGGGATCAGCGACATCAGCGTCTCCCTGATCCGGCCCGCCGTCGCCGAAGTCCGCGGCCTGACCCCCGACGGGATCAACTCGCGCTGGGGCGAGGCCCGCCGTTCGACCCGCGACCGCGCCTGCTGGGTCGGCGAGGATTTCAGCATCTGCGTCTATTGAGACCTGCTACCGCCCCAGCATCTTCTCCGGCTTCACCACGCGGTCGAACGTCGCCTCGTCGACGAGGCCGAGCTCGAGCCCCGCCTGCTTGAGCGTCAGCCCTTTCTCGTGGGCGTATTTGGCGATCTTGGCGGCATTGTCGTAGCCGATCTCGGGGGCGAGCGCGGTGACCAGCATCAGCGACTGGCTCATCAGCTCGGCGATCCGGCGCTCGTCCGGCTCCATCCCTTCGAGGCAGCGCTCGGCGAAGCTCTCCATGCCGTCGCTGAGCAGGTTGATCGAGCGGATCAGATTGGCGCCGATCAGCGGCTTGAACACATTGAGCTCGAGATGGCCCTGGAGGCCGCCGATCGTCACCGCGACGTGGTTGCCCATCACCTGGGCGGCGACCATCGTCAGGCTCTCGCACTGGGTCGGGTTGACCTTGCCCGGCATGATCGAGCTGCCGGGCTCGTTCTCGGGCAGCCGCACTTCGCCCAGCCCGCAGCGTGGGCCCGAGCCCAGCAGGCGAATGTCGTTGGCGATCTTGGTGAGCGAGACGGCGACGACGTTCAACGCGCCCGACAGCTCGACCAGGGTGTCGTGCGCGGCGAGCGCTTCGAACTTGTTAGGCGCGGTCTCGAACGGCAGCCGGGTGAGCCTGGCGATCTCCTCGGCGAAGTCTTCCGCAAACCCCGGCGGGGCGTTGAGCCCGGTCCCGACCGCGGTGCCGCCCTGGGCGAGCTGGTGGAGACGCGGCAGCACCGCCTCGACCCGGGCGACGCCGGATTCGATCTGCCAGGCGTAGCCGGAAAATTCCTGGCCCAAAGTGAGCGGCGTCGCGTCCTGCAAATGGGTGCGGCCGATCTTGACGATATGGTCCCAGGTCTCGGCCTGGCCCTTCAGCTGGCGGTGGAGCCGATGGAGCGCCGGCAGCAGCCGGGCATTGACCGCGCGCGCCGCGGCGACGTGCATCGCGGTCGGGAAGCTGTCGTTCGACGACTGGCTCTTGTTGACATGATCGTTGGGGTGGACCGGCGACTTGCCGCCGCGGGTCCCGGTCAGGATCTCGTTGGCGCGGCCGGCGATCACCTCGTTGGCGTTCATGTTGGACTGGGTGCCCGAGCCGGTCTGCCAGATGACGAGCGGGAACTGGTCGTCGTGCATGCCGCCGGCGACCTCGCCCGCCGCCTGCTGGATCGCCTCGGCAAGCTCGGCGTCGAGCCCGCCGCCGCGGGCATTGACCCGCGCCGCCGCCTGCTTGACGAAGCCGAGAGCGTGGACGATCTCGGCCGGCATCTGCTCGCGCATGCCGAACGGGAAATTCTCGATCGAGCGCTGGGTCTGCGCGCCCCAATAGGCGTCCGCGGGCACCTCGATCGGCCCAAAGCTGTCGCTTTCCATGCGCGTGCCTGTCGCCATTCCATCTTTCCCGTCATTCCAGCGAAAGCCGGAATCTCACTTTGCCTTAAGCGGGCCTCGAACAAGAAGTAAATGATTAGGGAGGTGCGGACTGCTCCGCAGTCCGCAGCCATGCCCGGGGGGCATGGCGACCTACCTAATTCCAGCTTTCGCCGGAATGACGAGGGGCCGTCATTTCTTCCGGCTGAAGTCCACCGAGACGACGTTGGAGCCGTCCTCGATCGGCTCGGCCGCGGGCGGGTCGTTCTCGGCGCGCTCGTGCTCCTCGACCAGCATGTCGTCGGCCTGGGCCTGGAAGCGCAGCTCGAAGTTCACCGCCGGGTCGAGGAAGCCGGTGATCGCGGCGAAGGGAATCGCCAGCTTCGCCGGCGCCTGGTTGAAGGAGAGGCCGACCTCGAAGCCGTCGTCCCGCACCTTGAGGTCCCAGAAGCGGTTCTGGATCACCACCGTCATCTCGTCCGGAAACTTCTCGGCGAGGTGCTTGGGGATGTCGACGCCGGCCGCGCCGGTCTTGAAGGTGATGTAGAAATGATGCTCGCCGGGCAGCCGCCCGGTCGCCTCGACCTCGCCCAGCACCCGGCCGACGACCGCGCGCAGCGCCTCCTGCACGATTTCGTCATAGGGAATCAGACTGTCGGGCGTCTCTTCGCTCATGGCTGAGAGTGGTAGCGCTGTGGATAAAGCGGTCAAGGCGTTCTAAGGAGTCGGCGATGCCGATCGATGCGACCTTGCCCTATGACGACGGCAACGTCTTCGCCCGGATCCTGCGCGGTGAAATCCCGGCGAAGAAGGTCTACGAGGACGAATTTGCTTTCGCCTTCCACGACATCAACCCGCAGGCGCCGGTCCACATCCTCGTCATCCCCAAGGGGCGCTACGTCTCGTGGGACGATTTTTCCGAGCGCGCCCCGGAGGCGGAGATCGCCGGCTTCGTCCGCGCCGTCGGCGCGATCGCCCGCGAGGCCGGGCTGGTCGCGCCGGGCTACCGCCTGCTCGCCAATGTCGGGGCGGCGGGCGGCCAGGAAGTGCCGCACTTCCACGTCCACATTTTCGGCGGCCGCGGCCTCGGGCCGATGCTCGCCCGCTGACATTCGCCGAATAGAGGCTTGCCCCTGCGGATTTAGCGGCTAGGCTCCCGCGCAACACGCTAACAGCGGAATTAAGGGGAGAAGCGAATGGCCAGCCAGGCACGACCAGGCTTTCTCGCGCGCATCATGATGCGCAAGAGCGTCCAGCAGATCCAGCAAGAGACGGCGACCAGCGAGCTCAAGCGCTCATTGGGCCCGTGGAACCTCGTCTTCCTCGGCATCGGCTGCATCATCGGCGCCGGCATCTTCGTCCGCACCGGCAACGCCGCCGCGCTCCACGCCGGCCCGGCCGTGCTGATCTCCTACCTGATCGCGGGAGTCATCTGCGCCTTTGCCGGCCTGTGCTATGCGGAGCTTTCCTCGACCCTCCCGGTGTCCGGCTCGGCCTACACCTACAGCTATGCAACGATCGGCGAATTCGCCGCCTGGGTGATGGGCGCGCTGCTGCTGCTCGAATATGGCCTCGCCGCCTCGGTCGTCGCGGTCGGCTGGTCGGGCTACATGGTCAGCCTGCTCGGCGACATCGGCATCCACATACCGGCGAACCTCACCGGCCCGGCCGGGCATCATCTCCAGGTGAACGGCGTCGACGTCCTCGTCAACGGCGCGCCGGTCGTCTATTTGTTCAACCTGCCGGCCTTCCTGGTCTGCATCGCGCTCGCCATCCTGCTGATCGTGGGCGTCTCCGAATCCGCCAAGTTCAACAATTTGATCGTCGCGATCAAGGTGACCGTGCTGGTCGCGTTCATCCTCGTTGGCGGCTTCATCATCCTCAAGAACCTGCCGGCCTACACGCCCAACTGGGACCCGTTCATCCCGGCGCCGACCGGCGCCAAGGGCGAGTTCGGCTGGAGCGGCATCATCCGCGCCGCCTCGATCGTCTTCTTCGCCTATATCGGCTTCGAGGCGGTCTCGACCGCGGGGCAGGAAGCCAAGGATCCGAAAAAGGACATGCCGTTCGGCATCATCGGCTCGCTGCTCGCCTGCACGATCATCTACATCCTGGTCTCGATCGTGCTGACGCTGATCGTCGACTACCGCTCGCTCAATGTGCCCGATCCGGTCGCGGTGGCGGTCGACGCGTTCGGGCCGCAATGGGCATGGTTTGCCAAGACCATCAAGGTCGGCGCGATCATCGGCCTGACCTCGGTCATCCTGGTGCTGATGTACGGCCAGACCCGCATCTTCTACACGATGGCGCGCGACGGGCTGCTGCCGAGCGCCTTCGCGCGCGTGCACGCCAAGTTCCGCACGCCCTGGATCAACACGATGGTCGTCGGCATCGGCGTCGCGACCGCCGCCGGCTTCTTCGACATCAACTTCCTCGGCGACGCGACCTCGGTCGGGACGCTCGCGGCCTTCGCCATCGTCTCGCTGACGGTGATCTGGCTCCGCCGCACCCACCCGGAGATCCCGCGCGGCTATCGCGTGCCGCTCTACCCGGTCGTGCCGGCGCTCGGCATCATCACCTGCATCGCCCTGATCTTCTCGGTAGAGACGCGGGTGTTGATCTTCTTCGGCTGGTATATCGCCGTCGCGATCGTCCTCTATTTCGTCTACGGCATGCACTTCTCGAAGCTCGGCAAGGGCGAGCCGCCGCTCGACGTGCCGACGCTGCCGGAATTCCCGGAGGACGCGCCGACCGATGCCGAGGGGCGGCCGATCGTCCGGCCCTAGGCGATGCCGCCGCCCTATGCCCTTGAAGGGATCGACCATGTCGTCCTGCTGGTGGACGACATGGCCGAGGCGCGGCACTTCTACTGCGCGGTGATCGGCTGCGCCGTCGATCGCGCCTTGCCCGAATATGGCATGCTTCAGCTGCGCGCCGGCGCCGCCCTGATCGACCTTGTCGACATTTCTTCCGAGGAGGGCGCCTGGGCGCGGCCGCCGGCGGCGGGCGGCCGCAACATGGACCATGTCTGCCTTGCCACCGGCCCGTGGGACGAGGCGGCGCTGCGCGCGCACCTTGCCGGCCACGATGTCGAGATCGTCGAGGAGGGGATTCGCTACGGCGCCCACGGCGACGGCCTGTCCTTCTACGTGCGCGATCCGTCCGGCAACACGCTCGAGCTCAAGGGACCTTCCTGAGCCGCCCCGCGTTGGCCGATCATGGCCACCGAACCTCCCGCGCCGCCGGCCGAGCCGACGCGGCCGCCGCCCGAAGTCTCCCCGCCGGCGCCCGACGTCGACATCCCTTCGCCGGCGCCTGCGCCGCCGGCGCCTAGCCCAGCCGTGCCGCCACCAGCGCCTTGAGGTCGGCTTCGGGCCGGGCGCCGTAGTGCGAGATCACTTCGGCCGCGGCGATCGCGCCGATCCGCAAGCTGTCCGCGAGCCCGCGGCCCTGCGCCTGGCCGGCGAGGAAGCCGGCGGCGAAAAGGTCGCCCGCGCCGGTCGTGTCGACCACCGCCGCGACCGGCTCGGCGCCCACTTCGGCACGCTCCGTTCCCGCGACCGCGATCGCGCCCTTCTCGCTGCGGGTGACGACCAGCAGCGGCACCTTGTCCTTGACGCTCGCCATCGCGGTCTCGAAATGCGGCACCCCCGCGAGCGCCTGGATCTCGGCCTCGTTGGCGAACAATATGTCGATCTTGCCGCCGTCGATCAGGCCGTTGAAGCCGTCGCGGTGGCGGTCGATGCAGAAGGTGTCGGACAAGGTGAAGGCGACCTTGCGCCCCGCCCGCCGGGCGATGTCGATCGCCTTGACCATCGCGAAGCGCGGCGTCTCCGGATCCCACAGATAGCCTTCGAGATAGAGGATCGCGGCGCCCTCGATCTGCGCCTCGTCGAGCGCGGCCACCGGCAGATGCTGCGCGGCGCCGAGGAAGGTGTTCATCGTCCTATGCCCATCGGGCGTCACCAGCACCATCGAGCGCGCGGTCGGCACGCCGAAATCGGCCGGCGGGGTGATGAACTCGACGCCGGCGGCGCGCAGATCGTGGATGTAGAACTCGCCGAGCTGGTCGGGCGCGACCTGGCCGACGAACCCGGCCTTGCCGCCCAGCGCCGCGACCCCGGCCGCGGTGTTGCCGGCCGATCCGCCGCTGACCTCGCGCCCCTGGCCCATATGCGCATAGAGCCGCGTCGCCTCGTCGGCGTCGATCAGCCGCATCGAGCCCTTGGTCAGGCCCTCGCGCTCGAGGAAATCGTCGTCGGCGTCGGCAATGATGTCGACGATCGCATTGCCGATCGCGAGCACGTCGAGGCGGGGTTCAGGCATTGTTCGCTCCGGCTGGGGAAAGCGCGGGCCCTAGCCGCCGCGCGCGGCGCGGGTCAACCATGCCGAGGCCGGATCGGGCGGCGCATGTGGATGCTTGGAAACAGGACCCCCGGTCCCATTTCGACCTCGATGGCCGCCAGCCGGGAAAAGCCGAGCGCGCGGTAGAAGGGTTCGCCGTTCAGGCTGGAATAGCATTCGAAGACCCGGACCCCCTGGGCGCGGGCCTGCACTTCGCAGCGGGCATAGATCGCGCGCCCGATGCCGCGCCCGATCCAGTCGCGGCTTACCGCGAAATGCCGGATGTGGCCGACGCCCGGCTCCGTCTCCGCGGTGCCGGGCTTCTCGCGCGACCAGCCGCCGCAGCCGACGACCTCCCCTTTGGCCTCGGCGACATGGTAATTTCCGGAGCCCACCAGGCTCGGCTGCGCCCTGATCATCATGGGAAGGGCGCGGCCGAGGAGCACGCGGTCATAGGCGCCCGCCATCAGCGCGGCAAAGCTCGCCTCGAACACCCGCTCGACCGCGGCCAGATCGTCCAGGCGGGCTGTCCTGACCCTTGCCTGCACGCCGGCTAGCCGCGCCCGGTTTCGGGAAGCGCCCCGCACAGCCGGTTCGCCGGCACGGCGACGTCGATCTTGCGCGGATAGGGCAAATCGAGCGCGGCCATGATCGCGACGAACTCCTGTTCGGTCCGGCCGCCGCCGAGCCGCTGGTTGCGCGCTCGCTCGTCGCCGACGCTGCTGACCTCGCGACCCCGATAATCGTGGGCGGGATAGACCAAAGTCTCGTCGGGCAGGGTGAAGATCTTGTCGTGGACCGACCGGTAGAGGGTCGCCGCGCAGCCGCCCTGGAAGTCGGTCCGCCCGCAACCGTCGATCAGCAGCGCGTCGCCGGTGAACAGATGCGCGCCCGCCAGATAGCAATGATGATGGTCGGTATGCCCGGGGGTGTACAGCGGCTGGAGCGCGACGGCGCCGATCTCGAGCCCCTGCAGCTCGCTCAGATAGGCGTCCGCGCCGGCAATCTCCTCCCCGGCCGGAAAGGCGATCCTGCACCCCGACAGCGAACGCAGCCGGGCCGCCGCGGTGACATGATCGGCATGAACATGGGTCTCGACCGTCCAGGCGAGCGTCAGCCCTAGCGCGCGCACCGCGTCGAGGTCCCGCGCCGCCGTCTCCAGCACCGGATCGATCAGCAGCGCCGCTCCCGTCTCCGGGCAGCCGAGCAGATAGGTGTAGGTCGAGGAGTCCGGCTCGAACAGCTGGCGGAAGATCATCTGGTCGCGGGCCTCCCCCCTCAAATCGCGGCGTCGCGACGAAACAGATAGCAGAATTCGGCCACGCCGGTCAGCCGCATCATCCCCCTGGTCAGACCCTCGGCGTCGAAGAAGGCGTCGTCGCAATCGGCGATGATGTCGACGATCGCATTGCCGATGCAAAGCACGTCGAGGCGGGTGTCGGTCATGGGCAACTTAGATGGGGCAGGTCCGCGCCCTAGCCGCCGGCGGCGGAAAGCGTCAACCGCGACGCCGGCGCTCCTTTTTCCGCGATATCGGGAGGTTGTCGTGGACAGCCGCCCGGCAATGACATAAGTTCAATCGCCTATCATTGCATCCCGAAGTATAATGACTCGGGGGAACCAGAAATGAGCGACCACCCTGCACCCGCCGAACCCGAAGACTACGGCGGCGAGCCCGATCTTTTTGAAGTTCGTATTACCGGCAGCGACGAAGAGCTCGCCAAGATGCTTCGAGAATTCGATCTCGATGTCGGCTGTCGTCATGCGCACGTCGATCGCAACCCTGACGGGAGCGCGACGATATTGGTCTTTGCCAGCGAGGCGCGGATCGCCGATCTGATTGGCGCGGGCTATCGCGCCGAGCGGGGCGCGAACGCCTCCGCGCGCGGCCGCGAATTGTGGCGCGAGATCGGCCGCGGCGATCGCTTCGAGGGCGGCCGCATCCCGCCGCGCGGGCTGGGCGACAAGGGCGGCTACGAACCGAAGGGGGAGCGGTCATGAGCTTCCTCAACGTCGTCGAGATCGAATCGGCGATCACCGCGCTTGCTAACCAATATCCGACCCTCTGCCGGTTGCTTACGCTCCCTGCGACAACCTTCGAGAAGCGCACCAGCCACGCCCTCCATATCGGGCTCAGCCGGCGCTGCCCCAAGCCCGCCGTTCTCCTGATCAGCGGCGCCCATGCCCGGGAGATGGGCGGCCCCGACATCTGCGTCTATTTCGCGGCCGACCTGCTCGAAGCTTATGATCTGGGCACCGGCCTCACTTATGGCGGCACGGTCTACAGCGCGAGCCAGGTCCGCGCGATCGTCAACCGGATCGACACCATCGTCTTTCCCGACATCAATCCGGACGGGCGCAACTATGCCCAGACGGTCAACGCGATGTGGCGCAAGAACCGCAACCCGGCGAGCAGCGGCGGCAATCCCGCCCGCATCGGGGTCGACGTCAACCGGAATTACGACTTCCTCTGGGATTTCACGACCGCCTTCGATCCGAGCGCGCAGGCGGGCGGGACGCTGGCCTCGAGCGACCCCGGCAGCAACATCTTCCACGGCACCTCGGCCTTCTCCGAGCCCGAAACTCAGAACGTGCGCTGGCTGTTCGAGCAATTTCCGCGGATTCGCCGCTTCGTCGATATCCATTCCTATGGCGGCGACATTCTCGTTTCATGGGGCGACGACGACAATCAGGCGACGACGCTCAGCCAGAATTTCACCAATCCCGCCTTCAACGGGCAGCGCGGCCTGCACAATCAGGGTTATGGCGAATATATCTCGCTTTGCGATAATCTCCGCAATCGCTGGACCGGCGACGACATGCGCGCCGCCATCGCCGGCGTGCGCGGCCTTGATTATGCGGTCGGTCCATCGTTCATGCTGCCGAGCTGGGGTTCGCCCTATCCGACGTCGGGAGCGAGCGACGATTGGGCGTTCAGCCGCTATTTCTCCAATCCGAAGAACCAGAAGGTTCGCTCCTACACGATCGAGTTCAACAAGGTGCACAGCTTCCAGTTGAGTTGGGCCGACATGGAGCCGATCCTCAAGGAGATCGACGCCGCGCTGATCACGCTCTGCCTCAGCGCGCTTCCGCGCATCTACCTGTGGGACTGGCTCTGCCTGGTGGTGTTCTGGGTCTACGAAGCGATCTGGCACCGGGTGCTGCCGCCCGAGCTCTGGGGCCCCTACGGTCCTTGGGGACGCGTGCGCCAGGTCTGGCAAGCCGTGCTCTACGTAGTGGCGGCGCCGTTCCGGCGGAGCGACTAGCCGGGCAAGCGCGCGGCCATTGACGGCGGCGGCATCGGCTCCCCATACCGCCCCCGCATGAAGTCGCTCGCCTTCGCCCTTCTCGCCGGCCTCGTCTCGGCGCTCGGCTTCGCGCCGCTGCATTTGTGGCCGCTCACCATTGTCTCCTTCGCCGGCTTGCTCTGGCTGATCGAGCAGGCGCCCTCGCTGCGCTCCGCGCTGGCGCGCGGCTGGTGGTTCGGGGTCGGGCAGTTCGCGCTCGGCCTCAATTGGATCGCGACCGCCTTCACCTTTCAGGCGGCGATGCCGGCCTGGCTCGGCTGGGTCGCGGTCGTGCTCTTGTCGCTCTATCTCGCCGTTTACCCCGCTGTCGCGGCAGGGCTGGCCTGGCGGTGGGGCCGTGGCAATCCGCTCGCTCTGACCCTGGTCCTCGCCGCCGCCTGGATCGTCACCGAATGGCTGCGCGCGACTTTGTTCACCGGCTTCGCCTGGAACCCGATCGGGGTTACCCTCCTCGACCGCTCGATCGCCGGCCTCGCGGCCCTCGTCGGCACCTACGGCCTCGGGGCGATGGTGATCCTGTTCGCGGGCCTGATCCGGATCGCCGCTCTGGGTCCGAACCGCCGCGCCGCGCTTCCCCTCGCCGGCGCCGCGCTCGCCGCCCAGGCCGCCGCCTTCCTCGCCATCGGCACGCCTACCGCCGGCACCGGCCCGGCGATCCGCATCGTCCAGCCCAATATCGGCCAGCAGGACAAATGGACGCCGACCTTCGCCGCGCGCAACGAAGCGCGGCTCAGCCGGCTGTCGCGCGGCGGCGAGAGCGCCGCGATCCTGATCTGGCCGGAAGCGGCGGTGACCGAGCCGCTGCAGGACGGGCGGCGGGTGCCCGGCGCGCGCGAGGAGATCATGGCGGCGCGCGGCGGCGTCCGGCGGCTGATCCTCGGCCATCCGCTGCTGCTGACCGGCGGCATCACGATCAAGTCGGCCGACGGCATCTTCGCCAACGGCGCCACCAATTCGATTTTCGCGGTCACGCCCGAGCGCATCCTCGCCCGCTACGACAAGGCGCACCTCGTCCCCTATGGCGAATATCTGCCGATGCGGCCGCTCCTTTCCGCGATCGGCCTGTCGCGGCTCGCGCCCGGCGAGCTCGACTTCGATCCCGGGCCGGGCCCGCGGACGATCGCGCTGCCGCGCGCCGGTCGGGTCGGCTTCCAGCTCTGCTACGAGATCATCTTCTCCGGCCAAGTCGTCGACCGCGACGACCGGCCCGACTGGATCTTCAACCCCTCGAACGATGCCTGGTTCGGCGCCTGGGGCCCGCCCCAGCATCTCGCGCAGGCGCGGTTGCGCGCGCTCGAGGAGGGGCTGCCGATCGTCCGGGCGACGCCGACCGGCATCTCCGCCGTCATCGACGCCGATGGACGGCTGCGCGCCAGCCTGCCGCTCGGCAGCGCCGGGGCGATCGAGACGCGGCTGCCGCGGCCAATGCCGCCGACTCTGTTCGCCCGCTTCGGCAATCTCCTGCCCTTCGCCTTCGCGCTGCTGCTCGCCGCGGCGGCGATTGCAGTGCGGCGGAAATCCCGCTAGGGCGCCGCGCACATAAAGACATCTTTATATCCCTGTTCTCCCCTTTCGATGAGGATCGAGCCCCAGCGATGCGCAGCAATTATCTCTTCACGTCCGAATCGGTGTCCGAAGGCCATCCCGACAAGGTCGCCGACCAGATTTCCGACGCGGTCGTCGACTTGTTCATCGGCCGCGACCCCGAGGCGCGGGTCGCCTGCGAGACGCTCGTCACCACCAATCGCATCGTGCTGGCCGGCGAGGTCCGCTGCCGCGAGGCGGTGACCCCGACGATCGCCGAGATCGAGGAGGCGGCGCGCGGCATCGTCAAGAAGATCGGCTACGAGCAGCACGGCTTCCACTGGCAATATGCCGATTTCGCCTGCCACCTGCACGGCCAGTCGGCCGACATCGCCCAGGGCGTCGACGAAGCGGGCAACAAGGACGAGGGCGCCGGCGATCAGGGCATCATGTTCGGCTTCGCCTGCGACGAGACGCCCGACCTGATGCCGGCGACGATCCATTATTCGCACCGCATCCTCGAGCGGCTCGCCGCGGAGCGCCATGCGGGCGCCGCCGACTTTCTCGAGCCCGACAGCAAGAGCCAGATCACGCTCGCTTACGAGGACGGCCGGCCGGTGCGCGCGGTCAAGCTGGTGGTCTCGACCCAGCATGCCAAGGGCTACGACCAGGCGAAGCTGCGCGACTATGTCAAGGGCGTGTTCGCCGAGGTGTTGCCGGCGGGCTGGATGCCGAACGACGACGAGGCGATCTTCGTCAACCCGACCGGCCTGTTCGAGATCGGCGGGCCGGACGGCGACGCCGGATTGACCGGACGCAAGATCATCGTCGATACCTATGGCGGCGCCGCCCCGCACGGCGGCGGCGCCTTCTCGGGCAAGGACCCGACCAAGGTCGACCGCTCGGCCGCCTATGTCAGCCGCTATCTCGCCAAGAACATCGTCGCCGCCGGCCTCGCGCGGCGCTGCACGATCCAGCTCTCCTACGCGATCGGCGTCGCCGAGCCGCTGTCGCTCTATGTCGACCTCCACGGCACCGAGCAAAGCGGCACGAGCGCGGTCAGGCTCGAGCAGATCCTGCCCGAATTGGTCCGGCTCACCCCCAAGGGCATCCGCACCCATTTGGGCCTCAACAAGCCGATCTACGTGCCGACCGCCGCCTACGGCCATTTCGGCCGCAAACCGGCGAACGACCTGTTCAGCTGGGAAAAGACCGACCTCGTCGACGCGCTGAAGCAGGCGGTCTAGCCTTTTAGCCCCCCTCCCCTTGATGGGGAGGGCTCGGGAGGGGTGGACTCCGAGACCCGCTCTGTGTCGGTGGAGACGTTCACCCTTACCCAATGGCCAGGTTCGGATCGCCCCGTGATCCGAAGCCATGCCCGGGGGGCATGGCGACCTGGCCATCTCCCCCGTCGAGGGAGAGGGCCTTATAGAGCGCTCGTAATGAGCTCCAGCGCCAACCTCTACGCCCTGATCGCGGCCGCCGCTGCTGAGGCTGGGGGGACGCCGGTCTTCGTCGAGGACGGCGCGGTCAAGCTGCGCTACGATGCGCTCGACGCCGCCGTCACCGGCTGGGCGGCGGCGCTCGCCGGGCGCGGCGCGCGGCCCGGCGATCGGATCGTGGTTCAGGCCGAGAAGTCGGTCGACGGCGCCCTGGTCTATCTCGCCAGCCTGCGCGCCGGCCTCGTCTACGTGCCGCTCAACCCCGCCTACACGCCGGCGGAGGTCGCCTGGTTCGTCGCGGATGCCGAGCCGGCGCTCGTCATCGACGACGCGGCGCTCGCCGAGATTGCCGTGGCGGTCGCCCCGGGAACCGAGTTCGCAACGGTCGCCCGCGGCCCCGACGATCTCGCCGCGATCCTCTACACGTCGGGCACGACGGGCCGCTCGAAGGGAGCGATGCTGAGCCACGGCAACCTCGCCTCCAACGCGCTCGTCCTGAAGCACGCCTGGCGCTGGCAGAAGGGCGACGTGCTGATCCACGCTTTGCCGATCTACCATGTCCACGGCCTGTTCGTGGCGCTGCACGGGGCGCTGCTCAACGGCTCGACGATGCTCTGGCACGCGGCGTTCGATGCCGAGGCGGTGATCGACGACATGACCCGCGCGACGATCCTGATGGGCGTGCCGACCTTCTATGTCCGCCTCGCCGCCCATCCGCGCCTGACCCGCGAGGCCGCCGCGGCCATGCGCCTGTTCGTCAGCGGCTCGGCGCCGCTGCGCGAAGCGACCTTCGCCGATTTCGAGGCGAAGACCGGCCATCGCATCCTCGAGCGCTACGGCATGACCGAGGCAGGGATGATCTGCTCCAATCCCTATGACGGCGAGCGGATCCCAGGCACGGTCGGGTATCCGCTTCCCGGCGTGGAGGCGCGCATTCGCGACGAGGTGCTCGAGATTCGCGGTCCGAACCTGTTCAAGG
Organism: Allosphingosinicella sp.; assembly: GCA_035316145.1. GTDB lineage: Bacteria > Pseudomonadota > Alphaproteobacteria > Sphingomonadales > Sphingomonadaceae > Allosphingosinicella. The sequence continues at coordinate 46,958 of DATHJO010000004.1, read as the reverse complement.
GCTATTGGCGCAATCCCGAGAAGACCGCCGAGGAGATGCGCGCGGACGGCTTCTTCGTCACCGGCGACGTCGCGACGATGGACGAAGAGGGCCGCGTCGCGATCGTCGGCCGCGCTCGCGACCTGATCATCGCCGGCGGCCTCAACATCTATCCCAGGGAGGTCGAGCTTGCGCTCGACGCGGTGCCCGGCGTCGGCGAGAGCGCGGTGATCGGCGTGCCTCATCCGGACCTCGGCGAGGCCGCGGTCGCGGTCGTGACCCGCACCGATCCTGCGCTCGACGAAGCGGCGATCCTCGCGGCCCTCGCCGGCACTCTCGCCCGCTTCAAGCAGCCGCGCCGCATCCTGTTCGCCGAGGCGCTGCCGCGCAACGCGATGGGCAAGGTCCAGAAGGCGGCGCTGCGGGACGCGCACAAGGGCCTGTTCGCGCCCATCTCCCCTCCCCTTGATGGGGAGGGGTTGGGGGCGGAGTGAACCTGCGAGACCCGCAGTGCGCTGGAGGCGTTCACCCCCACCCAAACCCTCCCCCATCGAGGGGGAGGGCTTTATAGCCATCGAAATGACCGGCGACCCGACCACCCTCCGCCGCCTCTACGGCCGTTCCAAGGGCCGGCCGCTGCGGGCGACGCAGGCGGCGCTGGTCGAGGAGCTGCTGCCCGCGCTGAGCGTGCCGGCGGAAGGGCCGATCGACGCCCGCGCCCTGTTCGGCGACGATCGGACCTTGCACTTCGAGATCGGCTTCGGCGCCGGCGAGCATCTCGCCTGGCGGGCCGATCTGCTGCCCGATCACGGCTTCATCGGCGCCGAGCCGTTCCTCAACGGCGTCGCCGGCGCGCTTGGCGCGATCCGCGACCGGCATCTCGCCAATGTCCGCCTCCACAGGGGCGACGCGCTCGATGTGCTCGAGCGGCTGCCCGATGCGAGCCTGCGCTTCGTCTACCTGCTCCATCCCGATCCCTGGCCGAAGGCGCGCCACGCCAAGCGCCGGATGGTCAATCCCGGTCCGCTCGACCTCATCGCCGCCAAGCTGGCGCCGGGCGGTGAATTCCGACTCGGCACCGACGACCCGGTCTATTGCCGCTGGGCGATGATGATCATGGGCCAGCGCCGCGACTTCGCGTGGCTGGCCGAGAGCGCGACGGATTTCCTCATCCGCCCCGGCGGCTGGCCCGAGACGCGCTACGAGGCCAAGGCGCGCCGCGAGGGCCGGGAAGTCTGGTACTTCCGCTACCGCCGCGTATAGGGGGGCCATGGCCGAGATCAGCACCTGCCTGTCGCCGATCTGCGGCGCGACGGCGGAAGGGAATGTCACCAAATGCCCGCAATGCGGCTGGGCGATGCGCAGCGCGCGCAACCTGCGTGTGCGCGGCGGCGTGCTGCTCGCCTGCGGCCTGTTCCTGCTCGGCCTGATGGGCTGGATCACCTGGATCATGACCCCCTCCTTGCTCGCGCCGGGCGAAGAGGCGGCCGGCATGACCTTCACCGGCAAGCCGGACCAGGCGGAGATGATCCTGTGGCTGTTCCGGGCGCTGCTCGCGTTCGGCGCGGTCGCCACCGTCAACGGCCTTTACCAGCTCGCCACCGGCCGCAAGAGCCGCCTGCTCGTCCTGCTCTCGCTCGCCCTCGCCGCCGCGATCGTCGTCAGCGCCTGGCTCATGAAGCGCGCGCTGGGGTCAGCCTGAGCAGCCGCCCGCCGCTGCCGTTGCGGCCGTCCTCGAGGAGCCAGACCGCGCCGTCGGGGCCCTGCTCGACCTCGCGGATGCGGTGGCCCATGTCCCACTGGTCGGCTTTGCGCGCGCCTTCGCCATCGATGTCGACGTGGATCAGGGCCTGGCCCGAGAGCGCGCCGATCAGCGCGTCGCCGCGCCACTCGGGGAACATGCTGCCGGTGTAGATGATCAGGCTCGACGGCGAGACCGACGGGTTCCACCAGACCTTGGGCGGCTCGAAGCCGTCGCCGGGGCGGTGATCGGGGATGTCGCGGCCGTCATAATGGCTGCCGTTCGAGGCGCGCGGCCAGCCGTAATTGGCGCCGCGCCGGATCAGGTTCAGCTCGTCGCCGCCCCGCGGCCCCATCTCGACCTCCCAGAGCCGGCCGTCGGGGGCGAAGGCGAGGCCGAGCAGGTTGCGGTGGCCCAGGGTCCAGAGCTGGGCGGTGACGCCGCCCCGCGCCGCCCAGGGATTGTCGGCGGGCACCGAGCCGTCGTCGTTCAAGCGGACGACCTTGCCGAGATTGACCGCCATGTCCTGGGCCGGATCGAACTGCTGGCGCTCGCCCGAGCTGATGTAGAGCTTGCCGTCGGGGCCGAAGGCGATGCGGTGCGAGAAATGGCCGCCGCCCTCGACCTTGGGCTGCTGGCGCCAGATCACTTCGAGGCCCTCGATCGCCGCGCCGGCGTCGCCGAGCGCGAGCCGCCCGCGCCCGACCACGGCGCCGCGCGTGGCGCCCGCGCCGGCCTCGATCCAGCTCAAATAGACCAGATGGTTGCGCGCGAAATCGGGATGGAGGACGACGTCGCCGAACCCGCCCTGGCCGCCATAGGAGACCTGCGGCACGCCGGCGACATCAAGGGTCCGGCCGTCGGCGCGCCGCAATTTGAGCGCGCCGCGCTTTTCGGTGACGAGCAGGTCGCCGCCGGGCAGGAAGGTCATCGCCCAGGGCTCGTCGAACTGTGCAACGACCTCCACCGCGAACGGCCGCTCCTGCGCGAACAGCCCCCCGGCCGACGACGAGCAGGCGACCAGGAACAGAGCCGGGAGCAAGGCGAGGCGGGGCAGATGCATGGCGATCCTCCGGTGGCGGCGATGTTTACGATCGCGGTCCCGGCCGTTCAACCGTCGCTCCGATTGGCAGAACGCCCGGGGCGGTTTAGGGTCCCCGCGATGCGGATGCCGATCGCCCTCGCGAGCCTGCTCGCGCTCGCCGCCTGTGCGGTGGTGCCGCGCTCGGCGCCGTCGCAGGAGCAATTCTACGCGCGCTTGAGGGCGCTGTGCGGCCATGCCTATGAAGGCCGCGTCGTCGCCGGCGACGAGGCGGCCGACCGCGAGATGGCGGCGGCGCGGCTGGTGATCCAGGTCCGCAGCTGCTCGGAAAGCGAGCTTGCCATCCCCTTCCACGTCGGCACCGACCATGGCCGGATTTGGGTGGTGAGCCGCACCGCCGGCGGCGGGCTGCACCTCAGCCACGAGCATCGCCGGGCGGACGGCAGCGAGGAGGCGGTGAGCGGCTATGGCGGCGACGCGGCCGGCCCGGGCAATCCGCGCCGCCAGGAATTCCCCGCCGACCAGGCGTCGCGCGACCTGTTCATCCGCGAGAACGCGCCTGCCTCGATCACCAACGTCTGGGCGATCGAGATCGTCCCCGGCCATGTGCTCGCCTATGAGCTCAGGCGCCCGGGCCGCTTCTTCCGCGCCGAGTTCGATTTGAGCCATCCCGCCGCCGCGCCGCCGCCGCCCTGGGGCGAGCGCTGAGCCGCTGTCCGGAAGGTGACAATAGTCCGCGGAAGTTGATGGCTGGCGAGGATATCCTGACACATCCGACAGTTCCCATTCGTTGTCTGGATGTTGACGGCCGGCGCTGGAAGTTGATGATGCTGACAGGTTGACACGTGCCATCCCTCCGCAGCCTGTCGCGCGCAAGGCTGCCGATTCCCGGATGCCGTCGGCGAGCGAGACGAGGGGCGCGAACATACAGGGAACGTAGCTTCGCCGCCGCCCGTTGGCAAGCTTGCCAAAGTCAAAGCGTCATGACGCCCTTGACCGGCTCGCGGGTGCCGAGGCTCTCGGCGGTCAAGGGCGCGCCGGCCGCGATCAAGGCGGCGCGGCGGCCCTTGACGTCGGCGCCGATCTGGACCTGCTCGAACGGGAGGAGATCGGCGAGGCAGGGGTCGGCGAGGACGCGCGCGACGAAGCCGGCGGCCTTCGGCCAGCGCGCCGCGTCGATCGCGAAATCGACATAGGAAGCGGTGCGAAAGAAGCTGGCGATCGCGATGTCGGCGAGGCCGATGTCGTCGAACAGGAAGCCGTCGGCGGGCAGCACGCTCTCGAGATAGTCGAGCACCGCGGGGACGTCCTCGGCCAGCGTCTTTTCGACCCGCGCCATATCGCCCGGCTCGCCCCACACCGCGGGGTGGACCCGCTGCTGGTAGAACAGCCCCCAGATCAGGACGTCGCCGAGGCGGGTGTCGGCATATTCTTCGAGCCAGCGCGCGCGGGCGCGATCGGCGGGGTGCGAGGGCAGCAGCGGATGGCCCGGATAGGCCTCGTCCAGATAGGCGCAGATCACCGAGCTATCGGTGAGGACGAGGCCGGCGTCGATCATCACCGGGATCCGGCGCAGCGGCGACAGGCGGGCGAACTCCTCGTCGCCGAAGAAGGGCGTGATCGGATCGATCTCGTAGGCGAGGCCCTTGAGCGCGAGGCAGGCGAGCACCTTGCGGACATAGGGGCTGATATAGCTGCCGATGATCTTCATGGGACCCCAAGGCATATGGTCCGGGCCGCGCGCAAGCAAGCCTCTGGCGGAGAGACCCTTCTCTTCCTAAGGAAGCGCAATGCAGCTCAGCAATCAAGAGGCCGAAAGCCTGATCAGGGACGGCGTCGCCGCGTTGCAGCAGGGCCGGCCGGCCGAGGCGCGCAAGCGCTTCGAGAGCGTGACGCAGACGGGCCGGGCGAGCGGCCAGATCTGGCTGCTCCTCGCCGCCGCCTGCCGCGCGGAGGCCGACGTCGCGGGCGAAGAAGCGGCCCTCGATCAGCTGCTCGTCCTGGAGCCGCGCGCGGTGCGCGGCCACATCATGAAGGGCGACTGCCGCGCCAAGGCGGGCGACGATCGGGCCGCCCTCAACTTCTACAGGAGCGGGCTGCTCATCGCCTCCGGCCAGCAAGTCCCGGACGATCTGCTCGCCGAGCTTCGGCGCGCGGAAGCCGCGGCGGCGCAGCTGGAGGCGCGCGTCGAGGCGGAACGAGAAGCCGCGCTGGCCCGGCGCGGGCTGCCCCCCGATAATCGAAGCCGGCGATTTCAGCGGTCGCTCGACTTCATTTCCGGCCGCACGCGGATCTACCTGCAGGAACCGACGGCCTATTACTTCCCCGAGCTGCCGCAGATTCAGTTCTTCGATGCGGCGGACTTCGACTGGGCTCCCGCCGTGGAGGCCGCCGCGAGCGAGGTTCGCGAGGAAATCGAGCGGCTGCTGGCGGCCGGGACGGAAGGCTTCCGGCCCTATATCCAGGCCGAGGCCAACCGGCCGCGCATCGATGACAATCCCCTGCTCGACAGCCCCGACTGGAGCGCGCTCTTCCTTTGCGAGAATGGCCGCCTGGCCGAGGAGGTCATCGCCCGCTGCCCGAAGACCTGGGAGGCGGTGCAGGCGGCGCCGCTGCCCCGCATCGCCAACTCGCCGACGGTGATGTTCTCGCTGCTGCGCGCGGGCGCCCGGATCGCCCCGCATACCGGCATGACGAATACGCGCCTCACCTGCCATCTGCCGCTGATCGTGCCGCCCGAGTGCGGCTTTCGGGTCGGCAACGAGGTGCGCGAGTGGGAGGAGGGCAAGCTCCTCATCTTCGACGACACGATCGAGCATGAGGCCTGGAACGGCAGCGCCCAGGATCGCGTGGTGCTGATCTTCGACATCTGGCGCCCGGAGCTGAGCGATCGGGAGCGGGGGGAAGTCGGCGCCCTGTTCTCCGGTCCTGCTCTCGATTAGCCCGGGCGGCGTGATGCTCCGAGCCTTGCTGACGATCGCGGTCCTGCTGCTGGCGCCGGCTGCTGCCGCGCAACCGCCGCCAGGCGTCACCGAGGCCGGGGTCGACCGGGCCGCGCTCGCGGCCGCGTTGCGCGACCTGTGCGGCCGCGACGTCGCTTTGCTCGGCGAGGCCGACCATGGCGACGGACGCACCGTCGCGTTCAAATCGGCCCTGGTGCGGGCGCTGGTGACGCGCTGCGGCTTCAACGCGGTCTTCTTCGAGGCCAGCTTCTACGACTTCCTCGAATATCGGCGGCAGGCGCAGCGCGGGCAGGCGGTGTCGCCGGACCAGATTGCGGCCGCGATCGGCGGCATCTGGCGCTACGACGAAGAGATGGTGCCGCTCATTCCCTTCCTCTGGCAACGGTCGCTCACCGGCGGCCTCATCCTCGGCGGTCTCGACGACCAGCTCGGCAGCTTCGGCGCCTTCTACGCCAATGACGCGATGCCGGCCGAGCTGGCCGGCTATCTGGCGGGCGACCGCCGGGCCGAATGCGGCGAGTTGCTGCGGCGGCGCATCCATTCCGATTTCGGCCGGCGCTATGCGGCGGCGGATCGCGCCCGGATCCAGACGTGCCTGGCCGAGATCCGTGTTGCGGTCGGCGCGGGCGCCGCAGACCGGGCGACGCGGGAGCAGGTCCTCGCGCTGCTCGCCAGCTTCGAGCGCGCGGTCGGCCGCGACCTGACCGACTTCGCCACCTATCCGCGCGAGCGCGACCGCTCGATGTACTTGAACTTCCGCTGGCTCGCGGACCGGCTGCCGCGGCGCAGCCGGATCATCGTCTGGGCCGCGACCAGCCATGTCGCGAAGGATGCGTCCGCGACGCGCGACTTCGCCGGCGGATGGAATTTCGGCGCCTATGTGCACCAGGCCTATGGCCGCCGCGCGTTCGCGCTCGGCTTCTCGGCTTATTCCGGCGCGCACTATTGGAGCAGGAACGAACCGAACCAGGCGCTGGCGGTCGCGCCGCCGGAGGCGCTCGAGGCGCGGGCGCTGGCAGGCAGCGGTCGTGACACCCTCTATCTCGACGCCGCCCGCCTCGCCCAGCTTGGCCCGCTTCCCGGCGCGGCCTTCATGCATCAGCCGGCGACGGTGCGGTGGAACGACGTGCTGGACGGCCTCGTCGTCTTCCGCGCGGAGCGGCCGACGCAGCGGATCGGGCCAGCCCACTGACGGCTTGCTCCCGGCCGCACCCGCGCCTATATAGCCCTCACCTTCCTCGACATCGTCAAGACGTTGAGGCTGGTCCCGGGGACGGGGCCGGCGCCGGAGGCCCATGTTTCGTTGGAGCGCGTGAGGCGTGACGGATATCGACGAGCTGACCAGGTTGATCGAGCCCGAGGCCAAGGCCGAGGGGCTCGCTTTGGTGCGCGTCAAGATGACCGGCGGGACGTCGGACCCGACGCTGCAGGTGATGGCCGAGCGGCCCGACACGCGGCAATTGACGCTCGAGGATTGCGCGCGGCTGTCGCGGCGGTTGTCGGAGCTGCTCGACGAGGCGGACCCGATCGAGGAGTCCTACCGGCTCGAGGTCAGCTCGCCGGGGATCGACCGGCCGCTGACCCGGCTCAAGGACTATGACGACTGGAAGGGGCACGAGGCGCGGATCCACCCGCACGAGCCCTATCAAGGACGCAAGCAGCTCTCGGGCGACCTCATCGGCGTTGACGGGGAGAATGTCCGGATCGACGTCAAGGGCTTCGGCGAGACCGTCATTCCATTCTCGGCCATCCGCAACGCCAAATTGCTGATGACCGACCGGCTCATCCAGGCGACCGCGCCGCTCTCCGCGGACGGCGCCGAAGAAATCGAAGAAGAAGGACAGGATTGAAGACCATGGCCACCGAAGCCCCCCAGGCGCCCGGCGCCGTTTCCGCCAACCGGGCGGAGCTGATCGCGATCGCCGACGCCGTCGCGCGCGAGAAATTGATCGACCGGATGATCGTCATCGAGGCGATGGAGGACGCGATCCAGCGCGCCGCCCGCGCCCGCTACGGCGCCGAGAACGACATCCGCGCCAAATTGGATCCGACCTCGGGCGACCTGCGCCTGTGGCGGGTCGTCGAGGTGGTCGAGGAGGTCGAGGATTATTTCAAGCAGGTCAGCCTCGAGGACGCGCAGAAGCTCCAACCGGGCGCCGTGCTCGGCGACTATATCGTCGATCCGCTGCCGCCGATCGAGTTCGGCCGGATCGCCGCCCAGGCGGCCAAGCAGGTCATCTTCCAGAAGGTCCGCGACGCCGAGCGCGAGCGCCAGTTCGAGGAGTTCAAGGAGCGCGCCGGCGAGATCATCACCGGCGTCGTCAAAAGGGTCGAGTTCGGCCATGTCGTCGTCGATCTCGGCCGCGCCGAGGGCGTCATCCGCCGCGACCAGCAGATCCCGCGCGAGATCTTGCGGGTCGGCGACCGCACCCGCTCGCTGATCTCGAACGTCCGCCGCGAGAATCGCGGGCCGCAGATCTTCCTGTCGCGCGCCCACCCCGATTTCATGCGCAAATTGTTCGCCCAGGAAGTGCCCGAGATTTACGACGGCATCATCGAGATCAAGGCCGCCGCCCGCGACCCCGGCAGCCGCGCCAAGATCGGCGTCCTTTCCCACGACAGCTCGATCGACCCGGTCGGCGCCTGCGTCGGCATGAAGGGCTCGCGGGTCCAGGCCGTGGTCCAGGAGCTGCAGGGCGAGAAGATCGACATCATCCCCTGGTCCGAGGACCTCGCCACCTTCGTCGTCAACGCGCTCCAGCCGGCGACGGTCGCCCGCGTCGTCATCGACGAGGAGGAGAGCCGGATCGAGGTGGTCGTCCCCGACGACCAGCTCAGCCTCGCGATCGGCCGGCGCGGCCAGAACGTCCGCCTCGCCAGCCAGCTGACCGGCTCGGCGATCGACATCATGACCGAGGCCGACGCCTCGGAGAAGCGCCAGCGCGAGTTCGTCGAGCGCTCCGAATTGTTCCAGAAGGAGCTCGACGTCGACGAGACGCTCGCCCAATTGCTGGTCGCCGAAGGCTTCGGCGCGCTCGAGGAAGTCGCCTATGTCGAATTGGACGAGCTCTCTTCGATCGAGGGCTTCGACGACGAGCTCGCCACCGAGCTCCAGAACCGCGCCGCCGAGGCGCTCCAGCGCCAGGAGGAAGCGGCGCGCGAGGAGCGCCGGGCGATGGGCGTCGAGGACGCGCTCGCCGACATGCCCTATCTCACCGAGGCGATGCTGGTGACCCTGGGCAAGGCGGGGATCCGGACGCTGGACGACCTTGCCGACCTCGCCACCGACGAGCTCGTCCAGAAGAAGCGGCCCGAGCAGCGCCGCCAGCGCGAATCCAACCGCCCCGAGGACAAAGGCGGCCTGCTCGCCGATTACGGCCTCAGCGACGAGCAGGGCAACGAGATCATCATGGCCGCGCGGGCGCACTGGTTCGAGGACGAGGTCGTTGCAGAGAATGACGGGGAGGACGCGGATGCGGGTTCCTCCCAATGAGACCCTAGACGGACCCCAGCGGACCTGCATCCTGTCGCGGCGCACCGCCGGGCGGGATGAGCTCATTCGCCTCGCGCTCGGCCCGGACAACGCAGTCGCGCCGGACGTGCGGGCCCGCGCGCCCGGGCGCGGCGCGTGGATCGGCGTCGACCGCATCGCGCTCGACGCGGCGAACGCCAAGGGCAAGCTCAAGGGCGCCCTCAACCGGGCGTTCAAGACGAGCGAGGTCGCCATTCCCCCCGACCTCGGCGAACGGATCGAGGCGGCGCTCAGGCAGTCCGCGCTCGACCGGCTCGGGCTCGAGGCGCGCGCGGGCAACCTCATCCTCGGCGCCGAGAAGATCGAGGCCGCCGCCCGGCGCGGCGACGTCGCGCTGCTGCTCCACGCCGCCGACGCCAGCGAAGAGGGTCGCCGCAAGCTCGACCAGGCCTGGCGGGTCGGCCGCGACGAGGAGGGGAGCGGTCGCCAAGGTCTGGTTTTACCGGCCCAAAGAACCATATTGTCGTTGGCGCTCGGCCGCGAAAATGTGGTACATGCCGCCATCATCGATCGGGCCGCGGCGGCGCGTGTCAGCCACGCGCTCGGCCGGTGGCGCGCTTTTATCGGACGTGATGCTGAGGTAGAGGCCGTCGCGGCGGACGCGTCGGCTGTCAATTTGAACGAAGGATTTTGAGTGAGCGAGACGACTGACAAGCCGAAGCTGGGGGCGCGCGCGCCGCTGGGCCTCAAGCGCACCGTCGAGGTGGGCAAGGTGAAGCAGAGCTTCAGCCACGGCCGGTCGAACACGGTGATCGTCGAGACCAAGAAGGCGCGCACGTTGCGCCGGCCCGGCGAGCCCGCGCCCGAGGCGCCCGCCCCCGCGCCGCCCCCGGCGCCGGCCGCGCGCGCCCCCGAGCCCAAGCCCGCGCCCAAGCCGGCCGAGCGGCCGGCCGACGCCGCGACGACGCGCAAGGAGTTGCAGGAGAAATTGCTCCGCGAGGCCGAGGGCGCGCGGCTGACCCAGCTCGAGGAAGCCCGCCGCCGCGAGGAGAAGCAGGCCGCGGCCGCGACCGAGGACGAGAAGCGCCGCACCGAGGAGAATCGCAAGGCGGAGGAAGACCGCGCCGAGGCCGCCCTCCGCGAGGCCGAGGATGAGGCCCGCCGCGCCGCCGAGCCCGGCCCCGCGCCCGCCGCCCCGGCGCCGGCCGTCGAGGACGAGGACGAGGAGCGGCCCAGAGCGCGCCACGGCCACGCGCCGGCCAAGCGCCCGGAGCCGGCCCGGCCGACCCGCGGCCGCGAGGAGCATCGCCGCGAGCGCGGCAAGCTCACCGTCAGCCGCGCCTTGGGCGAGGACGGCGACGCACGAGCCCGCTCGCTCGCCGCATTGAAGCGCGCCCGCGAGAAGGAAAAGCGCGCCCATATGCAGGCCGGCCCGTCGGCCAAGCAGGTCCGCGACGTCGTCGTCCCCGAGGGGCTGACGGTCGGCGAACTCGCCAACCGCATGGCCGAGCGTGCCGCCGATCTGGTCAAATCCCTGTTCAAGATGGGCATGCCGGTCACCGTCAACGAGGTGATCGACCAGGACACGGCCGAATTGCTGGTCACCGAGTTCGGCCACAACATCAAGCGCGTCAGCGAAGCCGATGCCGACATCCAGACCGAGGAGGACGTCGACCCCGCCGAGACCCTGGTGCCGCGGCCGCCGGTGGTCACGATCATGGGCCATGTCGACCACGGCAAGACCAGCCTGCTCGATGCGATCCGCGGCGCCGACGTCGTCTCGGGCGAGGCCGGCGGCATCACCCAGCATATCGGCGCCTACCAGGTCGCGCTCCCCGACAAGTCGAAGATCACCTTCCTCGACACGCCGGGCCACGAGGCGTTCACCGAGATGCGCGCGCGCGGCGCCAACGTCACCGACATCGTCATCCTGGTGGTGGCGGCCGACGACGGGCTGAAGCCGCAGACGATCGAGGCGATCAACCACACCAAGGCGGCCGGCGTGCCGATGATCGTCGCGATCAACAAGATCGACAAGAACGGCGCCAATCCGCAGAAGGTGCGCGAGGAATTGCTCCAGCACGAGATCGTCGTCGAGGACATGGGCGGCGAGGTCCAGGACGTCGAGGTGTCGGCGCTGAAGAAGACCAATCTCGACAAATTGCTCGACGCGATCTCGGTCCAGGCCGAAATCCTCGAATTGAAGGCCAATCCGGACCGTCCGGCCGAAGGCGCGGTGGTCGAAGCCCGGCTGGACAAGGGCCGCGGCCCGCTCGCCACCGTGCTCGTCCAGCGCGGCACCCTCCATGTCGGCGACATCTTCGTCGCCGGCCCGATCTCGGGCAAGGTCCGGGCGATGATCGACGACAAGGGCCGCCAGGTGAAGGAGGCCGGGCCGAGCCTTCCGGTCGAGGTGCTCGGCCTGTCCGGCGTGCCGTCCGCCGGCGACACGTTGAACGTGGTCGAGAACGAGGCCCGCGCCCGCGAGGTCGCCGCCTACCGCCAGAGCGTGCTCGACCGCAAGCGCACCACCACCGCGCCGGCCAGCTTCGACACGATGTTCTCGGCCCTGAAGGAGAAGCAGGCGGTCGAGTTCCCGCTCGTCATCAAGGCCGACGTCCAGGGCTCGGCCGAGGCGATCGTCAGCGCGGTCAACAAGATCTCCAACGAGGACATCAAGGCGCGGGTGCTCCATGCCGGCGTCGGCGGCATCACCGAGAGCGACGTCACCCTCGCCAAGGCCTCGGGCGCGCCGATCATCGGCTTCAACGTCCGCGCCAACGCCAAGGCGCGCGAGATCGCCGAGCGCGACGGCGTCGCGATGCAATATTACGACGTGATCTACGACCTCACCGACGCGGTCAAAGCGGCGATGGCTGGCGAGCTCGGGCCCTTGATCGTCGAGACCGTGGTCGGCCGCGCCGAAGTCCGCGAGGTCTTCTCGGCCGGCAAGCACGGCAAGGCGGCGGGGCTGCTCGTCACCGAAGGCTATATCCGCAAGGCGCTGAAGGCGCGGATCATGCGCGACGACGTCATCATCTACAACGGCGCGATCGCGTCCCTCAGGCGCTTCAAGGACGACGTCGCCGAGGTCCGCGCCGGCCTCGAATGCGGCGTCACCTTCGAGAACACGACCGATCTCAAGGCCGGCGACTTCATCGAGACCTATGAAGTCGAGGAACGCGAGCGGACCCTTTAAAGCCCTCCCCCTTGATGGGGGAGGGTTGGGTGGGGTGAACATCTCCGTTTCGCACGAAGCGGGTCTCGCAGATTCACCCCACCCCAACCCCTCCCCATCGAGGGGAGGGGTTTGGAGCTGAGGCATGGCACGTCAAACCGAAACTCCCGAAGGCCGCTCGGTTCGGCTGCTGCGTGTCGGCGAGCAGGTGCGCCATGCGCTCGCCGGCATCCTGATGCGCGGCGACGTCCATGACGAGACGCTCGCCAGCCACCTCGTCTCGGTGACCGAAGTGCGCATGTCGCCCGACCTCCGGCACGCGACCGTGTTCGTCATCCCGCTGCTCGGCGCCAATGCGCAAGGCGTGCTCAAGGCGCTGCGCACCCACACCGCCTATCTGCAGAGCGAGGTCGCGCGGCGGGTGAACACCAAATATGCCGCCAAATTGAAATTCCTGCTCGACGAGAGCTTCGACGAAGGCAGCCATATCGACCAGCTGCTGCGCTCGCCCAAGGTCGCCGCCGATCTGGGCGGCGATGAGGATTAGCGCCGCCCTTCTCGGCGCCCTGTGCGCGAGCCAGGCGGTGGCCCAGCCGCTTGTCATCCCGCCGGTCCGCTATCCGGCTTTGCCTCGCGCCGCCGCCGATGCCGCGGGCTTCGTTCCGGCGGGCTGGACGATCGTCGCCAGCAAGCGCGGCGACCTGAACGGCGACGGCGCGGCCGATCTCGTGCTCTTGCTGCGCATGCGCGATGCGGCGAACATCCTCGCGGTTCCCCTGGGCGACGGGACGGAGCCGCTCGATACGAACCCGCACATGATTGCGGTCGCCTTCGCCGAGCCTCGGGGCGGTTACGGGCTCGCGGTGAGCAATCATGGCCTGTTTCCCCGACAAACCTGGCCATGGACCGGCGAGGACCCGCTCGGCGAAGACACGATCGGCGTGGAGGGCGGCGTGCTGCGCGTCGATTTCGGCCATTTGCGCGGCGCCAGCAGCTTCCGCTTCCGCTGGCAGGCGGGCGCCATGCGGCTGATCGGCTATGAGTCCTCGGGAGCCGCAGCGGGTTGCGTGCACAGGGTCAGCATCAATTATTCGAGCGGCCGCGCGAGGCTGGAGAACGGCCTGATCTCCGGCGACCGCAGCCGCGTCGCCTGGCGCCGGCTGCGGGGCGGCGATCGGCCGACCCTCGACCGCATCGACCTCGAGACGTTCATTCCCGACCTGGCGGTCGCCGGCCCGCCCGTCGCTTGCCCGGAAGAAGGCGGTGACTGATCCGCACGGCGCGCTGGCCGCGCCGATGGCCGCCGGCGCCGTCCGCCTCGAGCCGCTGGCCAAGGCGCATCGGGCGGCGCTGAAGGCGGCCTGCGCCGAGGATCTCGAGATCTGGACGATTTATGCCATTTCCTATGATCCGGATCATTTCGATGCGAGCTTCGATACCCTACTGGCGCGGCCGAACGGGCAGGGATTCGCGATTTTCTCGGGGAGAAGGCTGATCGGGATGAGCTGCTATCTCGGCATCGAGCCCGAGCGCGGCGTGCTCGAGATCGGCAACACCTATTACGTGCCGGCGCTGCGCGGCACCGGGCTCAACCGCGCCGTCAAGGATCTGATGATCGGCCGCGCGATCGATTGCGGCTTTCGCCGGATCGAGTTCCGGGTCGATGCCCGCAACGCCCGCTCGCAGGGCGCGATGGCGAAACTGGGCGCGGCGCGCGAGGGCGTGATCCGGGCCGAGCGGATCACCTGGACCGGCCATGTCCGCGACACCATATTGTTCTCGATCCTCGCGCGTGAATGGAACGGCACCCGGCATGAACCCTGACAACATCGTCTTCCAGGTCGCGACCTGGCTGGTCCCCCTGGTGTTCGCGATCGTGCTCCACGAAATCGCGCACGGCTGGGTGGCGAACGCGTTCGGCGACCCGACCGCGCGGCGCAAGGGGCGGCTCAGCCTCAACCCGCTGCGCCACGTCGATCCGGTCGGCACCGTCGTGCTGCCGCTGCTCCTCGCCGTCAGCGGCGCGCCGGTGTTCGGCTGGGCCAAGCCGGTGCCGGTGGTCGCGCACCGGATGCGCAACCCGCGCTTCCACATGATCCTGGTCGCGCTGGCCGGGCCGGGAATGAACCTTCTGCTGGCCGTGCTCGCCGCGCTGGCGCTGGCGCTGCTGGTCTGGGCGGCGCCGGCGAACGGCATCGGCTGGGCGTTCCTCTATTTGAACCTCGCCAACTTCCTCGTCATCAACATCTTCCTCGCCGTGTTCAACCTGCTGCCGATCCCGCCGTTCGACGGCGGCCACGTCGTCGAGGGCCTGCTGCCGCGACCGCTGGCGGCTCATTACGCCAAGCTTCGCCGCTTCGGCTTTCCGCTGCTGATCTTCCTGCTGGTGCTGCTGCCGCTGATCGCCCCCGGCGCCAATGTCGTCGACCGCGTCGTCGGCCCGCCGGTGCGGCTGATGATCCGCCTGCTCGGCTCGCTGGCCGGGCTGGGCTAGGGCCTGTACTCATAACCCGAGGCTGGATGGAACGCTCATTGGCGGTTAATCGCTGGTGCGGCATCTTCGGCCGGCAGTGGGAGAGAGATCATGATCAGACAGGCCCTGATCGCGGCGGCCTTGCTCGGCGCCGCCCCGGCCCATGCCTTCGCGCCGGCGGCGGGACAGGAGACCCGGGTCCCGCGGATGGGCAGCTTCCTCGAATGGGTCGCCGACGGCAGCCGCGGCCTCTACATCCGCGCCGACAGCGGCCGCTGGTATTATGCCCGCATCCAGGACGATTGCCCGGGGCTCCACCCCCATGCGGCGCTCAGCTTCCAGACCGCGCCGAACGGCGATTTCGACCGCTTCAGCGCGATCCGCGCCGAGGGCTCGCGCTGCCTCGTCTCCAGCGTGACGGCCTCGGATGGGCCGCCCTGGCGCCGCCGGCGCTGAGGCGTCTTCCCAAGCTCGCGGCCTTCGCTAAAACCGGTGCGTGGCCAAGCTCTATTTCTACTACGCCTCGATGAACGCGGGGAAGTCGACGACGCTCCTGCAGGCGGATTTCAACTATCGCGAGCGGGGCATGGAGACGATGCTCTACACCGCCGCGTTCGACGATCGCGCCGGGCAGGGCGTAATCGCCTCGCGGATCGGCCTGCAGATCGGCGGCAACCTCTATTATGGCCATACCGACCTTCGCGCCGAGATCGAGGAAGAGCTGAAGAAGCGCGCGCTCCACTGCATCCTGCTCGACGAGGCGCAGTTTCTAAGCCGCGCCCAGGTGGTCCAGCTCGCCTCGATCTGCGACGAGCTCGACATTCCGGTGCTCGCCTACGGCCTCAGGACCGATTTCCAGGCCAATCTGTTCGAGGGCAGCGCCCACCTGCTCGCCCTCGCCGACACTCTGGTCGAATTGAAGGCGGTCTGCGCCTGCGGCCGCAAGGCGACGATGAACCTGCGCGTCGACGCGGACGGCCGGCCGGTCAGCCAGGGCGCGTCGATCGAGATCGGCGGCAACGACCGCTACATCTCGCTCTGCCGCCGCCATTTCATGGACCGGATCGCCGAGGTCGAAGGCGAGCAGCTTCGCCTCGCTTTGACCCGCGCCGCCGCGGCCCGCATTGAACCCGAAAAGCCGGTTCCCATATCGTCGTGAGATCGGGGGAGGTTTTGTCATGGTCGGTCCGCTGTTCACCGCTTTCGCCCTGATCGCCGCCGGCCGGGTCGAAGTGCCGCCGGCGCCGCAGCAGCCGCCCATTCCCCAGATCCGCGGCGTCCCACCCGAAGAGACGGCCGAGGCTGACAGGCAGCGCCGTCGGCGCTAATCCCGCGGCCGTGCACGGCTGGATCCTTATCGACAAGCCGGTCGGCCCCGGCTCCACCCAAATCGTCGGCGCGGTCAAGCGCGCGCTGCGCGAAGGCGGCTATCCCAAAGTGAAGGTCGGCCATGGCGGCACGCTCGACCCGCTCGCCTCGGGCGTGCTGCCGATCGCCCTGGGCGAGGCGACCAAGCTTTCGGGGCGGATGCTGGATGCCGATAAGGCCTATGCATTCACCATCCGCTTCGGCGAGGAGACCGACACGCTCGATGCGGAAGGGGCGGCCGTCGCAACTTCGGACAAGCGCCCGACCCTTGCCGAAATCGAGGCCGTGCTGCCCCGCTTCACCGGCGCGATCGAGCAGGTGCCGCCCGCTTATTCGGCGCTGAAGGTCGCGGGCAAGCGCGCCTATGCCCGCGTTCGCGCCGGCGAGGAGGTCGCGCTGAAGGGCCGCAACGTCACCGTTCACGCGCTCTCGATCGTCGGGCGCGGAGCGGATGAGGTGACGCTCTCGGCCCGGGTTTCCAAGGGCACCTACATCCGCAGCCTCGCCCGCGACATCGCCCGGGCCTTGGATTGCGTGGGCCACGTCACCATGTTGCGGCGGACGAAAGCCGGCCCGTTCACCCTCGAACGGGCGATTTCGCTGGACAAATTGGCCGAAGCCGCTAAGGGCCGCACCCTTGAAAAGAACCTCCTGCCGCTGACGGCGGGGCTGGACGACATCCCGGCTCTTCCCGTCACACCCGATCAGGCAGGGGCGCTCCGCCAGGGGCGCAAGTTGACCGGGATCGCCGCACAGCCGGGGCTCCACCTTGCGACCGACCAAGACGTGCCGGTCGCGCTCGTGGACCTCAGCGGAGGGGAACTTCGCGTGCTGCGCGGCTTCAACCTGTGATTTTAAAAGGAGTTTACGATGTCGGTGACAGCCGAGCGCAAGCAGAAGATCATCAAGGACAATGCCCAATCGAAGGGCGATACCGGTTCTCCGGAGGTGCAGGTCGCGATCCTCACCGAACGGATCACCAACCTGACCGAGCATTTCAAGACCCACGCCAAAGACAATCATAGCCGGCGCGGCCTGCTGATGCTGGTCAACAAGCGCCGTTCGCTGCTCGATTATCTGAAGCGGACCGACAATGCGCGCTACAATGCCCTGATCGCGAAGCTCGGCCTTCGCAAATAGACTTGAAAGCGGCCCCGACGGGGCCGCTTCGCACATTCGGCGCCGGCAATTCGGTCGGCGCCGGGGACGGGCCATAGGGGTCCGGAAACGGCGGGCTTGAAGCCCGCACATGAGGCCCCCGCCGCATCCGGTGAGCGGGAGTTTAAGGAAAACCAATGTTTGACATGAAGAAAGTTGAAATCGAGTGGGGCGGCAAGACCCTCACCCTCGAAACGGGCCGCGTCGCCCGCCAGGCCGACGGCGCGGTGCTCGCGACCTACGGCGAAACCGTCGTCCTGTGCGCGGTCACCGCCGCCAAGAGCGTCAAGGAAGGGCAGGACTTCTTCCCGCTGACCGTCCACTATCAGGAGAAATTCTCGGCCGCCGGGCGGATTCCGGGCGGCTTCTTCAAGCGCGAGCGCGGCGCCACCGAAAAGGAGACTCTCACGAGCCGCCTGATCGATCGTCCCATTCGCCCCCTCTTCCCTGAAGGTTTCTATAATGAAATCAATGTTATAGCCCAGGTGCTCAGCTATGACGGCGAGACCGAGAGCGATATCCTCGCGATGATCGCCGCCTCGGCGGCGCTGACCATTTCGGGCGTCCCCTTCATGGGCCCGATCGCCGCCGCCCGGGTCGGCTACAGCCAGGACGGGGAGTATCAGCTCAACCCGTCGATGGACCAGGTGAAGGAGGGGCAATTGGACCTCATCGTCGCCGGCACCCACAATGCGGTGATGATGGTCGAATCCGAGGCCAGGGAGCTGTCGGAAGAGGTCATGCTCGGCGCGGTCATGTTCGCCCATGCCGAGTGCAAGAAGGTGATCGAGGCGATCATCGCGCTGGCCGAAAAGGCCGCCAAGGACCCGTGGGAAATGTCGCAGGGCGACGACGCTTCGGGCGTCAAGGCGAAGCTTAAGGAGCTGATCGGCGCCGACATCGCCGCCGCCTACCGGCTGACCGACAAATCGGCCCGCTCGAACGCGCTCAATGCCGCGCGCGACAAGGCCAAGGCGTCGTTCGCCGCCGAGGACCCGCAGGCCCAGATGGTCGCGATGAAGCAGGTCAAGAAGCTCGAGGCCGACATCGTCCGCACCGCCATCCTCAAGGACGGCAAGCGCATCGACGGCCGCAAGACCGATCAGGTGCGCCCGATCGAAGCCATGGTCGGCTTCCTGCCGCGCACCCACGGCTCGGCTTTGTTCACCCGCGGCGAGACGCAGGCGATCTGCACCACCACGCTCGGCACCAAGGACTCAGAGCAGATGATCGACGGCCTGACCGGCCTCTCCTACGAGCGCTTCATGCTCCACTACAACTTCCCGCCTTATTCGGTCGGCGAAGTCGGCCGCTTCGGGGCGCCCTCGCGCCGCGACGTCGGCCACGGCAAGCTGGCGTGGCGCGCGCTCAAGGGCGTCCTGCCCAGCCACGACGACTTCCCCTATACGATCCGGGTCCTCTCCGACATCACCGAGTCGAACGGCTCCTCGTCGATGGCGACGGTGTGCGGCGGCTCGCTCTCGATGATGGACGCGGGCGTGCCGATCAAGCGGCCGGTCTCGGGCATCGCGATGGGTCTGATCCTGGAGGGCAAGGACTATGCGGTGCTCTCCGACATCCTCGGCGACGAGGATCATCTCGGCGACATGGACTTCAAGGTCGCCGGCACGTCCGAAGGCATCACCTCGCTGCAGATGGACATCAAGATCGCCGGCATCACCGAGGAGATCATGAAGGCCGCGCTCGCCCAGGCGAACGAAGGCCGCGCCCACATATTGGCCGAAATGGCCAAGGCGCTCGACCACACCCGCGAGGAGCTGTCGGCGCATGCGCCCAGGATCGAGACGATGCAGATCGACAAGGCCAAGATCCGCGACGTCATCGGCACCGGCGGCAAGGTGATCCGCGAGATCGTCGCCGAGACCGGCGCCAAGGTCGACATCGACGACGAGGGCGTGATCAAGATCAGCTCGTCGGACCTCTCGCAGATCGAAGCCGCCCGCAAATGGATCCAGGGCATCGTCGAGGAGCCCGAGGTCGGCAAGGTCTATGCCGGCAAGGTCGTCAACATCGTCGATTTCGGCGCGTTCGTGAACTTCATGGGCGGCAAGGACGGCCTCGTCCACGTCTCGGAGATCAGGAACGAGCGGGTCGAGAACGTCCGCGACGCGCTCGAGGAAGGCCAGGAGGTCAAGGTCAAGGTGCTCGAGATCGACCAGCGCGGCAAGGTCCGCCTGTCGATGCGGGTCGTCGACCAGGAGACCGGCGAAGAACTGCCCGACACCCGCCCGCCCAGGGAGCCGCGCGAAGGCGGCGACCGCGGGCCTCGGGGCGACCGCGGTGATCGCGGCCCGCGGCGCGACGGCGGTGGCGGCGACCGGGGCCGTGGCCCGCGCAGGGATGGCGGCGGCGGCGGCGGCCGCGACCGTGGCCCCCGGCGCGAGGGCGGCGGCGACGACCGCCCCCGCGGCGAGCGCCCGCCGCGCCGCGAGCGCAGCGAGGACGACGGCCCCGCGCCTGAGTTCGCGCCGGCGTTTCTGACGCGGGATGACGACTGAACGTCGCTCCCTTCAGTTCGGCTGAAACGAGAAGCCCCGCGAGCGATTGCGGGGCTTTTTGTTGTCTCGTAAACTTGACAGCTTCCCGCCTGTCTTATAAACAAGACAGGTGATCGACGTCAGGCAGACCCGGTGCTTCGCCGTCTGGCGGGCCGGTCTGCGGGACAGCGTGGTGCGCAAGCGGATTGGCGCGCGGATCGACCGCCTGGCGTTCGGCCATCCCGGCGACGTCAGGCAGCTGGGCGAAGGGGTGAGCGAGCTGCGGCTCGATTTCGGTCCCGGCTACCGGCTCTATTTCACGCGGCGTGGAGAGCGGCTCATCGTCCTGCTCTGCGGCGGCGACAAATCGACGCAGGCGCGGGACATCGCCAAGGCGAAACGCCTCGCGCGGGAACTTGATGGAGACGAACATGGCGCTTGAAACCCTGCCCTTCGACATTGCCGACGAGCTGCACGACGATGAGGCGCTGGCAGTCTATCTCGACGAAGCCCTGGCCACGGGCGATCCGGCCTATTTCGCCCACGCGCTGGGCAAGGTCGCCAAGGCGCGCGGCATGACCAAGATCGCGCGCGAAGCCGGCCTGAGCAGGGGATCGCTCTATGCGGCGTTGAGCGAGGGCGGGAACCCGACTCTGGCGACGCTGATGCAGGTGATGAAGTCGCTCGGGCTCAGGCTGGGTGCAGAGCCCGTGAAGCGGGCGGCGTGATCGTGGCCCGCGCCGCGAGCGCAGCGAGGATGACGGCCCCGCGCCGGAGTTCGCGCCGGCGTTTCTGGCGCGGGATGATCGGGGATCGAAGAGCAAGAGCCAATGACGGAGGGTTGATAATGGGAGGGACTATCCGGTGCCGCGGTTAGCAGCGGCCCGAGCGGGACAGCGGCTGCTCGTGAAGGGACGGCAGATCGAGTTCTCGTTCTGGCCAACTCGTCCCGACCGTCTGCATTATGGGCTGCAGACGCGGCTGTTTGCGCTGGATCCATGGGCTATCATCAGGCAGTCGGTCGAGTTGGATTGCCCTAAGGCGCGCAGAAGGGAGGCGCTCGCCTGTCTCGAACAAGGGCGAGACTTTTACGAGATAGGCACAGGCCGGGGCATCGAGGCC
The DNA here is from genome assembly GCA_035316145.1 of Allosphingosinicella sp. Lineage (GTDB taxonomy): Bacteria > Pseudomonadota > Alphaproteobacteria > Sphingomonadales > Sphingomonadaceae > Allosphingosinicella. The sequence goes on along the minus strand of DATHJO010000004.1, from coordinate 25,964 downwards.
GCACGCCCGCTCGCGCTCTACTATAGCTATATGAACCTGGTGAAGGCGTTCTGCCTGACCGGAGGGAACCGTGCCACGTTCGATCGGGCTAGGCACGGATTAATCGAGCAGTTGGGGGCAGGCGGCCGCGAGCTTGTGGATGCCTATCTGGACGCCGCCCCGTCACTCGCACAGGGCAAGGCTGAGAACTTCGACGAATTCATGAGAGTGCTGACGGGTGCCGGGCTTCAGGCACAGTCGACGTACTCGCTGCCCGCGCTCCTGCCGCAGATCTTGTCGGGCCATCGGCTGTGGGCGCAAGCTGCCAGAAGGGAAGAGCGCTTCATTGTCACCCAGGACATCCAGTTATGGCATGAGCCGGCCGCTCATGAGATCTGGTTACGAATTTACCTCAAGGCGGAGGATCTCACGCGCTTCGGGATCAGCCATCGTCGCTTGCTGGACGAAACGAGATTGGGAGCGAGCTTCAGGGAGATCACTACTAATGTTCCTGGCCAAGTCTGCCTGGAGCAGATTGCGACGCAGCACTGCCCCAACCACTACCCCGCGGACCACCTCCATCACTTGGTTGCCGCGGTACGACCGATGCTCTGGATGACCGTTTCGACAGTTCCGCCCTACCGTCGTTACTACCTTTATCTCAGTCCACCCGCCGAGCGAGCAACTCTTCTGCCGCAACTCCTGTCGATGTACGCGATCACCTTTTACCTCGGCTCGATCACGCGGTACCGCCCTCACCATTTCGACGCATTGCTGAAGGGATCTTTCGGACCTCGGATTCGCGACTTCGTGACTGGCCAGCCGCTACAATTCTTATATCAAATGGCCTCCGAGATGGCCAAGCGGGATGTAGCCCGTCCAAGCATCCTCTAATGCCCCAAATGCCTCTTGGAGCACATCTAGTGGAGTTCGAAACAAGCTGTTTCGCCAATCGAGTACGTGGAATCGATCCGTTCGCCGGCTCCCCCGCCGACGCGATCGAGCGATTCCTTTCATCCGCCACCGTGCTGATGAAGCGGGCCGTCTTCCAACCGCTTATGTCGGGCTACGATTTCGTGCGCTTCAGCGAGATGAACGAGATCGTCGTCGAAGCACATGATGCCGCGGCAATGGCATTGGGGCGTCAGGCACTGTTCTCGTATACGCGCCATCTCATCGACAGCGACGACTGCTACGCGGACGACGCGCTCAATTACCTGACCAACCGGCACCAGCCTGCCATCGAACGGCTGAGCTTGCTGGAACTGCTGTTGCGTGCGGCCGAGCCCCGGTTCGGGCCACAGCTCGCGCCGATAGCAGCGACAATTGCGGATATGCTTCAGGCCCAATCTCTACGCCTCGCGTATCGTAACGGGCGGTTTGATCCTTCCGACGGCCCGGCCGTGGAGCGAGCCGTCCACGACCCCTTCTGGGATCTGGTCGCTGAGCCGCGCTGGGACAACGTGCGCATCGACATGCAACAGGCGTTCGCACTTCGCGATAACGGCGGCCCCAATCCGGCCCTCTACGCCACCCGTGCGCTCGAAAGCACGGTCAAGATCATCAGCGGCGACAGAGGCTGGCTTACTGGCCGGGAGCGTGGGGCGGCAAACGTTATCGACACGCTGGTCAGCGTGCGGAATGGGCGATTCATTGAAACCTGGGAGGCGGATATGCTGAAACGCTTCTTCGCCGATGTCCGCAATCCAGACGCGCACGGTGCAGGAAGCGCACCTCAGCCCCAATTGACACCGATTCAAGCGACTTGGGCGATCGAGTTCTGCATGATTTCCATCAAGAGCCTATTGCAGCGTTTGTAGGTGTTTGGATTCGGTGGCAGCTACGCACCGGGCACCGCTCTCCTGGAAAATCGCCCCGATTTGGCTTGGCCGCGACGGCGGGACCGGCGATAGGTTGGGCCGGAGGAAGTGATGCGGATCGTTTTCAATTTGCTGCTCCCGCTGTCGGCTGCGACTGCGGCCGCGCAGGGCGTGCCGGAACGGCCGCTGGGCGGCGCGCTGGCTGGGGCCGCGGGCGCCAGGGCGGGCTCGGAATATCTGGTGACGATGCCGCTCGGCGATCTGGTTCCCCGGACGGAGGAGCGGGGCGGAACCCGGGAGACCGACTGGCTGCCTCCGGGCGCGTCGTTCGACCGCGCCCCGCGCATGGTCATGGTCGAGCGGATTGCCGGCGCGACCGACGATGGGGCGCCGCTGCGGTTCGTCCAGGGTCTCGCGACCTGCCTCAGGCCCTGCCCGGGGCAGGGGCTCGGCGCGGTCGACCGGACGCCTTTCCAGGGGCGCCCCGCCGCCCGCATCACCATGGACATGCCGGCGACGGCCGTTTTTTCGGGCCTGCCGAGCAGGACTTATGCGCTTGCCATAGCGGGCGAGCGCAACCTCCACGTCGTCATCGTCATGTTCCGCGGCCCCAGGTCCGCCGCCGACGAGAGGTTCGCGCAGGACGTGTTGCGCTCCGTCGTCTTGTGCACGCCAGCGTCGCACGCCGCGGCCTGCCGTTCGGACTAGCTGTCCCCTTATTTCGCGCTGTTGCCCGTCGTCGTGTTGGTGGTCGCGGCCTTTGCGATGGCTTCGGCGCGGTTGCCGAACTCGTCGGCCTGGTTCTCGAGCGCGGCGCCGGCGGCGCGGGTCGCCTTTTCGGTCTCGGCCTCGAGCGTCGCGGCGCTGTTCTCGATCGCGTTCTGGGTGCGGTCGAATTGCTCGGCGACATTCTGCTCGGCCTGGCGCGAGCAGGCCGCGAGCGCAGTCACGGCGAGGATCATGAGGGGAAGCTTCATCTGCGGGGACTCCCTTTCACGCGGATCAATCGCGGGAAGCCTGAGAGGTTCCCATAGGGCGCGGGCAAAACCCTTACCGTCATTCCAGCGAAAGCTGGAATCCCACTTCTCTCTTGTCGGTCGCCGCAAAGGCAAAGAGATTCCAGCTTTCGCTGGAATGACGAGGGAGGAAAGACGCAGGGAAGCGGAAAAGGTGGGGAGCTTCTGTTGCCCGGTGCTCCCCGTACCGCTGGTCGCCGCTTCTGTTGCCCGGTGCGGCCCGAACCGCGCTTTTGTCCTTGTAACTCAGTCCGTGAGGACCTTGTTACGCGGCAATTGCGAGCGCCTCGTTATCGTTGGCACTTGTGGTTTTGAACGGTTTTACGGCGCATTCAGGCCGGGCAAAAACAGCGCTTTTCAACACACGTCGATCCTGGTTCGGCCCCGTCGGAACCGGCCATCAGGGCCGTTTCTGGTGGAGCCGCCGGGTACTGCCCCCGGGTCCGCTGCGCCTATGACACGCCGCAGTTTATCGCCATAGCCGGCCGAAGCCGGCAAGGCCCTATATAGGGAATTGCGCCTTAATGTGAAGTGAGCGGCGCCTCAGCCCTTGTTGCGCAGCTCGTCGCGGATCTCGCGCAGCAGCAGTACCTCGGCGGGATCGGCGGGCGCTTCGGCGGGCGCCTCCTCCTTCTTCACCATCATCCGGTTGGCCATCTTGATCAGCAGGAAGATGATGAAGGCGAGGATGATGAAGTTGATCACCACGGTGACGAACTGGCCCCAGCCGAGCACCGGCGCGCCGGCCGCCTTCAGCGCCGCATAATCGGTCAGCGATCCGTGATAATCGGCCGGCACCGGACCCAGGAGCATGAAATAGCTCGAAAAATCGAGCCCGCCGAAGATCGCGCCGACGACCGGCATGATCACGTCCTCGGTCAGCGAGGTGGCGATAGTGGCGAAGGCGGCGCCGATGATCACCGCGACCGCGAGGTCGAGGACGTTGCCGCGCGCGATGAAATCCCGAAATTCCCTCAGCATCTTCTGAGCCTCCCCGTTGCGGAGCCGAAAGAGAATGCTTACCTCCATCCTCGCCCGATTTGAAGGGAGGGGCCTCGACATGAACCGCACCCGTAACCGCGTCGTCCTTGCCGTGCTGATGCCGTTCGTCCTCATCCTCACCGCCTGCGGGGTCAATTCGATCCCGACCGCCGAGGAGAATGCCAAGGCGAAATGGGCCGACGTGCAGAATTATTATCAGCGCCGTTCGGACCTCATCCCCAATCTGGTCGCGACCGTGCGCGCGGCCGCGGCGCAGGAGCGCAACGTGCTGCGCGAAGTGACCGAGGCGCGGGCGAGCGCGACCCGCGTCACCGTCTCGCCCGAGCAGCTCACCGATCCGGCGGCGATGAACCGCTACGCCGAAGCGCAGCAGCGGCTGACGCTGTCGCTGCAGCGGCTCCAGGAGGCCTATCCGGAGCTGCACAGCAACCAGAATTTCCTCGAGCTGCAGTCGCAGCTCGAAGGCACCGAGAACCGGATCGCCACCGCCCGCCACGATTATAACGGGGCGGTCCAGGCCTATAATACCGAGATCCGGACCTTCCCCTCGGTGATCGGCGCCCGCGTCATCTACGGCAGCCAGCCGATGGTGCCCTATCGCGCGGACGAGGCGGCCCAGCGCGCGCCGACGGTCAATTTCGGCAACGGCCAGTAGCGGCGTCCGCCGCCGTCATGATCCGGGGCTTCCTCCTCTTCCTCGCGCTGCTCGTCGCCGCGCCGGCGCTGGCGCAGACCTATCCGCCGCTGACCGGCCGCGTCGTCGACCTCGCCGATCTGCTCACCCCCGGGCAGGAGGCCGAGCTGAGCCGCAAGCTGGAGGCGCTCGAGGCCGCCTCCAGCCGCCAGCTGGTGGTCGCCACCTTTCCCGATCTCCAGGGCCGCACGATCGAGGAATTTGGCGTCGGCCTCGGCCGCGCCTGGGGAATCGGCCAGCGCCAGGCCAATAACGGCGTGGTCCTGATCGTCGCGCGCGACGAGCGCAAGGTGCGGATCGAGGTCGGCTACGGGCTCGAGGGGATCATGACCGACGCCATTTCGAGCCGGATCATCCGCAACGACATCGTGCCGCGCTTCCGCGCCGGCGACTATCCGGGCGGGATCGATGCCGGCGCCGACGCGATCATCGCCCAGCTCCAGGCGCCGCCCGAGGCCGCCGAGGCGAATGCGCGCCAGGCGGCGGCCGCCGAGAGCGGCCGGCATCGCCGCGGCGGCGGCTCGTTCCTGCTGCTGATCTTCTGGGTGATCGTCCTCCTCTTCGTGCTGTTCTCGATGATCCGTCGCGGCATCGGCGGCAAGCGCTATCGCCGCGGCCGGCGCGGGCCGGTGATCATCTGGGGCCCGGGCCTCGGCGGCGGCGGCTGGGGCGGCGGCAGCAGCAGCTCGTGGGGAAGCGGCGGCGGCAGCTCGTGGGACGGCGGCGGCGGCTTTTCGGGCGGCGGCGGCTCGTTCGGCGGCGGCGGCGCCTCGGGAGGATGGTGATGCGGGGGCTGAACCAGGAAGACCATGACCTCGTCACGGCGGCGGTGACCGCAGCCGAGCGCAATAGCGACGGCGAGATCGTCACCATCATCGCCGCGCGCTCCGACGCCTATCACGACGTCGCCCTCCATTATGCGGTGCTGGCGATGCTGCTGATCCCCGCCGCTTTGGCCTTCGTGCCGCAGGCCTGGATCGACTGGGCGGCGACCCTGATCCTCGGCTGGAACCCGGAGCTGACCCGCGAAATCGTCATGCTCTATCTGTTCGCCAAGCTCGCCGGCGCCTTCCTCGTCGTCCGGCTGATCCTCGCTTACCAGCCGCTGCGCCTGGCGCTGACCCCGGGCCTCACCAAGCACCGCCGCGTCCACCGCCGCGCGGTCGAGCTGTTCCGGGTCGGCTGCGAGCTGAAGACGCGCGGCCGCACCGGCGTCCTCCTCTATCTCTCGCTCGCCGAGCGCCGCGCCGAGATCGTCGCCGACAAGGCGATCGCCGACCAGGTCGAGCCGGACGTCTGGGGCGAGGCGATGGCGGCCCTGATCGACGAGGTGAAAGCCGGCCGGCCGGGCGAGGGCATGGCCAAGGCGGTCGAGAAGATCGGCGCCGTGCTCGCCCCGATCCTGCCGCCCTCCCTCGACAATCCCAACGAGCTTCCGGACCGGCTCATCCTGCTATGAGGCCGGAGGCCGAGGCGCCGGAAGAGACGGCCTGGGAAGGCAAATATCTCGCCGTCAAGCGCCGCGGCAAATGGGAATATGTCTCCCGCACCCAGGGCATCGGCGCGGCGGTCATTCTCGCCGTCGACCAGGGCGACGTCATCCTGATCGAGCAATATCGCGTGCCTTTAGGCCGCAACTGCCTGGAGCTTCCCGCCGGCCTGGTCGGCGACGAAGCGGCGGGCGAGGCGGCGGCGGTCGCGGCGATCCGCGAGCTCGAGGAGGAGACCGGCTATCGCGCGGAGCGGATGACCGACCTCGGCCGCTTCCATTCGTCGCCGGGCCTGACCTCGGAGGGCTTCTCGCTGCTCCGCGCCGAAGGGCTGACCCGCGCCGGCGCGGGCGGCGGCGTCGAGGGCGAGGAGATTACCGTCCACCGCGTGCCATTGGGCGAGGTGCCCGCCTTCGTCGCGATGAAACGCGAAGAGGGCTGCGCGATCGACGTGAAGCTGCTGCTGCTGCTCGCGCCCGTCATGCTGAACTCGATTCAGCATCCATGAACACCGACGGCGCGAACCTGACATCACCGTGTTCATGGGTCCTGACTTTCGTCAGGATGACGGGTCAGCGGAAATTTGTCGGCATGTGGGACGGAGCTAAAAGGCCCAGCTCGCCCCGGCAACGACCCGAAATCGGTTGTCGGGATGCGATCCCCTGATGTCCTGCACGATCGGCAATCCGGCCGAGAGGAAGGCGGACCATCCGGCTGGCGATACGAACCGGACGCCGGGCGAAAGATAGAGGACGTTCCCGCCGCTCTCGTCCTCGACAACGCCGCCGACGCGCTGTCGGCCTTCACACTCGCCATTGGCTTCGAGGATCAGATCCCATGCCGCTTCGTGGTGATGGTGGGGCGCGGCAGCTTCGTCATCATGATGATGCCCGCCGCCGCCGCCAATCCGATGAGAGATGCTGACATTGTATTGCGCGCGGTCGCCAAGCGTCGTGTCCTGCGCGCCGTGGCCCGAATATTGATAGAGCACGCTCGCGTCGATCGAGAAATGAGCGGAACGCCTTGTAACCGCGACTCCGAAAAGAGGGTCCCACGAGCCCGTTCCCGGCTGGTGTTCGGTTTCGAAGCGGACGCCATTGCGGTCGATCTCGTGGGTGGCGCCTGTCGGCGCCTTCAGGCCCGCCAGTATCGCCGCCTGCCAATGGTCCGAGCCGGTTCCCAGGATGCGATACTCGCCGAGCAAAGTGAGATCGCCGACACCCTGCGAGGTGCCCAGGATCTTAACGGTCCCGACCTCACCCGCCCGAAGGTGGGAGCGCTGAAGATAGGGAAGGCTCAATGCAATCGTGAAGTCGTCGGTTATGCCCAGCGCCACCCCGACGGAGGGACTGAGCAGATGATCGGTGGTGTGGGCTTCGATCCCGCGCGCGGCACGCCCCTGAAGCTCCGCGTCGGGGAGGACATCCGGTTTCGCATAGGTGACGCGCAGACCGAGCGCGACCTTGCCGCCGGGTAAGGTGGAAGCGGAAATCGTGGTGATCGGTCCCGAGGTCCCAGGTCCTGACCCTACCCCGATATGATCCGCGATCGCGGGCGAGCTCATGCCGGCGACAAGCACCGTCACGCAACTGCCGGCAGCCCGCATGAGCATCGCCCTCATCAATTGCCTTTACCGGAAATTGTCGGCGTAGGACTGGAGCTTCAATTTCGGCGAGGGGGGCGGCGGGATGACGTGGGCGTCGATCCCCTCGCGCATTGCATAGGCCGTCGCCGCTTCGAGCGTCGGGAAGGTGAGCCGGACCTGCTCCTGGGTCTCGGCGCCGCCGGCCCAGCCGGTCAGCGGATCGGGCCGCTTGGGCCGCGCCGATTCGAACTCCAGCACCCATAAGCCGGCGCGCGCCCGGCCCGATTGCATCGCGTTCTTCGCGCGCTGGTAGATCCGTGCCGCCATCGCCGCGGCCCTGCCGAAGAAAGGGCGGGGAATCAAGCATAGAGAAGCCCTAGCCCGCCGTCCGCCACGCCTCTATCACGCTGGCGATGGCGAGCGCGCGACAGAAAAAAGGCATCAGCCGCCGCACGCTGCTGATCGGCGGCGGGGCGGGGATCGGGCTGCTCGTCGCCTGGCGCTTGTGGCCGCGCAGCTACGCGCCGAACCTGCGCGCCGCGCCCGGCGAGACCTTGTTCAACGCCTATCTCAAGATCGGCACCGACGGGCGGGTGGCGGTCGCGGTGCCGCAGACCGAACTCGGCCAGGGCGTGTGGACGGCGCTGCCGCAAATCCTCGCCGACGAGCTCGGCGCCGATTGGCGCACGGTCTCGGTCGAGCCCGCCCCGCTCTCGCCGCTCTACGCCAACCGGCTGCTCGCCGAGGAGGCGGCGAACGACAGCGCCCTGCCCGGCTTCCTGCACGAGATCGGCCGCTGGGCGGCGCAGGATTATGCGGCGCGCCATGCGCTGATGATCACCGGCGGCTCGACCTCGATCCGCGCCTTCGAGGCGCCGATGCGCGAGGCGGGCGCGGGCGCGCGCGCGTTGCTCTCGATGGCCGCCGCCCGGCGCTGGAACGTCGACTGGCGGGAGCTCGACAGCCATGACGGCTTCGTCTGGAAGGGTCGCGACCGCATTCCCTTTGCCGAGCTCGCGGAAGCGGCGGCGCGCCTCGATCTTCCCGAAAACCTGCCGATCCGCGGCGGCGACGCCCACCGCCTGACCGGCCAGGCGCTGCCCCGGCTCGACGTGCCGGCCAAGATCGACGGCTCGGCCCGCTTCGCCGGCGACGTGCGGCTGCCCGACATGGTCTATGCGGCGGTGCGCTCCGGCCCGCCCGGCAGCCGCCTCGCCGGCGTCGACCGCGCCGCCGCCGACCATGTCCCGGGCACGCTCGCGGTGCTGCGCAACCCGCAATGGGCCGCCGTCGCCGCGACCAACTGGTGGGCGGCGGCGCGCGCGCTGAACGCGATCAACCCGCGCTTCCACCGCCCGGACAACCTCGCCAGCAGCGCCGGCATCTCGGCGGCGCTGGCCGCCGCGCTCGATTCGAGCGACGGCGACCGGCTGTTCGCGGCGGGCGACGTCGACGGCGGCTTCCCCGGCGCCAGCCCGATCGAGGCCCGCTACGAGGTCGGCCTCGCCCCGTCCGCGGCGATCGAGCCCTTGACCGCGACCGCGCGGATCACCGGCGACCGGCTGGAAATCTGGGCGCCGACGCAAGCGCCCGGCCTCGCCCGCGCCGCCGCCGCCCGCGCGGTCGGCGTCCCCGAAGGCCAGGTGACGCTCTACCCGATGCTCGCCGGCGGCGGCTACGGCCGCAAGCTGGAAATGGACGCGATCGAGCAGGCGGCGATCATCGCGGTCCGCCTCAAGCGCCCGGTCCAGCTCACCTGGCCGCGCATCCAGGAGATCGAGAACGACCGCTGCCGCCCCGCCGCCGCCGCGCGGATGACCGCCTGGGTAGCGCAGGGCCGAATCCAGGGCTGGCACGCCCGGATCGCCGCGCCGGCGACCGGCGCCGAAGTGGCGGCGCGGCTGGGGGCGAGCGGCTGGCTGATCCGCCCCGACGGCGCCGCGGTGGCGGGCGCGGTGCCGCCTTATGCGATTGCGAGCGTCGCGATCGACCATGTCGCGGCCGACATCGGCGTCGAGACCGGCTATTGGCGCGGCGCCGCCCACTCCTATACCGGCTTCTTCACCGAGAGCTTCATCGACGAGCTCGCCCGCACCCTCGGGATGGAGCCGCTGTCGTTTCGGATCGCCCTGCTCGGCCACAACCCTCGCCTCGTCCGCGCGCTCACCACCGCGGCCTCGATCGGCGGCTGGGACGGCGGCCCGCCGGGCAGCGGCCTGGGCATCGCCTGCCACAGCGCCTTTGGCTCGCACATCGCCACTTTGGTCGAGGTCGAGGTGACCGGCGAGCAAAAGCTGCGCGTCGTCCGCGCGGTTTGCGCCGTCGATTGCGGCCGGATCGTCAACCCCGAGCTCGTCAAGCAGCAGATCGAGGGTGGGCTCATTCACGGTATCTCGGCGGCCACGGGCAAGCCGCTCGACATCGTCCGCGGCCTGCCGACGGCGCAGACGATCGGCGCCTACGGCCTGCCCATATTGCGCGACGCCCCAGAGGTCACCGTCGAGCTGCTGGAAAGCGACGAGGCGCCGGGCGGCGTCACCGAATTGGCGGTGCCGACCGCCGCGCCGGCCGTCGCCAACGCCTATTTCTCGCTGACCGGCCAGCGCGTCCGCACCCTGCCGATCGAAATCGGGCGCCGCCGATGAGCAAGGTCGGCGTCCTCCTGATCAATCTCGGCACGCCGAACGCGCCCGAGCCGGGCGCGGTCAAGCTCTACCTCAGGGAATTCCTCTCCGATCGCCGCGTCGTCGAGCTGCCCCAGCTGGTCTGGCAGCCGATCCTGCGCGGGCTGATCCTCACCAGGCGGCCGCGCAAATCGGCCGCGGCCTACCGCCAGGTTTGGACCGAGGAAGGCTCGCCGCTCGCCGTCATCACCGCCCGCCAGGCGCGGGCGCTCGGCGAGGTGATCGGCGCGGACGTGCTGGTCGACCATGCGATGCGCTACGGCAGGCCGGCGATCGCCGAGAAGATCGACGCGCTCCGCGGCGCGGGCTGCGAGCGCATCCTGATTGCCCCGCTCTACCCGCAATATTGCGCGGCGACGACCGCGACCGCGCTCGACGAAGCCTTCCGCCATTTGCGCCGCCTGCGCGCGCTGCCGGCGGTGCGGACGCTGCCGCCTTATTACCGCGATCCGATCTACATCGTCGCGTTGAAGAAGAGCCTGCAGGCCGCGCTCGAAGCGCTCGATTTCGAGCCGCAGGCGCTGATCGCCAGCTTCCACGGCATGCCGGCCCGCACCCGCGCCCTCGGCGATCCCTATCACGCGCACTGCCTGCGGACGGTCGTCTTGCTCTCGGAAGCGATGGAGCGCGAGCTGACCATCGCCTTCCAGTCGCGTTTCGGCCGCGCCAAATGGCTCGAACCCTATACCGACGCGCTGCTGGCCGCGCTCCCGGCCAAAGGCGTCACCCGAATCGCGATCTTCGCCCCCGGCTTCGCCGCCGATTGCCTGGAGACGCTCGAGGAGCTGGCGATCAGGGGCCGGGAGACCTTCCTCGCCGCCGGCGGCACCGACTTCGCCTATCTGCCCTGCCTCAACGACGGCGAGACCGGCATGCTGATGCTCCGCGCCCTCATTGCCCGCGAGCTTGAAGGTTGGCGCCCCCCGCAATAAGGCCCTCCTCCACAGACAAGAACAAAGGAGAGGATCATGGCACGCGTCGCAATCGTCACCGGCGGCACCCGCGGCATCGGCGAGGCGATCAGCGTCGCGCTCAGGGACCAGGGCGTCACCGTCGCCGCCAATTATGCCGGCAACGAGGAGAAAGCGCGCGAGTTCAGCGACCGGACCGGGATCAAGGCGTACAAATGGGACGTCTCGGATTACGACGCGTGCCTTGCCGGCGTCGCCGAAGTCGAGGCCGAGCTGGGCCCGGTCGACCTGCTCGTCAACAATGCCGGCATCACCCGCGACGGGACGATGAAGCGGATGGAGCGCAAGGCCTGGGACGAGGTGATCGACGTCAATCTCGGCGGCTGCTTCAACATGGCCAAGGCGGTCTGGAACGGGATGAACGAGCGCAAATACGGCCGCATCGTCAATATCGGCTCGATCAACGGCCAGGCCGGGCAATACGGCCAGGTCAATTACGCCGCCGCCAAATCGGGCATTCACGGCTTCACCAAGGCGCTGGCGCAGGAAGGCGCGCGGGCCGGCATCACGGTGAACGCGATCGCGCCGGGCTATATCGACACCGAGATGGTCGCCGCGGTCCCGCCCGACGTGCTCGAGAAGATCGTCGCCAGGATCCCGGTCGGGCGGCTCGGCCAGGCGGGGGAAATCGCCCGCGGCGTCACTTTCCTGTGCGCCGAGGAGGGCGGCTTCATCACCGGCTCGACCCTGTCGATCAACGGCGGCCAGCACATGTATTGACGCGTCCCCCAACGCGTCATCCCCGCGAAAGCGGGGATCCAGCTTCTTTCTTGTCGGCTCCAGCAGTAGAAAGCTGGATTCCCGCTTTCGCGGGAATGACGGGAAGGGGTGGAGTGACGGGGCGGCGGCGATGGGACCGGTGAAGCGCTCGATCATGATCGCGGGGCACGCGACCTCGATCAGCCTCGAGCCGGTCTTCTGGGAGGCGCTGCGCGCGGCGGCCGAAGCGGAAGAGCTGCCCCTGAACGCCCTCGTCGCCCGCATCGACGCCGCCCGGATCGAAGCGTCGGGGCCGCCCAACCTCGCCAGCGCGATCCGGGTCTGGCTGTTTGAACGCAGGAGGTGCTGATGGGCGCCCAGCTCAACCACATTATCGTCTGGTGCAGCGACAAGCTGCGCTCCGCCGTTTTTCTAACCGAGATCCTCGGCCTGCCGCCGGCCAGGCCGTTCCATCATTTCCTGGTGGTCGACCTCGACAACCAGGTCTCGCTCGATTTCTACCAGAAGGAGGGCGAAGTCTCGCGCCAGCACTACGCCTTCCTGGTCGGCGAGGGCGAGTTCGACGCCGCCTTCGCGCGCATCCGCGAGCGCGGCCTCACCTATTGGGCCGATCCGGCGCGGACGAAGCCGGGCGAGATCAACGATCATGACGGCGGCCGCGGCCTCTATTTCGAGGATCCCGACGGGCATCTGCTCGAGATCATCACCCGGCCCTATGGCAGCGGCGGCTAGAGCGTGTTGGCGCTGCCGTTCGCCGCGTCATCGGCGGCGTCGGTGCTGGCGGCGGCTTCGGCGCGTTGGCTGGCCGCCGCGACCGCCGCCGCGTGGCGATTCTTCTGGGCGATGTGCTCGAGCGCGGCGGGCGGCGCCGGCGGCGGCGAGGGATAGGGGATCACCGACAGGCCCATCGCCAGCACGAGTGCCAGCGCGATCGCGCCGGCGGCGATCAGCCCTTTCCGCCGGAACGCGCTGCGCCGCCTCATTTCTTCCGCGTCGTGAAGCGCTGAGCCGCGGCCGCGGCCGCGCTGAGGATCAGGCCGGGCGGATCGGGCGCGGCGCGGGCCGGAGAGGCGAAGAAGATCGGCATGGCAATGACTAAGCGTCCGAGCCCGCGGCCCGGTTCCAAAAGGGCTATCGTGGCCATGCCAAGGGCGGCTAGGGCGGGCGGATGACCGACGTCCGCGCCCGGCCGATCCTTCCCGTCATCCTCTCCGGCGGCTCGGGGACGCGGCTTTGGCCGCTGTCGCGCGGCGCGCGGCCCAAGCAGATGCTCGACCTGATGGGCGCCGGCTCGATGCTCGGCGTGACCGCCGGGCGCGTCGCCGACGCGGGCCTGTTCTCGGCCCCGGTGCTGGTCGCCGCCGCCGGCCAGGCCGAGGCGATCGAGGCGGCGCTGCCCGGGATCGGCCGCCTGATCCTCGAGCCCGAGGCGAAGAACACGGCGCCCGCGATCGCGCTCGCGGCGCTGGCGGCGGACGCGGACGAGCTGCTGCTCGTCCTGCCGAGCGACCATCTGATCGGCGACGCGGCCGGCTTTCGCGACGCCGTCGGGCGGGCCGCGCCGTTCGCCGAGCAGGGCTGGATCGTCACCTTCGGGATGAAGGCCGAGCGCGGCGAGACCGGCTACGGCTATATCGAGCGCGGCCCGGCGCTGGGCGAGGGCGTCCACCAGGCAGTGCGCTTCGTCGAGAAGCCCGACGCGGCGACCGCCGGGCGCTACGCCGCGGGCGGGCGCCACGACTGGAACGGCGGCATCTTCCTGATGCGCGCCGGCACCTATCTGGATGCCCTCGCCAGCCACGCGCCGAAGATCGCCAAGGCGGCGACGGCGGCGATGGCCGGGGCGAAGCGCAAGGGCCGCCGCATCCATCCCGACGCCGCCGCCTTCGCCGCCGCGCCGGCGCTGTCGATCGATTATGCGGTGATGGAGAAGGCCGACAAGGTCGCGGTCGTGCCGGTTGCGATCGGCTGGTCGGACGTCGGCAGCTGGGAAGCGCTCTACGAGGCGGCGGCGCGCGACGAGGCGGGCAATGCGATCGCCGGCGACGTGCTGGCGCTCGGCGCGAGGAACTGCCTGATTCGCTCCGAGGGGCCGCTCATTGCCGCGATCGGGGTCGAGGATCTGGTCGTGATCGCGACGCCGGACGCGGTGCTGATCGTCCCCAGGGCGCAGAGCCAGCGGGTCCGCGAAACGGTCGAGGCGCTCAAGGAGAAGGGACGCGGCGAATGGACCTGAGAGCATTGGGCGGCAGCGGGCTGATGACGCCGCGGCTCGTGCTCGGCGGCAATGTGTTCGGCTTCACCGCCAAAGGCGGGGAGGCGTTCCGCATCCTCGACCGCTTCGCCGCGGCGGGCGGGACGATGATCGACACCGCCGACGTCTATTCCAAATGGGTGCCAGGCCATGTCGGCGGCGAATCGGAGACCCTGCTGGGGGAATGGCTGAAGCGGCGCGGCGGCAGGAAGGGCGTGCTGATCGCGACCAAGGTCGGCTACGATTCCGGCCTCTCCGCCGCCGAGATCGAGCGGGCGGCCGAAGGCTCGCTGAAGCGGCTCGGGATCGAGGCGATCGACCTTTATTATGCCCATAAGGACGATGGGGCGACCCCGCTCGAGGAGACGCTGGCGGCGTTCGACCGGCTGGTGAAGGCCGGCAAGGTGCGCGCGATCGGCGCCTCCAATTACAGCGCCGGGCGGCTCGCCGAAGCGCTCGACGTCTCGGCGCGCGAGGGCCTGGCGCGCTACGAGGTGCTCCAGCCCGAATATAATCTGATGACGCGCGACACGTTCGAGGGCGCGCTCCAGCAGCTCTGCATCGAGCGCGGCCTCGGCGTCCTTCCCTATTTCGGCCTCGCCTCGGGATTCCTCACCGGCAAGTACCGGGCGCCGGCGGACAAGGCGAAGAGCGTCCGCGGCGACCGAATGGACGCGTACATGAACGAGCGCGGCTTCCGCATCCTCGCCGCGCTCGACCAAGTCGCCGCCGACGCCGGCGCGACGCCCGCCCAGGTCGCTTTGGCCTGGCTCGCCGCCCAGCCCGGAATCACCGCCCCGATCGCCAGCGCGACCAGCGTCGAGCAGTTGGAAGAGCTGCTCGGCGTGCTTACCTTAGAGCTCAGTCCCGAGCAGCTCGAAAAGCTAAGCGCCGCATGAAGCGATTTCTCCTCGCCGCCTTCCTTCTCGCCGCCTGCGGGCAGTCGAGCGCCGAGCAGGCGCGGCCGCGGCCCGCCCATGTCGAGACGGCTTTGTTCGCCGGCGGCTGCTTCTGGTCGGCGGAGAGCGACATCGAGCATGTCCCGGGCGTGGTCGAGGCGGTGTCGGGATTTGCCGGCGGGCGAGTCGCCAATCCGAGTTACGAGCAGGTGACGACCGGCACGACCGGCCATCTGGAGGCGGTTCGAGTCACCTTCGATCCGGCGCGCATCTCCTACGGCCGGCTCGTCCGCCGCTTTTTGAGGACGATCGACCCGACCGACCCGAACGGCCAGTTCTGCGACCAGGGGCCCAACTACCACACCGCGATCTTCGCCCTCAATCCGGCCCAGCGCCGCGAGGCGGGGGCGGCGCTGGCCGAGGCCAACCGGATCCTGCGCGGCCATGTCGTGACGCCGGTCCGCGCCGCCGCGCCTTTCTACCCGGCCGAGGCCTATCACCAGGATTATGCGCGCCGGAACCCGGTCAGCTACGGCCTTTACCGCCGCGGCTGCGGCAAGGACGCGCGGCTGCGCGCGGTCTGGGGCGCGGAAGCCGCCGCCCACTGAGCTTCTCATTCGTCATCCCGGACTTGATCCGGGATCCATGAACACGGCCTGCTCGAATCCGGCAGCTCCGTGTTCATGGGTCCTGACGTTCGTCAGGATGACGTGGATTTTGCGATTGCGCCTAATGCCGGCCGAGCACCCCCATCGCCGCCACCGTCATCGCCTCGGTCGCGGTCGAAATCACCGTCTCGGCCTCGGGCGCCCAGAAGGGGCTGTGCAGCGAGGGCAGCTGGGTGACGTCGCCGTGGACGGCGTCCCAGCGCGCCCGTGGAACGCCGCCGACCCAGAAGATCAGGCTCTCGATGCGCGGGTCGGCGAGGTGGTAGCGCGAAAAATCCTCGCCGCCCATCACCGGCGCGCTGCGCTCCACCCGGGCATCGCCGAAATGGGCGCGGAACAGCGTTTCGGTGCTCAGGGTCAGGCCGTCGGTGTTGACCGTGGCCGGGGTGAACTCGGCGTCGCGGACGGTGACCGTCGGCAACCGGTCCTCGGGCAGGCCGGCGGCGAGCGCCTCGCCGCGGGCGATGCGGCGGATGCCGTCGAGTAGCTGCCGGCGCACCGCGGGAGTAAAGCTGCGCACGGTCAATTGCAGCCGGGCCTCGTCGGAAATGATGTTGTGCTTGGTGCCGGCATGGAAGCTGCCGACGGTGACGACGGCGCTGTCGAGCGGATTGAGCTCGCGGCTGACCAGGGTCTGCAGGGTGGTGACGATCCGGCTGGCGAGGACGATCGGATCGCGGGTGGTGTGCGGATAGGCGCCGTGGCCGCCGACGCCGTGGACGAGGATGTCGACCGAATCGACATTGGCGAGGGCGGGGCCGACGGCGATGCCGATCACGCCCGCCGGCAGGCTCGCCGAATCGTGGAAGGCGAGCGCGTGGGTCGGGTGCGGGAAGCGGGTGAACAGCCCGTCGTCGAGCATCGCCTTGGCGCCGGCGCCGATCTCCTCGCCGGGCTGGGCGATCATGACGAGCGTCCCCGACCACTGGCTGCGCATCGCCGCGAGCCGGCGGGCGGTGCCGACCCAGGCGGTCATATGGGTGTCGTGGCCGCAGGCGTGCATGACGCCGCTCTCGACGCCCGTGAGACTGGTTCCCCGCGCATGGCTGGCGAACGGGAGCCCGGTCTGCTCCTCGACCGGCAGCGCGTCCATGTCGGCGCGCAGCAGCAGCACCGGCCCGGGCCCGTTCGCCATCACCGCGACGACGCCGGTACCGCCGACGCCGGTGGTGACGGTGAAGCCGGCGCGGCGCGCCTCCTCGGCCATGCGGGCGGCGCTGCGGGTCTCCACCATCGACAGCTCGGGATTGGCGTGGAGATCGCGGTAGAGGGTCATCAGCTCGGGCATGTCGCGGACGATCGCCTGGCGAAGGTCCTGGGCTGGCGCGGGGGCGGTCATGACCGAGGCCAATAGCATGGCGGCGAGGATTTTGCGTCGCATCGGAAGGACCTCATCGGCTGGGAGTGAGCTCGATCACGTCGAGCAGGGATTCGAAATGGGGGTAAGGCAGGACCAGCCGCCAGCGATCGTCGCCGACCCGCTCGACCACCCCCGCCATGTCGCGCTCCTTGTCGCGGCTGTAGCGCAATGCGAGCGCCTCGTCGCCGAGCTGGAGCGTGCCGAGGAAGATCATGCGGCGGCCCGTGTCGGGAAAGAGGATGCCGATCGGCCGCTGGGCGCCGTCGAGCCCGGTGAAATGGAGCCGCGACCCCTCCGCCCACACCCGGCAGCGCGACGGCGGGTAGACGATGTAATCGGCGCGCCCGGACCCCTGCGCGCCGAGCTTGATCGTGCGGCAGCGATAGTCGCCGGGCGGCGGCCGCGCGCCGGCCCTCGCCGCGTCGGATTCGAGCAGCGCGCCTTCGCGCAGGATCTCCTCGCCATGGCCGGCGGCGCGGGCTCTGGCGAGGCCCTCGACCCAGGCCTCGCGCCAGCGCCGCAGGCGGCCGCGGTCGTCGGCGGTGGCGAGGGTCCGCCAGACGTCGTTGGGCCGCTCGGCCGTGGGCGGCGCGACCACTTCGTGCGAGGTGGCGCAGCCGGCAAGGGCGAGGGCGAGCGAAAGCAGGCTGGGAGCAGTGGGCCGCATCCGCGCCAGTCTATTGCGCCGTCCAGCCGCCGTCCATCGACAGGTTGGCGCCGGTGATCGCGCCCGCCTCGTCGCGGCACAGGAACAGGGCCAGAGCGGCGACCTGGTCGACGGTGACGAATTTCTTGGTCGGCTGGGCCGCGAGCAGGACGTCGTTGATCACCTGCTCGCGGGTCAGGCCGCGCGCTTTCATCGTATCGGGGATCTGGTTCTCGACCAGGCCCGTCCAGACATAGCCGGGGCTGATGCAATTGACGGTGACGCCGCTCGTCGCGGTCTCCAGCGCGACCGTCTTGGTGAGCCCGGCGATGCCGTGCTTGGCGGCGACATAGGCCGACTTGTTCGGGCTGGCGACGAGGCTGTGGGCCGAGGCGGTGTTGACGATCCGGCCCCAGCCCTTCGCCTTCATCGCCGGCAGCGCCAGCCGGATGGTGTGGAACGCGGCCGAAAGGTTGAGGGCGATGATCAGATCCCATTTGTCGGGCGGGAACTTATCGACCGGCGCGACATGCTGGGTGCCGGCATTGTTGACCAGGATGTCGACCGGTCCGGCATCGGCCATCATCGCTTCGATCGCCTCGGGCCGGGTCAGGTCGGCGTCGCTGTAGCCGGCATCGAGCTCGTCGCGCAGGCGGGCGATCTCGCCGGGATCGCCGAAGCCGTTGAGGATCAGCCGCGCGCCCTCGCCGGCGAGCGCGCGGGCGATGGCGAGGCCGATGCCCGAGGTCGAGCCGGTGACGAGCGCGGTCTTGCCGGAGAGGAACATGAACTGCCTTTCAACTCGAGTCGCGCCCCTTTCGCGCCGCCGCCGGGCGAATGCAACCCGCGGCCTCGCGAACGGTTGGAGCCGCCAGAGGAAGGAGGCGGCCATGCGCTTCGACGATGGCAGGATGAGCGACAATGTCGAAAGCCAGAGCGGACGCCGCGGCTTCGGCCTTGGCGGCGGCGGCGGCGGCGGCGGCGGTGCGATGCTGTTCGGGCTGGTGTTCAGCCGGTTCGGCATCGGCGGCGTGATCGTCCTGTTCGTCGCGATGCTGTTCCTCGGGGGCAATCCGCTCGGCCTGATGGACGGCGGCACCGGGGGCGCGCCGGCCGGCTCGGGCGCCGATGCCCGCGGCGCCTCGGTCTGCTCGGCCGATCCGGCGCGCCGGTTCGCCTGCCAGGTGCTGACTTCGACCGAGGACCGCTGGGGCGAGTTGTTCCGGGCCCAAGGCGCCGCCTATCGCCCGCCCACCCTGGTCTTCTATCCCGGCAGCGGCGTCTCGGGTTGCGGCGCGGCGCAGGCGGCGATGGGCCCGTTCTACTGCCCCGCCGATCAGCGCATCTATCTCGACACCAGTTTCTTCGACGAGCTGTCGCGACGCTACGGCGCGCCCGGCGATTTCGCCCAGGCCTATGTGATCGCGCACGAGGTCGGTCACCACGTCCAGACCCTGACCGGCGCCGAGGAGCGGGTCCGGCGCGCGCAGGCCAATGCGTCCGAAGCCGAATCGAACGCGACCCAGGTGCGCATGGAGCTGCAGGCCGATTGCTATGCCGGCGTCTGGGCCGCGCGGGCGCAGAGCAACATGGAGCCGGGCGACCTCGAGGAAGGGATGCGCGCCGCAGGGGCGATCGGCGACGATACGCTCCAGCGCGCCTCGCAGGGCGTCGTCGTCCCGGAAAGCTTCACCCACGGCACGTCGGCGCAGCGCCAGGAGGCGCTGCTGCGCGGCTATCGCGGCGGCAGCCCGCAGGCCTGCGCGGGATATGCGGACGGCCTTTGAGCGGCTATCCGCACTCCCGACAATTGGGGAGACCGTCCATGCTTCGCCTGTTCTTAGCCTTGCTGCTGCTGCCGCTCGCCGCCGCCTGCGCCACCGTGCCGCCCACGCCGCCGCCCTTCGCCAGCGACCGGATCGCGGTCGAGGTGCACGGGTCCGGGCCGGACGTGGTGCTGATCCCGGGCCTGAGCTCCTCGCCGCGGGTCTGGGACGCGACGATCGCGGCGGTGCCGGGCTACCGCTACCACATCGTCCACGTCGCCGGCTTCGACGGCGCTCCCGCCGGGGCGAATGCGGTCGGGCCGGTGCTGGCGCCCGTCGCCGAGGAGATCGCGCGCTACATAAGCGAGCAGCATCTCGACCATCCGGCGATCGTCGGCCATTCGATGGGCGGCAGCTGGGCGCTGATGGTCGCGGGACGGCACCCGGGGCTGGCCGGCAAGGTGATGGTGGTCGACATGATGCCGTTCCTCGGCGCGATGTTCGGCGGGCCGGGCGCGACCCCGGACAGCGTCCGTCCGGTCGCCGAGCAGATCCGCCAGGGCATCGCCGCCGGGACCGGCGAGGCGCGCCGGCGGCAGATCGAGCAGACCATCGCCGGCATGGTGAAGACCGAGGCCATGCGCCCGATCACCGTCGCCCAGTCGCTGGCAAGCGATCCCGGCGTCTCCGCGCAGGGCTTCTATGACATCGTCGTCAGCGATTTGCGGCCCGACCTCGCCAACATCCACGTCCCGCTGACCGTGCTCTACGTGCTGCCGGCGGGCGCGCCGCTGACGCCGGAGCAGATCGACGGCTTCTACCGGCTCTCTTATGCGGGCGCGCCGCAGGCGGTGCTGAAGCGAATTCCCGATTCCTACCATTTCATCATGTACGACCAGCCCGAGGTCTTTCGGCGCGAGCTCAGGGAGTTCCTGGCGCGCTGAATGGGGACAACGGCGCGGCCCAAGCGATTATTCCACGTCATCCCGGACTTGATCCGGGACCCATGAACACCGAGCGGGATTGTTCTCGCAATCCGCGTTCATGGGTCCTGACTTTCGTCAGGATGACGTTGTTTTGGCGATCAGTCAGATGACTGCCCCCACTGAGGGCGCCGGCCCGCGCGTTGCGGCAGGACGAGGACCAGGACGAGGATCGCGGCGGCCAAAACGGCCGAGGCAAGCGGCCGGCTGAAGGCGAGGCCGCCATGGTCCAGCGGCTTGTCGAGGAAATCGCCGACCGTCGCCCCGAGCGGACGGGTCAGGATAAAGGCTGTCCAGAAGAGCAGGACATGGTTGACCCTGGTTCGGAAGTAGAGCGCCGAGAGCATGGCCAGCCCCGCCCCGAAGGCCAAAGCGCCGCCGCCATAGCCGAGCCCGCCGTCGTCGGCCGCCCAGTCGCCGAGCGCCGTGCCCAGGGTCTGCGAGAAGGTGATCGTGACCCAGTAGAAGAGCTCGGCCCGCGCCGTGCGCACCGTGTCGACCGAGATGGAACCCAGGGCCCAATGCCAGACGGCGAGCGAGGCCAGCACCAGCATCAGCAGCAGCGCCGAGCCGCCCGCATAGCCGATCCCCATCGATCGCGTGGCGAAATCGGCCATTGTCGTGCCGGCCGTGGTCGAGGCGATGATCGTCCCCCAATAGAGGAAAGGATGGAAACGCCTGGCGGCGATCTGCCAGGCGACGAGCGCGACGAGGATGGTGAGGAAGATCGCCGTGCCGACCAGATAACCGAGGTCCATCGTCATCGACACGGTGTCGCCGCCGGTCTCGCCGAGCGTCGTCGCCAGGATCTTGATGATCCAGAATCCAAAAGTGATCGCGGGCACCTTGCTGAGCAGCGCGCGGTCGTCCCGGGTCATCGTCGGCCCTTCAGCTGGCATGTTTCTGTGACGGCATCGCCTTTCGAGATCCTCAGCCAAGCGGCTGCGGGTCGTCCGGCGCGGCAAGGTGTTTGCGATACAGCTCATAGAGCATGAACCAGAGCGAGTAGACGGTGAGGCGCCCCCAGAAATCGATGACCGCGAGATTCTCGGGCGTGACCTGAATCTTGTCCGCATAGCTCAGGCCGAGAAACAGGGGAATGTTGAGCACGACGAGCAGGATTATCAGAGTCTGGACCACGGGTTTGTCGTCGAACAGCCGCCGGTAAATTACGTAAGCGACGATCCAGAGCGAGTAGACGACGAACCGCCCCCAGAAGTCGATGAAGACGATCGTGCTGGGATCCCCGCTGATATTGCCGGTGAAGGCAAGCGAGGCGAACAGAACGATATTGGCGATCACCGCGAATATGACCGCTCTGCGAAGCATCCGCCTGGCCGTTGCGCTCATCGATTCCTCCGTCGGGCGAGGCGCCGTGCCTCGTCCGGCCCGATCCGTCAATTCCGCTGCGCCGCCAAAACCGCCCCTGCCGTGGCCGCTGACATGATGGCGCCGGCGGGGCGGTTGCTGCCCCGCCGGCGCCGGACGGGCCCTTGGGAAGAGGAAACGCCCGTCAGTTGCGAACCGTTCGCAATTCTATTGACCTGTTGCGAATGAATTGCAATAGCCTTTTCACTGGCCGGCAGAACCGGCCGGCCAGCAGGGGCTTGTTGCATGACCGATCGCGGTGCCGCCCGGACGCCGATGTTCCTGGCGCTGGGCTGCGTCGCCGCCCTCGCCGCGCCGGCCCGGGCCGGGGACGTGCCGGCGGCCGACGAGCAGGAGATCGTGGTCACCGGCGAGCGCCAGGGCGAGACCGGCTATCGGGTCGGCAGCATTTCCTCGGCGATGCGCACCGAAACGCCATTGATCGACACGCCGCAATCGGTCAGCGTCGTCACCGCCCGCCAGATCGAGGACCAGGCGGCAAACAGCATCGGCGATGCGGTCCGCTACACGCCGGGCGTGTTCTCCGCGCAGGGCGAGGGCAATCGCGAAACCCTGGTCTTCCGCGGGATGACGACCACCGGCGACTTCTTCGTCGACGGCGTCCGCGACGACGTCCAGACCTATCGCGACCTCTACAATATCGAGCGGCTGGAAATCTTCCGCGGCCCGAACGCGATGACGTTCGGGCGCGGCGGCACCGGCGGCATCATCAACCGCGTCACCAAGGCCGCCGGCTGGCAAAGCGTGCGCGAGCTGCGCCTCGAGGCCGGGATGTACGACCATTATCGCGGCAGCGCCGATCTCGGCGGGCCGGTGAGCGATACGATCGCGCTGCGGGCGACCGGCGTCTATCAGAACAGCGGCAGCTATCGCGACGGCGTCGGGTACGAGCGCTGGGGGATCAACCCGACCGCCTCGCTGCGGATCGGGCCGGACACGCCGATCCAGCTCGGCTACGAGCATTTCCGGGACGACCGGGTCGCCGACCGCGGCGTGCCCGCGCAATTCCGGCCGGCCGGCTTTGCCGGCCCAGTCGCGCCGCTCGCCACGCGCCGCGGCGAATTCTTCGGCGATCCGGGCCACAGCCCGACCTTCACCGACACCGACGCCGCCAATTTGTACGTCTCGCACGACTTCGGCGGCAGCGTCGCCGTGCGCAACCGGACCCGCTACGCCCATTACGACAAATTCTACCAGAACATCTTCCCCGGCCTCGTCAACGCCGCGACAATGACCAACCCGCCGGGCCTGCCCGCCGGCACCTATGCGCCGGGGACGATCGTCCAGATCCAGGCCTACAACAACGCGATGACGCGCGAGAACCTGATCAACCAGACCGATCTCAACGCCCGCTTCGCGACCGGCGGCATCGCGCACACGCTGCTGGTCGGCGCCGAATTCGGCCGCCAGGACACCGATAATGTCCGCAACGAGGGCTTCTTCCCGGTCCCCGGCAATACCGGCGGCGTCCAGACCATCTTCGCGGCGGTCGCGGAGCCGCGGATCGATCGTCCGGACGTCCTCTGGCGCCCGCTCGCGACCAGCGGCGACAACAAGGGCCGGCTCGATATCGCCGCTTTCTATGTCCAGGACCAGATCGAGCTCTCGCCGCAATTCGAGATCGTACTCGGCGTTCGCTTCGAGCATCTCGTCACCCGCGTCACCGACCGGCGCACGATCGGCTTTCCGGCCGGGCAGCAGCGCGATTTCCGCGTCGTCGACGATCTGTGGTCGCCGCGCGCCGGGCTGATCTTCAAGCCGGCGGCGAACGCAAGCCTCTATGCCAGCTTTTCGCGCGCCTATCTGCCGCGCGGCGGCGACCAGCTGACCTCACTCAATCTCGCCAACCAGTCGCTCGATCCCGAGCGCTTCACCAATTACGAGATCGGCGCGAAGTGGGACCTCAACCCGGCGTTCAACGTCACGGCCGCCGTCTATCAGCTCGACCGCGAGAACGTGATCGTCCTCATCGACCCCAACAACCCGGGCGCCGGCACCGAGCTCGGCGGCGGCCAACGCTCGCGCGGCTTCGAGGTGTCCGTCGCCGGCAGCCTGACCGACCGGCTGAGCATGGTCGGCGCCTACACCTACCAGCAAGCCGAGTTCCGGCGCGCGATCTCGGCCTCCGTCCCGGAGGGCGCGGAAATTCCCAACGCGCCCCGCCACAGCGCCTCGCTCTGGGGACGCTACGAGGTCACGCCGAAGCTCGGCATCGCGCTCGGGGCGAGCTATCAGGGCCGGCGCTTCGCCGCGCAGGACAATCTCGTGCGCCTGCCCGGCTACGCCCGCCTCGACTTCGCGGCCTATTGCCGGATCGACGAGCATTTCGACGTCCAGCTCAACCTCGAGAATCTGCTCGACAAGCACTATTTCGTCTACGCCAACGGCAACACCAACATCACGCCCGGCAGCCCGACCTCGGCGCGGCTTGCGCTCAACGTCCGCTTCTGATCTTGCAAACATTTCTCATTAGCTTTTAAGCTTCGCTTATGCCTCGATCGACGACCCTGCGCCTGCGCGGCCTCTGGTTCCAGGTCCATAAATGGATCGGCCTTTCGCTTGCCGTCCTGATCATCCCGATCTCGCTCTCCGGCGCGGCGCTCGTCTGGCACGATTGGCTCGACGCGGCAATCAATCCGCAGCGTATGGCGGCGAGCGGCGAAGCAAGGCTGGGCCCGGCCGCCTATGCGGCGGCGGCGCGGGCGGCGCTCGGGCCGGGCGACCGCATCGCCTCGATCCGCTTTCCCGGGCACGGTCCGGTCGTCGTCGCGGCCCAGCGTCCGGGCGCGGCGCGCCCCGTCCGCACCAATGTCTGGCTCGATCCGGCGAGCGGCCGCGTCCTCGACAAGGCCTCGGCCGATGCCGGCCCGATGCGCTTCATCCACATTCTTCACGGCAGCCTCGCCGTTCCCGGCATGGGCCGGACGATCGTCGGCTGGGTCGGCGTCTTCATGTTCTGCTCGTGCCTGACCGGCCTGTGGCTGTGGTGGCCGATCACCGGCAGCCTCAGGCGCGGCTGGCGCTGGAAGCGGCAGAATTCGACCAACGCCAACCTCCACCATCAGGTCGGCTTCTGGGTGCTGCTGCCGCTGGCGATGCTGAGCTTCACCGGCGCCTGGATCTCTTTTCCCGGCCTGTTCGCCGCCGGGCCGGAGCGGCCCCGCCCGGCGCGCACGCAGCCGCTGGAGCAGACCGCGCTCACCGCCGATCAGGCGCTGGCGGCGGCGCAGCGCTACGCCACCGGCGCGGCCGTCACCGTCACCTGGCCGACCGACCAATCCTCCGATTGGAAACTCGCCTTCGCCCGCGACGGCAGTCCGGCCGAGGTCGCGGTCGACGACGCCACCGGCAAAGTGACGCCGCCGCGGCCGCCGCGGCGCGAGACCAAGGCCCGGCTGATGCGCCGCCTTCACGACGGCACCGGCTTAGGGCCGGTCTGGCAGACGCTGATCTTCCTCGCCGGCATCATTCCCGCGATCCTCGCCGTGACCGGCATCGTCATGTGGCTGCGGAGCCGCGGCTGGCGCGCGGCGCTGGCGAAGCAGCGCAAGGCGGCTGGAATGGCGGCGTGACCGCCCCAACCTTCTTCGCGACCTCGGCCGATTTCCGGCGCTGGCTCGAAGCCCATCACGAGACCGCGTCCGAATTGCTGGTCGGCTTCTGGAAGAAGGGTACCGGCAAGCCCTCGATCGACTGGCCCGAGGCGCGCGACGAGGCGCTCTGCTTCGGCTGGATCGACGGCATCCGCAAGTCGCTCGGCGCGGACAGCTACACGATCCGCTTCACCCCGCGCCGCACGGGCAGCATCTGGAGCAACGTCAATGTCGAGCGCTACGAAGCGCTGACCGAAGCCGGGCAGATGAGACCGGCCGGCATGCGGGCTTATGAGGAGAATAAGGGCCGCCAGGGCGTCTACGCCTATGAGAATGCGCTAAAGGACTTGAGCGCGGCCGAGACCAAGCAGTTCCGCGCCGACAAGGCCGCCTGGGCCGACTGGGAGAAGCGCCCTGCCGGCTATCGCAAGCTCGTCCTCCATTG
>DATHJO010000003.1:0-104159 GCA_035316145.1 Allosphingosinicella sp. | reverse complement strand
GCGCTTGTAGAGGACTTCGGCCTTCAGGGCCTGCTCGAGGTGGCGCGCCAGGCTGAAGTCGTTGTCGAACATGTTGTCGACGCCCAGCCAGCGCTCCATCTTGTCGATGCCCTCTTCGGTGGGGCTGACCGCGCGATCCTTGAGGTCGACGAAGTAGTCGCCGCCCTCCTCGGCCCCCTCGGGGCGCTCCTTGAGCCGGGGCACGAGGCGCGCGAACGTGAAGTACAGGTCGGCCGATTCCTCGGCCTGGCCGCTGATGATGAGTGGCGTGCGCGCCTCGTCGATGAGGATGTTGTCGACCTCGTCGACGATCGCGAAGCTGCGCTCGCGCTGCACCCGCTGGTCGAGCTCCACGACCATGTTGTCGCGCAGGTAGTCGAACCCGAACTCGTTGTTCGTGCCGTACGTCACGTCGGCGGCATAGGCCTCGCGGCGCTCGACGGGGCGCAGGTTGATGAGGCGCTCGTCGGAGGTTGGATACCCCGGCTCGAAGATGTACGACGTGTCGTGGGTGATGGTCCCGAGGCTCACGCCGAGGAAGTCGAAGACCGGCCCCATCCACTGCGCGTCGCGCCGGGCGAGGTAATCGTTCACGGTCACGATGTGCACGCCGCGCCCGGTCAGGGCGTTGAGGATCGCGGCCGCAGGCGCGACGAGCGTCTTGCCCTCGCCGGTGCGCATCTCGGCGATCTCGCCGCGGTGGAGGACGATGCCGCCGATCAGCTGGACGTCGTAATGACGCTGGCCCAGCGTCCGGATCGCAGTCTCGCGGACGGTGGCGAAAGCTTCGGGCAGGATGTCGTCGAGCGTCTCGCCCGCCTCGAGCCGCGCCTTGAATCGGTCGGTCTGTCCTTTCAGCTCCTCGTCGGACAGCGCCTGGATGGCCGGCTCGAAGGCGTTGACCTTGTCGACATATTTCTTGAGCGAGCGGACGTAGCGGTCGTTCGACGACCCGAAAATGGCTTTGGCAAATCCACCGAGCATGGCTGGAATCCTGATCTAAACAGCGTGGCTCCGGCCGCGGCCGAAGCGAAAAGTGAGGGCTTGGGAAAACGCGCCGAAGCGCGCCGCGTCACTCGATCAGGCGGTCCGCATAGAGCGGGATCGCCGCATTGAGGTCGAAGGCGCGGGGGGCGTAGATGGCGGCGATGCGCGGGCCCTCGCTCGGTGCGGGCAGCTCCAGCCGCACCGCCTGCTGCGCCGCCTTCGCGCACGGCGCCTCGGCCTGGATCGCGGCGGCATGATGCAGCCGCGGCTCGGGCGCGCGCACGCCGGAGATGGCGCCGGTGATCGCGCTGAGCATCGCCGAGAGGATGAGCAGGAATTCCATCGCGCCTGCGACATAGTGACGCGCGCCGCCAAGGTCCATGCCTGACGGGTATGGGGAGAGTTACTTTTTTCGCGACCGAACGGTGGCGGGGATAGTCACTTTTTGCGAAGGCGGCCGCTGATTCGGCACCGGCGTGCGGAAAAGTGACTGTCCCCTAGAGCGCTTCCTCGAGCCAGGCCTGGATGCGGCTCTTGGGCTCGGCGCCGACCTTGGTCGCGGCCGGGGCGCCGTTCTTGAACAGGATCATGGTCGGGATGCCGCGCACGCCATATTTGCCCGGCGCCTCGGGGTTCTGGTCGATGTTCAATTTGACGATGCTGACCTTGTCGCCGAGCTCGTCGCTCAATTCCTCGAGCGCCGGCGCAATCATCCGGCACGGGCCGCACCATTCCGCCCAGAAATCGACGAGCACGGGCCTGGACGCGTTGATGACGTCGGCATGGAAAGAGGAATCGGTGACGGAAGCGAGAGCCATGACAATCTCCTGACTGGCGTAGATTTGCCATGTAGGGTGCGCCGCGCCGCCGCTCAACCACCTGCTGGGATATGCGCATCGAGCAGGGCCTCGGGAAGCGCATGGAGGATGGGTGCGGCGGTGTAGAGCAAGGCTGCCTCGACCGGCCGGCCCGGGAAGATCACCCGCAGGGCGGCACGATAGGCGGCCATTTGCCGCAGGTGCGCGGCGGGGATGTCGGCGAGGGTCGCGGGGGCGCGCCGCCCGGTCTTGAAGTCGGCGACGAGGATCCGGTCGGCGCCGACCAGGAGCCGGTCGACCGCGCCCGAGACGACGGCGCCGCCGGCCACCACCGCCGCGATCGGCGCCTCGGCCAGCGCCCCGGGCCCGAACAGATCGGCGAAATCGGGATCGGCGATGACCCGCAAGGCGTCGTCGATCAGCGCCGCGCGCAGCGCCGCGTCGGCAATCCCCGCCGACTCCACCAGCCAGCGTCCGGCCTGCTCCCGGCGCTGCTCCGGCGCCACCCCCGGCAGCCGCTCGAACAAAGCGTGGAGCAGCCGCCCGCGCAGCGCGGCCCGCCGCTGCTCCGGCCCCGGCGGCGGATCGGCGACGTCGTCCTCGCCCAGAGACGAGGGCGTGAGCGGCCGCGGCGGGCGTTCCTCTGCGGGCGCCGGCTGGCGCAGCCAATCGGGCAGAAACTGAGCTCTTTCATCTGGTTTTGACGGTTCCCTCGCACGAACTTCGAGCGCTCCGAAGCGCAGCGCGCGGCCCCAGAGCGGCGAATCGCTCCACGCGCCGCCGAGCCCGGTCAGCGCGCCTTCGACCGCCCGATACCAGCTCGCCGCGGCCGGCCCGTCGCGGTCGCGGGCGCCCAGCGCGCCGCCGATGTAGAGCCGCTCCTCGGCCCGGGTCAGCGCGACATAGAGCAGCCGCCAATGCTCCTCGCGGTCGCGCCGGTCTTGCCGCTCGATCTGGCTCTTGAGCGGCTCGGCCAGCTCGTCCTTGCGCGGCCGGAAGGCGGGGATGATCGGCGCCCCCTCCTCGAGCCGGAGCCCGGCGATCGCCCCGCCCGGCCCGGCATTGTCCGGATTGGCGCAGGCATCGGCGAGGATCAGCACCGGCGATTGCAGCCCCTTGGCGCCGTGCACGGTCATCACCCGCACCGCGTCCAGGGGCGCCGAAGGGTCGCGGACGATCTCGACGTCGCCGCGCGCGAACCAATCGAGGAATGCCTGGAGCGAGGCCGCTTCTTCGCTCTCGAACTCGAGCGCGGCGGAGAGCAATTCCTCGATCGGGTCGCGCGCCTCGGCGCCGAGCCGTTCGAGCAGCTTGCGCCGCCCGTCGAGCGGCCCCGACAGGATCGTCTCGAAGAAGGAATGCGGCGTCGCATAGTCGGCCATGGCGAGGATCGCGCCTAGCCCCTCGGGCGCCCGGGCGCGGATGTGCGGCCAGAGCGGCCCCTCGCGCCCATGAGCGGCGTCGAACAGCGCCTGCTGGCTCCAGCCGAACAAGGGCGAGACGAGCAGGCCGGCGAGGTTCAAATCGTCGAGCGGCTGGGCGGCGAAGCGGGCCGCGGCGAGCAGGTCTTGCACCGCCAGCGGCGCCGATAGGAGCAGCCGGTCCACGCCCGCCACCGGCACGCCCTCGGCATGGAGCCGCGCCACCAGCAAGGCGGCGAGCTCACCCCGCCGCCGCACCAGGATGAGGATGTCCTCGGGCCTGAGCGCCCTGCCGCGGCTCTCGACAAAGAACGGTCTGTCCAGCCATTCGCGAACCTGCCGCGCAAGCCGCGCCGCATAACGCCGCGTGGCGTCGCTGATCCAGCCTTCCTCTCCCCCCTCCTCGTCGGCGCCAAACTCCTCGGTGAACGGCAGCCAAAGGGTCACCGATCCGGGACGCGCCGCATGGTGACTGGCGTGGGGGTTGGGTCGCCGCGGCAAGCCGAACGCTTCATGGCCCAGGTCCGCGATCACCCGGTCGACCACGGCCAGGATCGGCGGCGCCGAACGAAAGCTCTTGTCCATCGACAGGTCGAGGAAGTCGCGCTCGATCGCCCTCGCCTCGCGGGCGAACCAGGCGCGGGCGACGTCGAAGCTTTCGGGATCGGTCCCCTGGAAGCCGAAGATCGCCTGCTTGTAGTCGCCGACGGTGAAGATCGTCCGCTGGCGCTGCGACGCCCCTTCTCCGGCGAAATACTCGCCGGCCAGCGCCCGGACGATGTTCCACTGCCGCTCGTTGGTGTCCTGGGCCTCGTCGACGAGGATATGGTCGGTCTGGCGGTCGAGCTTGTAGCGTACCCAATCGCCCATGCCGGGCGTCAGCAGCAATTGCTCGGCCCGCGCGATGAGGTCGTCGAAATCGACCGCGCCCGCCGCGCGCTTCGCTTCGGCATAAGCGAGCGCGAACGCCTGCCCGGCGCGCAGCCCGGCCGCGAGCGTCGCAACCAGGCCGGCCAGCCGGGCGATGGTCAGCAGCCGCCGGCAGCAAGCGGCGAGCCGCTCGGCCAGCGTCTCGTAATCGGGCGCCGCCTTGAGCAATCCGGTCGAGGGCTTGCGCGGATCGCCGGCCTTGGTGAGCACCACCCCGGCGAGATCGGCCAGGCTCGCCGCCCGCCCGGCCCCGTCCCGCGCCAGCCAGGCGGCGATGATTTCGCAGGCTTGCCGGCCGGTGGCGGTGCCCCAGGCCCGGTTGGCGCCGGCGACCGCGTCCAGCAGGTCGAGCTCGAACGCCGCGCATTCCCCGGCGATGACCTCGTCGACATCGCCCAGCGGCAGGCCGAAGCCGTGCCGCAGCCGCGCCTCGATGCCGCCGCGCGGGCCGAGCCAGGCGATCGCTTCGGGCGCGCCCGCGCAGGCCTTGAGGAAACGCTCCGCCCCGCTCTCGCCGAGCCTGAGGCTCAGCTTTTGCAGGTCGCGGATCAGGCCGAGATCGCCCTCGCCCTCCGCCCGCACCAACAGATCGGCGAGGGTCGCGCGGGCCAGCAATTGCTGCTCGCGCCCTTCCACCGGGCGGAAGCCCGGCGCGAGCCCCGCCTCCGACGGGAAGGCCGCGAGCAGGCTCTGGGCGAAGGCGTGGATGGTCTGGACGCGCAGGCCGCCGCCGGCCGCATCGAGGGTGCGGGCGAACAGGGTGCGGGCGCGCTCGCGCGTCTCCGGCCCGGGATCCTCGCCGAGCATCGTCAGCTCGCGGCCGAGATCGGCGTCCTTCAACCGCACCCAATAAGCCAGCCGGCCGTGTATCCGCCCCGCCATCTCGGCCGCGCCGGCCTTGGTGAAGGTCAGGCACAGGATCGAGGCCGGATCGACCCCGGCAAGCAGCAGCCGCAGCACCCGGGCGGTCAGGACATGGGTCTTGCCCGTCCCCGCCGACGCCGACAGCGCCGCATGGTCGCGCGGATGCGAAGCGCGAAGCTGGGCGCCTTCGAGGGTGGCGAGCGGGCGGAGGCGGTTGGGCATCGGGCACGCAGGCTAGCGCCCCCGGCCCGCTCCGTCACCCTCGCCGGACGCTCAGAAGATGAACGCCCCGGCAATGAAGGCGGCAATCGCGATCATCCAGTCGCGCGGCTGTATCTTGCTCAGGTCCATGTCGTCCTCCTCCGTGTGTATTACGCACATAATACACACGCGGCGAAGTTCAAGGAGGATCGGTCAGGACCGGGTCGGCGCGCCGAACAAAGGCAGCGATTCCGCCGCGAGCGCGCCTTCGATCTCGAGCAGCTTCAGCTTCGTCGCGCGGCCGCCGGGGGCCGAGAAGCCGCCCATCTTCCCATCCGCCCCGGTGATCCGGTGGCAGGGCACGACGATCGGCCAGGGATTGCGGCCGAGCGCCTGTCCGACGGCTTGAGCGCGGCCGGGATCGCCGAGGCGCGCGGCAAGGGTGCCGTACGTGATCGTCTCCCCGGCCGGGATCGCCCGCGCCTCCTGGTAGACTGCCCGGTCGAAGGCGCTCACCGTGCGCCAGTCGAGCGCGAGGCCGGCGAAATCGTCCTTTGCGCCGGCGAGGGCGGCCTCGATCCGCGCCATCGCCGCGGCGATCGCCGGCGTCGGCCGGCCGCTATGCGCGTCGGGGAAGCGCCGCTGCAGCCCTCGCACCGCCGCGCCGCGGCCCGACTCCGGCAATTGGGTGCCGACGATGCCGCGCGCGCTCCAGACGATCGCGCACAGGCCGATGGCGGTTTCGAACAGCGCATATTCGGAGCGACTCACCGCGCGTATCTCCTGCAATTCCACCTTCATACCGGCTTCGCCTCGCCTTGACAGCGCGTCCGTCGCGTCTACTCTGCCTGATCCGCGGACCGCCGACACCGAACAAGGCTGCCGGGTCGGAGGGCTGCTCTGTAACGGGGAGAGCAAGATGAAACCCACGCGTAAACTCAGCCGCCGCTCCTTTCTCGGGCGCGTCGCGGGAGGAGCCATTGCCGGCGGCGCGGCGCTGACCGTGCTTGGCGCGCCGGCCGAGGCGCTGCAGGTCTCCGACAGCGACAGCGGGCCCAATTCCGATCCGCCCGGGCGCGGGCGCGGCAACGGCTATAGCGACAGCGACAGCGGCCCCAATTCCGATCCGCCCGGCCGCGGCCGCGGCCGGCGCGGCACTGGCATCACCGACGGCGATTCCGGCCGCTACGCCGACCCCGCGGGCAACGGCCGCGGCCGCCGCCGGACCGGACTCACCGACGGCGATTCCGGCAGCAACGCCGATCCGGTGGGCGACGGCCGCGGCCGGCGCGGCCGGCGCTGCAGCGGACTCACCGACAGCGACAGCGGCCGCTGGGCCGATCCGGGCAGCTGCGGACGCGGCCGGCATCACTGATTCGGTTCGAACAAGCTGAGGGGACGGCGGCCCGCCCGCCGTCCCTTTTGTTTTGGCGGGCGAGCTTCTAAGGACGAAATCCGCCCTGCACATCCTGGTGAGGAACGATGGCCCGCGAACCTTCCTATCCCGACGACGCCCCGGTCGAGCCGCCGCCCGGCGGGGCCGGAACGGACGAGAAAAAGCCGGCCTCGGCACGCACCAAGCACCTCGTCACCGGCGCCGCGATCGGCATCGGCTCCGCCGCTTTGGTCGCGGCCCTGCTTTACGCCAACCGCTCGCGTGGCAAATCCGACAAGGCCTAGGCGCGCGACTCCTTCGCCAGCGCCAATATCCGTTCCAGCACCGCCGGATGGAGCGGCTGGGTGAACTCGCAGCTGTAGCGATAGCCCTCGACCGAGACGATCCGCGCCGGCCAGCCTTCGAGCCCGGGCAGCACGATCCAGAGCAGCGCGCCGACCCGCAAGGCGGCGAAGGAATCGAACGCGACCGAGCGGGTCGTGATCGCCGCCACCTCGATCGCCCAGCGCCGCGTCCCTTCGCGCACCCGCGCCGGCAGGTTGAGCGCGATCCCATTCTCGCCCTCGTCCGCCGGCGGGCCCTCGCCCGGCGCCTGCCGCGGCGGCGCGAACGGCGCGCAGCCCTCCGGGAAGGCGTTCTTGCGGCGATCCTTCAGCCACAGCATCAGCTCCTGCCAGCTCAATTCCGGCAGGAACGCGATCCCCGCGACCGAATCGCGCGACCAGCGCACGACGCCGTCGACGGGGCGGAACCCGTCGAGCGTGACCGTCACTTTCTGTTCGGGCGCGAGCGTGAAGGGGACGTCGATCTTGATCCCCCCCTGCGAGACGTCGCGGCTGGTCACCAGCTCGGTTCGGCCCTCGGCTTCGAGCAGAGCGGTGCAGGCCAGCTCGACGCGCGGCATGCGCCGGCGCTCGCCGGGCTGGCTGACGATGTCCTGGGCGATGAATGCGAACACGTCGATCTGAGTGTCGAACGAGAGGCCAACCTCGCCGCCGCGCCGCCAGGCGACATGACCGGCGAGCTGCTCACCGTTCATCAGCTCGAGCTCGAGCCGCTCGCCCGGCTCGACGTCGTGGTCGCAATGGAGGACGGCGCCGCCGGCGCTCAATTTGCGGACCGCGCAGGCCCGCCGCACGCTGCCCGAGGTGAGCGCGCCCGGCCACAGCGCGCTCTCGTCGGCCTCCTGGCCGGCCTCGGCGGCCGGCACGTCGCCGGACAGGGAATAAATCGTTTCCACGCTGTTACTCGCCAAACTGACGACCGCTCAACCGGCCGCCCTGCGCATTTTCCTCTCCCAACGTTAACGAATTGCTAACCTCCGCCGCGCCGCGCGGCAGGCATTTCCAGATTGCGGGGCGGGCGCTATGTGGGGCGGGGAGCGCCCCCGCGCTGCCGCCGGGAGCTCCTCGCTTGCACCTCGATGCCGCCACCCTTTCCGAGCTGATCCCCTTCATCCTGGTCGGCTTCGCGGCCCAGCTCGTCGACGGCGCGCTCGGCATGGCCTTCGGGGTGATTTCCACCACGCTTTTGATGAGCCGGGGTCTCGATCCCGCCTCGGCCTCGGCAAGCGTGCATGTAGTGGAAGTGTTTACGACCGGCGCTTCGGGAATCAGTCATACGCTTCACAAAAACGTAAACTGGCGGCTGTTTCGGCAAATTGCCATTCCCGGGGTTATCGGCGGCGCGCTTGGCGCTTATGTCCTCACATTGGCGGCCGGCAGGGCGAAGCCTTTTGTGCTGACCTACCTCGCTGCGATCGGTCTCTATTTGCTGTGGCGCGGCCTGCGCCACGCCCACCAGGAAAGGAAGCCTCGGGTCGTCGCTCCGCTTGGCTTGGTCGGCGGTTTCTTGGACGCTGCGGGCGGTGGCGGCTGGGGACCGATCGTAACCAGCAATCTGCTCGTTCAGGGCGCTCACCCCCGCAAGGTCATCGGCACGGTCAACACCGCCGAGTTTTTCGTAACAGCCACTATTTCCGCAGCCTTCATCGCGACATTGGGCTGGGGTGTATTCACCGAGGCAATGGCGGGATTGCTGATTGGCGGGCTGCTTGCGGCGCCGCTGGGCGGATTTGCGGTGAAAAGGATCCCGCCGCGGGTGCTGCTCGTCATGGTCGGCGTCGTCCTGGTCGCGACCAGCATTTACGGCATCTGGCGGGCGCTCTCCTGACTCACTCGCGCCCGTACCATTCGTCGAGCCGCATCAGCTGATCGTAGTCGCCATAGGGCGCATATTCGGGGTGGAGCTTGGCGGTGAACGGCGCGGTGCCGGTCAGCCATTGCGCCGCCGCCCAGAGGAAGTTGCGCGCCGCCATCTCGGTGAAGTCGTGCGGCTCGATGCCGCTGCGGCCGCCGACGGGGCTCTTGACGTAGCCCAATGCGCCGGCGCGGTCGCGCGCCAGGCTCCAATATTCGAAGCAGGCGGCGGCGCCCTCGATTCCGTCAAATCCTCCCCGGTCGGCGATCAGCCCGAGCAGGCCCAGCTGCAGCGAAAAGCCGTCGCGCACCGCCCGCCCGCTCGGCGGCGTGCCGGTCTTGTAGTCGACGATGGCGAGGCTGCCGTCCGCGAGCCGGTCGATCCGGTCGGCGACGCCCTTGAGCGTCACGCCGGCCAGCGCGCATTTCCCGGCCGCCTCGGCGGCGAGCGGGACCCGCCCTTCGGCGCGGTTGGCTTCGACCTGGCCGGCGATGAACTCGATCGCCTCAGTGAGCCGCGGCTGCCAGAGCGCGCGCATCAGCGGATGCGCCTCTTGGC
Organism: Allosphingosinicella sp.; assembly: GCA_035316145.1. GTDB lineage: Bacteria > Pseudomonadota > Alphaproteobacteria > Sphingomonadales > Sphingomonadaceae > Allosphingosinicella. Next base: position 94,785 of record DATHJO010000003.1, on the reverse strand, counting down.
TAGTGAGCAGAGCCTCGGCCCGCGCGCGCAGCCGTGCCGGGTCGCAATCGTCCTCCTTCATCCAGGCTTCGAGCACGGCGTGGACGGCGCTGCCGCGCCAGGCGGCGCTGGGGTCGGCATCGACCGGGTCCAATCGCTTCAGCCCCAGCATCTTGCGCGCGTAGAAGGCATAGGGGTCGGCCTTCAGCCGGTCGACCTCGGTCACCGAGATGGTGGCGGGGCGCTGGCCGGGGTCGGGCGACGGCGCTGGCCGCGACGCCGGCCGGTGCGCGCTCGGCCGGTCGATCGCCGCCGCCCATTTGCGCAGGCCGGGCGCCCGGGTCACGCCGCCGGTCATCGCTTCCATCCGCAGCCAGAAGCGCGAGGCGATCGCCGGCGCGCGCGCGTCCCGCCGCGCGCGCGTCACCAGCACCTGGCGCGCGCCCAGCGCGCAGGCGAAATCGTGCGCGGAAAGCCCGATCCGCCGTTCGAGCGAGGGCAGGCCGAGATCGGCGCGCAGCCGCGGCGCCAGCCAGGGGTCGGGCGGGGGCAAGGCCGGCCAGACGCCCTCGTTCAGGCCGCTCAGCACCACCAGGTCGGCGTGCTGGAGCCGGGCCTCGATCAGGCCCCAGATGGCGAGGCGCGGATGCTGCCCATAAGGCGGCCGCACCGCGACCGCCGCCATCAGCCGCTCGATCATCGCCGGCAGATGGCGGGCCAGAGCGCGCTCCGGCCCCTGCCCCGCCGCCGCCTCGAGGTCGGCCATCAACTCCGCCGCCGCGCGGCCGGCTGGCCCGGACCAGGCCGCGTCGCCGGCGAGGCGCGACACCGCCTCGCGCAGCGCCGCCAGCAGCGGCGCAAGCCCCGTCTCCGCGGCGAACGCCGCTTCCAGCGGCGCGAGCAGGAGCGCCGCGCCATCCCACCATTGGGCCAGCGCTCCTTCGAGATGCCCGGCAAGTCCCGCGAGCCCGGCCGGCGGCCTCGGTCCGCGCAGCGCGAGATCGAGCTGCCGCACCCCGTCGAGCCAGTCGAGCCGCTCCGGCCCGGCCATGACCAAAGGATGCTTGAGCAAAGCGAGCAACGGCACCGGCGCGAACCGCTCGGCCGCGGCCGCCGCGGCGGCCAGCAGCAGCGTGCCCGGCGGCGTCTGCGCGAGCGGCCGGCCGGCGCTGTCGTCCGCCTCGACGCCCCAGCGCCGCAAATGCGCCGACACCCGCCGCGCCAGCGCCCGGTCCGGCGTCACCAGGGCCGCGGTCCGGCCCGGCTCCTCCAACGCCTCCCGCAGCGCCACCGCGATCGCCTGCGCCTCCTCGGCGGGGTCGGCGAGCTCGAGTGCGCGCACGCCGGTAAGCCGCCGCTCAGCCGGCTTCAGCCGCTGCCATTTCTCGGTGAACCGGGCCGGCGCCATGGCGTTGGCGATCGCGCGACTGCGGGCGGCCGGCGCGTCGCGGCCGCCGCCCCAGCGCCAGCGCACGACCTCGCCCCGGGCGACGTCCATCCGGTCGAGCAAGAGCTTCAGGTGAAATTGCGGGTGGGTCTCTATTCCCGCCAGCGCGTCCCATTCCGCTTCGGGCAATTCGAGATCCAGGCCGGGGAGCACCGCCATCCCCTCGTCGAGCCGGGCGACGACGCCGAGCAGCCGCGCCACCGCCGGCGCGGCGGTGGTCACGCCCGCGGCGCAGACGAAGCCGGGCGGCGGCCGCGCCTTCCAGCGCCGCGCGACCGCGCCGAGCAGAAGGTTGCGGCGGTCGGCGAGGTCGATGACGGCGCGGTCGCGCAATATTTCCGGCCAGTCGAGCAGGATCAGCCGCAGCTGGTCGAGCGATTTCTGCCAGTGCAGCGACAGCTCCGGCAGGTCGGCGGCGAAATCGGCGAGCCGGGCCGGCTCGACCTCCTCGATCAGCAACTGGTCGAGCGTGCGCGCCAGATCCTCGGCGAGCCGCAGCGCTTCGGCCGCGTCGGCGCCGAGGTGCAGCTGCACCAGCCGCGCGAGCAGCATCAGCCGCAATTCGGGCTCGATCGCCGGCGGCACCGGCGCCTCGCCGAGCGGCTCCAGCATCCCGCCGATCCGCTCGTCCAATTCGGCATCGCCGACGGGAACCAGCCGCGGCAGCAGCAATCCTCCCCCGGAGCGCCGCACGAATGCGTCCTGGATGGCCCGCGCCGCACGGTTGTTCGGGACCAGCACGATCCCCCGCGCGAGGCCGGTCTTCTCCTTGCCGAAGCGCGCGGTCAGCCCGGCCGCGAGCGCGTCGGCGAAGGCGCGGTGCGGCGGGATGGTGAAGACCTTGGGATGCACCGTCCGGGTCTAGCCCGGTGCGTCAGGCGCCGTCCAGCAGCGCCTCGACCTTGGCGATCGCCTCGGGGCGGCCGATGTCGAACCACAAACCCTGGTGGACGGCGCCGAAGCAGCGCCCCGCCGCGATCGCCCGGTCCCACAGCAGGTTGGTCGAGAACGGCCCCTCGGGCAGCTCGCCTTCGAACAGCCGCTTCGAGAGGATCTGGATGCCGGTGAAGACGAACGGCGCAACCCCGTTCGGCCGGCGCCGCCTGAGCGCGCCGGCGCTGCTCATGTGAAAGTCGCCCCGGCCAGCATGGCAAGAGGCGCGCGCCAGCGGCACGAGCAGCAGCAAAGCGTCCATCCGCGGCTCGTCCCAGTTCGAGGCGAGCAGCCGCAAGGTATCGACCGGCCCGTCGATCCAGAGATTGTCGGAATTGACCGCGAGGAACGGATCGGCGTCGATCAGCGGCAGCGCATGGCAGAGCCCGCCGCCGGTTTCGAGCAATAGCTTGCGCTCATCGGACAGTATGATTTCAATATCTTCTGAGTGATTCTTCAAATGCGCTTCGAGCGCGCCTGCAAGATAATGGAGGTTGACCACCGCCTTCTCGACGCCGGCCGCGCGCAACCGGTCGAGGCAGTGATCGATCAGGGCGCGGCCCGCCACCTCGATCAGCGGCTTGGGCCGGGACGCGGTCAGCGGCCGCATCCTCTTGCCGAGGCCGGCCGCCATCACCATCGCCGTCTTCGGCACCGCCACGCCGGGATCGGGCCTGAGCGCCAACGGCTTGCGGTGGCGGCTCATGCCCAGGCCGCCGCGCGTTTCTCAACCGGCACGCTCCGGTCGAACCAGGTGCGGACCGGCGCCAGCGCGGGATCGGCAAGATCGCGCTCGAGCAGGGCCCACATGCGCGGCTGGAAGGCAGTATATTGGGGCTTGCCGTCGCGCTTCCACAACCGCGTGAAGACGCCGAGGATGCGGGTGTTGCGCTGCGCCGCCAGCGCCCAATAAGCGGTCTCGAAGCCCGCGCCCTGCCCGGTCGCGTCCGCATAACGGTCGATCATCGCCCGCTCGACCGCCGGGGTGACGTCGCGGCGGGCATCTTCCAGGACGGAGGCGAGATCGTAGGCGGGATGGCCGGCGACCGCGTCCTGGAAATCGAGCAGCCCGAACTGGCGGATGCCGCTGCGGCCGGCGACGAGCATGATGTTCTCGGCATGATAATCGCGCAGCACGGTGACCGGGCCGAGGCCGTCGGCGGCGACCGGCGCCAGCACGGCGCGCCACGCGCCGCGCCAGGCCTCGACGTCGACGTCGAGGCCGAGCGCCGGGCAATACCAATCGGGGAACAGCTGCAGCTCCTCGAGCCACTGGTCGAGGCCGTGCCGCTTGAGGCCCGGCATCGGCGGCTGCCGGTGGAGGTGGACGAGCAGGTCGACGGCGAGCGTGTAGAGCTCGCGCTCCCGGCCGGGCAGCGCGTCGAGCGTCTCGCGCAGGCGGGCATCGCCGAAGTCGTCGATCAACAGCAGCCCCCGGTCGAGGTCGCGGGCCAGGATCGACGGCGCCGACAGCCCGGCGCCGGCCAGCCACTCGGCGACCGCGACGAACGGCCGCGTATCCTCGTGCGGCGGCGGCGCGTCCATCAGCACCGCGCGCGCCCCGCCCGCGCCATGGACGCGGAAGTAGCGGCGGAAGCTGGCATCGCCCGCCAGCGGCCTGATCTCGCACCCGTCCCAGCCATGCGCGGCGAGAAAATCGGGCGCATGCGCGGGCGGACTCATCGGGGCGGCCATCGCTCCCCCCAAGCGGGCGGCACCCCGGCTGTCAAGACACGCCCCGCGCCCTCGGCGAGGAGGGTGAGGCGAAGCGCGTCGGGCCAGAGCGACGGCAGGCGGTCGGGCCATTCGATGACGAGCGCCGCCTCGCCGCGCGCCTCCTCGAGGCCGATCTCCGCCAGCTCGGAGGGATGCTCGATCCGGTACAGATCGACGTGCCAGACCGGGATCCGGGTGTCGGGCGGCGCATAGACCTGGACGATCGGGAAGGTCGGGCTGGCGACGTCGCCGCGATGACCGAGCCCGCGCAGCAACCCTCGCGCCAGCGTCGTTTTGCCCGCGCCGAGCGGACCGAACAGGGCGACGACGTCGCCGGCCTTCAGCAGGCCGGCCAAAGCCGCGCCGAAGGCCTCGGTCGCCTCGGCATTGTCGAGCCGGATCGTCATCCCCTATTCGGCGACGCGCGCTGCGGCATAGTCGGCGCGCTGCTCGGCGGTGCGCGGCAGTCGGATGGTGACGGTCGTCCCCTCGCCTTCCCGAGACTGAAGCTGGACGGTGCCGCCGTGCGCCTCGACGAACTGGCGGGCGAGCGGCAGGCCGAGGCCGATCGCCGGCTGCTCCTCGCCCCGCCCTTCCGCGGTGCGCTGGAAGCGGTCGAACACCCGCGCCTGGTCGGCTGCGGCGATGCCGCGGCCATTGTCGGAGATGATGATCCGCGCCGCGTCGCGCCCGCCCTCGGCCCGCAGCAGCACCCGCCCGCCCGCCTCGGTGTAGAGCAGGGCGTTGCGCAGCACATTGCCGACCGCCTGGTTGAGCCGCCGGCGATCGCCGGTGACGATGCCGACCGACGGCTTGACCTGGACCGCGAGCTCGACGCCCTGGCGTTCGGCCAGCCCCCTCACAGATTCGGCGAGCTCGCCGCACAGGTCCGCAAGGCCGACCTCCTCTTCGGCAAGCAGCAGGCTGCCGGTGTCGCTCTGGGTGAGGTCGAGGACATTGTCGATCAGCGCGCCCAGGCGCGAGACGCTCTCGAGGATCGCGGCGACATATTCGGTCGCCATTCCCGGCAGCTGCCCCGCATAGCCCGCCGCCATCATCTCCGCGAAGCCGGCGATCGAGGTCAGCGGGGTGCGCAGCTCGTAGCTCATGTTCGAGACGAAGGCGGTCTTCAGCCGGTCCGCTTCCTCGAGCGCCTCGTTGCGGTCGCGCAGCGCCGCCTCGACCTTCCGGCTGTCGGAGATGTCGAGCATGGTGAACAGCGCATTGCCGTCGGGCAGCGGCACCGCGGCGAACTCGAATTCGCGGCCGTCGAGCATGGTGACGCGTCCCGACCTCTGCTTGCGCTCGACCGTGGCCCTGCGGACCAGCTCGCGGATCAGCCCGGCATGGCTGGCGCGCTTGAGCTTCGCCGAAAGGTGCGGCGCCAGCGCGTCGACCCGGGGGTGGCTGGCGAGCTGCTCCTCGTCGAACCCCCACAGCTCCTTGAAGCGGTTGTTCCAGAGGCTGAGTCGCCCGTCCGCCTGGAAGACGCCGACCGCCTCGAACAGATTGTCGAACATCGCCGAACGCACCCTGAGCAGCGTGTCGCGCGACGAGGCCAGCTGGATCTGCTCGGTGCGGTCTTCGAAAATCGTCAGCAGGCCGCCGTCGGGCAGCGGTTGGGCGACAACCCGAAAATGCCTGCCGCCGGGCAGCAGCCACTCCTCCTCGTCGGCGGCGAGGCCGCTGGTGAACCAGGCACGGTGCTCCGCCTTCCAGTCGGGAAAGTCGCGCACTTCGGGCAGATTGCCCGCTTCGCGCATCGCGTCGATCACCCGATCGAACTCGGGCCGGTCGGCGAGGAACTCGGCGGTCAGCGAGAACAGGCGCGCGAACGGCTGGTTGAAGAAGATCAGGCTGCGGTCGCGGCCGAACTGGGCGACGCCGGCCGAGAGCCGGTCGAGCATGTCGCGCTGGGCGCGGACGAAGCGGTTCAATTCGGCTCGCGCCTGCTCCTGGTCCTCGATGTCGATCGCATAGCCCGCGACGCCGTTCGGCCCGAGCGGGATTTCCACCACCTGCATCATCCGGCGCTCGCCGGCGACGGTCGCCGGGACGGTGCGGAACGAGGCCTCGTGACGGTCGCGCACCTCGGCCGCGTCGGCGAGCGGGCTGCGGCCGTCGGCCTCGTCGATCAGCTCGGTCGCGGCCAGCACCACCGCCGCCGCGTCCGCGCCTTCGACCGCGTCGACATAGGCGCCGTTGACCATCACCAGCGCGAGGTCCGGGCCGCGGTGCCACATCGGGAAGGGCGCCGCCTCGATCAGCCCGGTCAGGGCGTCGAGCGCCTCCGAGCGGCGCTCGAGCTGGGTGGCGAGGTGCGCCGCATCCTCCTCCGCGGCGGTGACGTCGACGAACCAGAGCAGGGCCGAACGCTCGGCAAAGCCGGCCGGGGCGGGCCCGGCATCGATCCGGAAGATCCGCGCCGAGCCGGCCGGCCGGACGATGGTGCCGACACGCCCGCCCGAGGCGGCCTCGCCCACCACCCGCCCGAGCTCAGCCGCCTCCTCGATCGGGAACGGCGCCTCCTCGCCGAACAAGGCGAGCCACCGCGGCGGCAGCGCCGCGAGGCCGAGCGCGCCGGCGAGCCGGTCGGGGCCGCTGATCGTCCCGTCCGCGGCGACCACCAGCGGCATCGCCGGCCCGGCCTGGAGCAAGGCGGCAAGCCGGTCATGGTCGTCGATGACGCGGCCCGCCGCCGCCTCGCGCCGCGTCGCCCGAATTGCCGCCCAAACCGCCACCGCGAGCCACGCCCCGGCGGCGAGCGCCACGATTGCGGTCAGAAGCGGGGTCAAGGCCGGCATCCGCCCTGTCTAAACGGACCCACCGGGTTGCGGAAGCCGGGCCGTGAAATCGGGCTGATTCCGGGGCGGCGCAGGGGGTTAGGACATGTTGCAGAACTGATACAGTCGCTGAACTTTCGATGAACGACCCGATGATGCCCTTGCTTGATCGAGCCAACTCGGCTGTGTTTGCATTCTGCCTGAGCCACACCTGCACCGTGGCCGGCATTCTCTTGGGGGAGAATTGAAAATGAAGAAGTTTGGTCTGCTCAGCACGAGCGCGATCAGCTCTGCTGCGCTCTTCGGCTTTTCGCTCGCTTTTGCGGCTCCGGCCCAGGCTCAGGACATTCCTGAATGCACCCCGGACCAGGCCACGGCCGGAAACTGCACGATGCCGACCTCGGCGACCTCCTCCAACGAGACCATCCTGGTCACCGGCACGCGCATCCGCCGGCCGAATCTGGAGTCGACGGTTCCGATCACCTCGATCAGCGGCGAGGATCTTTTCCACCAGGGCGACACCAACGTCGGTGAAACGCTGAACGAGCTGCCCCAGCTGCGCAGCACCTTCGCCCAGCAGAATCCCGGTCTCGGGATCGGCATCGCAGGCCTCAACCTGCTCGATCTGCGCGGCCTCGGCACCCAGCGCACGCTGGTCCTGGTCAACGGCCGCCGGCACGTCCCCGCCGACATCCTCAACAACGCGGTGTCGCCGGACATCGGCTCGATCCCCAACGATCTCATCGAGCGGATCGACATCGTGACGGGCGGCAACTCGGCCATTTACGGTTCGGACGCCATCGCCGGCGTCGTCAACTTCATCCTGCGCCGCGACTTCTCCGGCTTGCAGCTGCGCGCCAGCGCCGGCATCCCCGAGGAAGGGTTCGGCGGCAACCAATATGTTTCGGCGATGTATGGCCTGAACTTCGGCGACGGCCGCGGCAACGTCACCGTGCACGGCGAATATTCGCGCCAGGAGCGCATCTTCGCCTCCGACGTTCCCTGGTTCCGCGTCCAGGAGGGCTTCTTCACCGTCGACGCGGATGCGGGCCTTCCGCCCGGCGCCAACGGCAGCGACGGCTTCCCCGACGCGATCTTCCTTCACGACGTCCGCAGCGTCACCATCAACCCCCGCGGCCTGGTTCCGATCACGCAGCCGACCGGCGCGGGCGCCCTCTGCGGCACCGGCACGCTGGCCAATAACGGCGGCCCCAACAGCGCGGGCACGCCCTACAATTGCACTTATCTCTTCGACGCCACCGGCAGGCTGGTTCAGCAGACCGGGTCGCGCTTCGGCTCCGGCCCCACCGGCGGCATCATCGGCGGCAACGGCCAGACCGGACGCGAGGGCAACACCGTCTCGATCCTGCCGTTCCTGGAGCGCTACAACTTCAACCTGCTCGCCCACTACACCTTCGCCCCGGCGCTCGAATTCTTCGTCGAGGCCAAGTGGGCTCGGGTCACTGCGCTCGGCAACAACGCCGGTCCGTCCTTCATCCAGGGCCAGGTCACTGCGTTCGACTTCCGCGAGCGTCCGCGACTCGACAACCCGTTCCTGAACCCGGCGGACCGGACATTGCTGACCAACCTGATCAACACGTCGGGCTTCGAGCCGCGGCTGGTGGCGCGCAACCCGCTGAATGGCATCACAGGCGGCGTGGCCAATTGTACGACTGCGCAAGTCAATGCCGGAACCTGCCGCTTCGATCTCGCGCGCAACCTGATCGACGTCGGTCTTCGCGACGAACATTTCCAGCGCGACACCTGGCGCGTCGTCGGCGGGTTCCGCGGCACGTTCAACGACGACTGGAACTACGAGATTTCGGCCAATTATGGGCATTTCGACGAAGCCATCACCACCGACGGCTTCATCGATCGCCAGCGGTTCGTGCTCGCCATGGATGCCGGCCGCGATCCGGCCACCGGCACGATCCGCTGCCGGTCGCAATTCGACCCGGCAGCGGCGATTCCGATCCAGCGCACGGATGCGGTTTCGCTGGCCATCGCCGCCCGCAACGCGGCCCGCCTCGCCGCCGACATCGCGGCCTGCGTGCCGTACAATCCATTCGGCCTCGCCGACAACCGCGCCTCGGTTGCTTATTTCGGGCGTGAGTTCACGGCGAGCTCCGAGCTGTCGCAGCTGGTGCTCAGCGGCTTCGTGTCGGGCGATTCGAGCCAGTTCTTCAACCTCCCGGGCGGCCCGGTCAGCTTCGCGCTGGGCGCCGAGTATCGGCGCGAGACGGCAGCCTACACGCAGGATCAGTTCGTCACCGACGGCTTCACCAACGGCGTCTCGATTCCAAGCTTCGTCGCCACTCCGTTCAACGTGAAGGAAGCCTATGGCGAGCTGCGAATCCCGATTCTGCGCGACGTGCCCTTCTTCCACGAGCTGACGGTCAGCGGCGCGGCGCGGGTCGCGAGGTATCAGGGCAGCACCGGCACGGTTTGGGCCTACAATGCCGGCATCGACTGGGCGCCGGTCCGCGACCTCCGTTTCCGCGGCAATTACAGCCGCGCGGTTCGCGCTCCGAACATCTCCGAAACCGGTTTCCCGCTGGTCCCGAACTTCGCGCCGGGCTTCCAGGATCCCTGCAACGTCAACCGGATCAACGCGGGTGGTGCCCTTCGCACCGCCAATTGTACCGCCGATGTTGGCGCGAACCTCCCCAACCTCACCGCGATTGCCTTCTCGCTCCCGATCGTGAGCGGCAGCAACCCGAACCTGGTGTCGGAAACCTCGGATTCGTGGACGGTCGGTGGGGTCTTCCAGCCGCGGTTCATCCCGGGCCTGTCGCTCAGCGTCGATTATTACGACATCACGGTGGACAACGTCATCGCGTCGCTCGGCGCGCAGGCGATCGTCGACAGCTGCTACGATGCGCCCCAGCCCAACGTGTTCTGCGGGCAGTTCTCGCGCTGGCGCGGTCCGGGCCTCGGTCCGAATGGCGAGCAGCCCGGTGCCATATTGGGCAACACGCTCATCAATGCTCCGATCAACTTCGCAGCCAGGACACGGCGAGGCATCGACACGCAATTGGCCTATCGCGTGAGCCTGGGCAGCCAGGTGACGTTCAACACCAACCTGATCTACACGCACAACCTGGAGATCAACAATTACCAGGATCAGCTGAATCCGACTTTCGCCAATCGTATCCTCGGCGAGCTGGGCGATCCGGTCGACGAGTTCCGTCTGGATATGGACCTTTCCTATCGGGAGTTCACCTTCGGCTACCGTCTCCATTATATCGGCCCGATGTATGTCGGCGCCTGGGAGAACAACAACGGCATCAACGGCTTCCCGCCGGCCAACGACGACGCGTTCTCGCCCCAGAAATATCCGGCGATCACGTACAGCGACATCAGGTTCGAGTGGAACATCAGGAACACCGGCGGCATCGCCGACAGCCTGCGGTTCTACTTCGGCGTCGACAACGTATTCGACCGGCGTCCGCCGCTGGGCACGACCGCGACCGGGGTCGGAAGCGCGATCTACGACATCCGCGGCCGCAACTTCTACGGGGGCTTCCGCGCGCGCTTCTAGGTCGAAGCGGCAACGCCTATCGGGCCGGGGGTTTTACCCCGGCCTTTTTTTTTGACGACCCGAAGTGATAGGAATTGGCCATGCCGGCGAAGGGCCCATCGCTTTTCGAGCGCGTCGACGCTCTCACCGCGGCCGGCCGGGTCGGCGAGGCCTATCGCCTCCTGACCGGCCCAGGTGCGGCGGCGGACGCCGACGCCCTTTTCCTCCTCGCCAATTGGCGGCTGTCGGGCCAGCTCATCCGGCGCGATCTGGCCGCATCGCGCGATTGTTTCGGCCGCGCAGCCGCGGCAGGACATAGCGACGCCGCGGCCATCTACACGGCCTTTGTCGGCCATGGCGCCGGCGGCGCGCCCGATTGGCCGTCCGCCCTGCGGCTGCTGCGCCAATTCTCCTATCCCGGTGCGTCGAGGCAGCTCGAGCTGATCGAGCGGATGCGCCTGTCGCCGTCGGGCGATCCGCTGGAGCTGCCGGCCGAGAAGCGGCTCAGCGACCATCCCCATGTGAGCGCCTTCCCGGCGCTGCTCAGCCCGGCCGAATGCGATTTCCTGATCGCCGAGGCCCAGCCCTGGCTGGAGCCGGCGGTCGTCATCGATCCGCAAACCGGGCACCAGCTTCGCAACCCGGTCCGGACGTCGGACGGCATGTCGTTCGCGCTCGTTCGGGAGAACCCGGCCGTCCACGCCCTCAACCGGCGCATCGCCGCCTTGACCGGCACCGCAGTCGCCCAGGGCGAATCGCTCCAGGTGCTGAGATATCGGCCCGGCCAGGAATATAAGCCGCACTTCGACGCCGTCGCCGGCGAAGCGAACCAGCGCATCCTGACGGTGCTGGTCTACCTCAACGAAGGCTATCAGGGCGGCGAGACGCTGTTCGTGAGAACCGGGCTGCGGTTCAAGGGAAAGCGGGGCGATGCGCTGGTGTTCCGCAACGCCCATCCCGACGGCCGCGCGGACGAGCTGGCCCAGCATGCCGGGCTGCCGGTCATCGCCGGAGAAAAGCTCCTCGCCTCCCGCTGGATCAGGGCGGAGCGCTTCGCCTTCCCGCCGCCGCGCCCGCTGCTGGACGCCTGACCCGGGCCTCTCGTCAGTAGCGGTAGTGATCCGGCTTGAACGGCCCTTCGACCGGCACGCCGATATAGTCGGCCTGGCGCTGGGAGAGCCTGGTCAGCTTGACGCCGAGCTTGTCGAGATGGAGCGCCGCGACCTTCTCGTCGAGATGCTTGGGCAGGACGTAGACGTCGTTCTTATATTTGTCGCCGCCGGTCCACAGCTCGATCTGGGCGAGCGTCTGGTTGGTGAAGCTCGAGCTCATCACGAACGAGGGGTGGCCGGTGGCGCAGCCGAGATTGACCAGCCGGCCCCTGGCGAGGACGATGATCTTCTTGCCGTCGGGGAACTCGACCTCGTCGACCTGCGGCTTGATCTCGGTCCACTTCATGTTGCCCAATGCCGCGATCTGGATCTCGCTGTCGAAATGGCCGATGTTGCAGACGATCGCCATGTTCTTCATCGAGCGCATGTGATCCAGCGTGATGACGTCGGCATTGCCGGTCGCGGTGACGAAGATGTCGGCGCGGGTCACCGCCTCCTCCATCGTCACCACCTCATAGCCTTCCATCGCCGCCTGCAGCGCGCAGATCGGATCGACCTCGGTGACGAGCACGCGGGCGCCGCCGTTGCGCAAGGACGCGGCCGAGCCCTTGCCGACGTCGCCGAAGCCGGCGACGGTCGCGACCTTGCCGGCGAGCATGACGTCGGTGGCGCGGCGGATCGCGTCGACCAGGCTTTCCTTGCAGCCGTAGAGATTGTCGAACTTCGACTTGGTGACGCTGTCGTTGACGTTGATCGCCGGGAAGGGAAGCTTGCCCTTTTTGGCGAGGTCGTAGAGCCGGTGGACGCCGGTCGTCGTCTCCTCGGAGACGCCCTTGATGTTCTGGACCGTCCTGGTGAGGTAGCCCGGCCGCTCGGCGAGGAAGCGAGTCAGCGTCTTGACGAAGATCTCCTCTTCCTCGTTGGTCGGCGCGAACAGAGCCTCGCCGGCCTCGACCCGCGCGCCCCAGAGCGCGAACATGGTCGCGTCGCCGCCGTCGTCGAGGATCATGTTGCAGGTCTCGTCCTGGCCCCAGTCGAAGATGCGGGCGGCATAATCCCAATAATCCTCGAGGCTCTCACCCTTGACCGCGAACACCGGCACGCCCGTCGCGGCGATCGCGGCGGCGGCATGGTCCTGCGTCGAGAAGATGTTGCACGACGCCCAGCGCACCTGCGCGCCCAGCTCGGTCAGCGTCTCGATCAGCACCGCGGTCTGGATCGTCATGTGCAGCGAGCCGGTGATGCGCGCGCCCTTGAGCGGCTTGGCCGCGCCATATTCGGCGCGCAGCGCCATCAGGCCCGGCATTTCGGTCTCGGCGATCTCGATCTCCTTGCGGCCGAAGCCGGCGAGGCCGATGTCGGCAATCGCATAGTCACGGAACGCAGGTTGGGGCTGAGTGGCCACGCGGGGTCTCCTTGGAAGTGAAAAGACCGCCGGCAAAAAATCAGGCGGTCGCGTGGGTCTCCCCTAGCCGCGGCCGCCCGCAAATGCAAATATAAAGATATCTTTATATGTGCGGTTTCGTCATTGCGAGCGTAGCGAAGCAATCCAGTTGCAGCGCGCAAGACTGGATTGCTTCGTCGCTGCGCCCCTCGCAATGACGGGAGCGGCTAATTCCCTTCGGCCGAAGCGAAGCTGTAGCCGCATTCGCCGCCCGGCAGGTCCGAGGAGAAGCCGAACCGGTCCTCGATCGCCACCAGCTGGCGGATGTCGCCGGCCGTCGCCGCCGCCTCTTCGGCGAGCGCGGCGGTGTCGGCGCAGATCGCATGGTCGGTCGCGTCGGCGCCGTAGATGTTGGCGAGCGCGGTCGCGAACCGATCGTATTGGGTCTGCCCCTGGTTGCTGCCATAGCCCTGTCGGAACTGCGCGAGCAGCACCGCATTGGCGCCCTGGATCGTCGTCCGGTTGGCGCGCACGAACCGGTTGTAGGGCTCGGTCACGTCGGCGCCCATCGCCTGGCAGCGCAACGTCGCGACCATCAGCCGCGACTGCAGGTCGCGGACCTTGGCGGCGGCGACCTGGGTCGAATTCCAGCACCCCATCGCCGCCTGCGCGGGCATGCTGACGCACAATAGTGCGGCGGCCGCCGCGAAGAGGCCGCCCGTCTTCATCTGTCCACTCATGATAACCCCCACTCTGTCCACAGGGCCGGGCGCGGGGTGCGCCGGCCGAGTCGGAGGCTCTCACCTGACGGTGTGCGGGAGATGAATCTTTACGGTTAAGGCTGCGGTGACAATGACTTAGGCAGTGCCGTATTCGCTCGTCAGCAGCCGGGAGTCGATCCCAGCGGCTTTGAAGGCGGCCGCCCAGCGCGCCTCGACGTCGCAATCGTAGAGCAGCTCTTCGTCGCCCGGCGTGGCGAACCAGCCGTGCCGGGCTAGCTCCTGCTCGAGCTGGTCGGGGCCCCAGCCGGCATAGCCCAGGGCCGCGACCCAGCGGCTCGGGCCCTTTCCTTCCGCGATCGCCCTCAGGATGTCGATCGTCCCCGAGAGCACCCAGCGCTGGCCGACATGGACGCTCTCGCTGCCGCCCCAATCGGCCGAGTGGAGGATGAAGCCGCGCTGCGGCTCGACCGGCCCGCCGAGGTGGATCGGCACGTTCGGCGCTTCGCCCGGCGCGATGTCGAGCTGCTTCAGGAGGTCGTGGAAGCCCAATCGCGGCACCACCCGGCCAAGGCCGATGCCGAGCGCCCCTTCCTCGTCATGGACGCACATCGCGATCACCGCCTTCTCGAAGCGCGGATCGCCGATGCCCGGCATGGCGAGCAGGAACTGGCCGGAAAGGAAGCGTGGCGCGTCCATCGCTCCGCTATAGGCGTTTGGCGGGCGCGCCGACAATTGCTAAGGCCGGGCCAACCCCCGCTTCCCAGGAGTAATGAGATGACCATCAGAGTTGGCGACCGCCTTCCCGCCATGACCCTCACCAAGGCGACGCCCGACGGCCCGCAGCCGATCGACACCGGCGCCTATTTCGCCGGCCGCAAGGTCGCCTTGTTCTCGGTGCCGGGCGCGTTCACGCCGACCTGCTCGGCCAAACACCTGCCCGGCTTCGTCGAGCGCGCCGCCGAGTTCACCGGCAAGGGCGTCGACGAGATCGCCTGCGTCTCGGTCAACGACGCCTTCGTCCTGCAGGCGTGGGCCGCCCAGTCGGGCGCCGAAGGCAAGGTGACGATGCTCGCCGACGGCAATGGCGATTTCGCCGAGGCGCTCGGCCTTGCCGCCGATTTCTCCAAGTTCGGCATGGGCAAACGCGGCCAGCGCTGGTCGGCGATCGTCGAGGACGGCGTCGTCAAGGAGCTCAACGTCGAGGAGCCCGGCGCCTTCCGCGTCTCCAGCGCCGAATATATGCTCGCCCAGCTCTGACCCCCTCCCGTCATTGCGAGCGAAGCGAAGCAATCCAGTTGCTGCGTTGGACGAAGACTGGATTGCTTCGTCGCTGCGCTCCTCGCAATGACGGGGGTGGCTTCAGCGTGGCGCGCGGATCACTTCGACGGCGAAGCGTTCCGCCTGGTTGGCGAAGACCAGCAGGTTGACCGCGAGATTGCCGCGGATGAAGCCGTAATCGGCGGTGAGGTAGCGCTGCAGCGCCGGCCGCCCGTCGGCGGTGAGATAGGCGCGCGAGAAGGCGTAGCGCTGGTTGAACCCCTGGATCGCGGCCGGCAGCCGCGCCGCCGCCGCGGCCTCGGGCCGGTTCCACAACGCCTGGATGCTGATCGCCTTGCAGGCCGCGCCGGCGCGCTCGCAATTGCCGAACAGGATCGCGGCGCGGCGATTGTTCGGGAAGATGACTTGCAGCGCCGGGCGATCGGCCGTCCCGCGCCGCTCGAAGCGCGTGCCGATCTGGGTCAGCACGCTTTCGACCGTCGCATAGTTGAAGGTCGGCAGCACCTGCCGGTTCTCCGGCGCCGCCGGGTTCCACGGCGGCGGCGCCTGGGCGGACGCGGCGGAACCGGCGCCGATGAGGAGACAGGCGAGGCCCGCGCGGATCATCGCGGCGCGAGCACGAAACCCACTTCAAGGGTGACGCTCGTTTCCACCTGCCCGGCGGGCGCGGCGCTCCTCCCGCCCATCTGGCTCATCATCATCCGCATCGCTTCGTCCTGGATAGTGGACGCGTCGCTGACCCGGACCAGCCGCGCCACCCGCAGATTCTGGGATTGCGCGAATTGCTCGGCTTCCGCCCGCGCCTTGGCCATGGCGTTCGATCGCGCCGCCCGGCGCGCCTCGGTGTCGTCGCTGAGCGCGTTGACCGGGCCGGTGATGTTGATCGCGCCCGCTTGCTCGAGGGCGGCGCGCAGTTCGGCGAAGCGCCGCGCATCGGCGAGGCGCAGCTGCATCATGCCATTGCCGACATAAGGGCCGGCGCGCCCGTTCTCCGCTTCCGCGCCAGCGCCCGAGACGATCCCCGGCTCACCGGAAAAGCCCGCGGCCAGAGCGCCGTTCGCGTCGATGCGGACCTGCTCGGCGCCGAAGTCGCGGGCGATCACGCGCAGCCGCTCACAGAGCGCGACGGCGGCGGCGCGGGCCTCGGCCGGGGTCGCTCCCGAGGCGAAGTAATTGAGGCTCATCAGAACCCGGTCCGTCGGCCGGCTGTCGCTGCCGACGGCCCTCACCTCAAACAGCACCTCGGCCGGCGCCAGCGCCGCCGTGACGGGCTGCTGGGCCGCCCCGGCCAAGGCCGGCAGGACGAGCGCCAACGCGGCGGCGACGACTACCAGCCGCATCGCCGCCCCCTGTTCTGCTCCCTGAGCCAGCCGAGCAGCGGCCGGAAATATTCGACCATCGGCTCGGCCGAGATTTCGCGGGTGCCGGTGAAGGTCTGGATCGCCTCCGGCCATGGCCGCGACAGGCCGAGCGCGAGCATCTCGTTCAGGCGCCGCCCGACCTCGCGATTGCCGTAGAAGGAGCAGCGGTGCAGCGGCCCGTGCCAGCCGGCGATGTCGCAGGCCGCCTTGAAGAACTGGAACTGGAGGATGCGGGCAAGGAAGTAGCGGGTGTAGGGCACGCTCGCCGCGACATGATATTTGCCGCCGGCGTCGAAATTCCGCTCGGTCCGCGTGACCGGCGGGACAATGCCCTGATATTCGAGCCGCATCCGGTCCCACGCCGCCTGATAGTCGGCCGGCGCGATCTGCCCCGAGAAGATGCCCCAGCGGTAGCGGTCGATCATCAGGCCGAACGGCAGGAAGGCGATCTTGTCGAGCGCCTGCCGGAGGAGCAGCGCCCGGTCCTGCTCCGCATTGGGCAGCTGGTTCTGCTGCAGGAGGCCGATCTGGACGAGATATTCGGGCGTCACGCTCAAGGCGATGGTGTCGCCGATCGCCTCGTGGATGCCGTCATTGGCGCTGTCCTCGTAGAGGAACGGCTGCGCCATATAGGCGCGCTGGTAGAAATTGTGGCCGAGCTCGTGATGGGCGGTGACGAAATCGTCGGCGTTGACCCTTGTGCACATCTTGATCCGCAGGTCCTCGCGATTGTCGAGGTCCCAGGCCGACGCGTGGCAGATCACTTCGCGGTCGCGCGGCTGGGTGATCATCGAGCGCGTCCAGAAGGTCGCCGGCAGCGGCGCGAAGCCCAATGAAGTGAAGAAGCCTTCGGCGGTATGGACGACCCGCTCGGGCGTGTAATGCGCCTGCTCGAGCAAATGGGTGAGGTCGTAGGCCGGCGGCGCCGAATTGGCGGGGGCGACGACGTCGTAGATATTGCCCCATTCCTGCGCCCAGAGATTGCCGAGCAGATCGGCGCGGATCGGCCCGTTCGCGGCCTGCACGGCGTCGCCGTAGCGGCGGTTCAATCCGGCGCGGGCGAAGCAGTGCAGCTCGACGTAGAGCGGCCGCACCTGGTTCCAGAGCCGCTCGGTCAGGGCGGCGAATTCGTCGGGGCTCATGTCGTATTTGGAGCGCCACATCGCGCCGGTGTCGGCATAGCCGAGCTCGCGGGCGCCGGCATTGGCGATCTCGACCATGCGCGCATATTGCGGGCGCATCGGTCCGCCGACATTGTTGTTCCAGCTGGTCCACATCTCCTGGAGCTGGGCGGGATCGCGGACCGTGCCCATCCGCGCCTCGATCTCGTTGCCGGTCAGGGTCTCGCCGGCCATCGTCCCGCGGCCGCGGCCATATTGCGAGGATAGGTCGGTCGAGATCCGGTTCAT
Organism: Allosphingosinicella sp.; assembly: GCA_035316145.1. Lineage (GTDB taxonomy): Bacteria > Pseudomonadota > Alphaproteobacteria > Sphingomonadales > Sphingomonadaceae > Allosphingosinicella. The sequence continues at coordinate 77,141 of DATHJO010000003.1, read as the reverse complement.
TTCGGCGGCGGCGCCCGGCGTGGTCGGCGCGGCGAGGACGAGGCCGTTGCGCAGCAGGTTCAGCTTGCGCCGCGTGTCGGCGCTGAGCCCCGGCACGTTCTGGTAACGCGCCGCCTCGCCCGCCAGGCGGACGCCCATTTCGGTGCCGATCGTGCCGAAATAGGAAGCGAGCGCGTCGGTATCCTCGGTGATGTAGGTCGCGTTGACCCACTGGGCGCGGTTGTTGATCACCGAATAGTCGCCGAGCTCGCGCTCGGCCCGGGCGACGAAGGCGTCGGCGTCGGCCGCGGTCGGCGCTGCGGCAGGGGCGGCAGGCGCGGGCGCGTTCGGCTGGGCGGTGGACCCGGTCGCGGCGAGGCAGGCGGCGGCGGCGAGGGCAAGCAGCGAGACGGTCGACTTCATGACGGACATCCTCTTTTCTTCTGCGTGGCGGGCTAATGAACCGCGCGCTGCAAAGTTTCAACGGGCGAGAAAATCGGCGATCGCGCGGCCGAGGTCGGGCCTGGTGACGGCGCTCATATGGTTGCCCGGCACCTCGACATGAGTGGCGTCCGGCAGCAGCTGCGCGAGCGCTTCCGCCGAACCGTTGTCATGATCCTCGGCGCCGCTCAGCACCAAAGTCGGCGGCGCGATCGCGCGCAGCTCCGCCTCGCTGGTGTCGACGAAGCTGTCGAGCAGCGGCAGCAGCGCCTGGGGATCGCCGCCGGTCGTCTTGAGGAATGCTTCCGCCAGCCACTCGGGCGAGCCGCGCTGATGGCTGCCGAGCCCGGTCAGGATCGCCTTGAAATGCGCCGACCGGGCGCCCGTCTCGAGCAGCCCCTGCAGGCCCATGCCGGCGACGATCAGCTTGCCTGGGCCGGCGCCGAGCACCACCATCCTGACCGCGGCCCGCCCGCCCAGCGAATAGCCGCCGAGATCGTAGTCGCGGAGCCCGAGATGGGCGATCAGCGCCAGCCCGTCCCGGGCAAGCACATCGGGCGGATAGGCCGAAGCGTCGTGCGGCCGCGCACTCGTCCCGTGGCCGCGCAGGTCCGGCATGATCACGCGAAAGCCGCGGCCGGCGATTTCGGCGGCGTGGCCGAACCGGATCCAGTTGGTGTCGGCGTCCGAGAACAGGCCGTGCAGCAGCACCACCGCCCGCCCCTCGCCCAGCTCGTGCCAGGCCAGCTCGACGCCGTCTGGGGCGGCGAAAGTCTGCCTCATTGTTCCGCCTCCTGCGGCCTGAGCCTGCGCACCACGCCGAAGATCACGATCAGCAGCGCAAGCAGGACCAGCGCTGCCGCGAGCAGGAAGGCGCCCCCAGGCTCGCCATGCTCGGCGCCGAAGGCGAGCGCCTGGGTCATCGCCAGCGGGCCGATGATCGCGGCGATGCTGGCGATGCTCGCCATGCCGCCCTGCAAGGCGCCCTGGTGCGAGGCGTCGGTCATCCGCGACAGCAAGGCGTTCAGCGAGGGATAGACGAGGCCCTGCAGCGCGCTGAAGAAGATGATCGCATAGACCATCCAGCCCTGCGTCGCGAAGACGTAGAAGAGGAAGCTGAGGCCGCCGACGACCATGCCGATCACGACCGTCCTCGCCTCGCCGAAGCGGGCGATGGCGCGGCCGGTGACGAAGGTCTGGGCGAGCGCCATCGCCAGGCCCGCGGCGGCGAGCGACCAGCCGATCGCCGCCGCGTCCCAGTGGAGCGCGAGCCCGGCCCAGAACGCCCAGGTCGCGGGATAGACGAAATGGGCGAGCTGCCAGAACAATGCCGCGACCAGCAGCGGCGCGGCGCCGCCGGCGTGGAACAGCGGCCGGAACGCGCCGAGGATGTGGGCGTCGCGCAAGCGGAACGGCCGGCGTCGCTCGGGCGGCAGCGTCTCGGGCAGCCGGATCGCGATCCACAGCGCGTTGGTGCCGGCGAGCGCGGCCGCGACGATGAACGGCGCGCGCGTGCCGAACCCGGCCATCAGCCCGCCGATCGCCGGCCCGAGGATGAAGCCGAGCCCGAAGGCCGCGCCCATCAGGCCGAAGGTGGCGCCCCTTTTCTCCGGCGCCGTCACGTCGGCGAGCACGGCATTGGCCGGCCCGTAGGTCGCCCCGGCGATGCCCGCGATCAGCCGCCCGACGAACAGCCAGGCGAGCGTCGGCGCCGCCGCCATCAGCAGATAATCGAGCGCGAAGGCGATCGCCGAAAAGAGCAGGATCGGCCGCCGCCCGAAGCGGTCGCCGAGATTGCCGAGCACCGGCCCGGCGAAGAATTGCGCGCCGGCATAGGCGACCAGCATGTAGCCCGCGATCCGGGTCGCCTCGGCGAGCGTCACCCGGCCGAGATGGACGATCAGGTCGGGCAGGACCGGCAGCACGATCCCGAAGCCGATCGAATCGAGCAGCAGGATCGTCAGGACGATCGGGACGGCGGGATGATGGAACCGCATCCGCGGCTAATCCGGCAGCTTGCCGGTCGCCTTGATCCAGCGATCGACCACCGGCTGATATTCATCGACGCGATATTCGGGCAGGCCTTCGGTGTTGACCCATTGCCGGTGCATCGACTCAACCCCGAAATGGTGGACCGGCCGAAAACGCGCCGGTTCATCGAATGAGCCCACCGTCAGGTCCATATTCTCGCTGTCCGGGAAGGCGAAGCCGAGCGAGGTCCCGCAGGCCGCGCAATAAGGCCGCCGCGCGATCGGCGAGCTCTGATACCAGTCGGGTCCGCTCGCCCAGGCGACGTCGGCCTTCTTCATATTCTTGAACGCGATCGAGACGCCGCCGGTCGCCCGCTGGCACATCCGGCAATGGCAGAGATAGGCCTCGTCATTATGGACCTGGGCCGTGTAACGCACCTTGCCGCAGGCGCAGCCGCCGGTCATCGCTTCAGCCATCGGCTTCTCCCAATTTGATCGTTTCAAGCCGCGCCCGCCAGGCCGCCGGCAGCGGCGTTGGCCGGCGGCTGTCGCGGCCGACATAGACATGGGTGAAATGCCCCTCCGCCGCGGCTTCGTCGGCGCCCTTCACGAAGACGCCGAGCCGATAGGTCACGCTCGATGTGCCGAGCCGTTCGACGCCGAGGCCGATCTCGACCGGCTCCGGGTAGGTGATCGAATCGGCGTAGCGGCAGCCGGTCTCGACGACGAGCCCGATCGGGTCGCCGGCGGCGATGTCGAGCAGGCCGGCCTCGATCAGCCAGGCATTCACCGCGGTGTCGAACCAGGCGTAGTGGACGGTATTGTTGACGTGGCCGTAGGCGTCGTTGTCGCTCCAGCGCGTGGCAATTTCCCGCCAGACCGGGTAGGCCGCCCTCCCCTTCAAAGCGCCGCCTCGTAGAGCCGCCGCGCGTCCGCCTCGCTGATCGGGCACGGATTGTTGACCAGCAGCCGCTCCTGCTTCATCGCCTCCGCGGCGAGCAGGTCGAGATGCTCGCGGCCGATGCCGACCTCCGACAGGCGCCGCGGCAGGCCGGTCGCGTGGGTCAGCTCGGCGAGCTGTTCGATGAAAGCCTGCGCCTGGCCCTGGGTGCCGAGGCGGACCAGCGACGGATCGAGCACGCAGCCCAGCTCGGCATAGTGGGCCATGGCGGCTTGCATGTTGTGGCCGAGCACCTGGGTCAGCACGAGGGAATTGGAGAGGCCGTGCGGCACGTGGAAATGGCCGCCGAGCGGATAGGCCAGAGCATGGACGCCGGCCACCGGCGCATTGTCGAACGCGACCCCGGCATAATGGGCGCCGAGCAGCATGTTGCCGCGCGCCTGGCGGTCGCCGGGCCGCTCGCAGGCGGCGATGAGATTTTGCGAGAGCAGCCGCAGCGCCTCGCGCGCTAGCATGTCGGAGACCGGGTTCTTGCGCCGCGCCGAGGTGTAGGCCTCGATCGCATGGACCATCGCGTCGATCCCGGTCGCGGCGGTGACGTGGCGCGGCAGGCCGATTGTAAGCTCGGGGTCAAGCACCGCCCAGTCGGCGTTCAAGGGCGCGCTGTTGACGGCGTTCTTGACGCCGCCGCCGATCGTGATCACCGACACCGAGGTCGCTTCGGAACCGGTCCCTGCGGTCGTCGGAACCAATGCGAGCGGCAACCTTGGCCCGACCGCCTTGCCGACGCCCCAGATCGCATCGAGATTGTCGCCACTGCCGAGCAGGTAAGCGGCGAGCTTGGCGACGTCCATCGGGCTGCCGCCGCCGAAGCCGACCACCGCCGCGCAGCCCGCGCCCGCCACCACCGCCGCCAACAAGGTGTCGCGCGACGGATCCTGCTCGACCGCGTCGAACACGACGGCGCCGGGCAGCGCGGCGAGCGCCGCGTCGGCGAGACCGAGCGCGCGGACGTTGGCGTCGGTGACGAACAGGCAGGGTCCGGGCGGCAGCAGCTCGGCAAGCCGGGTCGCCGCGCCCTGGCCGGCGATCAGCTTGGGGCCATAATGGAATTCGTAGGATTGCACCCGGGCTGCTTAGCGCGCGCGTGGCCTCAAAGCGAGCGCTGGAGCCGCGAGAGCAGGCTGCGCGCCGGGCTTCCGGCCGGCTCTTCGGCGAAATGGCCCGAGTCGATTCGGCTGACCCGGTCATACAATTCCTCGCTCGCGCGGACGAGGTCGGCCGCCGCCTCGGGCAGGCGCGGGAAAAGGTCGCGGTCGGTCGCGGGCGCCTCGCCCAGGCGCCGCTCGGCTTCGCCCGCCTGGTCGCGGCTCAATTCGCCGGCCGCGACCGCGCGCTGGGTCAGGAGCCAGGCGATGACGTGCATCAGCCGGGTCGTCACCTTCAGCGACTCGCACGAGAAGCCGACCCGGTCGATCGGCGCCAGCGCGAGGCGGTCGTCGCGGCCCTGGGTGTCGAAATAGGAGCGCGCCTCGTCGGCGAGCACCATCGCCTCGACGTAGAGCGCGTCGACGAGCTTGGGCGTCATCTGCCCGTGAAGTGCGGCTTGTCCCATCGGCGCAGCCTGCCACAGCGCGGCGGACGCGCAAAATGCTAAAGAAGGTAAATCGCGTCCCGATCCGGGGCGGCGCGGTCAGGCGATGATGTCGGGGATTTTGAGATCCTCCAATTGGGCGATCTCGTCCTTCAGTCTCAGCTTTCGTTTCTTGAGGCGGGCCAGCTGGAGCTGGTCGCGGCCGGCCATGCTGCGCAGGGCTTCGATGGCGCTGTCGAGATCACGATGCTCGGTGCGCAGAACCGCGAGTCGCGACTCCGGATCCTGAGCGGCTGAGTGGTTCCCTTCCATGGGTCTCCCTCGCTCCTCTCCACGTGGTGGCGCGCATCTTAATCCTTCGGTGAGCCGCCGTACATATGTGTTGGATCGCCGTCCCCGGGGGAGACAAAGGCGCCCGGGCGTGGTTATGTGGCGGCACCCAAGTGAAGGAGAGTTGCGAATGCACCAGGCGCACGTTTCGGCCCTCCAGGCCAAGCATGCCGGCCTCGAAGCCAGGATCATCGAGGAAAGCCAGCGGCCCCTGCCCGACATGGCGACCCTCTCCCGGCTCAAGAAAGAGAAGCTCAAGATCAAGGAAGAGATGAGCGGCCTGGGCGAGCCGCACTGACGCAAGAACGGGGACAGTCACTTTTCCGCACGGCAGCGCCCGCTTGAGCGCGGCGTGCGGAAAAGTGACTGTCCCCCAACCCTAGTCGTCGCGGGAGACGCGCTCGTTCTTTTCGTGCCGCTCCTGGGCCTCGACCGTCATCGTCGCGATCGGCCGCGCTTCCAGCCGGGCGAGGTTGATCGGCTCGCCGGTCACTTCGCAAAAGCCGTATTCGCCGGTCTCGATCCGGTGCAGCGCCGCGTCGATCTTGGCGATCAGCTTGCGCTGCCGATCGCGGGTCCTGAGGTGGATGCCCCAGTCGGTCTCGCTCGACGCGCGGTCGGTGAGGTCGGCTTCCTGGATCGGCCCGCTCGCCAAAGCGGCCATCGTCTCGCGCGATTCCCTGACGATGCCGTCCTTCCAGGTGAGCAGCTTCATCCGGAAATAGCCGAGCTGCTCGGCGTTCATGAATTCTTCGTTGGCGCTTGGCCGATAGCCGCCGGCGAATTGGCCATTCAAAGCGTCACTATGAAGCGTAGCCATTACCCCTCCACTCCTCGTTCTCCCGGCAATGACCGGGGGCCCGAACCTGGGGCGGGGGAGATGCTGTTGCCCCGAATCTAAGCCTCCCGCCCCAGACGCGCCTATACTCACGCGAACATGCCAGCACAAGTCATTCAAACGGAGCGGAAAAAATTGCCGTTTTGCGACGCCGCCGAAACATTTTTCGCGGCCCCGACGGCCCCCCGCGAATCGGGCCGGCGCGGCCGAATCGGCGCGGCGATTAACCCTGTTCGGGGAAAATCGCGCGGCGGCCGCCATTCACCCCTCGAAAGAAGCTGTTCAGCAATGGGACGGAAAGGCGCGAAGAGGCCCGAAAACCCCCGTTTTGCGGGCACAAGATGGTAAACGTGCTTGCGTCTAAAGGGATCGTTTGCATCTGCTCGTTAGTGCCTCACCCGCGATGGATCGGCGCCAGCCCTTTCATCCACGAGGACGGCCAGGAACAGGGATGCTGTTATGTCGGTAAGAATGGCTTTGGCGAAACTCTGCGCTTGCACCTGCGGTGGTGCGATCATCGGCGGCGGCGCAGTCCATGTCGCGGAAAACCCGCCGGCCCGCCCCGCTGTCGAGAGGTCCCATGCGGTCAGGGGCGGCTATGTCCGCCGCGCGAGCGGCTCGCACCGGCGCCTGGTGCGCCGCGTGGTCCGGCGCACCGCCTGCGCGGCGCCGACCCAGACGGTCTCGCGGATGATCATTCCGCCGGTCTTCGCGCCGCCCCCGCCCCCGGTCGCGGTGGCGAGCAGCAGCGGCGGCGGCGTGCCGATCGTGATCGGCGGCTCTTCGGGCGGCTTCGGCTTCGGCGGCGGCTTCTTCTCGGGCGGCTTCTTCGGCGGCAGCTCGACCAGCGGCGGCACCAATGTCGTGGTCCAGAACAGCAACGAGCAGAATCAGGGCCAGAATCAGAATCAGAATCAGAATCAAAATCAAAATCAGAACCAGAATCAGAACGAGAATCAGAACCAGAACGAGAACCAGAATCAGAACGGCTCGTCCGGCTCGTCCAGCCACGGCTCTTCCAGCCACGGCTCTTCCAGCCACGGCTCGTCGAGCCATGGCGGCTCGTCGAGCCACGGGGGCTCGAGTTCGAGCTCCAGCAACGGCACCTCGACCAGCTCGACCAGCTCCGGCGCGTCGACCAGCTCGACCTCGACCAGCTCCGGCGCCACCGGCGGCTCGAGCAGCTTCGGCGGTTCGGGCAGCACCAGCGGCTCCAGCTCGTCGTCGAGCAGCAGCTCGTCGAGCTCGAGCAGCAGCTCCAGCTCCTCCTCGAGCGGCGGCTCCTCCTCGTCGACCGGCGGGACCCACGTCCCGGCGCCGCCGATGATCCTGCTGTTCGGCGCCGGCGCCGCGACCCTCGTCGCCCGCAAGCGCCTCGGCAAGCGCGCCACCGCCTAGCCCGCCTTCACAATGGCCAAAGAAAAGGCCCCGCCCGACCCGGCGGGGCCTTTTTCTTGGCCTCCATCCCGTCATTGCGAGGAGCCGCAGGCGACGAAGCAATCCAGTCGGCGCCGTTCCCTGGATTGCTTCGCTACGCGCGCAATGACGGAGCGGGGGCGAACGAGGGAACCGGGGCTATTGCGCCTTCAAAATCTTCTCGATCTCAGCGACGGGCATGTTGACGAGGTCCTTGGGCACCTCGGCGACCAGCCGCTTCTCGACTTCCTTGTGATAATGCTTCCTGAGTTCGCCGAGCGTCGCCGGCGGCGCGACCACGACCAGCGCCTTGTAATCGTTCCGCAACGCCCGCGCCTTCAGCATTGCCGCGGTGGCGGCAGCGAAGCGGTCTTCCTCGAGCTCGTGGAAGTCGACCTCCTCCATCGAGCTGCCGAGCGTGTTCGAGGCGCGTCCGGCGAGGTCGCTCGCCTGCTCGTGATGGGCGGGATTGATGTCGACCTCCTTCGCTTCGACCGCGAAATCGGGGAAATCCGCATCGCCCCGGTTGCGGAAGAAAAGCGACTTCTTGCCGTCGGCGACCAGGACGAAGCTGTCATGGGGAATTTGCATTGCGGCGCTCCGTGACTGTTTCGCCCCATGAACGCGACACAAGTCAGGATGGTTGCCCGGCATCGTCCGGACCGCCATAGGCCGAGGCCATGCGGATCCTCCTCACCAATGACGACGGCGTCAACGCGACCGGCCTCAAGCTGCTCGAGCAGGTCGCCCGGACCTTCTCCGACGACATCTGGATCGTCGCCCCGACCGAGGAGCAATCGGGCGCCGGCCACTCGCTGACGCTGACCGTGCCGGTGCGCCTGCGCAAATTGGGCGAGCGCCGCTTCTGCGTCACCGGCACGCCGACCGACGCGGTGATGATGGGCCTCGCCCACATCATGAAGGACGTCCGGCCCGACCTCATCCTCTCCGGCGTCAACCGCGGCGCCAATCTCGGCGAGGACGTCACCTATTCGGGCACCGTCTCGGCGGCGATGGAGGGCGCGCTCGCGGGCATCCCCTCGATCGCGCTTTCCCAGAGCTATGCCAAGGAGGGGATGGGCGACACGGTTCCGTTCGCCGCCGCCGAGGCCTGGGCGGAGCGCGTCCTCGCCCCGCTGCTCGCCGCGCCGTTCGCGCCGCGCACCCTGGTCAACGTCAACTTCCCGGCGCTGCCGCCGGCCGGGGTCAAGGGCATCCGCGTCGTCCGCCAGGGCCTGCGCGATTACGGCCGGCTCAGGATCGTCCAGCGCACCGACACCCGCGGCTACGATTATTACTGGTTCGGCCTCGGCCCGATGATCCAGACCCCCGGCCACGAGACCGACCTCGAAGCGATCTCGGACGGCTATGTCACCGTCACTCCGCTCCACCTCGATCTGACGCACGAGGAATCGCTCGCCCGCCTCACCGCCCTCTATCCGGACTAGCGCGCCTCGGTGGCGATCGACCACATGAAGTCGAGCCGGGTCGCGCCGGCGAAGCGGGGATCGTCGGCGCCACGCGGGCCGCGCATCACCGGCAGGAAGGGCGCCGCGCCATGGGCGGTCCAGATCGCGCCTTGGTGGCAGGCCATGCAGTTCGATCTCGTGCCGTTGGCGAAGGTTTCGAGATAGGGGTTGAAGGCGATGTTGGGCGCGCCGTCGGCCTCGGCCGGGGTCGCGGCCGAGTAGGCGACGTCCATCAGGTAGTTGCGCCAGGCGCCCGCGACCGCGGCTGGCCGGTTCGCCGCGAACGGGCCGGCATCGGGCCGGTCGTGCCACCAATAGGTCGTCCAGATCCAGTCCGGTATCTCCCGGGTGGTGAGGTGCATCGCGAGCAGGACGAGATGGTCGCCCACCCGCGCGGAGGGATCGATCGCGCGCACCGTCGCCAGGTCCGCGGCGCCGATCGGGAGGTGGTAGAAACGGTCCAGCGGCGTGCCCGGCCCGCCGACCATGACCGTGCGGGGCCAGCGCGCGGGCCGGTTGCCGTCCGGCCCATCCCCCGTCCCATCCCAGACCGAGATCGGGGTTGGAACGCCGGCATGGGCCACGGCCCAGACCGTCTTCACCGCCATCGCGTCGCGCGGAAAGGGCGCGATCTCCCGCGCGCCAAGCGGCGTCGCCGCGCTGAAGCCGGCGTTGATCGCATCGAGCCGCGCCCGCCGGAACAGCTGCTGCTGCCGGATGTGCCGGTAGGCCGGCCCGTTGAACAGGACGAACGAGAGCAAGGGCGCGCCCGACGCCTGCAGCAGCGCGATCCCCGGCGTCTCGGCGATATCGATCCGGCGGAAGGGGCGCGCCCTGTTCGGATCGGCGCTGCCGAAGGTGCGCGTGAGCGGCGCCCAACCTTGCCACGTCGGCGCGCCATCGCGGCCCGGCCGGGTCACGTTGGCGAGCAGCTCCCACGCATGCCGGCGCATCGCCGCCACGTCCTCGATGTCGCGCAGCCGCAGCTGCCCGGCCTCGGGTGCCGGGAACGACGCGACGCAGGCCGCGGTGAGCAGCGTCAGCAGGACCCAAATCCCACTCTTGCCCATGCCGGCACTCTACGCCCGATTGCGCCTCTAGGAAAAGCGGCCGTCACGCATTATGTCGCCCGCTCCCATGGAACTCGAACTCCCCTCCCCGCCCAAGGTCGGCATGGTCTCGCTCGGCTGCCCGAAGGCGCTGGTCGATTCCGAGCGGATCCTGACCAAGCTGCGCGCCGACGGCTATCAGATGTCGCCCGATTATGCCGGCGCCGACGTCGTCCTCGTCAACACCTGCGGCTTCCTCGATTCGGCCAAGGAGGAGAGCCTCGATGCGATCGGCGAGGCGATCGCCGAGAATGGCCGGGTCATCGTCACCGGCTGCCTCGGCAAGGAAGCGGAGCTGATCCGCGCCCGCTTCCCGCAAGTGCTCGCGATCACCGGCGCCGCCCAATATGAGGACGTCGTCGGCGCGGTTCACGTCGCCGCCCCGATCCCGCCGTCCGCCTATCTGAACCTGGTGCCCGACGCGGGCCTCAAGCTGACCCCGCGCCATTATTCCTATCTGAAGATCTCCGAGGGCTGCAATCATCGCTGCGCCTTCTGCATCATCCCTTCGCTGCGCGGCGACCTCGTCAGCCGCCGGCCCGATGCGATCCTGCGCGAGGCCGAGAAGCTGGTGGCCGCCGGCACGAAGGAGCTGCTGGTGATCAGCCAGGACACCTCCGCTTACGGCGTCGATCTCCGCCACGCATCCTGGCCCTGGAAGGGTGGCGAGGTCCGCGCCCACATGACCGACCTCGTCCGGGAGCTCGGCCGTTTGGGCGCCTGGGTGCGGCTCCATTACGTCTACCCCTATCCGCATGTCGACCGGGTCGTGCCGCTGATGGCCGAGGGGCTGATCCTCCCCTATCTCGACATCCCCTTCCAGCACGCCTCGCCCAGGGTGCTCAAGGCGATGAAGCGCCCCGCCAACGAGGCCAGGGTGCTGGAGCGAATCCGCTCCTGGCGCGAAATCTGCCCCGATATCACGATCCGCTCGACCTTCATCGTCGGCTTTCCCGGCGAGACCGAGGAGGATTTCGACTATCTGCTCGACTGGCTCGACGAGGCCCAGCTCGACCGCGTCGGCGCCTTCCGGTTCGAGCCGGTCAGCGGCGCCGCCGCCAACGCGCTGCCCGGCATCGTCCCCGAGGAGGTCAAGGAAGAGCGCTACGCCCGCTTCATGGAAAAGAGCGCGGCCATTTCCGCCGCCAAGCTTCAGGCCAAGATCGGCCGCACGGTCGACGTCATCATCGACGCGGTGGATTCGGAGGGCGGCGCGACCGGGCGCTCGAAGGCCGATGCGCCCGAGATCGACGGCGAAGTCCATCTCCGCGATGCCGGCCACCTGGCGCAGGGGGACATCGTCCCGGTGCTCGTCGAGGATGCCGATGAGCATGACCTCTACGGCGTACCCCGTGGTTGAGGGAAGCGGCGCCCCTGGCGGCGCGCCGCTTCGCCCAGTGCTAGACGCCCGTCCCGGTTTGGGCTCGCCCGCCCATCATGCCGAGCACGACGTTCGCCGCCTGCCCGACGAGGCTCCCGCCCGCGGCCGCGATCAGGAAGATCGTACCGGGCGCCCCGGCCGCCGAATAATGCTGGCCGAACGCCATGTACGCGCCCACGCCGCCAAGGCAGCCGGCGACCAGCAACACGAGCGGCCCCGGCCCCGGCCCGCCGCCATGCCGCCAGAGAAGCAGCAGGATCGGGACGGAGCCGCAGAAGAATGAATAACCTTCGTCCATAAATACCTCCCCTTAAGGCGCCCGCGAAAGCCGAAGACGCGGATGCCCGTGCACGAGCTATCACGACGCCCACTCTTGGTAAACAACAAGGCCGAAAGACATCGTGATCCGAGGCGCCGCCTGAACTATGAAAGAGCAAAACATGGATCTTGCCGCCCTCCTGAAGGCCGATCAGGGCCAGCCCGCGATCCCGCTCCAGCTCGTCGACAAGAAGGGCTTCGATGCCTGGCTGAAGGCACAGCCGGCGCGGACCCGGCAGGCGGCCGAGGCGCAGGGTTTCAAGGGCGAGGGTTTCCAGCTCGCGATTCTGCCCGGGGAGCGCGACGAATGGTCGGCCGCGCTCGGCGTCGCCAATGTCGACGAACTGAGCCCCTGGTGCCTTGCCAGGGCGGCCGAGAGCCTGCCCGAGGGCAGCTACCGCGTCGCCGGGCGCGGGCCGGGGCCGGCCGTCCTCGGCTGGCTGCTCGGCCAGTATCGGTTCGACCGCTATCGCCAGGACAAAAAGGGCGCCGGCCCGCGCGTCCTCCTCACCGACGAGCCGGCGCGGATCGATGAAACCGTCCTCGTCGCCGAATCGACCTTTCTCGTCCGCGACCTCGTCAACACTCCCGCCGGCGACCTCGGCCCGGCCGAGCTCGCGGCGGCGGCGGAGGCGCTCGCCGGAGAATGCGGCGCCAAAGTCAGCATCGCTGCCGGCAAGGCGCTCGAGGAGGGCTTTCCGATGGTCGCCGCGGTCGGCGCCGCCGCCGCCCCGGGGCGCGAGCCGCGCCTGATCGAGCTGGAGCATGGCGATCGCCGCCATCCCCGGCTCGCCATCGTCGGCAAGGGCGTCTGCTTCGATTCCGGCGGCCTCGACCTCAAGCCCGCGAGCGGGATGCGGCTGATGAAGAAGGACATGGGCGGGGCCGCGCACGCGCTCGCCCTCGCCCGGCTGATCGTCAGGGGCCGCCTTCCGGTCCGCCTGCACCTGCTCATCCCGGCGGTCGAGAACGCGGTCTCGGGCGCGGCCTTCCGGCCCGGCGACATATTGAAGAGCCGCAAGGGGCTTTCCGTCGAGATCGGCAATACCGACGCGGAAGGGCGGCTGATCCTCGCCGACGCCCTCACCCGGGCCGGCGAGACCGAGCCGGAGCTGATCCTCGATTTCGCCACCTTGACCGGCGCCGCGCGGGTCGCGCTCGGCCCCGACCTCCCCGCCCTCTTCGCCAATGACGATGCGCTCGCCGACGACCTGCTCGCGGCCGGCAGCGCCGTCTCGGACCCGCTCTGGCGGATGCCGCTGTGGAAACATTATGACGAGATGCTCGCCTCCGACGTCGCCGACATCGGCAACATGGCCGAGGCGCCGCTGGCGGGCGCGGTCACCGCCGCGCTCTTCCTGCAGAGATTCGTCCCCGAAGGAACGCCCTGGGCCCATCTCGACACCTTCGCCTGGCGGCCGGCGGCCAAGCCGGGGCGCCCGAAAGGCGGCGACGCGCTCGGCCTGCGCGCCGCCTGGCACATGCTCCAGAAGCGCTATGCGCGCTAACGCTTCACCGCCGAAAGGGCTCGCATCCGCGACAATTGAGGCAACGAAACGGTCGCTGACTGGTTTTAGCTGCGAAACAGACCCATTCCTCATTTGGAGCAGCACCCGTGGCGGACCAAGCCCTCAGGAGCTGGATGCATACCCTGATCAGCTACGTGCGGTCGGGCCAGCCCGATCTCACCAACCGGCAGATGGCGCTCATGCTGCTGGTCTATCTCACCCCCGGGCCGCACACGGTGCGCGGTCTGGCCCATCTGCTCGGCGTCTCGAAGCCCGTGATCACGCGCGCCTTGAATACGCTCAGCGCGCTCGGCTATCTGCGCCGCGTCCGCGACGAGGCCGACAGGCGCAACGTCTTTGTCGCGAAGACCAGCAGGGGGCAGGATTTCCTTGAAGGCTTCAACCGGAACCTCGAACCTGCCGGCACGGAGCGCCGCGCCCCCAGCGAGAACGGATTCATCCTCCAGCACGGATGATCATTTCCGGCTCGACGGCCCGTCGCGGCCGATCGACGAACGCATTCATGCCTGGCGCAAGGACCTTGCCGACATCGCCCTGGCCGGGCGCATCTTCGCGCCGCATTATGCCCGGCCGCTGCCGCGCGGCTGCGGCTCTCACGTGGCCCGGGTCTGGCCCAGCCCGGCCGCGGCAGGGGACGCGGTCTCCGAGCTGCTGCCGGGCGAGGAGTTCGCGGTGCTCGAATATGCCGGCGGCTGGGCCTGGGGGTTCTGCGCCGCCGATCACGTCGTCGGCTATGTCGAGGCGATCGCCCTCGCCGATCCGGCCGCCGCGACCCACCTGGTTTGCGAGAAAAGCGCCCCGGTCACTCCGGACGACGAGCTCACTTCGCCGGTCATCGCTCACTTGCCGATGGGATCGCGCCTGCACGGCCGCGAGGCCGGCGCCTGCCTGGTCACCGAATATGGCTGCGTCGCGCTGAGCCATCTGCGCCGCATCGATGACCGCGAGCCCGATCCGGTGGTCGTCGCCGAGCGGTTGCTCGGCGCTCCCTACCTGCCCGGCGGCCGCACGGCCGACGGGATCGACGCCACCGCCCTCGTCCAGCTCGCGCTCGCCCTGGGCGGCGTCGCCGCGCCGCGCCTGCTCGATCAGCTTCGCAGCTTCGGAGATCCGCTGCCCGACGAAGCGGCCTCGCGACGGGGCGATCTCATACTGTTCGAGGGCGGCGCCGGACTGATGGTCGACGATCTGCTGATGATCCACGCCAGCGCCGCCGCCGGCAAGGTCGCGGTCGAGCCCGCCGCCCTTTATCCGTGCGAGCGCCGCCGGCTATCGCTCTGACGATTGCATTCCGGAGCCGGAACGAGCAGTCTCCGGCCACTTCGGAGGGGAGGAACCATATGAACAATGTGATTGGCGCGCCCGCGCCGGCCTGGCTTCGCATCGTCGCCGCGCTGGGCCTGATCTGGAACCTGATCGGCGTCTATGCCTATCTGCAGACCGTCGGCGTCCTCGGCGGTGGCGACCCGAGCATGTCGGCCGGGGCGATGCCTCCCTGGGTCACCGGCGCGTTTGCGATTGCCGTCTTCGGCGGCGCGCTCGGCTGTGTGGTCCTGCTGCTGCTGAAGCGGCTGGCGACCTGGCTGCTGCTGCTCTCGCTGCTTGCCGTGCTGGCGCAGGACCTGTGGGCCTATGTGCTGAGAACCGGCGGCACGGCGGAAAATCCGGTGCTGCCGCTGCTCGTCAACGTGATCGCCATCCTGCTCGTTTGGCTGGCCTATCACGCCGACAAGAAGGGTTGGCTGAGCTAGGGACCTATCGCATCTCGCCGCGGGCGCGGCGGATCGCGTACCAGCGCGCCACATTGGCCTGGTGCTCGGCCAGCGTGTCGGCGAAGACGTGGCCGCCGCTGCCGTCGGCGACGAAGTAGAGCGCCTGCGTCGGCGCCGGATCGAGCACGGCGGCGATCGACGCGCGCCCGGGATTGGCGATCGGCCCGGCCGGCAGGCCGGCGCGGGCGTAGGTGTTGTAGCCGTTGTCGGCGTTGAGCTCGGACTGGAGGATGCGCCGCCCGAGCGGCCGCCCCCGCGTCACCGGGTAGATCACGGTGGGATCGGCCTGGAGCGGAATGCCGCGCCGGAGGCGGTTGGCATAGACCCCGGCCACCAGCCGGCGCTCGCCGGGCTTGCCGGTCTCCTTCTCGACGATCGAGGCGAGGATGATCGCCTCCCGCGGCGTCGCCACCGCGCTTCCCGGCCGTCGCCGCGCCCAGAGGCGGGCCAGCTCCCTGCGCATCGCCGCCTGCATCCGCGCCAGCACCGCCGCGCGCGTCTCGCCGCGCCGGTATGAATAGCTGTTCGGCAGCACCGAGCCTTCCTCGGGCACCGGGATCGCGCCGGCGAGGAACGGGATGTGCATCAGCCGGTCGTGGACCAGCACCGAAGGCATGCCTTCGGGGATCGTCACCAGCCGCTGCACCGGCCGGCCGTGCTGGAGCAGGTTGAGGATGCCGTCGGCGCTGAGCCGCGCCGGAATCAGGAACTCGCCGGCCTGGATCGGGTCCGACGAGCCGAACAGCCGCGCGAAGATGCGGAACGTCCCCGCCCCGCCCCGGATCGCCCCTTCTCTCTCGAGCTGGCCGGCGACGCGGGCAAGGCTCGCCCCCTGGGCGACGACGATCGTCCTGGGCTGCGCGGTCGGGCCCGGCCCGGCCCAGAGCAGCCAGAAAGCGATCATGGCGGCGACAACCGCGATCCCCGGGACGAGGACCAGCAGCAGCCGCTTCATGGGCAGCTGTGGCAGCTTCACACCGCCTTCATCACCAGGCTGGCGTTCGTCCCCCCGAAGCCGAAGCTGTTGTTGAGCACCGCCTTGACCTCGCGCTGCTTGGCGACGTGCGGGACGAGGTCGACGCCTTCGGTGCCCTCGTCCGGATTGTCGAGGTTCAGGGTCGGCGGCACGATCTGGTCGCGGATCGCCAAGATGCAGAAGATCGTCTCGACCGCGCCCGCGCCGCCCAGCAGATGGCCGATCGCCGACTTGGTCGAACTCATCGACACCTTGCCGATCGCATTGCCGAAGAGACGCTTCACGGCGCCCAGCTCTATCGTGTCGGCCATGGTCGAGGTGCCGTGCGCGTTGATATAGTCGATGTCGCTCGGCGTCATGCCCGCTTTCTTCAGGGCCATCTCCATCGATCGATAGGCGCCATAGCCGTCCGGATGCGGCGCAGTGACGTGATAGGCGTCGCCGGACAGGCCATAGCCCACCACCTCGGCATAGATTTTCGCGCCGCGCGCTTTGGCATGCTCATATTCCTCGAGCACGACGACGCCGGCGCCCTCGCCCATGACGAAGCCGTCGCGATCCTTGTCATAGGGCCGGCTCGCCTGCTCCGGCCGATCGTTGTAGCTCGTGTTGAGCGCGCGGGCCTGTGCGAAGCCGGCGATGCCGATCGGGCAGACCGTCGCTTCCGCGCCGCCCGCCAGCATGATGTCGGCATCATCGTCGCGGATCATCCGCGCCGCGTCGCCGATCGAATGCGCGCCGGTCGAACAAGCGGTGACGACGGCATGGTTCGGCCCCATCAGGCCGTACTTTATGCTCACCTGACCCGAGATCAGGTTGATCAGCCGCCCGTGGACGAAGTGCGGCGACACCCGTCCCGGCCCCTTTTCGGCCAGCACCAGGCTCTCGCTCTCGATCCCGGGCAGACCGCCGATACCCGAGCCGATCGAACAGCCGGCGCGCAATTTCGTCGCCTCGTCCATGTCGGTCAGGCCGGCATCCTCCAGCGCCTGCCCGGCCGCGTCCAGGCCGTAGATGATGAAGGGATCGACCTGCCGCTGGGTCTTGTGGTCGACTCGCTTGTCCGGATCGAAGCCATATTCGTGATCCTTGGGCTTCACCTCGCAGGCGATCGTGCATTTCTGGTCGCTGGCGTCGAACTTGGTGATCGGCCCGGCGCCGCTTTTCGAAGCGAGGATGTTCTTCCAGCTCGTCTCGACGTCGCCGCCGAGCGGCGTGACGAGCCCCAGTCCGGTGACGACGACGCGGCGCATTCCTGTTCACTCCCGCTATTGAAGACGGAAACGGCCCCCCGGCCGAAGACGGGGAGCCGTTTTGTAAAACAAGCGGCTCGCTCCCCGCCGGCCGGCGGACGCGCCCCTCTAGGGTCAAGCCTTGTTCTGGTCGATATAGTCGATCGCGTCCTTGACGGTCGTGATCTTCTCGGCGGCGTCGTCCGGGATCTCGACCCCGAACTCCTCCTCGAACGCCATGACCAGCTCGACGATGTCGAGGCTGTCGGCGCCGAGATCGTCGATGAAGCTCGCTTCCTCGGTGACCTTGTCCGCTTCGACGCCCAGATGCTCGACGACGATCTTCTTAACGCGGTCGGAAGTCTCGCTCATAATCCACCTTTCCCTAGCGGTGCTTATTCATTGGCCCCCGCCCTAGCCGCTCGCACCGGCAAATGGCAAGTGGGACGGCACGATCAGATCATCGCCATCCCGCCGTTGACGTGCAGCGTCTGGCCGGTGACGTAGCCGGCCTCGCGGCTGGCGAGATAGATGCATGCCGCGGCGATGTCCTCGCCGCTGCCGAGGTCGCCGATCGGGATGCGCCCGAGCAGCGCCTCTTTCTGGGCTTCGGGCAGCGCGTCGGTCATCGCCGAGCGGATGAAGCCGGGGGCGACGCAGTTGACGGTGATGCCGCGGCTCGCGACCTCCTGCGCCAGCGCCTTCGACATGCCGATCAGGCCCGCCTTGGACGCGGCATAATTGGCCTGGCCCGGATTGCCGGTGACGCCGACCACCGAGGTCACCGACACGATCCGTCCGAACCGCGCCCGCATCATCGGCCGCAGCGCGGCGCGGGCGAGCCGGAAGGCGGCTTCGAGGTTGATCCGGATCACCTCGGACCATTCCTCGTCCTTCATCCGCATCGCCAGATTGTCGCGGGTGACGCCGGCATTGTTGACGAGGATGTCGAGCTGGCCGAGCGCCTCGAGAGCCTGCGGGACCAGCGCGTCGACCGCGGCGGCGTCGGAGAGGTTGCAGGCGAGCGCGACATGATCGCCGCCGAGCCCGGCCCGGAAGGCTTCGAGCTTGTCGGCGTTCGATCCCGACACGACAAGCCGCGCGCCCTGCGTCGCCAGCCCCTTCGCGATCGCCGAGCCGATCCCGCCCGAAGCGCCGGTGACGAGGGCGGTCATTCCTGAAAGATCGAACATTCTCATTCCTCCGTCATCCCGGCGAAGGCCGGGATCTCCCCGAGACCCCGGCCTGCGCCGGGGTGACGCCCGTGGCGTCAGAGTTCCTTCACCAGCGCGTCGATGTCCTCCATCGACACGACACTCGTCACCTGGACGTCGGGGGCGATGCGTTTGACCATCGGCCCCAGCACCTTGCCGCCGAACTCGACGAAATGGCCGACGCCTGCCTCGGCCATCGCCGCAACGCTTTCGCGCCAGCGCACCCGGCCGGTCACCTGCTCGACGAGCAATTCGCGGATCCGGTCCGGATTCTCCACCGGCGCGGCGGTGACGTTGGCGTAGAGCGACACCGCGGGCGGCTCCATCGCCACGCCCGCCAGCGCCTCGGCCATCGCCTCGGCGGCGGGCTGCATCAGCGGGCAGTGGAACGGCGCGGAAACCGGCAGCAGCAGCGCCCGCTTCGCACCCTTCTCCTTGGCGATGACCAGGGCGCGCTCGACCGCGGTCCGATGGCCCGAAATCACGATTTGCGAAGGATCGTTATCGTTAGCGATGACGCAAACCTCGCCTTGTCCCGCTTCGTCGGCGATCGCCTGGGCCGTGGCGAGATCGGTGCCGAGCAGGACGGCCATCGCCCCCTCGCCGACCGGCACCGCGGCCTGCATCGCCTGCCCGCGCAGTTTCAGCAGCCGCGCCGCGGTGGCGAGATCGAACGTGGCCGCCGCGCACAGCGCGGAATATTCGCCAAGGCTGTGGCCGGCGACGAAATCGGCCTTGTCGGCGAGGTCGATGCCCGACGCACGCAGCGTCGCCACCGCATTGGCCATGATCGCCGGCTGGGCATTTGCGGTCAGGGTCAGCTCCTCCGGTGGCCCTTCCGCCATCAGCCGCGAGAGGTTTTGCCCCAGCGCCTCGTCGACCTCCTCGAACACCGCGCGCGCGGCCTTGCTCGCCCCGGCCAGCGCCACCCCCATGCCGACCGCCTGGCTGCCCTGCCCCGGGAAGATGAAAGCGCGCATAGATATTCCTTGGTTCGGTTGTACGGGGGCGGTTAGGAACCCTGGGGAAAGAAGGCAAGGCGACTTGCAAAATCAAGGAATTCGCGTAAGTGAGCCGCAGTCCGGGGCGGAAGAGACCCTTCCAGCCCCGGTCTTGCTTTGAGACGACAGCCGGAGGGGCGTCCGCAATGGGCGGCGTCAGCAATCGGCCAAAAGAAGGAAATGCGCTGTCATGCCGCTCTACGAGCATGTCTTTTTGGCGCGTCAGGATCTGGCCCAGGCCCAGGTGGACGCGCTGGCGGAGAACGCCACCAAGATCATCGAGGACAATGGCGGCAAGGTCGCCAAGACCGAGACCTGGGGCCTTCGCAACCTCGCCTATCGGATCGCCAAGAACCGCAAGGCGCATTATGTCGCGCTCGATTTCGAGGCGCCGCCGCCGGTCGTGGCCGAACTGGAGCGCCAGACCCAGATCAACGAGGACGTCATCCGCTATCTGACGATCCGCGTCGACGCGCACGAGCAGGGCCCGAGCGCGATGATGCGGCGCGGCGAGCGCGACAAGCGCCGCGGCGACGACGATCGCGGCGATCGCGGCGACCGCGGCGATCGCAACGGCCGCAGCCGCGGCCGCGACGATTACGAAATTTAAGGAGGCACGACCGATGGGCCGCCCATTCTTCCGCCGCCGCAAGTCCTGCCCCTTTTCCGGCAAGGACGCGCCGTGCATCGACTATAAGGACGTCCGCCTGCTCCAGGGCTTCGTCTCCGAGCGGGGCAAGATCGTCCCCAGCCGCATCACCGCGGTCTCCACCAAGAAGCAGCGCGAGCTGGCCAAGGCGATCAAGCGCGCCCGCCATCTCGGCCTGCTTCCCTATGTCGTGAAATAAGGAGCGGGAACGATGGACGTCATTCTGCTCGAGCGCATCGAGAAATTGGGTTCGATCGGCGACGTGGTGAAGGTGAAGAACGGCTATGCCCGCAACTTCCTCCTTCCCCGCGGCAAGGCGCTGCGCGCCAACGAATCGAACCGCAAGGTGTTCGAAGCCAATCGCGGGAAGATCGAGGCGCAGAACGCCGAGCGCCGCGGCGCCGCCGAAGGCGATGCCGGCAAGGTCGCGGGCGCCAAGATCCAGCTCATCCGCCAGGCGTCGAATGCCGGCCACCTCTATGGCTCGGTGTCGGCCCGCGATCTCGCCGAGGCGCTGGAGGCCCAGGGCCACAAGATCGCCAAGCACCAGATCGTGCTCGACCGGCCGATCAAGTCGATCGGCGTCCAGGAGGTGAAGATCGCGCTCCACCCCGAAGTGTCGGTGACGATCAGCGTCAACGTCGCCCGCTCGCCCGAAGAGGCCGAGCTGCAGGCGCAGGGCAAGGACGTGATGGCCGAGATGTTCGAGAAGGACGTCGCCGGCTTCATCGAGGAGCGCGACGAGACGCTCGAGCCGGGCGAGATCGCGCCGGAGCCGGAAGCCGAAGCGGCTCCCGCCGAAGAGGCTCCTGCCGAGGCCGCCCCGGCCGCGGAGGCTCCCGCCGAGGAGGCTCCGGCCGCCGCGGAGCAAGCTGCCGAGACGCCGCAGGCCGAGGAAGCCGCGGCCGAGGAGGCTCCGGAAGCCGACACCGGCGCCGAGGGCAAACCTCCAGCGGCTGATTGATTCGAGCCAGGAAAACGGGCCGTCGGTTCCATGGAGCCGGCGGCCTTTTTCTTTGCCTAGATCGTCATTGCGAGCGTAGCGAAGCAATCCAGCGTGGGTGGGAGGCTGGCTGGATTGCTTCGTCGCTGGTGGATAGGTTCTGCGTGCCCGGCACGCAAAAGCCAGGCCGGGGGCATGGCCGCCTTTCCACCCTCGCAATGACGACCTGGACTTGACCATGACGCTTTTGGAAACGCCAGAATGGCTGCCCTTCCAGTACGACCCGGCCGCCGGCCGGGTCGATTGGCTGCGGATGACCGAGGCCGATTATCGCGCCGCGAGCTTCCTCGATCAGCGCATGCTGCGGCCCGATTCCGAGGTCAGGCAATCCGCATGGCCCGCCATGCCGGCCGAGGCGCGACGCGACGCGGACTATATCTTCCACATCGGCAATGTCGGCTCGACCCTGATCTCGCGGCTGCTCGGCGAGCTGCCGACCGTGCTCGCGCTGCGCGAGCCGCTGCTGCTCCGCACCGCCACGGAGAGTCAGTTCGACACGCTGGCGGCGCTCTTCTCGCGCACCTTTCACCCCGCGCAGCGGGCGATGGTCAAGGCGACCAGCTTCACCAGCGAAATCGCCGACCGCATGGTCCAGCCGGGCTCCCGCACGCTGTTCCTTTACGCGACTCCCGG
Source organism: Allosphingosinicella sp. (assembly GCA_035316145.1). GTDB lineage: Bacteria > Pseudomonadota > Alphaproteobacteria > Sphingomonadales > Sphingomonadaceae > Allosphingosinicella. Next base: position 55,386 of record DATHJO010000003.1, on the reverse strand, counting down.
CCATTATCTCGAGAACATCCTCGCCGGGGAGAATAGCTGGCAGACGCTGCAGGCGCTGAGCCCGATTCGCCTCGCCCGGCTGCACAGCCGCTGCCCGGGCCTCGCCGCCGACCTTGCCGGCATGCACGACGGCCTCAAGGCCGCCCTGGGCTGGGCCTGCGAGATGACGTCGCTGGAAGCGGCCGCGGCGAAGCTGCCGCGCGAGGCCGTGCTGTGGCTGGACTTCGACCTATTCCTGACCGATCCGGCGCGGCACTTTGCCGACATCGCCGCGCATTTCCGCCATCCGCTCGAGCCGGGCCAGGCGCGGGCGATCTGCGAAGGGCCGCTGATGGGCCGCTATTCCAAGGCGCTCGAACATGAATACAGCCCGGCGCTGCGCCGCGAGGTCCTGGCCGACGCGCGGCGGCGCCACGGCACGGCGATAAAGGAAGCACTGAACTGGCTTGGCGGCCTCGAAAGCCGCTATCCTGCCGTCGCGCAGGCGATTCGGCGCGCTGAGGGGCAGGCCTGATGTTCAAGGAAATTCCGGATCTGCTGACCCCGGCCCAGGTCGCTGAGCTGAGCCGGATCGCCGCCTCCGCCCGCTTCGTCGACGGGCGCATTTCCAATCCTCATTCGACGGTGAAGAACAACCTCCAGCTCGACGATCAGGCCGCCTACCAGGCTTCCTCGCAGCTGATGCTGCAGGCGATGCTCGCGCACGAGGACTTCCGCAACTTCGCCTTCCCGGTCGCGATCCTGCCGCCGCTGATGACCCGCTACACGCCCAACATGCGCTATGGCGCCCATGCCGATGCCGCCTACCTCCAGCTCGGCGCGCAACCGATCCGCTCGGACTTGAGCTGCACCATCTTCCTCGGCGACCCGGCGGCCTATGAGGGCGGCGCGCTCACCATCCATCTCGGCACGCGCAGCCTCGCCTTCCGCGGCGCCCCGGGCAGCGCGATCGTCTATCCGTCCGACCGGCTGCACGAGGTCGCGCCGGTGACCAAAGGCGAGCGCTTCGTCGCGATCACCTTCATCCAGAGCCGCATCGCCGATCCTCTCCAGCGCGAGACCCTCTACGAATTGAACGAAATCGCCGCGCTCGAAGGGCTCAAGATGGACAAGGAGAATTTCGCCCGGCTCCAGCTCGTCCAGGCGAACCTGCTGCGTCGCTGGGGCGATACGCCCTAGCGGATCTCGGACAGCTCCACCCCTTTCGTCTCGCGCGCCAGCAGGGCCGTCACGCCGCTGATCGCGCAGGCGGTGGCGACGTAGAGTGCGACCGGAACGGTCGAGCCCGTGGTGCGGTAGAGCCAGACGGCGATGATCGGGGCGAGCGAGCCCGCGACGATCGAGGTCAGCTGATAGGCGATCGAGACGCCCGAATAACGTATTCGGGTCGGGAAGAGCTCGACGATCATCGCCGCCTGGGGGCCGTACATCGCGCCGTGCAGGGTCAGGCCGACGACGAGCGCGAGCGCGATCCTCGCCTGGTCGCCGCTGGCGAGCAGCGGGAACAAAAGGAAGCTCCACGCCGCCAGGCCGAAGCCGCCGAACGCGTAGACCGGGCGCCGCCCGATCCGGTCCGACAGGCGCGCGAACAGCGGAATGGCGACCAGCTGGACGGCGGCTCCGATCAACAGCGCGTTGAGCGCGAGGCCGCGGCTGCGATGGAAAACATCGACCAGGAAGGTCAGCGAGACGACGGTGAGGATATAGTAGCTGATGTTCTCGCCGAGTCTCAAACCGGCGCCCAGCAGGATCGCCCCGGGCCGCTCGCGCACCACGTCGATCGCCGGCAGCGTCGGCGGCGCCTCCGTTTCGGCGAGCGCGTCGGCGAAGACGCGGCTCTCGCCGACCCGGTTGCGGATGTACCAGCCGACCGCGACCAGCACCGCCGACACCAGGAAGGGGATGCGCCAGCCCCAGGCGAGGAAATCCGCGTCGCTCTGGATGGCCGCCATCAGCGCCAGCATGCCGGTGGCGAGCAGATTGCCGCCCGGCACACCTGCCTGCGGCCAGCTCGCCCAGAAGCCGCGCCGGGCGGCGTCGCCATGCTCGGCCGCCATCAGCACGGCGCCGCCCCACTCGCCGCCGACCGCGAAGCCCTGGACGAGGCGCAGCGCGATCAGCAGGGCCGGCGCCCAGACCCCGATCTGCGCGTAGGTCGGCAGCACGCCGATCAGCACCGTCGCGACGCCCATCAGGACGAGGCTCAGCATCAGCAGCCGCTTGCGCCCGATGCGGTCGCCATAATGGCCGAACACGATCCCGCCGACCGGCCGGGCGACGAAGCCGAGCGCATAAGTGGCGAACGCAAGCAGCGTCCCGGTCAGCGGGTCGTAGGAGGGGAAGAACAGCCGGTTGAACACCAAGGCGGCGGCCGAGCCGTAGAGAAAGAAATCGTACCATTCGATGGTCGTGCCGATCAGGCTCGCCATCACCACCCGCCGCAGCGGCGTTACCTGTCCCTCTGCCAAGTCGCTCGCTCCCCTCACATGCCGCAGCGCCAAACGCCGCTGAGCTCGATCTGCGCCTCGGCGCGGCGGTTGGTGACGGTGATCCGCGCCGGCCATATTCCGGCGGCGCCCGCGCCCGGCGCGATCCCGCCGGTGCGGCCGACGCTGATGCTCACCCGGCGATCCTCGAAGAAGCCGCCGGTCGGCCCGGCCGGGCTCGAATGGATGAAATGGCGCAGCGTGCCGGCCACCCGCGCGATCGCGTCGACCGGGCCGATGGCGAGCAGCATTCGCCCGTCACGGCCGAAGGCGCAGGCCGGTTCGATCATCCCCGCCTGCTCGAGATCGCCGCGCTTGAGCGGCTGGAGCCGCGCCGGCGCCTGCGGATCGGGATTCTCGACCTCCGGCGTCGACAGCCGTTGGATCTGATTCTCGCTGACGCCGCGATCTTCGCTCACAATGCTGTCGCGCTGGCCGCAGCCCGCCGCCAGCAGCACCAGGATCGCCGCCGCGCGCCGCATCAATAGCCCATCAAAGCGAGCACTTCGCGGCGGCTGCGCTCGTCCTCGCGGAAGACGCCCATCATCCGGCTGGTGGTCATCATCACTCCCGGCGTGCCGACGCCGCGGGCGGTCATGCAGGCGTGGCTCGCCTCGATCACCACCGCGACGCCCTGCGGCCGGAGCACGTCCCAGATGCAGTCGGCGACCTGGGCGGTCAGCCGTTCCTGGACCTGCAGCCGCCGGGCGAAGCCGTGCAGCACCCGGGCGAGCTTGGAGATGCCGACGACGCGCTCGCCCGGCAGATAGGCGATCGCCGCCTTGCCGATGATCGGCGCCATGTGATGCTCGCAATGCGACTGGAACGGGATATTCTTGAGCAGCACGATCTCGTCATAGCCGCCCACCTCCTCGAACGTCCGACCCAGATGTTGGGCGGGATCCTCACGATAGCCGATCGCATATTCGCGCCAGGCGCGGGCGACGCGCCGCGGCGTGTCGAGCAGGCCTTCGCGGTCGGGATCGTCGCCGGCCCAGCGGATCAGGGTGCGCACCGCCTCCTCGACCTCGCGCGGGACGGTCACCGGCGGAGATTCGCGGACCAGGTCGCCGTCCTCGGGGTCGCATTCGCCAGGTGCCATGCTTCGCTCCTTTCGGGCGCGAATACACGGCAGCGCGGCGGAGGGAAACTCCGCTCAGGTGCCGCAGCGGCGTCCGCGCCCGGAAGGATCGGCGTTCGCGCCGCCGTCACTGTCCGAGCAGCCCGTGCCGACGCCGCGCCGGCCGCGTCCCGCCGGATCCGCGTTCGGCCCGGAGTCGCTGTCGCTGTAGCCGCCGCCCCCGCCGCCGCGGCGCCCGCGCCCGGCCGGATCGGCATTGGGACCTGAATCGCTGTCGCTATAGCCGCCGCCCCCGCCGCCACGCCGGCCTCGTCCCGCCGGATCGGCATTGGGGCCGCTGTCGCTGTCGGAATAATTGTTGCCGCCGCCGCCGCGACGGCCGCCGCCGGGCGGATCGGCGTTGGGGCCGGAGTCGCTGTCCGAAGTGCCGCCCCCGCCGCCGCGCCGGCCCTGGCCCGGCGGATCGGCATAGGCGCCGCTATCATTGTCGCTGTAACCATTGCCGCCGCGGCAATCGCGGCCGCGGCCGGCGGGATCGGCGCCGTAGCCGCGATCATTGTCGGTGCAGCCTCGGGGCGGCGGGCGGCCCCAACCGCCGCCGCCACCGCCGGCGGGGTCGTAGGGGTCGGCGTCGGAATAGCCGTAAGGGTAGCTGACGCAGCCGGTCAGCGCGAGGAACGAGCCCGCCCCGACCACGCCGCCGCCGACGCGGCCGAGGAACGAACGCCTGCTGATTTTCCGGCTGGGTTTCATCGCGCTTCCCTTCGCTTCAACCATGGTGGGCGCGCGGCGAAGCGCGCCGCCCCCTTCGTGACGCAAGGGAAATGAACGGGAGGTGATCGACTGGTGACCCCGACAGGATTCGAACCTGTGACCTACTGATTAGGAATCAGTCGCTCTATCCTGCTGAGCTACGGGGCCGTGCCGTGCGCGGTTTGGCGCAAGCGCTCCGGGCGGTCAATTCTCCCAGGGCCCGGGGCCCGCTCCACCCGTTATTAACCATTCTCGCCTAGAGCGGCGGCGAGGAGATCGCGATGTCCGCCATGCAACCGGTTCCGGCGCGCGCGCGCAGCCGCTCGCAGGAGGAACGGGCCGTCGATTTCGGCGAGCGGGTCCTCCTCATGGTCCTCTACGGCTGGTTCCTGTCGCAGATCGTGCCGAGCGTCGCCGGCCAGCCTTACAACGCACTGATCCTGGTCTCCGAGACGCTCACCGCCCTGCTGGTGCTGATCCGGCGGTCGGGGCCGATGGCGACCAGCTTCTACGCCTGGGCGATTGCGATCATCGGCACCTGCGCCCCTTTGCTCGTCCAGCCGGCCGGCGGCGCGCTGATCCCGATCGGCGCGGCGGCGGCGCTGATGAGCGCCGGCCTGTTCATCAGCCTTGCCGCCAAGCTCTTCCTGCGGCGCAGCTTCGGCATCGTCGCCGCCTGCCGCGGCGTCCGCCGCGAGGGCCCCTACCGGCTGGTGCGGCATCCGATGTACACCGGCTATGTCATCACCCAGATCGGCTTCCTGCTCGCCAATCCCTCGCTTCTCAACCTCGCCGTCTACGGCGCGGCCTGGGCGATGCTGCTGCTGCGCATCGAGGAAGAGGAAATGATGCTGTCGCTCGATCCCGCCTATCTCGAATATGTCGCGGCGGTGCGCTACCGGCTGCTGCCGGGCCTCTATTAGTTCTCGCTCTCCGGCGGCACGACCGGGAACGGCAAGGGCGCGACCGGAATCCCCTCCTCGCGCAGATCGTCGGCCTGCTGCGCCGTTGCCTGGCCGTGGATCGCGCGGCCCTCGGCCTCGCCGAGGTGGATGGCGCGGGCCTCGTCGGGGAAGCGGTCGCCGACATGCTCGCTCTGCGCGAGCATCTGCTTCTGCGCCTCGGCCATGCCGGCCAGCGCGGCCTTCACTGCTTCGGGCGCAAGCTCACTGTCCTGGTTCCCCTTCGCGCCGACGCGCGGCGCCATCGGCGCCTTGTCGATCTCGGCGGCGCCGCAAATCGGGCAGGCGACGAGGCCCCGCTCCCGCTGCCCCTCATAATCGTCGTTCGAGGCGAACCAGGCTTCGAACACATGGCCGTGCGGCGAGCACCTCAGATCGAAGATTATCACCTGACATGCTCGGGCGGCGGGATCGGGCGGCGGTGCCAGATCGCCGGCAGGCGCTCGCGCACCTCCTCGACCGCGCCCAGATCCAGCTCCGCATAGCCCAGCCCCGGCGCCTCGCCGCCCATGTCGAGCAGCACCTTCCCCCAGGGGTCGACGACCAGCGAATGGCCGTAAGTGTCCCGCCCGTCCGCATGCCGCCCGACCTGCGCGGCGGCGATCACGAACGCCGCCGCCTCGATCGCCCGCGCGCGCAGCAGGACATGCCAGTGCGCCTCGCCGGTCGGCACGGTGAAGGCGGCCGGGATGCTGAACGCGATGGCGCCGTGATTGCTGAGCGCGGCATAGAGGTCGGCGAAGCGCAGGTCGTAGCAGATCGACAGGCCGAGCGGCCCCAACGGCGTGTCGACCAGCACCGCATGCTCGCCGCCGCGATAGGAGGCCGATTCCCGCCAGCTCTCGCCGGTCGGCAGGTCGACGTCGAACAGGTGGATCTTGTCGTAGCGCGCCCGGATCTCGCCGCCGGCGTCGATCACGAAGCCGCGATTGACGAGCTTGCCGCCGGGCGCGCCTTTCAAGGCCAGCGAGCCGACATGCACCCAGATGCCGGCGCGCGCGGCCGCGTCGCGCACCGCCGCAAGCACCGGATCGTCAATTTCCTCATGGAGATGCGCCGCCGCCCGCTCGCGATTCCGGTCGAGCAGGCCGCTCATCTCGGGGGTGAACAGCATTGCCGCGCCGCCGGCCGCCGCCTCCGCGACGCGCCGGGCAAGCTCCTCGGCATTAGCGGCCGGGTCGATCCCGGTCCGGGCCTGGAACAAAGCGACCTTCATGCCGAGGCGAGCAGCGGATCGAGCTGTCCCTCGCGGTCGAGCGCGTGGAGGTCGTCGGAGCCGCCGACGTGGCGGCCGTCGATGAAGATCTGCGGCACGGTGGTGCGGCCGTCGGCGCGCGCCAGCATCTCGGCGCGCTTCGCGCCGCCGAAGGTGATGTCGAACTCGTCGTAGGCGGCGCCCTTTTCGTCGAGCAGCCGCTTGGCCCGGGCGCAATAGGAGCAGAAGGCCTTGGTGTAGATCTCGACGCGCGCCATCTCGCTTCTCCCGCCGCGGACGTGCGTGGCCGCGGCGCTCCTGTCAATGATCGCCGCCGCGGACAACGCGCGCCCAGCACAGGATGTTCACCTCCGCCGCGCCGGCGCGCTTCAGGGTCCGCGCGCAGGCATTGGCGGTGGCGCCGCTCGTATAGACGTCGTCGACCAGGACGATGCTGCGCCCCTTCAGCTCCGCCTTGCGCCGCTTGTCGACCCTGAAGGCGCCGCGCACCGCCTCGGCGCGCTCGCGCGGCCCCATGCCGCGCAGGATCGGCGTCGCCTTGATCCGGTCGAGCAGGTCGAGCCGCGCCTCGAGCCCGGTGCGCCGCGCCAGCGCGGCCGCGATCAAGGCCGCCTGATTGTAGCCGCGCCGCCAGATCCGCCAGCGGTGCAGCGGCACCGGCACGAGCAGCGGCGCCCCCGCACCGTCGAGATGGCGCTGCATGAGCCGCGCGACCGTCTCGGCGATGCCCGGCCGGCCGCCATATTTGAGCCTGAGCGCCACGCCGCGCGAGATGTCTCCATAGGCGACAGCCGCGCGCAGCCGGTCATAGGCCGGCGGCTCGGCCAGGCAGCGCCCGCAGAGCACCGCCGCGCCTTCGCCATAATCGAACGGCAGCGCGCAGCGCGTGCAGCAAGGCTCGCCGAGGAACGCCAGCGCCGACCAGCATTCGAGGCAGAAAAGATGTGCCTCCGGAGTGATCGCCGCGCAGCCGGGGCAGCGCGGCGGCAGCGCGAAATCGAGGATCGGCCGTAGCGCGTTGCGGGCCAGCAGAGCGGCGGTGCTCATGGCGGGAGACTAGCGCCGCGCCGGTTGACAGCCAAGCCAATCCCGCCCATCTCGCCGGCGGCGGCCCGATGGCGGAGTGGTTACGCAGAGGACTGCAAATCCTTGCACGCCGGTTCGATTCCGGCTCGGGCCTCCACCCGATTCCGGCCCTCCGCCCGCTTTCAACAATTGTTGGCCGATCTACCCGGGGCCGCTGCCAGAGATAGCGGATTCGAGCGCGGCGGCGCGGCGCTGGCGCCGCCACATCGCCGCATAGGCGCCGTTCGCGGCAAGCAAGACGGCGTGGCGGCCGCGCTCGACGATGCGGCCGCGCTCGAGAACCAGGATCTCATCAGCCTCGACGATGGTCGAGAGGCGATGGGCGATGACCAGGGTCGAGCGCTCGGCCGAGACGGCGCGCAAGCTGGCCTGGATTTCCTGTTCGGTGCGGCTGTCGAGCGCGCTGGTCGCTTCGTCGAAGATCAGCACGGCGGGGTGCTTGAGGATGACGCGGGCGATGGCGACGCGCTGCCTCTCGCCGCCCGACAGCTTCAGCCCGCGCTCGCCGACCATGGTCTCGTAGCCCTCGGGCAGACCGAGGATGAAATCGTGGATGCTGGCCGCGCGGGCCGCCTCCTCGACCTCCTCGCGGCTCGCCCCGGATCGGCCGTAAGCGATGTTGTAGTAGATCGTGTCGTTGAACAGCACAGTGTCCTGCGGCACGACGCCGATCGCCCGGCGCAGGCTCAGCTGGGTGACCTCGCGCAGGTCCTGGCCGTCGATGGCTATCGCGCCAGCGTCGACGTCGTAGAAGCGGAACAGGAGGCGCGCGAGCGTCGACTTGCCGGCGCCGCTCGGGCCGACCACCGCCACCGTCCGCCCCGGCGGCACCTCGAACGAGACCGCCGCGAGGATCGGCCGCCGCGGGTCGTAGGCGAAGGAGACGGCGTCGAACATGATGTGGCCGCGCGGCACCACGAGCGCGGCGGCGCCCGGCCGGTCCTCGACCTCCGGCGCCCTCGCCAGCAGCCCGACCATCGCCTCGACGTCGGCCACCGATTGCTTGGCATTGCCATAGACCGTGCCGAGCATGCCGAGCGGGACGTAGAGCTGCAGCAGGTAGGCGTTGACCAGGACGAAATCGCCGATCGTCATGCTGCCGCCGGCGACGCCGCGCGCGGCCATGATCATGACGATGATCAGCCCGGCGGCGATGATCGTCGCCTGACCGCCCGCGGCCAGCGACGCGACCCATTCGCTGCGGATCGCCGCCTGCTCATAGGCGCGCTTGGCCTCGTCATAGCGGCGCGCCTCCTCGGCTTCCGCGGCGAAATACTTGACCGTCTCGTAATTGAGCACGCTGTCGATCGCACGCACGCTGGCGGCGACGTCGCGCCGGTTGCGCTCGCGCCGGCGGCGGACCTGCCAGCCGGTTGCGGCGATGGTGAAGGCGCCATAGCAAGCCATGACGGCGGCCACCGTCAGCGCGAAGCCCGCGCTGTAGAAGCGCCACAGGATCGCCGACACCAGCGCCAGCTCGAGCAGCGTCGGAACGACGTTGAACAGGATCAGCTCGAGCAGGAATTCGAGGCCCGTGGTGCCGCGCTCCACCACCCGTGACAGCCCGCCGGTCTCGCGGTCGAGATGGAAGCGCAGCGACAGCGCATGGATATGGTTGAATACCTGCACCGCGGTCAGCCTGATCGCGCGCTGAGCGACCCGGATGAAGATCAGCCGGCGCAGCGCCTCGACCAGCTGGGCGCCGACATGGGTGAGCCCGTAGGCGGCGATCAGCGCGACCGGAATCGAAACGGCCGCCGGAGCCGAGAGCGCGTCGATGATCGCTTTGTAGAGAAAGGGCGCGCCGACGCTGATCAGCTTGGCGGCAAGGATCAATGCGGTCGCGGCGACGACGCGCATTTTCAGGCCGGCCTCGCCGCGCGGCCACAGCAGCGCCAGCAGGCGGGCCGCGACCCACGCCGCCGGCGACTTCGGGCCTTGCTTCGAAAATGCCATGAGTCGCGGACTCGATCGGATCGGACACTGATGGGATAAGCAACACCGCCCGCCATTTCGAGTTCAGCGGCGGCATCCGCAAGGCATTCGCCTCGAACATCCACCGACGCGCCGCAGTCTGCGCTCCTGCGCTTGCTGAACTCATCGGTCGGTGCAACCCTCGCTCCTGGCGAGTACTGAGTCGCCGAGTCATGATTATGTCCGGATTGGACCGACCTTGTCCGAAATGGACATAATCATCATTAGGAGTGGTGAGATGGAAAAGAAGACTTTTGCCTTCAAGCTGGCCGCCAGGAGCCCGAAGGACACCGGCAAGTGGACGGCCCGCGACGGCGTCGCGCTGGCCGGCTGCAGCGAGGTCGTCCACATGAACTATCGGGAAGGCGACAACAGCACGTTCTGCTGAGCCTCCCGAGGCAATTGGGTCTCCGGTCCGGAACGGGGGCCCTTTGCCGCGAAGCGGATTTTTTGAACCTCGCGCAATTCGGTGCCCAAGCGAATCCTGATCGTCACCAACAGCGGCGACCTCCATGCGGATGTCGTCGCCGCCAGGATCGCGTCGGTCCATGCCGCCCCGTTCCGGCTCAATCTCGACGATTATCCGGCCGGTTACGAGGTCGATCTCAATTTCGCCGGCGGCCGCTGGCGGGGCAGCCTGTGCCACACGTCCAGCGGCGACGCGCTGCCCCTCGACGGGATCGGCGCGGTGTGGATGCGCAAGAAGGCGCCGTTCCGCTATCCCTCCGGCCCGTTGACCGGCCAGGAGCAGGCTCATGCCGACGCCGAGACCGGCCATATCCTGCTCGGCCTGCTGCGCGCGCTCGATTGCTACTGGATGAGTCATCCGGACGCGCTGCGCGGCGCGCTGTGGAAGCCCGAGCAGCTGCAGCGCGCGGCGCGGATGGGGTTTGAGGTGCCCGCCTCGCTGATCGCCAATCGCCGCGCGGATGTCGAAGCGTTCCGCGAGGCGGCCGCAGACGGCATCGTCTTCAAGGCGCTGTCCTCGGCGGCGCTGGCCGGCGACGAGGTCGCCCCGGAGGAGCGGATCGCCGGCACCCTGCCAACCACCCGGATCACCGCCGAGCATGACGACGCGCTCGATGCGGTCGCGGAGCAGCCCTGCTTCTTCCAGCACTATGTTCCCAAGCGGCATGAGCTCAGGGTGACGGTGATCGGCGACGCGCTGTTCGCCGCCTGCATTCACTCCCAGGACGATCCCCGCACCGCCACCGACTGGCGCGACATGGCGGCCGCTATCCGCTACGAGGCGGCGGCGTTGCCGGCCGAGGTCGCGCGACGCTGCCTCGACTTCGTCCACTCCTACGGGCTGACCTTCGGCGCGCTCGACCTCATCGTCACTCCGCAAGGAGACTATGTCTTTCTCGAAAACAATCCGGTCGGGCAGTTCCTGTTCGTCGAGCAGCTGGTGCCGGAGCTCGACATGACCGGCGCTCTCGCCGAATGCTTGACCAGAGAGGCGCATGACCGGTGAAGATCGGCCACGACCTGGCGGAGATCGAGAAGCGGCGGGGCAGCCGGGTGCTGGTCTTCGCGGCGACCAGCCTCGAGATCGAGCTCCTCCCCCCGCTCTACGATGTGTTGCGCGAGCTTGGGCACACGGAGCGGCTCGACGTATTGTTCTACTGCCGGGGCGGGGCGGTGGTCGCGGCCAGGCGCATCGCCCTGCTGCTCCACCAATTCACCGACCGCCTTTCCTTCCTGGTCCCCGATCGCTGCGAATCCTCCGGAACGATCGCGGCGCTCGCGGCGCAGGAGATCGTCGCCGGGCCGGCGGCGGTCTTCTCGCCGGTCGACCCGCTGCTGCAGGCGCCGCCGTCCCTGGCCGGCGACCGGCCGCCGGTCATTTCGGCGCAGGACGTCCGGCTGTTCGGCGAGATGAGCAGGGAATGGTTCGGGCTGGCGGAAGCGGAGGCAAGGCAGCGCGCCCTGTCGGTGCTGTGCGAGAGCATCTTTCCCACCACCCTGACGAGCTTCTACCGCTCCACTCTCGAGGTCGAAGGCGTCTGCCTCGAACTGCTTTCGCTGCATATGCCGCGCCGATCGAAGCAGAAGGCGAAGATCGTCGAGGCGCTGCTGTTCGGCCATCATTCGCATCGCTATCCCCTGACCCGCGAGGACATGGGCGCGCTCGGCCTTCCCCTGCGCGGCGACGGCGGGACCGAAGATCTCGCCTGGGAAATCGCCCGCCACCTCAGGAGCAGCGTCGGCGGCGGCGCACGCGACACCCTCGAAGACGACTGGTTCGACGCGGTGCTGGCGACGCGGGCGGGGTTGAGGCGACGGCGACGGCACCCGGAGTCGCTCAACCCCGTGTGGGAAGCGGGCAAAATCGAATGACGCCGGCCGCGGCCTATCTTGCCGAGCTGTGCCGGCTCTACGTGGCCGTCGCCCTGCTCGCCGCTGCGATCGGCAAAGCGGGCGATCTCGCGAGCTTTCGGCTGACGATCGCCGCGCTGCTGCCGGTGCCGATGCGCCGCACCGGCCCGGCCGCGCTCGCCATCGTCGCCACCGAGGGGCTGGTCGCCCTGCCGCTGCTGGCAGGCGGCCCGTGGAGCCGTCCCGCAATGGCGGCCGCCATGACATTGTTGATCGCCTTCACCGTCGTGCTTTTCGTCGCGCTGGTTCAGCGCAAAGCGATCAGCTGCAATTGCTTCGGCGGTGGCGGCCACATGATTTCGGCCTTCGACCTGCTGCGCAACGCAGCCCTGATCGCCGCCGCCGGCTTCAATCTCGGCTACGGTCCGGCCGGCAATGTCCTCGACCTCGCGGCCGGACTGCTGCTGCTCGGCATCGCCGCCGTCCTGTTCCTGGTCTCGACCAGCCTTGACGGCATCGCGCGATTGTCGCGCTGAGCGGATGCACATCGACGAGCCCCTGCTGTATATCGTCCTTCTGGCGCTGACGCTGGCCACCGCCCTCAACCTGTTTCTGACCTTGCGGGTCGCGGCGATCGTCCGCCCGGAGCCACCCCTGCTTACCCTGCCGATCGGGCAGGCGGCGGCGCCGTTCGCGGGACGATCGGCGGACGGGCGCCCAATCAGCTCGGACGATTTGTCCGGGCAGCCGGCAGTGCTCGTCTTCCTGTCGTCGGCCTGCCCCGCCTGCCGCGAGACGGCGGCGGAGCTCATCGGCCTGCTTCCAGCGATGCGCGACGCCGGCGTCGGGCTGTGGATCATCCCCGCCGATGCGACGTATGACCTTTCCGTGCTGCTGGACGGCACGCCGCTGGCAGACCATCTGGTCGTGCTCGACGCCGCGACGCGCGGGCTGCTGAACCCGCAAACGGCGGTGCCGCTCTACATCTTCCTCGACGACGAGCTGATCGCCCAGGCGAGCAATTATGTAGGGGATGAAAACTGGCAAAGCTTCGTCGAACAGATGCGCGACGTCGCCGCCGGGGCCAAGGCCGCATCCTAAGGCCGTCTTTCGGCAAGATTCAGGCGGCGGCCGCGTCCGCGCTCCCGGCCTCCGCCGGACGGCGCGGTGCTTGCAGCGTGAAGCAGATCCGGGCGCCCTCGCCTGCCCGGTCCTCGGTCCAGATTCGGCCGCCGTGCGATTCGACGATCGTCCGCGAGATGGAGAGGCCGAGCCCGAGGCCGCCCTCCTTGGTCGAGGCGAAAGGCGAAAAGCGCGCGCCGTCCGGCTGGCTGAAGCCGGGGCCGTTGTCGGACACCGCGACCTGGACGGTGCCGTCGCCCTGGCGCGTGCTCGACACGATGATCGCGGGAGCCTCCCGTCCGACCGTCGCGTCGCAGGCGTTGCGGATCAGGTTCAGCATCACCTGCTGGATCTGGATCTTGTCGCCCCGCACCGTGCGGGCGTCGGCTGCGATCTCCTTCCTGACGGTGAGGCCGGGATAGGCGGTGGCGACGGATAGGAGCGTGGTCACGTTGTCGACCAGCCGCGACAGCGATACCACGCCGTCCGACCGCGGCTGCTTGACGACCATCTCCCGGACCCGCCGGATGATGTTGGCGGCGAGATGGACCTGCTGTTCGGCGGCGACCATGCCGTGCTCGATCTCGGCCAGTGCCCCTGCCTCGTTGGAGCTCAGGCGCCGGCGCGTACCCGCCAGATAGTTGGAGGCGGCGGTCAGCGGCTGGTTGAGCTCGTGCGCAAGCGTCGCCGCCATCGCGTTCATCGCTTCGACGCGGGAGAGGTGGGCGACCTGCGACTGCAGCCGGTCGAGCAGGTTGCGCGCGCTGATATTCTGGTCGGTGCCGTGCAGGCGAACGACATTGCCGGCGCCATCGAAAGTCGGGATGACCACGCCCTGATGGCGGGATTCCGCGCCGCTCGGCAGGCGGACGTCATATTCGACCTCCTGGCTCTCGCCGGTGCGGATCGCTTCGGCATGGGCGCGGTCGATCGTCGCCCGGCCGTCGTCGTCGAGATAGGACTGGAATTCATCGAAGGTCGGGCTGCCCTGCGCGGGCTCGCGCTCGAACTGAGCGCACAGCTGCGGCGACCAGTAGACGGCGCCGGTGCGCAGGTCGTAGTCCCAATCGCCGATCTGGCCGATCCGCTGCGCCTCCTGCAGCCGCTGGTTGGCGCGGGCCATCTCGGCGACGAGCCGGTCCCGCCGGCTGAGGTAGAAGGTCAAGAGCGCGGCGAAGGCGACGATGAACAGGCTGGCCAGGGCGGCGCTGGCGATCAGGATCCGGGCGCGGCGGCGCGACGGCGCGAGCACCTCCGATTCGGGCACGCCGTAGGCGACGAACAAAGGATAGTCGTGGAGCCGCCGCTGGCTGAAATAGCGGGCGATGCCGTCGGCCGCGCCGGTGCCGAGATAGGTGCCGCTCGGGTGGCGCAGCTGCCGTTGCAGGAACGCGTGGCCGCGATAATCCTCGCCCGAGCTCGACACCTGGCCGACACGGCGGGCCCGGGTGATCCCGTCGAGGCCGATCACCGACATCACGTCCTTCGGCCCGACCGAGGCGTCGCGGTAGAACGACGTGAACTGCTCGGGGACCGTGTTGATCGCGATCACCCCGGCGAACGAACCGTCGGGGCGGTTGAGGCGGCGCGACAGCCAGATCACGTTGCGGCCGAATACAGGACCGTAAACAGGCTGGCCGACGTAGAGCCGACCGGTGTCGCGGGCGACGTGGGCGCGAAAGGCCGGATGCTGGCCGGCGTTGAGGCGCGGCAGCTCGCGCTGCACCGAGGTGGCGACGAGGTCGCCCCGCGGGTCGAAGACGTTGACGCTGAGGAAAGTGCCGTTGCGGGCGACGTTGCCGGAGATCCGGGCCGGCCGGTCGGGCGTGCCGGCGAACTCCGGCCCCGGATCGCCGCGCGCGAAGCGGCCGCCGACATAGCGGGTGACGAGGTCCGCCGCCTCGAGCGTGCGCCGGACATATTGCTCGAACGCGATCGTGCGGTTGACGTTCTGGCGAATGGCGTCCTCGATCGCCTGGCCCCGCTCGAAGGCGACCTGCGCGCCGACGAACCACCAGACCAGGGCGACGAGCACCAGGCAGAAGGCCCAGACCAGCCATTTCAGCGGGCGGGGGCTGTCGGGCCGGTCGGGGGCGGCGGCAGGCTGGGCGATTGCGGAGGCCATTCGCGCCGCTTATGGCTGCGGCTTGCGAGGCGTTCAATTGCCGATCGGCGGGAGCGAGATGAACAAGGCAGGGATGATGTCCGGGTTCGGCGGCCATTTCGCCAGCGAGGCAGTGGCGGGGGCGCTGCCCCACGGCCGCAATTCGCCGCAGCGGCCGGCGTTCGGCCTCTATGCCGAGCAGCTTTCCGGCACCGCCTTCACCGCGCCGCGCGCCGAGAATCGGCGCTCGTGGCTCTATCGGATGCGCCCCAGCGCCGCCCATCCGCCCTATCAGCGCTACCAGGGCGCCAGGCTGTTCGCCCCGGGCACGGCGGACGCGCCGCTGCCGCCCAACCGCCTGCGCTGGGACCCGCTCGCGCTGCCGGCCACGCCCACCGATTTCGTCGACGGCCTGGTCACGATGATGGCCAACCGCGACCCGGCCGATCTCGCGGGCGTCGCCGTCCACATCTACCGCGCCAATGCCGACATGGCGGACCGCTATTTCTGCGACGCAGACGGCGAATTGCTGATCATCCCCGAGCAGGGCCGGATCGATCTTCGAACCGAGCTGGGCCGGATCGAAATCGGGCCGGGCGGGATCGCCCTGATCCCGCGCGGCGTGCGCTTCCGGGTGCTGCTGCCGGACGGCAAGGCGCGCGGCTATGTCGCCGAGAATCACGGCGCCCTGTTTCGGCTGCCCGAGCTCGGGCCGATCGGCGCCAACGGGCTCGCCAACCCGCGCGACTTCCTGACCCCCGCCGCCGCGTATGAGGACCGGGAAGGGGAATTCGAGCTGGTCCAGAAGCATCTCGGCGCGCTCTGGGCGACGATCCTCGGCCACAGCCCGCTCGACGTCGTCGCCTGGCACGGCAATCTCGCGCCGTGCAGCTACGACCTCGCTTTGTTCAACGCGATCGGCACGGTGAGCTACGACCATCCCGACCCGTCGATCTTCACCGTGCTGACCTCGCCCAGCGACGTCCCCGGCCGCGCCAATGCCGATTTCGTCATCTTCCCGCCGCGCTGGATGGTCGCCGAGGATACGTTCCGCCCGCCCTGGTTCCACCGCAACGTGATGAGCGAGTGCATGGGGCTGATCACGGGCGCCTACGACGCCAAGGCCGAGGGCTTCGCGCCCGGCGGCATGAGCCTGCACAACCTCATGGCCGGCCACGGGCCGGACGCAGCGAGCTGGCAGGCGGCGAGCGAAACGGAGCTGAAGCCGGTGAAGATCGACGGCACCCTCGCCTTCATGGTCGAAAGCTGCTGGCCCTACCGCCCGACGCAGTACGCGCTGGAGCATGCGCAGGGCGATTATGACGAGGCCTGGGAGGGGTTCCCGAAGGCCATTCTCCCCTCCCCTTGATGGGGAGGGGTCGGGGGTGGGGTGAACCCGGCCGCCGGCACCGAGCGGGTCGACTCCACCCCCACCCAACCCTCCCCCATCGAGGGGGAGGGCTTTCACGCCCCCTTCGCCAGGAACGCCTTCACCCCGCGCGCGGCCTGGCGGATGCGGTGCTCGTTCTCGACCAAAGCGATGCGGACGAAGCCCTCGCCTTCCTCGCCGAAGCCGACGCCGGGGCTGACCGCCACCCCCGCTTCGGCCAGCAGCCGCTTGGCGAAGTCCATCGAGCCCATCGCCCGAAAGGCTTCCGGGATCGGCGCCCAGGCGAACATGCTGGCCGGCGGCGGCGGGATCGCCCAGCCGGCGCGGCCGAAACATTCGACGAGCACGTCGCGGCGCGCCTTGTAAAGCGCCCGGTTGGCCGCGACGATGTCCTGCGGGCCGTTGAGCGCGGCCACCGCCGCCGCCTGGATCGGCGTGAAGGCGCCGTAATCGAGATAGGATTTGACCCGCCCGAGCGCGCCGATCAGGCTGGCATTGCCGACCGCGAAGCCGATCCGCCAGCCGGCCATCGAATAGGTCTTGGACATCGAGGTGAACTCGACCGCGACCTCCTTCGCGCCCGGCACCTGGAGGATCGAGGGAGTCGGCTCCGCGCCGAAATAGATTTCGGCATAAGCGAGGTCGCTGATCACCCACAGGCCGTGCGCGCGGGCGAAGGCGACGACCTTCTCGTAGAAAGCGAGGTCGGCGACATAGGCGGTGGGATTGGAGGGATAGCCGATCACCAGCACCTTGGGCTGGGGCACGGTGTAGCGGACCGCGCGGTCGAGGATGTCGAAGAAGTCCGGCCCGGGCGCGGCCGGGATCGAGCGGATCGCGGCGCCGGCGATGATGAAGCCGAACGTGTGGATCGGATAGGACGGATTGGGGGCGAGGACGACGTCGCCGGGCGCGGTGATCGCCAAAGCGAGGTTGGCGAGCCCCTCCTTCGAGCCCAAAGTGACGATCACCTCGCTGTCGGGATCGAGCTCGACCCCGAAGCGGCGGGCATAATAGCCGGCCTGGGCCTTCCTCAATCCGGCGATCCCCTTCGACGCCGAATAGCGATGCGCCCGGGGATCGCGCGCGACCTCGGCGAGCTTGTCGATGACGTGGGCGGGCGGCGCCCCGTCGGGATTGCCCATGCCGAGATCGACGATGTCCTCGCCGCGCGCGCGCGCCGCCGCCTTCATCGCGTTCACCTCGGCGAAGACATAAGGCGGCAGGCGGCGGATACGGTAGAAATCGGGGTCGCTCATCGCGGGAGCCTGTGGCGGCGCGGTGACCCGGGCGCAACCCCCATCGCCCGTTTTCCCCGCGCGCCGGATCGGCTAACCAGCGGCGGCGACCCGCCCGGAGAGGAACGACAGATGAGCTTCAGCCGCGCCGACATTGCCGAGGCCGCGGCGCGGCTGCGCCCCTATGTGCGCCGGACGCCGGTCATGCCGTGGCGCGGGCCGACGATCGACGCGCTGTTTGGCGACCAAGCCGAAATCTTCCTCAAGCTCGAGCTCTTCCAGGTCACCGGCACGTTCAAGGTCCGCGGCGCGATGATCAACGCGCTGGCGCTGCCGCCGGAGGCGCTGGCGGCGGGCCTGACCGCGGTCAGCGCCGGCAATCATGCGGTCGCGGTCGCTTATGCGGCACATGCGCTGGGGACGAGCGCGAAGGTGGTGATGATCGAGACCGCCAACCCGTTCCGGGTGAGCCTGTGCAGACATTATGGCGCCGAGGTCGTGATGGCGGGCGACGGCGCGAGCGCGTTCGCGCGGGTCGAGGAGATCAAGGCCGCGGAGGGCCGCGCCTTCATCCACCCCTTCGAAGGGCCGCTCACCGCTTTGGGCAGCGCGACGCTCGGCGCCGAGCTCGCCGAACAGCTCCCGCACCTCGACGCGGTGATCGTCGCGGTCGGCGGCGGCGGCCTCCCGGGCGGCGTCTCGCGCGCGCTCAAGCTCGCCGACCCGCGCATCGCGGTGTTCGGGGTCGAGCCCGAGGGCGCCGACAATATGCGCCGCAGCCTCGACGCGGGCGAGCCGGTCAAGCTGGCGCGGATCGACACCATCGCCGACAGCCTCGCCCCGCCTTATTCGCTGCCCTACAGCTTCGCCCTCTGCCGCGACCATCTCGACGACGTCGTCCTGGTCAGCGACGACGAGATCCGCGCCGCGATGAAATTGCTGTTCGCCGAGGCCAAGCTCGCGGTCGAGCCCGCCGGGGCGGCGGCGACGGCGGCGCTGTGCGGGCGCTTGCGCGAGCGGCTGCGGGGCAAGCGGACGGCGATCATCGTCTGCGGCGCGAACATCGATCTGGCGAGCTTCGAAAAGGCGCTGGGCCAATGATCGCCCCCGCCCTCCTCGCTCTCGCTTTTGCCGCCGCCGACCCCGCGCCGCCGCCGGTTCGCGCCCGGGCCGATCTGGCATCGATCATCCGGCCTTCGGATTATGAGACGGTCGCGATGGTGCGTGGCGAGGAGGGCGAGGTCCGCCTTGCTGTCTCGGTCGCGGCGGATGGCCGGGTCACCGGCTGCCGGGTCGCGGCGTCGAGCGGGTCGCCCAGGCTCGACGAGGCGACTTGCGCCATCGTCATGCGCCGCGCCCGCTATGCGCCGGCCCGCAATGCCTTGGGGGAGGCGGTTCCGGACGAAGTGAGCGAGCGGGTGCGCTGGGCGCTGCCGCGCGCACCGACCGGCGCACGGGCGAGGTCGTACCTCCAGTCCTATTTCACGGCCGGCGATTATCCCCCCGAAGCACGGCGGCGCGGCGAGGAAGGGACGGTGGGCTTCGAAGCCGACATATCGCCCGAGGGACGGGTCGTGGCATGCCGGATCATGCAATCGAGCGGCAGCCGGCAGCTCGATCTTCGGACCTGCCAGATATTGCTCGTGCGCGCCCGTTTCCGCCCAGCGACCGACGCGGAGGGGCATGCGGTCCCCGATACGATCACCAGCCGCATCCGCTGGCTGTGGCCGTCGGACTAGGGGGCGGCCGGGGCCTGTTTATCCCTGCAGCTCGTGCCGCCGCATGGCGTGCCTGAGCTGGTCGTAGGTCAGGCTCAGCGCGGTCGCGGCGGCGCGCTGGTTCCAGCGGCATTTTTCGAGAGCGGCGGCGAGGATCGCTTTTTCATATTCGGCGGTGGCGAGGCGGAAGTCGGCGCAGTCGGACGGGTCGAAGCCGAGCTGGCGCTGGACGACGATCTGGTCGTCGTCGGCGCCGGCGGGGACAGTCCCTGAAGCGACAGTCCCCGGGAGTGGGGTTGTGGCAGGCAGCGCCCGCCAGGGCGATTCGAACGGGTCGAACTGGATGTCCTGGATCGGGCCCTCCTGGCTGGCCCAGCGGTAGACCGCGCGCTCGACGACGTTGCGCAGCTCGCGGACGTTGCCGGGCCAGTCATAGGCCTGCAATTGCGCCATCGCGCCCTCGCTGAAGCCCGGCCAGGGCATTTCGATGTCGAGCGCCATCTTGCGGCCGAAGAATTCGGTGAGCACCGGGATGTCGCTCTGACGGTTCCTCAGCGGCGGCAGGGTGACGACCTCGAAGCTGAGGCGATCGAGCAGGTCGGCGCGGAAGCGGCCCTGCTCGACCAGCCGGGGCAGATGCTCGTTGGTCGCGGCGACGATGCGGACGTCGACCTGCAGCGGCCGGCTGGCGCCGATCCGGGTCACCTCGCCATATTCGATCGCGCGCAGCAGCCGGTCCTGGGCCGGGCTCGACAGGGTGGCGAGCTCGTCGAGGAACAGGGTGCCGCCATTGGCCTCTTCGAAGCGGCCGGCGCGCGCCTTGGCGGCGCCGGTGAACGAGCCGGCCTCGTGGCCGAACAATTCCGCCTCGATCAAAGTTTCGGGCAGAGCGGCGCAGTTCATCACGATCAGCGGCCCGTCCCAGCGGCCGGAAAGATGGTGGAGGCGCTCGGCGATCAGCTCCTTGCCGGTGCCGCGCTCGCCGATCACCAGCACCGGCCGGTCGAGGGGCGCGGCGCGGCTGGCGCGCTCGACCGCGTCGAGGAAGGAGGTCGACTGGCCGACCAGATGGGTGTTGCGCTCCATTCCGAAGATTTGGCGTATTTTGCCACCTCTTGGCAAGGAATTTAGGGTGAATCGAGGCTGGAGTTTGTGATTTTTGGCGGTTTTCCGAGGGTTTCCGCATTTGGCACGGGCCCTGCTTAACAAAACGTGTCACGCCGATGGTCGGCGGGGCAAGAGCTAAGACCAGGTACAGGGAGACCGGAAAATGTTCAGCTTCGATCGCTTCGCCCGCGTCGCCACTGCGGCTCTCGGCGCGCTTGTCCTTTCCACCATTTCGCTCGGCGCCGCGATCGGCCCGATCCACGCCGCGAGCAGCGATACGATTGTCGCCGCCGCGACGCAGAGCGGCATTGCGGCGAATGTCTGACCCGCGGCCGGTCAGGATCAGGGTCGGGCCCGGGGAGCTGATGCGCATCACCGCTTCCCGCGCTACACATGATTCGAAGCCGGCGCGGCCTTATGTTGCAACCAAGGAGTATTTTCCCATGGGCATTTTTTCGCGGACGCGCGATATCATTGCCGCCAACGTCACCGACCTGCTCGACAAGGCCGAAGACCCCGCCAAGATGATCCGGATGATCATCATGGAGATGGAGGAGACTTTGGTCGAGGTCAGGGCGTCGGCCGCCCGGTCGATCGCCGACCAGAAGGAGATGCGGCGCCAGATCGGCAAATTGGAGCGGCTCCAGGACAATTGGGTCGAGAAGGCCGAATTGGCGCTCTCCAAGGGGCGCGACGACCTCGCCAAGGCGGCGCTCTACGAAAAGCAGAAGGCGGCCGACATGGCCGACCAGCTGAATGCCGAGATCGCCGTGCTCGACGACGCGCTGCGCGCCTCCGAGGCCGACATCGCCAAGCTGCAGGGCAAGCTGCGCGAGGCGCGCGCCCGCCAGAACGCGGTGATGACGCGGATGGAAAGCGCCCAGAACCGCAGCCGCCTCAGGGAAATGTATGCCGGGCCCAAGGTCGACGACGCCTTCTCGCGCTTCGACGTGCTCGAGCGCCACGCCGATCTCGCCGAAGGCCATGCCGACGCGCTCAGCATCGGCGCCGCGCCCAAGACGCTCGAGGAGGAGATTTCCGAATTGAGAAACGCCGACAAGGTCGACGCCGAGCTCGAGGCCTTGAAGGCGTCGCTCGCCAAGCGCACCAATGGCGGCGAAGCCGCGAAGAAGGGGGAATAGTTCGATGGAGGGGACCCAAATCCTTATCCCGATCCTCGTCGTCGGCATGCTCTTCATCGGGCTGCCGTGGCTGATCTTTCACTACATCACCAAATGGAAGACGGTGAAGACGCTGACCACCGAGGACGAGAATCTGCTCGACGAGCTGCACGACGTCGCCCGCCGGCTCGACGACCGGATGTGCACGATCGAGCGGATCCTCCAGGCCGACAACCCCAATTGGCGCGCGCTCGGCTGCGATCCCGTGGAGACCGCGCTCGAAGACCGCAGCGAGCGGATCTACGAGGCGAGCGAGCGCACCAACCGCCCGGCGAGGACCAAGTGATGACCAGCCTGCGCACCAAATTCTATCTCGACAAGCAGAATGCCAAATGGGCGGGCGTGTGCGCCGGGATCGCCGATTATACCGGCATCGACGTCACCGTCGTCCGGCTCGGCTTCGTGCTCGGCACGGTGCTCGGCTCGGGCACGCTGCTGCTCGCCTATTTCATCATCGCCTGGATGGCGCCGAGGCGGCCGATCGAGCTCTACGACGAAAGCCCGGACCAGAAGAAGTTCTGGCAGGGCGTGCGCGCCAATCCGCGCAGCACCGCCCGCGACGTCCGCTCGCGCTTCCGCGACCTCGACCGCCGGCTCGCCGACGTCGAGACCTATGTGACCAGCTCGGACAACCGGCTCGCCCGCGAGATCGAGCAGCTGCGCTGAGCGCCTGAACAATAAGGGGTGATTGGGAATATGGACGAAGATCTCGCCGCCTTCATCGGCATCATGACCGCGATGCTGCTGAGCGCCGCCTTGGTCTACAGCTGGATCAGGTCGCGCGGCCAGGCGAGGAAGGCCGAGGGCAGCCTCGAAGCCGTCCGCCAGGTCGAATTGCTGTCGAACGAGAATGCCGGGCTCAAGGGCCAGGTCAGCCGGCTCGAGGAAAGGATCGCGGTGCTCGAGCGGATCGCCACCGACCCGGCCGAGCGCACCGCCCGCGAGATCGAGCAGCTGCGCTGAGCGCACAGGGGGAGACGGACGCGATGCATTTTGGTGAATTCATTCCGATTGTCGCGATCGCCGCCACCGCCTGGGTGGTCGTGGTGCTGGCGCGGCTCCGGCACGGGCGCGGCGGCGCCGGCGGCCCAACCAGCGTCGCCGACGCGCAGGAGAATGCCCAGCTCGCCCATGAGAACGAGACGTTGCGGCTGACCGTCCGGCGGCTGGAGGAGCGGATGGCGGTGCTCGAGCGGATCGCCACCGATCCGGCCGAGCGAACCGCCCGCGAGATCGAACAATTGCGCTAGAATTCAAGGAAGGAAGCAAGAATGAATCCCGACAAGCTTGCGCTGATCAGCACGCTTTTCCCGTTCATCGCCATCATGGTCAGCGCCATCGTCGGCGGCTGGGTGATCACCACCTGGCTGCGCATCAGGCACGGCTATCCGCTCGACGGCGCCTGGGGCCAGGCGGTCTATCCCAAGAAGAACGAGGAGGTGGTCGAGCGGGTCAAGCTGCTCAGCCAGGAGAACGCCCAGCTCCGCGCCGAATTGGGCGCGGTCAAGGACCGGCTCGCCAATGTCGAGCGGATCGTCACCGACGACAGCCACCGCCTGACGCAGGAGATCGAATCCCTGCGCATCCCGAGGAACTGAGCGATGGGCTTTCCCGAGGCGGCCATCGCCTTCATCGTCATCGGCCTGCCGACCATGGCTATGTTCGCGCTGGTCAGCCGGATATTGAGGTATCGCGAGAAACGGATGGAGCTGGAGGCGCAGATCGCCGCCGCCCAGGCCGCCGCGACCAATCCGCGTCCCGATCTGCTCGAACAAAGGGTGCGGGTGCTGGAGCGGATCGTCACCGACAAGGGCATGAACGTCGCCGACGAGATCGAGCGGCTGCGCGACTTGCCAGCGAACTGAGCCAGGATGGGGAAGGATCGAATGAATGAACCAATATGAAATGGTCGCCCTGATCGTGGTGGCGGTGATGGTCGCCAGCGTGATCCGATCGATCTTCGGCGGCCGCCGCGGCCGCAACCGCGACCAGCTTCCGGTGCGCGAGGATGCCGAGACCAGGCGGCTGCGCGACGAGGTCAAGCAGCTCAAGGACCGGCTCGCGGTGATCGAGCGGATCACGGTCGAGAAGGAAAACAGCCTCGAGCGCGAGATCGAGCGGCTCAGGGACCAATAGGAGACCAACAGGTGAGCGATCCCGGCACCCTCGTGGCAATTCTCGCGGCGGCGGTGGTGGCGCTCGCCATGGTGAGCCTCGCCGCCTTGAAGGGCTGGGACGGCTGGCTCGAGCTCAGGCGGCTCGAGCTGACCCAGGGCAAAGGCGCGGAGCCGAAGAGCCCCGCCGCCGCTCGACTCGAGCTCGCCGACCTCAAGGACCGCGTCCGCCGCCTCGAAGCGATCGCCAACGGCGACGAGGACGCGCCGCCCCAGCGCCGCGCGGGCTGACTCTGCGCGGGCGACGGATTATGGGCCTGCCATGGCCTTTCATTCGCTCGACGACGTCCATGCCGATTACGAGCTGCTCGACGCGGACGACCGCTACCGGCTGCTGATCGATCTCGGCCGCGCGCTGGAGCCGATGCCCGAGGCGCTCAAGACCGACGCGACCCTGGTGCGCGGCTGCTCGGCGGCGGTCTGGGTCTATCCGGTGGCGCAGGGCGGCGGCGCCCTGCATTTCCTCGCCGACAGCAATGCCGCGATCACCAAGGGGATCGTCGCCCTGATCCTGCTCGCCGTCCAGGACCGCGCGCCCGGGGAGATCCTCGCCCTCGACATCGACGCCGAGCTCGCCCGCTTCGACCTCAAGAACCAGCTCAGCTCCAACCGCACCCAGGGCATCCCCAACATGATCGCGCTGATCCGCGAAACCGCGCAGCGGCTCGCCGCATGACCGAGGCGGACCCGAGGAGCGCGGCGCGCTTCGACCCCGAGCGGTTCATGTCCTACGTACGCGAGGTCGGCCATGGCGGCGCGATCGGCATCGCCTATGTCGGCCATGGCGAGGATTGGGCGGAGCTGAGCCTGCCCTATGACGAGCGTCTCGTCGGCATGGTCGAAAGCGGCATCATCGCCTCGGGGCCGATCATCAGCCTGATGGACATGGCGACCAGCCTCGCCATCTGGATCCGCCTCGGCACGTTCCGCCACCAGGCGACGCTCGACCTGCGCGTCGACTATCTCCGCCCCGCCCGGCCCGGCCGGACCATTGTCGGCCGCGGCACCTGCTACGGCATCACCAGGAGCGTCGGCTTCGTCCGCGGCCTCGCCCACGACGGCGACGCCGGCGATCCGGTCGCCAACGTCACCGGCACCTTCATGTTCACGGATTGAGGCGGGACCGGGGGCGATGAGCCGGATCCTGGTCCTCGGCGGCTATGGCGCGTTCGGCGGCCGCCTCTCGCGCCGGCTCAGGGACGCGGGCCACGAGGTGATCGTCGCCGGCCGCAGCCTCGACAAGGCCCGGCGTTTCTGCGCCGGCGAGGAGGGCCTGATCCCGCTCGCCCTCGACCGCGGCGGCGATCTCGCGCTCGCGCAGCATCGCCCGGCGATCGTCGTCGACGCGGCCGGACCGTTCCAGCATGCCGGGCTCGAGGTGCCGCGCGCCTGCATCGCCGCCGGCGCGCACTATCTCGACCTCGCCGATGCGCGCGGCTTCGTCGCCCGGATCGGCGCGCTCGACGCGGCCGCCCGGGAGGCCGGCGTCGCGATCGTCACCGGAGCCTCGACCCTGCCGGCCCTGTCGGGCGCGGTCGTGCACCGGCTGGCCGCGGGGATGGAGGACGTCCGCGCCATCGAGATCGCGCTCAGCATATCGAACCGCGCCGGCGCCGGCGCCTCGGCGGCGGCGGCGATCCTGTCCTATGTCGGACGGCCGATCCGGCTCTGGCGGGGCCGGGCCTGGCAGACCGGCTTCGGCGGCCACGAATCGCGCCGCGCCCGGTTCGAAGCCGGCGGCGTCCCTCCCCTCGCCGGCCGCGGCGTCGCCTTGTGCGAGGTGCCGGACCTCGACCTGCTGCCCGAACGATTGCCGGGCCGGCCAGCGGTCGCCTTCCGCGCCGGGACCGATTCGCGGCTGCAAAATCTCGGGCTCGCGGCGATGGCCGGGCTCGTGCGCCTGGGCCTGATCGGCGATCTTTCGCGCTGGCGCCGCTGGCTGGAGCCGGCCCGCCGCCTGACCGCCGGCCGCGGCTCGCCACGGTCGGCGATGAGCGTGCGGCTGTTCGGCACGGCGGGCGGGCGGCGGCTAGAACGGCGCTGGACCTTGATCGCCGACCAGGGCGACGGGCCGGAGATTCCGACGCTGGCGGTGCCGATCCTCGTCGCCCGCCTGCTCGCCGGCGAGATCAAGGCCGGCGCGCGCGACGCCGGCACCCTGCTCGACCTGGACGACTATCAGGCGGCCTTCGCCGGCCTGGCCATCCGCCACGAGCAAGGAGAGATCGCGCTGCCGCCGCCGCTTTACGCGCGGGCGATGGGCACGGCGTTCGCGCGGCTGCCGCCGGCGGTGCGCGCGATCCACGACGTGCTGCGCGACGACGGCGCCCACGGCGCCGCGGCGGTGACGCGCGGGCGCAACCCGATCGCGCGGCTGATCGGCCGGATCGTCGGCTTCCCGCCGGCGGGCGAGCATGAACTCCACGTCCATTTCGCCGAGGAGGACGGGATTGAAACCTGGACCCGCCGCTTTTCCGGAAAGGGCTTCCACAGCCGGCTGTCGCAGCGCGGGTCCTGCCTCGTCGAGCGCTTCGGCCTGCTCCGTTTCCGCTTCGCGCTGCCGTCCGACGAACGGGGCCTGGAGATGATCCTGCGCGCCTGGTGGCTCGGCCCGCTCAGGATGCCGCTCTTCCTCGGGCCGCGCTGCGCGGCGCGGGAATGGCAAGAAGAGGGGCGCTTCCGGTTCGACGTCTCGATCGGCCTGCCGCTGATCGGCCTCGTCGCCCATTACCGCGGCTGGCTCGGCGTCAGGGGGTGAGCCCGGCCCGCCGTTCCTCGGCCCGCCTGAGCACGTCGTAGCTCGCCTGGATCATCTGGAAGCGCCGGGCGGCCTCCTGGTCGCCGGGCTTGACGTCCGGGTGATTGGCCTTGGCGAGGCGGCGATAAGCGGCCTTGATCTCCTCGAACCCGGCGCCGGCCTCGAGCTCGAGCACGTCCAATGCGCGCATCTCGTCGCGGCTGCGGCTGCCGTCGCCCGGGCCGCCCCAGCCGTAATGGCCGGCGCTGGCGAAGGCGTCGGCCCCCTGGCGCTCGTTCGCCTCGCGCATCGCCGCCTCCTCGGCGGTCAGGCCCTCGAAATAATTCCAGCCGCGGTTGTACTCGGCGGCGTGGCGCTCGCAGAAATACCAGCGCTCGCGGCTGTTCGGCGATTTGGGCGCGGGCCGGTCGCCCGGCTCCTCGCAGCCGTGGCGGTCGCACTGCCGCACCGGCTCGGCCTCGCGGGCGGTGCCGTAGGCGCGCCAGCGCGGGAATCCCCAATCGTTCGATCTCTTCGTTTTGGCCATAGATACGGCCAATCTAGCTTCCGCGCGGGCCAAGCGCACGTCCCCGCGCAAAAAAATTCGTGGACGAGTCATCCAAACCGGCGCGCAGCGGCGTCAAGGCATCGCAATTCAAATCGAAGGAACTTCATCATGCCTCGGGATCTCGACGTTATTCTCATTTTCGCGGTGCTGACGACAGGTGCCGTGCTCATCATCATCCAGATCGGCCGGCTGTGGCGCGCGAGCATGCTGCACAAGACGATTCGCGAGGCGATCAGCCGCGACAATCCCGCCGTGACCGAACTGGTCGCCGGGGTCGAGGAAGAGCAGAAGCCGGCCGGCGCCAATGACGATCGCACCGCATTGGTGCTGATCGCGCTCGGCCTCGCTTTGCTGCTCTTCTCGGCGCTGCAGAACAGCGACGACGCTCTGCGGCAGATGGGCGGCGCGTCGGCCTTTCCGATCTTCGTCGGGCTCGCGCTGCTGGTCCGCCAGTATCTGGTGAGGAAGCGCGGCGGCCAGGGCTGACGGCAGCCGCGCGGAGCCAAGCGGATGGACCAGGACAGCGAGCTGGCCCGGCGGGCGGCGGCAGGCGATGCCGCCGCCTTCACCGCGCTCGTCCGCGCCCATGAGGCCGCGGTCCGGCGCTTCCTGCGGCGGCTCGCCGGGGAGGCGGCCGACGATCTTGCCCAGGAGACGTTCCTGAAGGCCTGGCGCATGGCCGGCGACTATCGCGGCGACGGCCGCTACCGCGCCTGGCTGATGCGGATCGCCTGGACCCGGTTCCTCGGTGCCCACCGCGCCAAGGGGCGGCGCGACGCCCGCGAGGCCGCCGCGCCGCCACGGGAGAGCCGCCACGATCCCGACGCGGCGATCGACCTCGAACGCGCGCTGGCCGGCCTTGGCGAGCGCGAACGCGCCGCCGCCTTGCTCTGCTTCGGCGAGAGCTACAGCCACGCCGAGGCGGCCGCGATCATGGCGCTGCCGCTCGGCACCCTGAAATCGATCGTGGCGCGGGCCCGCGCCGCGCTCGTGGAGACACTGGAGGCATGAGATGACCGAAGACGAAAGGATCGCCGCCCTGTTCGCATCGCCCCCGCGCGGCCCGGACGAGGCGTTCGTCGCCCGCGTCGCCAGGGCGGTGCAGGCCGAGCAGAGGTTCGCCGCGTCGCGGCGCCGGGCCTGGCGCCGCTTCGCCGTCGAATGCGCGGCGAGCGCGGCGATCGTCACCGCCTTCGATCTGGTCTGGCGGCTGGGGCCGGCCGAGCTGCCATTGGCCCAGCTTCCGGTCGCGCCCGCCGCCGCCGCGGCGATCCTCGTCCTTGCCCTGTGGTTCGCGGTCGAGCTGCGCCCGTCGGCGACGGGCCGCTGAAAATGGGGACAGTATATATTTTTCGGCGCCGGACGGTCGCTGCCGGTCCTCACATGAAAAATATATACTGTCCCCATTTTGGAGAAGTGCCAGAGGGTCTGTAAGCCGGGTTCTGTCCTCCGCCGCAGCTCGAAGAGCATAGGCGGATGGGCGGCCATTCCTCTAGGAGGCGGATCGCTCCGCCCCTCAAGCAACCAACCCGGGCGACGAGCGGGAACACGCCCATATGCCGCCCCTATTCGGTCTTGCTCCCGGTGGGGTTTGCCGTGCCGCCGCCGTTACCGGAAGCGCGGTGGGCTCTTACCCCACCCTTTCACTGTCGCGTTGCCGAAGCTTTGGGCCGAAGCCTGCGCGACCTGCTTTCTGTGGCACTTTCCCTGGGGTCGCCCCCGCCGGCCATTAACCGGCACCGTCGTTCCATGGAGCCCGGACTTTCCTCCAGCCTTCGCTGCAGCTTCGGCTGGTAAACCCGAGGGCTTGCCCGCCTTAGCCTTGGCGAAGGCGGGCGGCCGCCCGACCCTCTGGCCGGACCTATATAGACTTGCCGCGCTCGCGGTCCAAGAGCAGCTGGAGCAGGATCGCGCGGCACTCGCCGTCGATCAGGCCGTCGAGCAGCTCGGGGCGGAAGCGGCGCTGGAAGGCGATCACCGCCTTCTGGCCGTCGCGCACGTCATAGCCCCAGCGCTCGAGCGCGAGCAGGAAGCCGCCCTCGGTCCAGTGCGGATCGATGAGGCTGCGGCTCGGCCGGGCAATCGCGAGCTCGTGCCGGGCGAGCCGCGCCCAATCGAACAATTCGCCCGGATCCTCCTTGCGGGCCGGCGCGACGTCGGAATGGCCGACGACGTTGGCGGGCGCGATTCGATAGCGCGTCACGATTGCCGAAAGCAGCGGCAGCAGCGCCTCCATCTGCTCCTCGGTGAACGGGCGGTAGCCGAATTCGTGGCCCGGATTGACGATCTCGATGCCGATCGAGCAGGCGTTCACCGCGGGCACGCCGCGCCAGTAGGACAGGCCGGCGTGCCAGGCGCGATTCTCCTCGGCGACCAGGCGCAGGATCTGGCCATCCTCGGCGATCAGATAATGGCAGGAGACCGCCGCCTCCGGATCGCGCAGCCGGGCAATCGCCGATTCCGCGTCGCGCATGCCGGTATAATGGAGCACGACCATCGAAATCGCCTGGTCGCGAGCGTCGTAATTGGGCGAAGGGGCGTCGATAATGCCTTCCATGCCCCCTTAGCGCGCGAAAAGGGCGCGCGCGTCAACCCTCAGGCGACGCGGGCCTCGGCGGCGCGGGCCGAGGCGGGAAGATAGAGACCGCGGCATTCGGGGTCGGAGACGAAGCGCTCGGTCTGGCCGATCACCGTTTCGCCGGCACCGAGCATGAGGGTGCCGTCCGGCGCGATCGCCTCGGCGAGGCGGGCATAGGCCAGCCGCCGCATCTCGGGCGCGAAATAGAGCAGGACGTTGCGGCACAGGATGATGTCGAACCGGCCCGGGTGCGGCGGCGGCTCGATCATGTTGCGGACGTCGAAGCGGACCCGCTGCAGCAATTTGGGCGAAATCCCCCAGTCGCCGCCGCCCAGCTCCTCGAACCATTTGATCATCTGCATGACCGGCAGGCCGCGCTGGACCTCGAACTGGGAATAGACGCCGCGGCGGGCGCGCTCGATCGCACTGCGCGACAAATCGGTGCCGACGATCTCGATCGTCCAGCCCTGCCAGCGCGCGGCTTCGTCGGCGAAGCTCATCGCCAGCGAATAGGCCTCCTGCCCGGTCGAGCAGCCGGCGCACCAGATCGAGAGCTTCCTTGCCTTGGCCCGGGCCCGCTCCAGCCGCTTGACCGGGCCGCCGAGCAACAGGTCGAACGGCAGCCGGTCACGGAAGAAATAGGTTTCGTTGTTGAGCAGGGCCTCGATGACCTGCTCCGAGAGGTCCGCGTCGCGGCCCGAGACCAGGCGGGCGACGAGCTGGTCGACATTGGCGAAGCCGCGCTCGCGCAGGATCGCGGCCAGCGCGGTATCGATCCGCCAGCGCCGGTTCATCGCCAGCTGCTGGCCGCTGCGCGCCTCGAGGAGGCTGGCCAGGATCCGGCGCGAGGAGTCGCTTATTTCCATGCGGCGCGCTCCCCGATGCGGCGGGCGAGATCGGCCGGCGGCAGCACGGCCGAGGCGAGGCCCGCTTCGGCGACGCCGCGAGGCATGCCCCAGACGACGGCGCTGTGGCGATCCTGCGCCAGCATCGCCCCGCCCTGCTCGACCAGCCGCCGGCTGCCGATCAGGCCGTCGCGGCCCATGCCGCTCAGCATCACGCCGACGCTGGCAGGGCCATAGACTTCGCCGACCGAGCTCAGCATCGGATCGGCCGAGGGCAGGCAGCCGCTCGGCGCCCGCTTGCGGTCGAGCCGGACCCGGACATTTCCTCCGCTCCGCTCGACGCAGAGATGGGCGTCGCCCGGCGCGACGTGGATGAGATCGTCCTCGACGCACTCGCCGTCGCCGACGACGCGCGCCTTGCGGCCCGAGGCGTTGGCGAGCTGGCGGGCGAAATGGGGCATGAACAACGCCGGCAGGTGCTGGGTGACGAGGATCGGCGCGCCGATCTTCCTCGGCAGCGGCCGGAGGAACTCGAACAGGGCATGGAGGCCGCCGGTCGAGGCGGCGAGGGCGACGCAGCCCAATGGCCCGCCGGCCATGTCGCGCAGCCGGATCGGCACCGGCGCCGCTGCCGGCGCGGCAAAAGCGGGCTCGCGTTCGGCGCGGCCGATCCGGCGCAGCCGCTCGGCCAGCACCTGGCCGAAGCGGCCGGCGAAATTGCCGATGCCGGGCTTGGGGAGGGTATCTGCGGCACCCTGGGCCAGCGCCCGCACCGTCGTCTCGGCGCCGTCCTCGGCCATCGAGGAGACGATCAGGACGCGGGCGCCCTTGCCCATGCGAACGATCTCTGGCAGCGCCTCGAGGCCGCTCGCGCCGGGCATCTCGACGTCGAGCAGGATCACGTCGGCCCGAACGACCCTCAGCGCGTCGAGCGCCTCGCCGGCGTTGCACGCGGTCGCGACGATCTCGAAATCCTCGTGGCAGGCGATCATCCGCGACAGCACCGCCCGCGCCACCGCCGAATCGTCGACGATCATGACGCGAAGCGGCGGTTCGGCAGGCTGGTGAGGCCGCCGCCGCGCAAGTGCCGGCTGGGGGCTCACGCGACGCCGACGATCTGGAGCTTGGACTGGAGCGTGTCGCGGTCGAACGGCTTCATCACATATTCGTCGGCGCCGGCCTCGATCGCGGCGCGGATATGGGCGATGTCGTTCTCGGTGGTGCAGAAGACGACCTTGGGCTGGAGCGCGTGGCCGGCCTGGCGAAGCGCGCGCAGGAACTCCATCCCGCTCATCACCGGCATGTTCCAGTCGAGCAGGATGACGTCCGGCATGGCCGTTTCGCAGCGGTCGAGCGCCGCGCGGCCGTCCTCGGCCTCGTCGACCTCGAAGTTCAGCGTCTCCAGGATATGCCGGGCGACCTTGCGGATCACCTTGCTATCGTCGACGACCAGACAGCTTCTCATCTTCATTTCCCCTTAGCGCAGCCGCGGCGCGAACTTAACGGTGAAGGGTTAATCATCGGCTTAAGCGGCGGCCGCCTGACCGGCCGGGCCGGCGATCAGCAAATAAGGGTCGACCAGCAGGAACAGCTCGCCATCGGCCTCGACCGTGCCGATCGCGACCCGGTCCCAGCCGGCGCCGAGCGGCGCGGCGACCGGCGCGGGCGGGCCGTCCGCCTCGACCACGTCCTCGACCTCCTCGACGATCAGCGCATAAGTGTGGCCGTCGCACGGCACGACGATCGCATCGCGGGCCGCCGCTTCGCCGGCGCGGCCGAGCTCCAATGCGGCGAGGCCGTCGATCACGGTCAGCACCCGGCTGCGCAGCGCGGACAGGCCGGCGACGTGGGGCGCGGCGCAGGGCGCCGGCGTGATCCCCTCGAGCTCGACGACGCCCTCGACGCTGGCGGCGGGAAAGGCGATGCGCCGGCCGGCGAGGCGGCCGATCAGGAGCAGCTCAGCCATCGGCACGGCCTTTCGCGGCGCTCAGCGCGCCGATCAGGGCGGCGCGGTCGTAGCGGTGGATGCCCTGCCCTTCGGCCGATGCGCGGATGCGCACGACATGGGCGTTGGCGGGGACCTCATCCTCCTCGCGGGCGATGACGATGTCGGCCGCCTCGGCGGCGCGGGCAATGCGATAACCGAGGCCCTCGATCAGCGGCCGCAGCATATTGTCGATCCAGGGATCGCCTTCGGGCAGCGCGCAGACCGGGCGGGCGGTCTCTTCGCGAACGGCGTCGCCATGCTGGGCGAACAGCCAGTGGGGATCGAGCATCTCGACCTGGGCGCCGTCGATCAGCGCCACGCCGGCCACCTCGCCCGGCGCCGGCGCCGGCTTGAGCTCGAGCACGAGCGCGCGGATGTCGATCACCTCGGCGAAGCCGTAGGCGATCTCGGATGCGCCGTCGGTGAGCCTCAGGATGCGCAGCTTGCCTTCCACCGGCGCGGCGGCGCAGCCCGCCAGCGGCAGGATCCTGTCGCCGATCGAGACCCGCAGCCGGCCGGCACTGAAGCCGATCGCGTCCGCGCCGACATCCTCGATCCGCTCGACGAGCGCGACCGGAACCGCGCGCCGGCCGCCGTCGAGGGTGCGGAACAAGAGCAGGCTGGTCTCGCGTGCCATTTCCGCCTCGGCGACATCGGCGTGAAGGGCGCGGTCGAGCTCGCTCTCGGCGAAATCGATGCCGGCGCGCTTGGCGATGCCCGACGGGTCGAGCAGCAGAATCGGGCTGCCGTCGTCGGCAAGGGTGGTGCCGGCATAGAGGCCGGCCGCCATCACCGCCGGCGCGGCCGGCTTCACCACCAGTTCCTCATGATCGTGGACGGCATCGACCGCGAGCGCATAGACCTCGCCGCCCGCCGGCTTCAGCAGGACGAATTTTTGCTCCGCGCGCGGCGTGTCGCTGTCGATGCCGAGCAAGGCGGGCAGGCCGATCAGCGGCACCCGCCGGCCGCGGACCGTCGCCACTTCGGCCTCGCCGACCCGATCGACGCGAACGGCGTTCCCGCGCAGGATCTCGTCGATCGCGGAGCGCGGCACGGCGAAGACCTGGCCGCCGGCGCTGACGGTCAGCGCCGGAATGATGGTCAGCGTCAGCGGCACGCGAATGCAGAGCTTGACGCCCTGACTGGGCCGGGATTCGACGTCGACGACGCCGCCGATCCGCTCGATATTGGCGCGGACCACGTCCATGCCGACGCCGCGGCCGGAAATGGCGGTGACTTCGTCGGCGGTCGACAGGCTCGGCATGAACACCAGAGCGATCTTCTGCGCCGGGGTCAGCTTGTCGGCCTGGTCGGCGGGGAGCAGACCGGCCGCCCGCGCCTTGCGGACGAGGGCGTCGCCGTCGATGCCGCGGCCGTCGTCGGCGACCTCGATCAATATCTGGTTGCCCGCCTGGCGCGCCGAGACCTTGAGCGTGCCGGCGGCCTTCTTGCCGACCGCGGCGCGCTCTTCGGGGCTCTCGATGCCGTGATCGATGGCGTTGCGGACGATATGGGTGAGCGGGTCGCGGATCATCTCGATCATCTCGCGATCCAGTTCGACGTCCCCGCCGTCGGCCTGGAGGCGGACCTGCTTGCCAAGCTCGGCGGAAAGGTCGCGGACCAGCCGGGGGAGCCCCGAGAACAGGCTGTCGATCCGCTGCATCCGGGTGCGGGTGATGCCGTCGCGGATCTCGGCGATGCAGGCGGAGACTCGTTCGAAGGCGGTCTCGACGGCGACGTCGCGCGGCGCATCGCGCAGCCGGCGGGCGAGCTCGTTGCGCGCCAGCACGGCGTCGGAAACGCCGTTCATCATCCGGTCGAGCAGGTCGATCGAGAGGCGGATCGAGCGCAGCGCGCGCCTCGCTTCCGGCTCCGGCGCGGCGGCCGCTGCGACGGCTTCCACTGCGGCCGGCGCGCGCGACAGCGCGGCGATCAGCTGGGCGTCGTCCTCGCTCGCCAGCGATTCCCCGGTCTCGAGCGCCTGGACGAGCTCGCCGATCCGGTCGATCACCCCGAGCACGGCGTTGACCAGGGCGGTGTCGGCGACGCGGGTCCCGGCCCGCACTTCGGCTAGCGCGCCCTCGGCGGCATGGCTCAACTGCTCGAGCCGCGGCAGCTCGAAGAAACCGGAATTGCCCTTGACGGTGTGGACGAAGCGGAAAATCTCGTCGAGCCGCTCGCGGTCGCCCGGCTGCGCCTCCCACGCGACGATCGCGCCCGACAGGGCCTGGGCCATGTCGCGGGTCTCGGCGATGAAGTCGTTGAGCAACTCGTCCATGTCGGAGGAGCTTATGGGAGCGGTTGGTAAACAAGCCGTTTACCGCCGGGGCGGCGATTACGGTCCCTAGGCCGGCAGGCTCGCGCCGATGATCAGCATGTTCTCCTCGCCGTCGGCGACCTGGATCGAGCCGCCGCCCTCCTCGACCAGGCTGTGGGCGAGCCAGGCGGCGGCGGCGCGGGGCGCGACCTCGTCCTCCTGCATCTCGCCGACGAGGACGCGGCGCAGCTCGGGATCGAGCACGATCCGGCTGCCCGCGGCGCGGACGACGATGTCGAGGCCGTCGCCATGCTTCTCGGCGCCGACGTCGAGGCTGCCGCCGCGGACCAGCGCGTCGCCGGCGATCAGGACGAGGTTCAGCAGCACCTTCAGCGCCGCCTTGCTCATCACCGGCTCGTCGACCATCCAGCCCAGCTGAATCCGCCCGTCGCCGCCGAACAGCCCCTCGATCGCGGCCCGCGCCTCGCGGGTATCGACGACGTCGGCGAAGCCGCCCGCGGCGCCGAACGCGAGGCGGAAGAATTTGAGCTTGTTGGCCGAAGCGCGGGCGCTCTCGGCAAGCAGATCGAGGCAGCGCGCGCGCATCTCCGGATCATGCTCGTCGGCGAGCAACTCGATCCCATTGTTGAGCGCGCCCACCGGCGACAAGAGGTCATGGCAGAGACGCGAACAGAGCAAACTTGCGAATTCGTGGGATTTCATGCGTCTCGGCCCCTGACGGTCATGCGCCCCTATAGGCGTCGGCGATTCCGGGATGCAAGGGGAGTGGGAGGGAGGAAGGCCCTTCGACAGGCTCAGGGCGAACGGCGCCTAATGAGACTCTCCTCCTCCG
The DNA here is from genome assembly GCA_035316145.1 of Allosphingosinicella sp. GTDB lineage: Bacteria > Pseudomonadota > Alphaproteobacteria > Sphingomonadales > Sphingomonadaceae > Allosphingosinicella. The sequence continues at coordinate 19,650 of DATHJO010000003.1, read as the reverse complement.
TTCGGGCTGAGCCTGTCGAAGCCCTCTCCTTCTCCTTCGAATTCCGGGCGAGCGCGCTGATCAGCTTCCAGTCGCCACGGATCAGCGCCAGCTTCTTGTCGCGGCTCCACCCCTTGATCTGCCGCTCGGCCTGCAGCGCTTCGTAACGGTTCGGGAATTCATCCGACCAAACGAGCTTCACCGGCAGGCGCGTCGACGTGTAGCCATGAATGAGCCCAGACTGATGCGCGCCGATTCTCGCATCGAGGTCGTCGGTGTGACCAACGTAGAAGCTGCGGTCGGCGCAGTGAAGCATGTAAGCCCAGAAGCCCATTGCCGGAAAAGAAACAGAAAGGGAGGGCTTCGACAAGCTCAGCCCGAACGGGCGGGAGGGTTGAAAATCGCCGTTTTCACCCCATCTTGGGGACAATGCCGGGGGGCCATTCCATCATCATCGCCAGGATCGCCGACGAGGCCGCCGGGTGGCGTCTCGACCGGGCGCTGGCGGCTGCCGTGTCGACGCTGTCGCGCGAGCGGCTGAAGGCGCTGATCAGCGCCGGCTCGGTGCTCGGCCCCCACGGCGCGCCGGTGCGCGATCCCGCGATGAAGGCGGTGCCGGGCGGCACCTACGAGGTCTCCGTTCCCGAGCCGAGACCCGCGCACAACGAGGCGCAGGACATCGCGCTCGAGATTGTGTTCGAGGACGAGCATCTGCTCGTGGTCGACAAGCCCGCCGGGATGGTCGTCCACCCCGCCGCCGGGAATTTCGACGGTACCCTGGTCAACGCCCTCTTGCACCATTGCGCCGGGCGGCTCTCCGGGATCGGCGGGGTGGCGCGGCCGGGGATCGTCCACCGGATCGACAAGGACACTTCGGGGCTGCTGGTCGTCGCCAAGACCGACGTCGCCCATGAGGGGCTCGCGGCGCAGTTCGCGAAGCACAGCATCGACCGGCGCTATCTGGCGATTTCCTCGGGCCTCCCGATCCCGCCCAGCGGGACGATCGATGCCCCCCTCGCCCGCTCCTCGGCGAACCGCAAGAAGATGGCGGTCGTCAAGGAGGCGCGCGGCAAAAGGGCGGTCACGCGCTATCGAATCGTCGAGCCGCTGGCCGATGCCGCCCTGGTCGAATGCCGGCTCGAAACGGGACGCACCCACCAGGTCCGCGTCCACATGGCCTCGATCGGCCATCCTCTGCTCGGCGACCCGGTTTACGGCCGGCCCAAGCCGGTCCACCGCGAGCTGTTGAAAAGGCTGAACTTTCATCGCCAGGCGCTGCACGCGGCCGTGCTCGGCTTCGTCCATCCGGTTTCGAAACAAAACCTGTCCTTTGAAAGCGCGCTTCCGTCTGATATTCAGGAACTGTTGAGGGCGCTCGCCGTATAATGTTTGTGTGCCGGCGCGGTGTCTTATAAAGGCACGGCACCCAGGGAGATGTGAGAGTTTAAATGGCAGTGAGAAACGTCCCGGCGACGATCCCCGCGAGCGGCGGCGAGGCCGGGCTCAACCGCTATCTGGCCGAGATCAAGAAATTCCCGATCCTGACGCCGGAAGAGGAATATATGCTGGCCAAGCGCTGGACCGAGCATCAGGATACCGATGCGGCGGCCCGGTTGGTCAATTCGCACCTGCGGCTCGTCGCCAAGATCGCGATGGGCTATCGCGGCTACGGCCTGCCGCTCGCCGAGCTCATCTCCGAGGGCAATATCGGCCTGATGCAGGGGGTGAAGAAGTTCGAGCCCGAGCGCGGCTTCCGCCTCGCCACCTATGCGATGTGGTGGATCCGCGCCTCGATCCAGGAATTCATCCTGCGCAGCTGGTCGCTCGTCAAGATGGGCACCACCGCGGCGCAGAAGAAATTGTTCTTCAACTTGAGGCGGATGAAGAACCGGATCGAGGCGTTCGAGGAGGGCGATCTGAAGCCCGAGGACGTCACCAAGATCGCCACCGATCTCGGCGTCTCCGAGGAAGACGTGGTCTCGATGAACCGCCGCATGGCGATGGGCGGCGACACCTCGCTGAACGTGCCGCTGCGCGACGACAGCGAGGGCAGCTGGCAGGATTTCCTGGTCGATTCCGAGCCCCTCCAGGACGAGCGCGTCGCCGACGCCGAGGAAACCCGGATCCGCCACGATCTGCTGGTCGAGGCGATGGAGAGCCTCAATGAGCGCGAGCGCCACATCCTGACCGAGCGGCGGCTGACCGACGAGCCCAAGACGCTCGAGGAGCTCTCCCAGGTCTACGACGTCAGCCGCGAGCGCATCCGCCAGATCGAGGTCCGCGCGTTCGAGAAATTGCAAAAGGCGCTGATGAACCTCGCCGGCGAGCGTAGGCTGCTGACCGCGGCCTGACGTTCACGTCATCCCGGCGAAGGGGCACCCCGCAAAGTACTACTTTGCGGGGACCCCGAAGGCCGGGATGACGATTAGTGGGCGGCCGTCTCGCTCGCCTCGCCGCCGCCGCCGTTCTGCGCGGGCGGGGCCGGATCCCAGCGATAGCGCACGCCCTGGAGCTCACGCGGCTGGTCAGCGCTCTCGGCGTGGCGGCCGAGCGGCGCCTGCGCCGCCGGGCCACTGTCGGAGCCGGTCAGCGCCCAGCGCTGGCTGTTGCTGAGGCTGGCGTCGGCGCGGGTGCGGTCGCTGATCATCGCGCTGGCGGTGTCGCGCTGGAGCGGCTCGTAGCGGCGCAGCACCGCGCGCTGGAAGCTGTCGACGCTGCCGCCCGACATGGCGGCCTCGGCAGCAGCAGCCGCCGCGGCGTCGCGGCTGCTGGCGATTTGCGCGACACCGCCAATCGGCTGGCCGAAGCCGCCGCGCCAGGCAATCGCCGGCTCGGCCCCGGCATAATGGTTGACGAAGGCGCCGGGCCGGCCCCAGCCGCCGCGCCAGCGGTAGAAGATGTGGAGGCCGATATTGGCCGACTTGACCAAGGTCGGCGCCCAGTAAGGCATCACGTAATTGGCGTGATAATGGGTCGCCCAGCCGACCGGCGCATAAACGTAGCCGCCGAGCGCCGCCTGCGCGACCGCGCGCGCGCGCTGCCAAAAATCGGCCATCGGCGCGCGGCGCAGCGAGCCGTCGCAGCTGAAGCTGAACTGGCAGCCGGTGGCGCGGCGCGCGCCTTCGAAGACGACGCCGCAGACCGAAGCCGGATAAGCGGGGTGGCGAACCCGGTTCAGGACGACCTGGGCGACCGCCCGCTGACCGTTCACGGGCTCGGTCGCGGCTTCGTAATAGATGGCGGCGGTCAGGCAATCGAGCGAGCGCGCCTGATCGGCGGCGCTGCCGCGCAGATGGAACGGCGCCGCTGCCGGATTGGCCTGCTGCGAGAGCGGGATTGCGGCATTGAGCGCGAGCGCGGTCAGGGGATTGACCGGCCGCAAGGCGGTCGCCGAGGTGGCGGTCGCGGCGGCGCGGATGCGGGCGAGCTCGGGCGAGCTCGCCTCGACCCGATCGAGCTCGGGGCGCGGCGTGACGCTCTGCACGCCGACGCTGATCGCCGCGACCAGCCACAGAGCGGCCATCGCGCCGAGCACCGCCCAGGCGCGCCAATGCTGCCGCCAGGCCTCCGGCAGGCGCAGATCGTTGAGCTTGAGGGCCAAAGCCGTCATTCGAACTCCATCTTTACGAGTCTCGGTGCATTATATACATAACACACCTTGGTCGCGCAATCCCGCGCTCATGTCTCATCTTCATCGCGTCAACGCGACGATCCCCTTACGGGTCCGTCACAACCGCGGAAAATCCTGCTTTCCTAACCAAGGCAGGCTGATACCCTGGACACTTCAGATGGGGGTTTGCATGACCAAAACAACCCTCGTTTCCGGCATGGGCTTGCTCGCCGGTGCCACCATTTACCGCGTCCGCCTCCGCTCAGGCAAGCGCCCGTTGCGCCCGCGCAACCCGCCGGGCCGCATTTTCGGGCAGTAGCGGAGCGGCGCGCGAGCGATTAGAGGGCGGTCATGGCCGACCGCATCCCGCCCCCCGCCGCCGCCATCGCGAACACCCATTGCACCGCCGAGCAATATGACGCGCTCTTTGCGCGTTCGCTCGCCGATCCGGACGGCTTCTGGGCGGAACAGGCGCGGCGGATCGACTGGATCCGGGCGCCGGAGACGATCGCGAACTGGAGCTTCGATCCGGTCGAAATCAAATGGTTCGAGGACGGCGTTCTCAACCTTTGTTGCAATTGCGTCGACCGCCATCTCGAAGCTCGCTCGGCCGACACCGCGATCATCTGGGAGGCCGACGAGCCCGGCGTGACGCGGACTTTGAGCTATGGCGAACTGCACGCCGAGATCGTGCGGATGGCGAACAGCCTCAAGGCGGTGGGCGCCGGCAAGGGCGACCGGGTCACCATCTACCTGCCGATGATCCCGGAGGCGGCAGTGGCGATGCTCGCCTGCGCCCGGATCGGCGCGATCCACAGCGTCGTCTTCGGCGGTTTCTCGCCCGAGGCGCTGCACGGCCGGATCGAGGATTGCGGCAGCCGCTTCATCGTCACCGCCGACGGCGGCATGCGCGGCGGCAAGCTGGTGCCGCTCAAAGCCAATGTCGATGCGGCGCTCGCGCGCGGCGGCGAGGTTGCCGGCGTGATCGTCGTCCGCCATCTCGGCACCGACATCGAGATGCGGGATGGCCGCGACCATTGGTACGATGAGATCGCCGCCACCGTCCCCGATGCCTGCCCCTGCGAGCCGATGGGCGCCGAGGACCCGCTCTTCATCCTCTACACGTCGGGCTCGACCGGCAAGCCCAAGGGCGTGCTGCATACGACCGGCGGCTATGCGGTGTGGACCGCGACCACCTTCCATTATGTCTTCGACTACCGCCCCGGCGAGATTTTCTGGTGCACCGCCGACATCGGCTGGGTCACCGGCCATAGCTACGTCGTCTACGGCCCGCTCGCCAATGGCGCGACCAGCTTCATGTTCGAAGGCGTCCCCAACCACCCCGATTTCTCGCGCTTCTGGGACGTGGTCGAGCGCCACCAGGTCGACATCTTCTACACCGCGCCGACCGCGATCCGGGCGCTGATGCGCGAGGGCGAAGCGCCGGTGAAACGCCACGACCGCTCGTCCATCCGCCTGCTCGGCACGGTCGGCGAGCCGATCAACCCGGAAGCCTGGCTCTGGTACTGGCGGGTGGTCGGCGAGGAAAATTGCCCGATCGTCGACACCTGGTGGCAGACGGAGACCGGCGGGATCATGATCACCACTTTGCCCGGCGCCCACGACATGAAGCCGGGCTCGGCCGGGCGGCCCTTCTTCGGCATCGTCCCCGAGCTGGTCGACGCCGATGGCAAGGTGATGGCGGGCGCCGCCTCCGGCAACCTGTGCATCGCCCGCTCCTGGCCGGGCCAGATGCGCACCGTCTATGGCGACCACGAGCGCTTCGTGCAGACCTATTTCAGCGCCTACCAAGGCAAATATTTCACCGGCGACGGCTGCCGCCGCGACGCGGACGATTATTACTGGATCACCGGCCGGGTCGACGACGTGCTCAACATTTCCGGCCACCGCCTCGGCACCGCCGAGATCGAAAGCGCCCTGGTCAGCCACCGGCTCGTCGCCGAGGCGGCGGTGGTCGGCTATCCGCACGACATCAAGGGTCAGGGCATCTATTGCTACGTCACCCTCAACGCCGGCGAGGAGGGCTCGGCCGCGCTCGAGGCGGAATTGCGCGCCCATGTCCGGGCGGAGATCAGCGCCATCGCGACGCCCGACCTCATTCATTTCACGCCCGCGCTGCCCAAGACCCGCTCCGGCAAGATCATGCGCCGCATCCTCAGGAAGATTGCCGAGAACGACTTCGCCAATCTCGGCGACACCTCGACGCTGGCGGAGCCCGCCCTCGTCGACAGTCTGATCGAGGGGCGGCGCAACCGTTGAGCGGCGATTCTTTAACCAGCTAGGGGGCCAGTCATGTCCACAAAGGATCCGAGACTCGAGCGTTTATACGATTACACCAAGTTCCATATCGGAGTTTACCTGCTGGCGGCGGGTGCGATGGGGACGATAGCCGGCTCGCGAGAACTTCGCGCCTTCCTCGGCGGCCTCATTCACGATCCGATTTGGCTTGCCTTCCCGATCGCAGCAATGGGCGTAGCCGGTTTTGCAGGGGGTCTCATTGCCAGCACTTGCGCGACGGCTGCCACCCTTGACGATGTTTGGGTGAAACGCATTGGTCCATGGAGTTTCCCCGTCATGTCGGGGCGGCTTTGGGCAAGGGTGGAGCATGCCGCCTTTTGGCTGAGCCTTGCGTCTTTCGCTGCGGCCGTATTGCTGGCGGCATGAGGCGCTGGATCGTGGGCAGGTTCCGGATCGAGGGACGCAAAGGCTGATGGAGATCGTCGCGGCCGATATCGGCGGCACCCATGCCCGCTTCGCGCTCGCCGAGCTCATCCCCGGCGAACGCCCTCGCATCGGCGAGATGAAGCGCTATCGCACCCGCGACCATCCCGGCCTCGCCTCAGCCTGGGCGGCGTTCGCGGCGGAACGCGGCGGCGCCCTGCCCCGCGCCGCCGCGATCGCCGTCGCCGCGCCGATCGAGGGCGAGACGCTCACCTTCATGAACTCCGAATGGCGGATCGCGCGCCGCGATTTGGCGGCCGAGCTCGGCCTCGACCGGCTTACCTTGCTCAACGATTACGGCGCGGTCGCCCATGCCGTCTCGGTGATGGGGGCGGACGAGCTCGTGCCGCTGGCCGGCCCGGGCGACCTTCCGGCCGACGGTGTCGTCAGCGTGATCGGGCCCGGCACGGGCCTCGGCGTCGCCATCCTCGACCGGCGCGGCGGCAGGATCAACGTGATCGAGACCGAGGCCGCCCATATCGGTTTCTGCCCACTCGACCCCGGGGAGGAGGAGCTTTCCGACTTCATCACCGCCCGCTACGGCCGCGCCTCGGTCGAGCGGGTCGTTTCGGGCCCCGGCCTGATCGACATCTACCGCTTCCTCGGCGGCGAAGGCGAGTGGGACCCGAACCAGGCCGGCGCGCTCTGGGACGCGGCGATCGCGGGCGCCGACCCGCTCGCCGAAAAGGCGCTCGCCATCCTCGTCCGCTGCTTCGGCGCCGCCGCCGGCGACATCGCTTTGGCGCACGGCGCGATGGGGGTCGCGATCACCGGCGCGCTCGCGGGCCGCATCGCCGATCTGTTGAAGACGCCGATGTTCGAGGCCCGCTTCACCGCCAAGGGCCGCTACCGCGCGCGGATGATGCGCACCCCGGTACGGCTGCTGACTTATGCCGAGCCGGGCCTGCTCGGCGCCGCGATCGCGTTCGAGCGGGAGTGGCCGGCGTCCTAGCGCGGCGCCATCCGGATCGCGCCGTCGAGGCGGACATATTCGCCGTTGAGATAGACGTTCTCGGCCATGAATATCGCGAGCCGGGCATATTCCCCCGGCTGGCCGAGACGCTTGGGGAACGGCACCTGGGCGGCGAGCGCGTCCTTCACGTTCTGCGGCATCATCGCCACCATCGGCGTCTCGAACACGCCCGGCAGGATGGTGTTGATCCTGATCCCCTCGCCCATCAGGTCGCGGGCGATCGGCAGCGCCATGCCGAGCACGCCCGCCTTCGACGCCGCATAGGCGACCTGGCCGATCTGGCCGTCCTGGGCGGCGACCGAGGCGGTGTTGACGATCAGCCCCTTCTCGCCGTCCGCGAGCGGATCGAGCGTGGCCATCCCCGCCGCCGAGGCGGCAAGCACGCGGAAAGTGCCGATCAGGTTGATCTGGATGGCGAGCTCGAACTGGTGAATCGGGTAGCGCTTGACCGCGCCGGTCTCCTTGTCGCGGCCGACCGTCTTCACCGCATTGGCGACGCCGGCGCAATTGACGCAGATCCGCTCCTGGCCGTGCGCATCGCGCGCTTTGGCGAAGCCGGCGTCGACCGCCTCGTCGGAGGTGACGTCGACGAGGGCGAAGACGCCGCCGATCTCGGCCGCGACCTTCTCGCCGCGCTCGGCGTCGCGGTCGAAGATCGCCACCTTGACGCCCTTTTCCGCCAGCGCCCGCGCGGTCGCCTCGCCGAGGCCGGAAGCGCCGCCGGTGACCACCGCGGCGATGTTGCTGTCGAGTTTCATGCCTGTCCCTTTCGCTCTGCGCGCTCCCTAGAGGGAAGGCGGCCCGTGGGGCAAGTTCGGCGCTTCGCCAAACGTTCATTGTTGCGACAGCCGAACTGGGCTAGGCGTAGCCCACCTTTGGGACGGGGAGATTCGTAATATGAAGAGTAGCAGAAAGCTGAGCCGCCGTTCGTTCCTGACGCGCGTGGCGGGCGGCGCGATCGTCGGCGGTGGCGCGCTCGTCGCCCTCACCGGCAAGGCCGAGGCCTATCAGGTCACCGATTCGGACCAGGGCCCGCATTCGGACCCGCCGGGCCGCGGCCGCGGCAGCAACCATATCCGCGGCTGCACCGACGCCGATCAGGGCCCGAACGCCGACCAGGCCGGCAACGGCCGCGGCAACCGGACCAGCGACAACGATAGCGGGCCGAACGCCGATCCGGCCAATTGCGGCCGCCGCCGCTAGCCAAATCGTTCGCAATGCGACCCGCGCCGCCTTTGCCGGCGGCGCGGGTTTTTTTCATGCTCGGGACAGGCTAAGGCTGCTGTCGGCAAGGCGGGACAGACTATGGCCGGAAACCCCTTCACCAAACACCCCAGGGAAGTCGGCGAGAGCTACGGCGCCCATTTCGTCAACGCCTCGGCCTTCGGGCTGAGGATGCTGGCGGGCGGGCTCGCCGCGCTCGTCCACGCAATCTTCCCCTTCCTGTTCGTCAACACCGGCAGCCGCACCATGGACAAGCTCCACCGCCGGATGACCGGCCGCGCCGGCAAGGTCGACTGGGAGCGCCACCCGATCATCTAGAAGCTGAAGCTGAGCCGGACAGCGGCGATGCTGCGTTCGCGGTGGCGCAGATCGGTCGGCCGGGGCTCCGACTCCATGTTCGTGCGTGACCGCGCGAGATCGAGGATGCTGAAGCGGCCGACGCCGAGCTCCATCCCGTCGCTTACGCGCATCGCGGCGACGAGGCCGATGCGCGCTGGGGGGCTGCCGCGCAAATCCCCGGCCGGAATCCAATCCGGCGGCGTCCGGCGCTCCGCAGCGGGCGGGCCATGCCTGGGCACGACGCCATTAGCCTGTCCGAGGGCGGGGCTCGCCAGCAGGGACAGGAGAAGCGCGCAGCAACGGGCCGAACTCGACATGTCGGGAAGCCCTGTATTCCCCCCCTGACAAAGCGCGCCTGATGCAAGCTAAGTTCCCGTTGTTACGGGGAGGGCATGCGATTAGGCTGGGCGCGCCTGGCCCTGGAGGACCGATGAGACAGATTGCCTTGCTCGCCGCGGCCCTGGCCGCGATCCCGCTCACCGCCGCGCTGGCGCAGCCGCCGACCGCCGGCTTGACTGCCGAGCAGATCGTCGCGGCGCGGCAATCGGCCTATGCGCTCTCCGCCGGCAGCTTCGTGGCGATGAAGGCGGCGGCGGATGCGGGCGCCGACGTCCACCTGCTCGCCTTGCCCGCGCGCAACCTTGCCCGCTGGGCGCGGACGTTGCCGAGCCTGTTTCCGGCCGGCACCAACCTGCCGAGCAGCAAGGCGCTGCCGGCGGTGTGGAGCGACCGGGCCGGCTTCGAGGCGCGCGCCGCCGCTTATGCGGCCGCGGCGCAGGCGCTCGCCGAGGCCGCCCAGTCCGGCGACCGCGCCGTCTTCCTGGCGCGCTGGGGCGAGCTGCGCACCGCCTGCGGCGCCTGCCACGACGCCTACCGGGCGCCGGGCTAGAGCTTCAGCTTCCTTTTGTCGGCGAGCACCGCGCGGGCCGCATTGTGCCCGGGCGCGCCGGTGACGCCGCCGCCGGGATGGGCGCCGGCGCCGCACAGATAGAGGCCCGGGAGCGGCATCCGGTAATCGGCGTGGCCGAGCATCGGCCGGTTCGAGAAGAGCTGGTCGAGGCCCATCTTGCCGTGGAAGATGTCGCCGCCGATCAGGCCGAAGCGGCGCTCGAGATCGAGCGGCGACAGCGCCAGCCGGCCGATCACCGAGGCCGCAAAGCCCGGCGCGTAGCGGTCGACATGGGCGAGGATATGGTCGGCCGCCTCGTCGCGCCGGGCGTCCCAGCCGCCTTGCACCTGGTAAGGGAAATGCTGGCAGAACAGGCTGGCGACGTGGCTCCCGGCGGGCGCGAGGCTGTCGTCCAGCGTCGAGGGAATCAGCAGCTCGACCACCGGCTCCCGCGAGAAGCCCTCGGTCCGCGCGGTTAGATAGGCGCGGTCCATATAAGCGAGCGACGGCGCGACGATGATGCCGGCGGTGAGCTGGTCGCCGGGCTCGGGCAGCGCGGTAAAGCGCGGCAGCTCGGCGAGCGCGACGTTCATCCGGAAGGTCGCCGATTCGCTCGCCCAATGGGCCATCCGGCGGGCGGGCTCGGCCGCGACCGCGCCCTCGGGCAGCAGCCGGGTGAACAGCAATTTGGGATGGACGCCCGCGACCACCGCCTTGGCGCGGTACGCCTTGCCGCCGGCGACGGCGCCCGCGGCCCGGCCCCCCTCGACGATCACTTCCTCGACCGATGCGTCGAGGTGGATCTCGACGCCCGCCTCGCGCGCCGCCTTCGCCATCGCCTGGGTGATCGCGCCCATGCCGCCGATCGCATGGCCCCAGGCGCCCGCGACCCCCGCCGCCTCGCCGAAGACGTGGTGGAGGAGGACGTAGGCCGATCCCGGCGCATAGGGGCTGGCATAATGGCCGACGACGGCGTCGAACCCGAACAGGGCCTGGACGAGCTCATGGGAGAAATAGCGGCCCAGGATGTCGGCGGCCGACTTGGTGAAGAAGTCGACCAGATGGCGCTGCTTCTCCAGCCCGAGCCGGCCGACCCCACCGCCGAGCTTCAGCAGCGCGAACAGGTCGCCGAGGCCGCCGCCGGCATTGGGCGGCGCCCGCAGGATCCATTGCCGCAGCACGCCGACGACGCCGCTCAGCGCGGCCGAATAGGCGTCGTAATTCTCGGCGTCGGCGGGCGAATGGCGGGCGATCTCCCGCTTGGTCAGCCCCCCGCGGCCAGCGAGCAAATAGTCGGCGCCTTCCGTCGGCAGGAAATTGTCGATCTTCCGGAGCACGACCTTAAGGCCATGCTGATAGAGCCGCATGTCGCGGATGATCTTGGGATTGAGCAGGCTGACCGTGTAGCTCGCGGTCGAGTTGCGGAAGCCCGGATAGAACTCCTCGGTCACCGCCGCCCCGCCGACCACGGAGCGCGCCTCGACCATCGTCACCTTGAGGCCGCGCTCGGCAAGATAGAAGGCGCAGACCAGCGCGTTGTGCCCCGCGCCGATGATGAGGATGTCGCTGGACGCTTCCCGAGCCATGGGCCGGGCTATAGAGCGGCACATCGGCCGCGACGAGTCCGCGCCGCGCGGCCGCGAAGGCGCCGCATTCTGCAATTGCCTAACCGCGGCCCGCGTCTATGGTGCGCGCTCGGAAGTAGGGGAGGAATCGGATGAGGAAGGTTTGGATCGCCGTCGCCTTGGCGGCGGCTGCCGTGGCCACCGCGGCCTATGCCGCGCAGCAGGATTTCACGGTCACCAATCATAGCGGCCATGTCATCGTGACGCTCAACGTCTCGCCGTCCGGCGACGACCATTGGGGGCCGGACATCCTCGGCCGCGACGTGCTCGGCGACGGCGAGCAGGCCGCCGTCACCTTCGACCGCGACGAAGAGCAATGCTCCTGGGATATCCGCGTCACCTACGACGACAACGACACCAGCGATCTGCGCGGGATCAACCTGTGCGAGACGACCGAGGTCGAGTTCACACCCTAGACGTCAGGCGACGTCGCGCTGCGGATTGGCGGCGGCCAGCGCCTCGAGGACGGCGGCGGCGGTGACCGGCTTCGAGAACAGATAGCCCTGGACCGAGGAGCACCCCTGGAGCCGCAATTCGGCGAGCTGCTCGGGATTTTCGACGCCCTCGGCGGTCGTCTCCATGCCGAGCGCGCGGGCAAGGTCGATGACCGCGCGGACGATCGCGGTCGAGCCGGCCCGGCTCAGCAATTGCTGGATGAACGAGCGGTCGATCTTGATCTTGTCGAACGGGAAGCTCTGCAAATAGGAAAGGCTCGAATAGCCGGTGCCGAAATCGTCGAGGGCGATGCGGATCCCCATCGAGCGCAGCGAATGGAGGACCTGGATCAGCGCCTCCGAGCTTTCGAGGAAGATCGATTCGGTGATCTCGACCTCGAGCCGCCTGGGATCGAGCCCGCTCGCCGCGAGCGCCTGCATCAGCACGTTGGCGAGGCCCGGCTTGCGGAACTGCACCGACGAGACGTTGACCGCGACGCGGACGTCCTCGGGCCATTTCATCGCCTGGCGGCAGGCCTCCTGGATCACCCACGAGCCGATCGGGACGATCAGGCCGGTCTCCTCGGCGAGCGGGATGAACTCGTCGGGCGCGACCAGGCCGCGCGACGGATGGTTCCAGCGGATCAGCGCCTCGAACGATCCGATCCTGTTGGTTTCGAGATCGTAGAGCGGCTGGAAATAGAGCTCGAACTCGCCATGGCCGATCGCCCGCCTCAAATCCGCTTCGAGCTGGTGGCGCGCCTGCGCCCGCGCGTTCATTTCGGATTCGAAGAAGCGGTAGGTGCCGCCGCCCTCGCCTTTCGCCTGGTAGAGGGCGAGGTCGGCATGCTTGAGCAGGGTGTCGGCATCGGCCGCGTCGCCGGGCGCCATCGCGATGCCGATGCTGGCGCCGACGGTGAGCTCATGGCCCCTGATCTCGAGCGGATCGGCGAGCGCGGCGATCAGCCGGCCGGCGACCGCGCCCGCCGCCTCGTGCGCGTCGCGATGCGAGAGGATGATGGTGAACTCGTCGCCGCCGAGGCGCGCGACCATCGCGTCGCCGACACTGGCGCCGAGCCGGCCGGCGACCGCGCGCAGCAGCTCGTCGCCGGCCGGGTGGCCGAGCGTGTCGTTGACCGATTTGAAATTGTCGAGGTCGACGCAGAGCAAAGCGAGGCCGCGGCCGCCGCGCCGCTCGGCCTGCTTCAGCTCGAGGTCGAGATGCTGGCGGAAGAAGGCGCGGTTGGGCAGCCCGGTCAGGCTGTCGTTGAAGGCGAGCTGGGTGATTCTCTTCTCGCGTTCGGCGATGCCGGCCGCCATCCGGTTGAAGCTCTGGGCGAGGCGGCCGATCTCGTCCCTGGTGTCGACCTTGACCTCGACGGTCTCGCCCTCCTCCATCCGCTGCGCCGCCTGATCGAGCAGCGAGATCGGCCGGGTCAGGGTCAGCGACAGCCGCCACGAGCCGAACACGACCAGGATCAGGCCGAGCAAGGCGGTCAGCCCCATCGCGATCTGGAGCGGCAGATAGGGCGCCATCGCCAAAGCGAGCGGGTAGCGCAGCAGCAGCGCCGCCGATCCGCCGTCGCCCATCGAGCGCAGCGGCTTGACCAAGGCGATGGCGGTGCCGGTGGCTTCGTCGAGCCGGGCCGGGGCATTGTCGCCGATGCGCGCGTCGACGAAGCCGGCGATCGCGGGATCGTCGCTCCACGTCTCATTCCGGCCGTGGAGCAGCACCCGCGCATTGATCGGAATCGCCGACAGCTGCTCGAGCCGGCGCATCTGGCCGGGGCCGAGATCGTTGGCGAACACCACCCAGCCGACCAGGGCCGGCGCCATGATCGGGGCGGCGACGACATGGTGGGGGACGCCGCCCAGGCGGACGATGCCGCTGGTCTGGCCGGCGTCGAGCGCGGCCCAGAGCGCGCGGGCGTCGGCGGCGAGGCGCGGGTCGGTCAGCCCCGAGACACGGCCGTCCATGCCGACGATGAAGGCGGTCCTGAGGCCCAATCGCGCCTTGAGGTTGTCGAGCGCGGAGAGCGCGGTGCCGGGATCGCCGGTGGCGACCGCGGCGCGGAAGCCGAAATCGCGCGACAGCAGCCCCGCCGCGTTGCTGAGCTCGCGGGTGCGCAGCTCGAGCAGCCGGTCGAAGACGGTCGAGCTGGCGACAAGCTCGCCGCGCACCTGGCGCTCGGCGGTGGTGGTGACGACGACGTAGAGCGCGACCGCGACCAGGCTTAAGGCGAGCGCGAACAGGCCCGCATAGAGGACCGCGAGCCGGGTCTGGATGCCGCGGAACATCAGTAGCTGCGCACCGGCCGCGGCGGCGGCCGCAGGTTGACCGGCACCGCCTGGGCAACGGCGCCATGGTCCGGAACCGCGACGCGCAGCTCGAGCTGGTTCGCCGGCGCGCGCAGCCACGGGTGCCAGACCCGGACGAGCACCGGCCCGCCCGGGATCGCGGTGAAGCTCGCCCGCCCGCCATTGTCGGTCCGCGTCGCGAAGCCGGTGTCGACGACGTCGATGAAGGCGATCATGTTGTCGTGGATGTTGCAGCCCAAGGGCACGATCCCGGCCCGGTCGAAGCGGACCGAGCGGGTCTGCTCGCGGGCGTAGAGCCTGAGCTCGAAGCGGCGCACCGGCGAGAAGGAGTAGACGTGGTGCCGAACATCGTCGAAATTGGGAAAGGAGACTTGCGCCCCGATCGGCACGACCAGCACGAACGGCGAGAATTGCAGGTCGCGCTGGGCGATCTGATAGTCGCTGCGGACCACGCCCGGCGGCGAGGGCCGCCCGCCCGGATAGAGCGTCACCACCGCGTTCGCGACGCCTGCGCCGCCGGCGGTCCGCACCTGCACGACGAGGTCCCCCGCCGCGGCCGGCGAGGCGGCGAGGGCAAGGACACCCAATGCTGAACGGAGCGCGCGCATCGTGCGGCTATGCGCCAGACAAGTGAAAATCCCGTAAGCGATTGGCCTCAGAGGGTAATGCGCATCGACGCCTGGACGATGTCCTGATCCTGGCGCGGCGCGAGGCCGAGCCGCGCCCGCGCCCCCCGCTCGCTCTCGACATGGAGCCCTTCGACGATGATCTGCGCCTGGCCGGTCAGGTGCCAGTCGACCGCGCCGGTCAGCGACCAGCCATGCTCGCCGTCCTCGGCATAGACATATTCGCCGCGCTGGCGGGTCTCGAACAGGTCGACGCGCCCGGACAGCGCGACTGGGCCGATCTCGTGGGTCAGCCGCACGAAGGCGGCGCGGAAGCGGGTGTCGACCCATATCTCGTCCGGCTCGTCCTCCTCTTGGCCCATCTGGGTCGAGCCGGTCAGCGCCTGGGCGAGGAGGCGAGTGTTCTCGCTGAAGTCGACCCGCGCGCCGACGTTGAGGAAGCGGGTGCGCCAGCCCCATTGGAGATTGTCGGTGAAGGCCGCCGGATCGCCGCGATTGTCGTAATAGAAGGCCTCGAGCGTGACCGGCGCGACGAACTCGTAGGCGAGCCGGCCGTAAAAGCCGATGCGATGATCGACCTCGAGCGTCGGCGTCGTCCAGGGCGGCTGCGCGCCGGCCATGTCGGGACCGAGCGGCGGCAGCGTCTCGCGGCTGAAGGCGCCGGTCTTCTGATCGTGCAGCGCCCAGCCGCGGAAGGCGAGCTGGGTGCCGGCGGTGTCGTTGAAGCCGAACAGGCCGAACGTGCCCGACAGCCGGCCGCCGGCCAGCGGGTGCGTCGCGGTCCCTTCGAGGCCGACCACCTTCACCTCCTCGCCGATCCACGAGTTGATCGCCGACGGCGTGATCATGTCGGCGACCTGCCAAGCCGGCCCCTCATGCTCGAGCGAAACCTGCGGCCAGAACATCCCGGCGCGGACCGAAAAGCGGGTGGCGCCGCGCGGCACCGGCCGCCAGGTGGCATAGGCCTCGATCAGGTCGACCGGCTGGTCCTGCCCGTCCTGATAGGAAGCGGCGAGCGTCCCCTCGACGTTCCAGGCGATCGGCCCGTGCCAGACCAATTCGGCCTCGGCCGGCACGGCGTGGACGGCGACACCGTCGCCGCCCCCGCCGAAGCGCGAGCGGCCGAAACCGCCGTCGGTCCAGGAGCGCTCTCCGTCGGTGAGGACGATGCGGAAATCGATCACCGCGGTGAGATTGGCGGGCAGGTCGAGATGCGGCGGATCGGCGAGCGCGGGCCTGCTCCAGGCAAGCGCCGCCATCGCCGCGGCAAGGGCGGCAGCCAGCCTCATTCGGCAGCGGCCTGCAAACATGAGGGTTTTTATGCGGCCAACTTGGTTAACATCGCGTTCGCTTCGCGATAAGCTTGGGCCGCAACGGAAAGGGGGATCCGATGAAAAGGCTATTCCAGACAGGTGCAGTCGCCCTTGCCCTGGCGAGTCCCGCCGCCGCGCCCGCCCAGGACGCCGGCGATTGGGTGCTGGCGCGGTGGCAAGGCGGCAGCGACTGGTATCCGGGCGTGGTGCAGAGCCATATCGGCAACCAGGTCACCATCCTCTACGACGACGGCACGAGGGAGACGCTGCCCGCCAATTTGGTGCGCCGCTACGACTGGCGGGTCGGCACGCGCGTCGTCTGCCGGTTCGGCGACGGCAATTGGTACGCTGCCGCGATCACCGGCATGGCCGCCGACGGCGCGACGATCAGCGTGCGCTACGACGACGGCGATTCCGAGGTCACCCAGACCGGCCGCTGCCGCTCGGAATGATCTTAGCGCCCTCTCCCCGGCGGGGAGAGGGTTGGGGTGAGGGGTTCGGCTTCTGAGATTAGCCGCCACCGCCGTACCCCCTCTCCCTGCCCTCTCCCCGCCGGGGAGAGGGGGAGGTCGACGCTAGCGCATCAGCACCAATTCCTCCGACATGGTCGGGTGGAGCGCGACGGTCTCGTCGAACTGCGCCTTGGTGAGGCCGGCCTTGACCGCGACGGCGGCGGCCTGGAGGATTTCGGGCGCGTCGGGGCCGATCATGTGGATGCCGACCACCTTGTCGCTCTCCTCGTCGACGATCAGCTTGTAGAGCGAACGCTCGTTCCTGCCGGCGAGGACGTTCTTCATCGGCCGGAAATCGGAGACGTAGGTCTTGTAGGTGCCGAGCTTGTCGCGCGCCTGCCCTTCCGTCATGCCGACCGAGGCGATCGGCGGGTGGCTGAACACCGCATGCGGGATGTTGTCATAATCGACCCGGGTCGGCCGGTCCCCGAACACGGTGTCGGCGAAAGCCTGGCCCTCGCGGATCGCGACCGGGGTCAACTGGACGCGGTCGGTGACGTCGCCGATCGCGTAGATGCTCGGCACCGAGCTCTGATTGTCCTCGTCGACCAGGATCGCGCCGTTCTTGCCGAGCTCGACGCCCGCCGCCCCGAGGCCCAGCCCTCTCGTATTGGGATAGCGGCCGACCGCCCAGAGCAACAGATCGGCGTCGATCGGGCTCGCGCCTTGGAGGTGGATGCGCAACGACCCGTCCCGGCGCTTGACGATCTTCTCGAACGGCGCGTTGAACTTGAAGTTGATCCCCTTGGTCAGCGAGATCTGCAGCAGCCGGTCGCGGACCTGCTCGTCATAGTGGCGCAGGATGAGGTCGCCGCGGTTGATGATCGTCACCTCGCAGGCGAATTCGTGGAGGATGCCGGCGAACTCGTTGGCGATATAGCCGCCGCCGGCGATCACCGCCCGCTTCGGCATTTTCTCGAGGTGGAACATCTCGTTCGAGGTGATGCCGTGCTCGGCGCCGGGCACCTCCGGGACCACCGGATGGGCGCCGGTTGCCACCAGGATGGTCGCGGCCCCCAGCCTGGTGCCGTCGGCGAGGACCACCTGGTTGGGGCCGGCGACGGTCGCGCGCTGCGCCAGGATCTCGACGTCGTTGCGCTCGAGGATCTCGGCGTAGATCCCCTCGAGCCGGTCGACTTCGGCCAGCACGTTGTCGCGCAGCGTCGGCCAGTCGAACCTGCAGCCCTTGACCTGCCATCCGAAGCGGCGCGCGTCCTGCAGATCCTCGGCGAAATGGGCGCCGTAGACGAGCAGCTTCTTGGGCACGCAGCCGCGGATCACGCAGGTGCCGCCGACCCGATACTCCTCGGCGACAGCGACGCGCGCGCCGTGCGCCGCCGCCACCCGCGCCGCCCGCACCCCGCCCGATCCGGCGCCGATGACGATGAGGTCGTAGTCGTAGCTCTGGGTCATGTCTCGTCGTCTCCGAAGGCGCGGGCGATCAGGGCCTGGGTCGAGGGATCGAAATCGGGGGCGTCGCCGCCATCGAGCGCCCGCGCCATCTCCTTGCCGAGCTCGACACCGAACTGGTCGAACGGGTTGATGTCGAGCAGGGCGGCGTTGGCGAAGGTGCGATGCTCGTAAAAGGCGATCAGCGCGCCGAGCGTGGCCGGGTCGAGCCGATCGAGCAGGAGGGTCGTCGAGGGGCGGTCGCCGGGATAGGCGCGATGAGGATCGTCGGCGGGTCGCCCGCTCATCAGCGCCGCCCCTTGCGCGAAGCAGTTGATCAGGAGCTGGCGGTGATGATCCCCGGCGAGGCGGTCGCCGGGCTCGATCGCGGCGACGAACTCGACCGGGACGAGATGGGTGCCCTGGTGGAGCAGCTGGAACACGGCATGCTGCGCGTCGGTGCCGACCCCGCCCCAGACGACCGGCGCCGTGGCGCGGCCGACCGGCGATCCGTCGAGCCGAACGCTTTTGCCGTTCGATTCCATCTCGAGCTGCTGGAGATAGGGCGCAAGCAGCCGCAGCCGCTCGTCATAGGCGAACACCGCCCGCGTCCCGGCGCCGCGGAGATTGGCGTAATAGCGGTCGACGAAAGCAGCGAGGACCGGGGCATTGGCGTCGAGCGGCGCGAAACGGAAATGGCGGTCCATCGCCGCGGCGCCCTCGAGCAGGCTTTCGAACGCGTCCCAGCCGAGTGCCAAAGCGGCCGGGAAACCGATTGAGGACCAGAGCGAATAACGTCCGCCAATATTCTCTGAAAAAAGCAGAATCCTGGTCTCGTCGACGCCGAACTCGATCGCGTTGGCGGGCGCGGCTGTGAGCGCGACGACGCGGCCATAAGGGTCTTCGACGCCGCCCTCCGCCAGCCATTGCAGGGCCGAGCGGGCGTTGAGCAACGTCTCGGTGGTGGTGAAGGTTTTTGAGGCGATCGCCACCAGAGTCGCGGCGGGATCGAAGTCCGCGATGGCTTCCTCCAGCGCCGCGCCATCGACATTGGAGACGGTCGCCGCCTCGTAGCGTCCGGCGCCGCGGCCGAGCGCGTCGATCAGCAGCTGCGGCCCCAGCGCGGAGCCGCCGATGCCGAGATGGAGGATGTGGCGGACCGGGCCGAACGCCTCCGCCTCGATCGCGTCGATCAGCGCGCGCATCCGGGCGTGCATGGCGGCGGCGCGGGCGACGCTTTCGGGCGCTCCCTGCCCGCGCTCGGCGCTGTGCTCGGCGGCGCGGCCTTCGGTCGGGTTGACGATTTCGCCGGCGAACATCGCGTCGCGGCGCCGGGCGAGGCCGGTCTGTTCGGCGAGCGCAAGGAAGCTGTCGAGCAGACCGCGGCCGAGATGGGTCTTCGAGAAATCGAAGCGGATGCCGCTCTCCTCGACGACGAGCCGCGCCAGCCGGTCGGGCTCGGCGGCGAACAGGCCGGCGAGCGTCGCGGTCGGAGCGCCCTCCAATGCGGTCCAGGCGTCGTTGCTCATGTCGCGGCCTCTTAGGGCGGTGCGCCGCGAAAGCCTAGGGTCCGCACTCGGGACCGGAGGTGGCCGTGATCGGCCGGGGAAGGTGGCTGGGTAGGAGAGCGCCGCCGGGCGGGCCAGGATGCCCGGCCAAGGCGTTCGACGCCCCCA
>DATHJO010000002.1:0-60891 GCA_035316145.1 Allosphingosinicella sp. | reverse complement strand
AAAAGAGCTTTACAACCCTAAGGCCTTCATCACTCACGCGGCATTGCTGGATCAGGCTTTCGCCCATTGTCCAATATTCCCCACTGCTGCCTCCCGTAGGAGTCTGGGCCGTGTCTCAGTCCCAGTGTGGCTGATCATCCTCTCAGACCAGCTAAGGATCGTCGCCTTGGTGAGCTTTTACCTCACCAACAAGCTAATCCTACGCGGGCTCATCCCTAGGCGATAAATCTTTGGACCGAAGTCATTATCCGGTATTAGCTCAAGTTTCCCTGAGTTATTCCGAACCTAAGGGCAGATTCCCACGCGTTACGCACCCGTGCGCCACTAGCCCCGAAGGGCCCGTTCGACTTGCATGTGTTAGGCATGCCGCCAGCGTTCGTTCTGAGCCAGAATCAAACTCTCAAGTTTATGACCGACCCAGGCGCCCCGAGGGAAAACCCGGAGCAATTAGGGCCGGCTTTCAAGGAGCCGTTCCTGCACTTCACATATACTGTGGATATGTAACGAGACATGGAACGACTTAGCTTTAACCGATCCTCCAGCGCCTTGAAGCCGCTGGCGACCGGAGCCGCCGCCCACATGTCCCTTCATCTAAACCGACAATGTCAAAGAGCCGACGCATCTCCATCCCGTTTGACTCCGGGACACCGGTTAAGGGTTAAGAGAGACGCAAACGAGGCCAGGCAGACTGCCCTGCCCCGTCGGTGAAGGCGCATATATGGACGAGCGCCCCACCCGTCAACCGCCTTTTTGGAAAAGTCTGCCGAGCGGTGCCGGGCTTGCCACCGGCCGCCATCCTCAACGCGCGCTTAACCCCTTTGCGCTAAGCCGCCAAGGGATGGACGCGCATCCGCAGCAGCCGGCCGCAGCGGCCGATCCCGCCGCCACGCCCGAGCGGCGCGAACCCGCCTTCGCCGAGCAGGTAAAGGCGGGCGTGATCTGGCGCTCGGGTAGCCAGCTGCTCGGCCAGCTGATCGCCTGGACCTCGACCTTCCTCGTCATCCGGATGCTCAATCCGGCCGATTACGGGCTGGTGGCGATGACCGGGGTGGTGCTGACCTTCCTCGACCTGTTTAAGGGCTGGGGCTTTGCGAGCTCGCTAGTCCGCGACGAGCGCACCGACCCGCACCGGATCGGCCAGGCCTTCGCGATGCTGATCCTGATGAACGGCGCGCTTGCCGGCCTGCAGCTCGCCGCCGCGCCGCTCGCCGCCGACTATTTCCACCAGCCGCTGGTCGCCGACCTGCTGCGCGTCCAGGCATTGTTCTACCTGGCCAATCCGTTCAACGCGCTCGGCCACGCGCTGCTCGCCCGCCGGCTCGATTTCAAGCGCCAGTCGCGGATCGATCTCGTCGCGGCCGTGCTGAGCGCGGTCACCGCGCTCGGCTGCGCGCTCGCCGGGCTCGGCGTCTGGACATTGGTCGCGGCGCCGGCGGTGCTCTGGTACGGGCGGGCGGTCGGCTATTTCGCCGCGGCCAGGCTGTGGGAGATCAGGCCCCGCTTCGCCTTCGCCGGCGCCGGCACGATGCTGCGCTACGGCCTCGCCATGGTCGGCGTCCAGTCGTGCTGGTTCGTGCAGAGCCAGGCCGACGTGTTCATCGGCGGGCGGGCGCTCGACGCCCACCGGCTCGGCATCTACACCACCGCCTTGTTCCTGACCCAGATCCTCGCCGCCAAGTTCGTCCCGCCGCTCAACGAGGTCGCCTTCGCCGCTTATTCGCGGATCCAGGCGCGGCCGGACATGATCCAGTCCGCTTTCCTGAAGTCGGTGCGGCTGATCATGCTGGTCGCTTTGCCGTTCTATTTCGGGCTGGCGGTGACCGCCGGGCCGCTGGTGCTCGCCTGCCTCGGCCCGAAATGGATCGCGGCGGCGGCGCTGGTGCCGATCCTCGCCATGGCGATGCCGATGATGACGCTGCAGATCCTGTTCGCGCCCGCCTCGAACGCGCTCGGCCGGCCGGGAATGGCGGTGCGCACCGGCCTGGTCGGCGCGGCGCTCATGCCGCTCGCCTTCCTCGCCGGCATCCAGTGGGGGACGGCGGGGCTCGCCTGGGCCTGGCTCGCCGGCATGGCGGTGCTGCTCGCGGCGACGATCGAGATGTCGCTGCCGGTGATCGGCATCAGCCGGCGCGCCCTCTTCCTGGCGGTGGCGCCGGGCCTCGCCGCGTCGGCGACGATGGCCGGGCTGGTCGAGGTGGCGGATTCGCTGCTCGGCGAAGGGATCGGCAGCGGCGCCCGCCTCGCGACGCTGGTCGCGGTCGGGATCGCCGCCTATGCGGGCCTGCTGTTCGCCTTCGCCCGTCCGATCGTCGACGAGGTGTTCGGCCTGATCCGCCCGCGCCGCGCCGTCCCCGCCTAGACGCTCTGGATGTAGCTCAGCATCGCGGCGGCCTCCGCCTCGATCTTGTCCATCCGGAACTTGACGAGGTCGCCGATCGAGACGAGGCCGATC
Source organism: Allosphingosinicella sp. (assembly GCA_035316145.1). Classification (GTDB taxonomy): domain Bacteria; phylum Pseudomonadota; class Alphaproteobacteria; order Sphingomonadales; family Sphingomonadaceae; genus Allosphingosinicella. The sequence goes on along the minus strand of DATHJO010000002.1, from coordinate 58,439 downwards.
AGCGCCTCGGCCTCGACCACCGGCAAATGACGGATGCGGCGGCGGGTCATCAGCGACAGCGCGCTCATGATCTCGGTCGCCGGCGTGACCGTGATCGCCGGCGCGGTCATGATCCGCTCGACCGTCCAGTCGAGCACCGCGGCGCCGTCGCTCCTCAGGCAATAGATGACGTCGCGCTCCGACATGATGCCGGCGACGCGGCCGTCCCGGACCACCGGCACCGCACCGATCTTGCGCTCCGCGAGCAGCGCGACCGCGTCGCGCACGGTCGTGTCGCATTCGACGGTGAGGACCTCGCTCCCTTTCGATTGGAGGATGGCCGAGATGGTCATGTCGCGGCTCCCATGCTGGCGTCCGACTCAGGCGCGGATGATCTCACGGGAGGCAGCCAATTGAAAGACCGGCCCGGCCCGGCCCGTCGGCCCGCCCGCCCGCGGCCCCGTCGGCAGACGCGCCGCCAACGTGCAAATTATTGAAATTGCATCCGAAACGGTCCGGGTTGGCTTTGACTCAACCCGGCCGGGCGCGCGGTCCTGATCGATCGTGCTCAGCGATCTTTCTGATCACGAAAGCACAGGAGATTATGATGAGCGAATCCAATATCGGCCTTTTCCCGGTCAACCTCATTGTCGCCAACGGGCTGATCGGCGGTCCGACTCTGCACCTCGATCTCCTGGTGAACGCGGCCACCGGCGCGATCACCGGCTCGGGCAGGATTAGCCAGGCGCTGGCGCCGCCGTGGGGCGATCTGCCGATTCCCGACATTTCCGGTCAGATGGAAATCGTCGGCACTCCGACCGCCGAAAGGCTGCTGCGGGTCATGGGCCGGTACGGCATCCCGTTCGGCCCGCCGCCGCTGCTCGGCCATATCGAGGCGCTCATGACGATGGCCTGCGCCGTCGAATTCGCGACGTGGAACGGCAAAGGCGGCTTCAGCTACGGGCCGCACGCCGAGCACCGGGCGACCAATTGCGTGGTCACCAAGGTCGGCCCCGACGCGGACGTGAAGGTCGGCACCCTCGACACCGTCCCGGCCTAACCGTGACGGCGGGAGGCGGGGCGCGCGGCCCCGCCTTCTGCGTGCCGCCAATCTCCCCTTGATGAACGATGCCCTTGCCGCCACATGGCGGCGATGCCCCAGCACGATCCCGTCCCGCCGCGGAGCGGACCCGATTACGAGCGCGCCGCGGCCGCCTGGACGCGCTATTGGAAGATCATGCGCTGGATGGCGCTGGCGGCGGTCGTCACAATCCTCCTTTCCCTCATCTATCTGAAGAGCTTCGGCGACCCGGTGCCGATCCACATGCTGATCGCGACCGTCGCCGGCGTCGGCCTGACAATGCTGGTCGGGACCGGGCTGATGGGCCTCCTCTTCCTCTCCAATCGCTCCGGCGCCGACGACGAGGCCGGCGGCGGCCCGGACGATTCGCCATGACCCGGGATCGCGGCGAGCCGATCCTGCGGGTCGTGCCGGGGCCAGGCGACATCAACGCCAACGGCCATATCTTCGGCGGCTGGGTGCTCAGCCAGATGGACATCGCCGCCGGCATCGTCGCCTCGCGCGAGGCGCAGGGGCCGGTCGCGACGGTGGCGATCGAGGCGATGGAGTTCATCGCCCCGATCCTGCTGCGCGACCTCGTCTCGGTCTACGCCAAGGTCGAGCGGATCGGCCGCACCTCGATCTCGATCCGGATCGACGTCATCGCCAGCCGCGATCGCGGCACCAGCGAGGTCAAGGTCACCGAAGGCGTGTTCACCTTCGTCGCCCTCGACGAAAAGCACCAGCCGCGGCCGGTCAAGCGCGACCAGGCCTAGCCGCTCACTGGGTCGTGTAGGAACCCTGGGTCCAGGTGCCGGAGCCGTCGCTGCACCACTCGGTGGTCTTGTCCTCGAACGTGCAATAGACCCGGATGTGGGCGGCGCCGCTCGCCTGCCAGACCATCGCCGAGACCTGCGACCCGGGCGCGCTGAACGCGCCGGTGGTCCACCCGCCGCCGTCGGCGCAGCGTTCGGTCACCGTGTACATGTCGCTCGAATAGACCCGGATATGCAGCTGTCCGCCGGAATCGAACCAGTTGATTGCGGCAGTGCCGACCGGGAAATTGGGATTGTCCTGCGCCATGTCTTATCCTCTCTTGTTGGAAAAGACGGCCCCGCGACTCGCCGCCCGCCCGACACGGTCGGGCCTTCCGGGCACTGTTGCAACCTGAACTTGCGCGATCCTCAGCGCGGCGACAGCCGGTAGCGCAAGGTCGCGCTGCCGTTGGCCGGGACGGTCACCGCCCAGAGCGGCATGCCGTTGCGGCTGGGAAGGCCCGGCTCCGCGCTGAATTCCCACCCTTGCGCCCAGATCTCGCTTTCGAAGCGGACCGGCTCGGCGCGGTCGTTGGTGACCACCAGCTGATAATCGCTGCCGCCGTCATGCTCGGCGACCAGGGTGAGCTCGCTGCGCACCGCGGGCGTCGCGCCGAGGTCGATCTCGACATCTTCGCCGACCGCGCGGTCGCGGACCGTAGCCTGACCGACCAGCAGCGGCCGCCCGCCGCGCTCGGCGAACAGCATCAGCCGGCCCGCCGGCAGCGGCAGGCCGAGTCCCTCCGCGGCGCGGTTGCGCGTCACCAGCATCCGCTGGGCGAAAACGACCGCGGTGGCGTTGGGGAAGACGCGGCGGCGATAGACCAAAGCGACCTGCACGTTCGGGCGCTGGAGCAGGGCAACCTGCTTCTGGCTGCGCGCCGCGACGGTGACCGGCTCGGGAATGCGGTAGAGCTTGAGGTCGCCCAATTCCTCCTGGACGGCCTGCATCGGCGGCGGCGGCGGCGGGGGCGGCGGCGCCATCATCGGCAGCGGATTGATCATGCCGCGGGCGTCGGCAAATCCGCCCACTTCGATATCCTCGGCCACCTGCAGCTCGATGTCGCTGGTCGTGCCCTGCGGCCAGCATTGGATATTGAGCGGGCCGCCCTCGGCGGGCTGAACCGCGGCATAAGTGCGGTTGAGCCGCCCTGCGACCGCCTGGGTGTCGGCACGGGGGAAGCTGGTCTCATCCATGCTTGCCAGGGTCAGCCAGGCAAAGAGCTGCAAGTGGGTTCCGTCCGGCGCCAGCGTCGCGACATAATTGGCCTGCCAGTCGAAGCCGCTGGCGAGATAGGAGAGGGTGATTGTGGCGGTGACCGGCCGGGCGCTGCGCGCGCGCACCGAGAGGGTCGGCCGCGCCGACAGGCCCGGCGGCACCCGGTCGTAAACCAAAGTCTCGGGCAGCCCGGTGCAGCGCAGCGCTTCGAACCCGCTTTCGGTCTGGACCACGACCGCGCCGGCGGCGCCGGTGCGGACGATCGCGTCCTGCTCGCGCACGCGCCCGGTCGCGCGCGAGGTGCGCCTGAGATGGACGCGCATCCCCAGCGAGCGGTCGAGCAGGGTCGCGGGCGAGAGCAGATAGGCGTCGCGGTTGCGCTCGATCACGCCCTCGGCAAGGCCGGTGACGATCGCGCTTTGCGGCAGGATGCCGCCGGCGACGCCCTCGAAGCGCAGCTCGGCCTCGCCGGCCGGCAGCGTCACCCGGCGCGTCTCGCTGATCAAGGCATAGCCGTTCAGCCATCTGAGGTTGGGTTGCTGCTCGGGCATGCGGTTGGGGTCGCGATAGACGGTGACCGCGACCCGGTCGGGATTGGGCGAGGTCGCGATGGTCTGCGCGTCGGCCGGTGCGCCGGCCGCGGCGAGCAACAGGAGCAGGGCGCGCGGCGTCCGGGTCATGCGGTCAATCGTCGGCCTCGACGAGACGATAGCGCAAGGTGACGGTGCCGTTGGCCGGGACGGTCACCGCCCAGAGCGGGCGCCCGTTGCGCCGCGCCAGCCGGCTGCGCGGCCGGAAACGGTCGCCTTCCTCGACCTCGAACTCGACCTCGTAGCGGACCGGCGCGGCGCCGTCATTGGTGACGGTGAGGAGATGATCCTCCCAATCCCGGCCCGAATCCTCCTCCTCGATCCGGCTGGTCACTCCCGGCGCCTCGGCGAGTTCGATCTCGACATCCTCGCCGACGGCGCGGTCGTCGAGCGCGCCCTCGCCGATCAGGATCGGCCGGCCGCCGAGCGTAGTGAACAGTTGGACCCGACCAGCCGGCAGCGGCATGCCGAGCCCTTCCTCGGTGCGGTTGCGGGTCACCAGGAACCGGGTCGCGCGGTAGGAGGAGCCGTCGTCGTCGGGGTCGAGGCGCATGCGGTAGACGGTCTGCACCGCGACGTTGGGCTGATCGAGGAAAGCGACCTGCTTCTGGCTGTTGGCGGCGACCGTGACCGGCTCGGGAATGCGATAAAGCTTGACGTCGCCCAGCGTCTCGGCGGCCGGGATGCGGCTCCCGGTGAGGACGACCAATTCGTCGCTCACCGTGGTGACCGCCGCGAACGACTCCAGATTGCCCCGGCCCCGGCGGGTATCGCGGCGCGGCTCCGGGCGTCGCAGCGGAATGTCGCTGGTGCGCTGGGCTGGCCAGCAGCGCAGCTGGAGCCGGTCCTCTTCCCGCTCCTCATGCCGGACGCGCTCGCGGTTGAGCCGCCCGGCGACCGCCTGGGTGTCGGCGTTGCGGAAGCTGGTTTCGTCGCTGCTGGCCAATGTCACCCAGGCGAACAGGTCGACATGGCTGCCGTCGGCGGCGAGGTTGCCGATATAATTGGCCTGCCAATCGAAGCCGCTGGCGAGATAGGAGAGCGTGACATTGGCGGTGACCGCCTGGCTGGAGCGGGTGCGCACCGACAGGGTCGGCCGCGCCGAGAGGCCGGCCGGCACCTCGCTGAAGATCGGCGTCTCGCGCAGTCCGGTGCAGCGCAGCGCCTCGAAGCCCTCGGAAGTCTGCAGGACGAGCGCGCCGTCCGCGCCGCTGCGGATCACCGCCTCCTGCTCGCGCACGGCGCCGGTCGCGGCAGAGGTGCGGCGCAGGTGGACGCGGCGGCCCAGCGAGCGGTCGATCAGGCTGTTGGCGGAGAGCAGATAGGCGTCGCGGTTGCGCTCGACGATGCCGTCCGGGAAGCCGGTGACGATCGCGCTTTGCGGCTGGATGCCGCCGGCGACGCCTTCGAAGCGGATCTCGCTCTCGCCGGCCGGAATCGCGATCCGGCGCGTCTCGCTGATCAGGGCGTAGCCGTTCAGCCATCGAAGGTCGATCGCGGTGCGCGCCGCGCGGCCCGGCGCCCGGTAGATGGTGACGTCGACCTCGTCGGGCCCGGCCGAGGTGACGATCGTCTGGGCGCCCGCCGGCGACGCCGCCAACGCGAGCAGGAGACCAAGGATCGAGGCGCGCGGGCGGCGCATCGCAGCCCTTAGAAGCGGGTGTCGAAGGTCGCGGTGACGCTCGCCTCGCCATTGGCGGGGACGGGGACGTGCCAGAGCGCTTCGTCGGCCGAGCGCCGCTCGCTCGCCATGCTCTCCTCGGCGATCCGCGTGTCGCCCCACAGACCCGACTGGAGCAGGTCGACGGTGACCGGCTGCGGCCGGGCGTTGGTCAGGGTGTAGCGCATCGTCGTGCGCCAGCGCTCACCGTTCACCCGCTCGCGCCGCTCGACGGTGGCGCGGACCTTGACGTCGAATGCCTGGCCGGTGACGAGGCCGAGCTGCGAGCCCATCGGGGTGTGGCCGATATTGCTTTCGCCGACGAACTGGGGATTGCCGCGGGCGTCGCGCTGGTAGACGCGGACCGTGCCGGCCGGGAGCGCATCGCCGAGCCCCTGCTCGCGCGACGAGGAGAAGCGGAGCACGGTGTTGGCGCTCTGCGGCTGCTCGGTCGTGCCGAGCCAGGCGTTGCGATATTCGTAGGCGCGCGCCGCCGGCGTATTGTGGACGTCGAGGAAGCTGACCTGCTTGGTCTGGCGGTTGGCGATCGTCGTCCGCTCGGACAAGGGGTAGAGATAGAAATCGCCGATCCGCTCGCGGTCCGAGGTCTCGGTGCCGGGCTGGCGAACCGGCCCGCGCCGGGGATCATAGCCGCCATTGCCCTCGCCGACGGCGCCGGCGACGAGCAAGGTGTTGGCGTTGACGTAGGGCGTGCCGCTGCTGTTGGTCAAAGTGATCCAGCCCTGGACGTCCATCCGGCCGTTGGCCTCGTCGAACAGGGCGACATAATCGGCAGACCAGCCGAGCCCCGCGCTCAAATAGGTGAGCGTCACCGGCCGGCGGCCGACGCGCTCGCTCTGGACGGTGACCGAGAGCGTCGGCCGGGCGCGCAGATTCTCCGGCACCCGGTCGAAGATCACCCGCACCGGCAGGCCGTCGTCGCGCAGCACCTCGATCCGCTCGCCGATCTGGAGAACGACGCCGCCATTGGCGGCGAGCACCCGCGCCCGTTCGCGCACCTCGGCGCCGGTGGCGGGGTTGGTGCGCACCAGGGTGATCGTCTCGCCGACCGCCTTTTCCATCAGCGCCTGGGGCGAAAGCAGGTCGAAATCGAAATTCTGCTCGACGATACCGACGCCGGTGCCGGACAAGGTCACGGTCTCGGGGCGGATCTGGGCGGAGACGTCGGGAAATTCCTGGCGCGAGCGACCGGCCGGGATGTCGAGCTGGCGGGTGTCCTGCACCAAAGCGAGGTCGCCGTTGTAGATGGTGACCGCGACGTCGCCCTGGGCGCTCTGCGAGGGCGGCGGGATCGTGTTCTGGGCGAGCGCCGACGTCGCCATCAGCGCGGAAATCAGGATCAAGGCACGCATCAGGACGCTCCCCTTTTTTTGGTTCGGGGGAAGCGTCCTACAGCGCTGCTTTCAGGTCAATGAACAAAGTCGCCGCGGGTCAGGCCGCGGGGGCGATATCCTCGTCGCTGTCGCGGGGGCGGCGCGGGCGGCGGGCCCGCCGGGCCGGCGCCGGCGCCTCCTCGCTTTCCTCGGTCGCCACCGAGATGGCGGGCGGCAGGACGTCGAGCGCGATCCGCTCCTCGTCCATCTCGCCGCGGTCGTCGTGCTCGGGCCGGCGCTCGCGCGGCCGGCGGCTGCGAAGCTCGCCGTTGCGGTCATCGCGGGCGTCGCGCTCGCGGGGCTCGAACTCCTCGGGCTCGCGCTCGGCGGCCTCGCGGGAGGCGTCGGCCTCCTGCTGATCCTCATCGTCGTCCTGATAATCGTCGCGCTGGCGCGGACGCTGCTCCTCGAAGCGGGCGCGGTTCTCGTTGAGGACGCGGAAATAATGATCCGCATATTGCAGATAATGTTCGGTCTGGACCCGGTCGCCGCCCATCTGGGCGTCGCGGGCGAGCCCCTTATACTTTTCCAGCAGCTGCGCCGCATTGCCGCGCTGCCGGTTGTCCTGGCGGTTGCCTGGACCGGGATTGTTGCTGCGCGGCGGGCCACCGCCGCCGCCGCCGCGGCCGCGCCTGCGGCCACCCTGACGATTGTTGATCAAACGATGTTCCTTACCAAGGGTGGTTCTACTCTGCCCTCTAAGCGGCCGGGTCCTTTCCCGGCCTCATTTTCCTGCACGACCCGGGAGGCGAAGCGCCGCGATCCGGCACCCAGCCACCACTCCGAAACCGCCTCTCGCAAGCGACCAAGCCATCGGGGGTCGGCGACGTCAGGCCCTCACGCATCCTCTGCTGTGGTCGGCCCCGTCCCTGCCCCCTATGTAGCCAGCCCCGCACGGAAATCCAAGGGAAAAAGATTTACTCTGTATCGACCGTCAAAACGAGGCACCGGACGATCCCTTTAAGGTCCTTTCGTGACTTTATCGTGAAGCCCGCCTTCGCCATCAGCGCGGAGACGGCTTTCCCCTGGCTCGCGCCGATTTCGAGGCAGATCATGCCGCCGGGCGCGAGCAGGCGCGCGAATTGCGGCGCCAGCGCCCGATAGGCGTCGAGCCCGTCGCCGCCGGCGAACAGCGCGCCATGCGGCTCGAACGCGACGACGTCGGCGGGCAGCTCGGCCGCGCGGGCGACATAAGGGGGGTTGCACAGGATGAGGTCGAATCGCTCCCCGATCCCCGCGCCCCAGTCGCCGAGCCGGAATTCGGCGCGTCCGCGGGCATTGCGGCGCGCATAGCCAAGCGCCGCTTCCGAGGCGTCGATGCCGAGGCCGGTCGCCCCGGGCCATTGATCGAGCGCGCCGAGGAGCAGGGTTCCCGGGCCGGTGCCGAGGTCGAGGATCCGCGCCGGGCCAGCTTCTCCGAAATGGTCGAGCGCGGCCTCGATCAGGGTCTCGCTGTCCGGGCGGGGAACGAGCGCGCCCGGGCCAATTTCGAGCTCGATCGTCCAGAAGGCGCGGCGGCCGGTGATGTAGGCGAGCGGTTCGTGGCCCAGGCGACGCAGGAGCAGCGGCTCGAATGCCGCCGGGGCCGAATCGCCGCCCCTCTCCAGCAGCATCGTCTCGCGCGTCGTCCCGAGCGCATGGGCCATGAGCAGCTCCGCATCGAGGCGCGCGGTCTCGCTGACGGCGGCCAGCCGCGCCGCCGCGGCGGCCAGGGCTTCACGCACCGTCATCGAGGCTCGCCAGGCGCTCGGCCTCGTCCTCGGCGCTCAGCGCGCCGATCAGCTCGTCCAATTGGCCTTCGAGGATTTCGGGCAGGCGGTGGAGGGTGAGGTTGATGCGGTGGTCGGTGACCCGCCCCTGCGGGAAATTGTAGGTGCGGATCCGCTCCGAGCGGTCACCCGAGCCGACCATCGACTTGCGCGCGCCGGCCCGCGCCGAGGCGAGCCGCTCGCGCTCGAGCTCGTAGAGGCGGGTGCGCAGCACCTTCAGCGCCTTGGCCTTGTTCTTGTGCTGCGACTTCTCGTCCTGCTGGATGACGACGAGGCCGGTGGGGAGGTGGGTGATCCGGACCGCGCTGTCGGTGGTGTTGACCGATTGGCCGCCCGGGCCGGACGAGCGGTAGACGTCGATCCTGAGGTCCTTGTCGTCGATCTGGACGTCGACCTCTTCGGCCTCGGGCAGCACCGCGACGGTGGCGGCCGAAGTGTGGATGCGGCCGCCGCTCTCGGTCACCGGCACCCGCTGGACCCGATGGACGCCGCTCTCGAACTTGAGGCGCGCGAACACGCCGCTGCCCGACACCGAGGCGATCGCCTCCTTATAGCCGCCGACTTCGGACGCGCTCGCCGAGATGATCTCGAAGCGCCACCCCCGGCCTTCCGCATAGCGCTGGTACATGCGCAGCAGGTCGCCGGCGAACAAGGCGGCCTCGTCGCCGCCGGTGCCGGCGCGGATTTCGAGCATCGCCGCGCGTTCGTCGGCGGCGTCGCGCGGCAGCAGCTTGAGCGCGAGGTCGCGCTCGGCCTGCGGCAACTGCGCCTCGAGATGGGCAAGCTCCTCCTGCGCCATCTCGCGGATGCCCGGGCTCGGATCGGCGAGCATCTCGTCGAGCACCTCGATCTCGGCGCGCAGCCGCCGCAATTCGCGCGCCGCCTCGGCCACGGGCAGGATCTCGGCATAGTCCTTGGAGAGCTGGACGAACCTGTCGGGAGCGAGATCGGGCGCCGACATCGCCGCCTGCAATTCCTCCTTGCGCGCCTCGATGGCGGCGACCCGTTCGGCCGAGAACCGGGTCATTGCCCGCCCAGCGCCTTTGCGAGGCCGGCGAGCGGGATGTCGCGCTGCTCGCCGCTGGCGAGATTCTTCACCGCCGCTTGCCCGCGCGACAGCTCGTCCTCGCCGAGGATGACGGCGTAGCGCGCGCCGCTGGCGGCCGCCTTCTGCATCCGCCGCTTCAAATTGCCGCGGAAAGCCATGTCGCAGACCAGGCCGGCGCGGCGCAGCTCGGCGATCAACCGCAGCGCCTCGGCCTCGGCCGCCTCGCCCAGCGGCACCAAAGCGGCGTCGATGCCGGCCGGCGCGGGCGGATCGAGCAGCATCGCCAGGCGCTCGATGCCGCAGGCCCAGCCGACCGCCGGGGTGGCGGGACCGCCCATCTGCTCGATCAGGCCGTCATAACGGCCGCCGCCGATCACCTGGCTCTGCGCGCCGAGATCCTCGGTGACGAACTCGAAAGTGGTGTGGCGGTAATAATCGAGGCCGCGGACGAGCCGCGGGTCGCGCGACCATTTGACGCCGATCACATCGAGGCCGGCGGTAACCGCGGCGAAGATGTCGGATGCCTCGGCGGTGAGGAAATCGTCGATCACCGGCGCCGAATCGACGACGGGGAAATCCTGGTGCTGCTTGGAATCGAGGATGCGGAGCGGGTTCTTTTCGAGCCGCTCACGGCTTTCCTCGGAAAGATCGCTCTCGCGGGCGCGGAAATGCGCGAGCAAGGCGCCGCGCCAGGCCTCGCGCGTGGCCGGGTCGCCGAGCGTGTTGAGCTTCAATTCGATCCGCTCGGCGATGCCGAGCTCGTCGAGCAGGTGCGCGGCCATCGCGATCAGCTCGACGTCGGCGGCGGGCTCGGCGGCGCCGATGATCTCGGCGTCCAATTGGTGGAACTGGCGGAAGCGGCCCTTTTGCGGGCGCTCGTAGCGGAAGGCGGCGCCCCAGGTCGCGATCTTCAGCGGCGTCAGCTGCTGCCAGCCGTCGGTGATGAAAGCCCGGCAGATGCCGGCGGTGAACTCCGGGCGCAGGGTCAGCGAATCCCCGCCCCGGTCCTCGAACGTGTACATCTCCTTGGAGACGACGTCGGTGGTCTCGCCGATCGAGCGGGCGAATATCTCGGTCGCCTCGAACACCGGCACCTCGACATGCTGGAAGGCGTAGAGCCGGCGCACCCGGTCGAACGCGGCGACCACCTGGTGGAAGCGCTCGGCCTCCTCGCCGATCATGTCCTGGGTGCCCCGGACCTTCTGCGGACCCTTGCTCATCGCGGCGCACTTAGCACTTTTGGCTCGCGTGGGAAGCGTCGCGGGCCCGAAGAAGAGAGGCTGGACGAACCGCGAACCGAACTCCTAAGGAAGCTGCGCCTCACAGCCCGATGGAGCCTGTCCCGATGCGTCTCCTCCTGCTTGCCGCAGCCGCGGTCCTCGCTTTCCCCGCTTCCGCGCAGGTCGGCACGGCCCGGCCCGAGCCGCTGCCGATCGCCGAGGCGATGCCGGCCCCGCGCGACGTCGCTTATCCCGGGACCTTGCGGCTCGAGGTCGACGCGAGCGACACCAGCCGCGGCGTCTATCGCGTCGTCGAGACGATCCCGGTCGCCGGGCCGGGGCCGTTGACCCTGCTCTATCCGCAATGGCTGCCGGGCAATCATGGGCCGAGCGGGCCGATCAGCTCGCTCGCCGGCATCCGGATCACCGCTGGCGGCCGGCCGGTGCCGTGGCAGCGCGACCCCGCCTACGTCTACGCCTTCCATGTCGAGGTGCCGGCCGGCACGCGCGAGCTGCGCCTCGAATTCCAGCACCTCTCGCCGACCGATTCGAGCCAGGGGCGGGTGACGATGACGAGCGCCATGCTGAACCTGCAATGGGAGAAGATGTCGCTTTACCCGGCCGGCTATTACACCCGCGGCATACCCGTCCAGGCGAGCGTCACCTACCCGGCCGGCTGGACCGCGGCGACCTCGCTCGACGTGGCGAGCCGGCAGGGCGGCCGCATCACCTATCGGACCGTGCCCTACGAGACCTTGGTCGATTCCCCCGTCTTTGCCGGCCGTTATGCGCGCCGCGAGCGGCTCGCCGACAATATCGCCCTCAATCTGTTCGCCGACGAGCCCGGCGACCTCGCCGCGACCCCCGAGCAGATCGCCATCCACCGCCGGGTCGCCGAGCAGGAGGTGCGGCTGTTCGGCACCGTCCATTTCGACGATTATGAGTTTCTCGTCGCGCTGACCGACGAGCTCGGCGGCATCGGCCTCGAGCACCTCCGCTCGTCGGAGAACAGCCATCCGCGCAATTATTTCACCGAATGGGCGTCGGGCTCGGCCGGGCGCGACCTCCTGACCCACGAATTCACCCATAGCTGGAACGGCAAATACCGCCGCCCGGCCGACCTGTGGACACCCAATTACAACGTGCCGATGCGCGACAGCCTCTTGTGGGTCTATGAGGGCCAGACCCAGTTCTGGGGCTTCGTCCTCGCCGCCCGCTCGGGGCTGATGCCGGCCGAGGACGTGCTCGCCGAATTCGCCCGCAGCGCCGCTTTCTACGACACGTTGCCGGGCCGCGCCTGGCGGCCGCTGATCGACACCACCAACGACCCGATCGTCCAGGGCCGGCGGCCGCACCCCTGGCCGAGCTGGATGCGCGGCGAGGATTATTATTCCGAAGGCATGCTGATCTGGCTCGAGGTCGACGCGCGGCTGCGCCAGCTGTCGGGCGGCCAGCGCTCGATGAACGATTTCGCCCGCGCCTTCTTCGGCGTCAACCCGGGCGACCAGGGCGTTTCGACCTACACTTTCGACGACGTGGCGCGGACCCTCAACGGCATCGTGCCCTCTGACTGGGCCAGCTATCTGAGGGAGCGCATCGAGCGGGTTCAGCCGCGCGCGCCGCTCGCCTGGATCGAGGCCGCCGGCTACCGGCTCGTCTATCGCGACACGCCGACGCCCTATTTCACCTCGCGCGAGAAGGACCGCGAGATCTTCGACCTCACTTACTCGATCGGCGCCGTCATCGGCGATGCCGGCCGGATCAGCGGCGTCGTCTGGGATTCGCCGATGTTCAACGCCGGCGCGACCGCGGGCGCGACCATCGTCGCGGTCAACGGCCGGCAATATTCGAACGACGCGTTCCGCCGCGCGATCCGGGACGCCCGCGGCGGTCGCGAGCCGATCCGGCTGCTGCTCAAGCGCGGCACGCGCTACAGCGAGGTCGCCGTCGATTATCATGACGGCCTGCGCTATCCAGCGCTGGAGCGGACGGGGACCGGGCCGTCGAGCCTCGATGCCCTGCTCGCGCCGCTGCCATAGGGGGTCGGAATGCCGCGCATCGCTCTGTTTGCCGCCGCCTTGTTCGCAGGAGCCGCCGCCATCTCCGCCGGCAATGCCCAGCCCAGCGCCGAGGCGCGAACCCGCGCCGCGCTGCACCGGATCGAAGCGCTCAATCCGCGCGTCAATGCGGTGATCGCGGTCGATCCGACCGCGCTCGACCAGGCGCGCGCGCTCGACCGGATCCGGCGGGCGCACGGGCCCCTGTTCGGCATGCCGATCCTGATCAAGGACAATATCGAGACGGCCGGGCCGCTGCCGACGACGGCGGGGAGCCTCGCGCTCGCCGACAACGTCACCGGCCGCGACGCGTCCCTGGTGGCGCGGCTGCGCGCCGCAGGCGCGGTGATCATGGGCAAGGCCAATTTGAGCGAATGGGCGAACATCCGCTCGTCCGATTCGATCTCGGGCTGGAGCGCGGTCGGCGGCCAAGTCCGCAATCCCTATGCGCTGAACCGCAATCCCTGCGGCTCCTCCTCGGGAAGCGCCGTGGCGGTGTCGACAGGGATGGTGCCGGCGGCGATCGGCACCGAGACCGACGGCTCGATCACCTGCCCGGCGGCGATCAACGGCATCGTCGGCTTCAAGCCCACCGTCGGCCTGGTCAGCCGGACCCATGTCGTGCCGATCAGCCACAGCCAGGACACGCCCGGCCCGATGACGCTGACGGTGCGCGATGCCGCTCTGGTCATGAACGCGATCGCCGGCACCGATCCCGCCGATCCCGCCACCGCCGAGGCCGAGGCGCGCCGGGTGGATTACACCGCCGCGCTCCGTCCCGACGCGCTGCGCGGGGTGCGGATCGGGGTGATGCGCTTCTCGGCGGGCTTCGGCACCGACGCCCCGTTCGAGGCCGCGCTCGACGTGCTTCGCGCGCAGGGCGCCGAGCTGGTCGAGATCCGGGAGTTCCAGGGCCGGCAGGAGATCGGCCGCAACGAGCTCGTCGTGCTGCTCGCCGAGCTGAAGCACGACATGAACGCCTATCTCGCGACCTTGCCGGAGGCGGTGCGGACGCGGACGCTGGAGCAGGTGATCGCGTTCAACAACGCGCATCGCGCGGAGGAAATGCCGCTCTTCACCCAGGACCTGTTCGAACAGGCGCAGGCGACGGCCGGGCTCGATCAGGCCTACCTGACGGCGCGGGAGACCTCGCTCCGGCTGGCCGGGCCGGAGGGGATAGACCGGATGCTGCGCGAGCAGAATGTCGTCGCCCTGGTCGCGCCGACGCGGCCCGCCGCCTGGCTGATCGATTCGGTCCATGGCGACACCAGCCCCGGCGGCGGCGCTGCCGGCACGCTCGCCGCGGTCGCCGGCTATCCGCATCTGACGGTGCCGATGGGCGAGGTCCGGGGGCTGCCAGTCGGCCTCTCTTTCATCGGCGCCAAGTGGGACGACGCGCGTATCCTGTCGCTGGGCTATGCTTACGAACAGGCCTCGCACCGCCGCGCCGAGCCGCGCTTCCTCCCATCGATCGAGGAAAGCCCCGAGGTCGCGCCGCATTTGCGGCCGCACCGGCGCTAGCGTTTCTTCCTCGTCGAGGCCGCCCGCAGCCCCGCCTCGCGGGCGAGGGTGGCCCAGCGCTGCATCGCCTCGGCGTCGTCATGGACATCGCTCGGCGCGCGGCGGTAGTTCATCGTCTCGACGCGGCCGTCCTTGGCGGTGAACGTAAAGCGCTCGCAGCCTTCGCCGTCCCAGATCGCGTTCGTCTCGGCGTCAGACTTGAACCAGATCTCGCCTTCGTCGAGGACCGCGAAGATCACGCCGTCGAGGTAGAGGACGGCGGCGCCCATCATCTTGCGCAAGGTGACCGGCCCGAGCGGCTCCAGCGCCTCCTCGACCCAGGCGAGCAGGCCTTCATCGATGCTCATGCGGTGAGCCGCAGGCCGGCGATGCAGGCGACCAGGGCAAAGATCAGCAGAATGCGCACCGTCGCCGCCGGTTCGCCGAAGAACCAGATGCCGACGATCACCGTCCCCAAAGCGCCGATCCCGCCCCAGACTGCATAAGCGGTCCCCATCGGGATCGTCCGCGCGGCATATTCCAGGAGCCCCATCGAGATCGCCACCGCGACCAGGAAGGCCGCCGTCCAGGGCAGATTCCGGAAGCCGTCGACGAAGCGCAGCGAGGTGGTGAAGCCCACTTCGAACAGCCCGCCGAGGATGAGGAGCGCCCACGCCATAGATTGGCGTTAGCGCGGCCACGATCGACGCGCTAGCATGGCGCCATGGCACGGACCGCTCCCAGAACGATCGGCAACATCGTGGCGCCGGCGCGCTTCATCTTATTCGTGCTCGCTTTGGCGGCGTCGATCACGCTGACCTGGTGGTGCACGGGCGACTTGCCCGAGAGCGTCATGATCGGCTTCGACCTGTCCGCTTTTTGCTTCCTGCTGAGCTGCATCCCGCTGCTGGCGCGCACCGACGCAAAAGGGATGCGCGCCGACGCTGCGGCGAACGACGCGCGCCGCACCGTCCTGCTCGCGATCACGGCGTTGGTCCTTGTCGTGATTCTGGTGGTGGTGGCGAAGGAACTCGGCGCCCACGTTCCGGCCGGCCCCAATGCGATGAAGCCCGAGGAGAAGGTGCTGATCATCGCCACCCTGCTGATCGCCTGGCTGTTCAGCAACATGATCTATGCACTGCACTATGCGCATCTCAGCTACCGCGAGCCGGGGCGGGAAAAGGACATCGACTTTCCTCGCACGGACTATCCGACCTACTGGGATTTCGTCTATTTCGCCTTCACGCTCGGCATGACCTTCCAGACCTCGGACGTCGCGATCCGCGATCCCCGCATCCGCCGCGTGGTCACCTTCCATTGCCTCGCCGCCTTCATCTTCAACCTCGGCGTGCTTGCCTTCACCATTAACGTGCTCGGCGGAGGCTAGACTCCGGTGGTCGCGTCGGTCGCCCGCGTGCGGCGCGCGGCGATCAGGCAGGCGACGACGATCATCGCCGCGCCGAACACGGTCAGCGGCCGCACGGGCTCGGCGAAAAACAGGATTCCGAACGTCGCCGCCCAGATGAAGGAGGTATATTCGACCGGCGCCAGATATTGCGCTTCGGCCCGCGCATAGGCCCAGGAGAGCAGGATCAGCGAAGCGAAGGCGAGCATTGCCGCGCCGGCGATGGCGGGCAGTTCCGCCACCGGCGGCGGCACCGCGAGAAACGGCGCGGCGATGAGGAAGCCGCTGGTCATGATCGCGCTGGTGAAGAAGGCGATCTCGACGGGCCGCGCGACCTGGGCCTGCTGGCGCATCAGGATGATGTTCCAGGCGTAGAGCGCGGCCGAGCAGAGGATCGCAATCGAGCCGCGCAGCGCGTCCGGGCCGAGCTCGGCCCGGGCCTGGCCGGCGAGGATCACGACGACCCCGGCGAAGCCGAGCAGCGAGGCGGCGATGGCGCGGCGCTCGATCTGCTCCTTGAGGATCAAGGCGGCGAGATAGAGCGCGATCAGCGGCGCGACGAAGGCGAGCGCCACCCCCTGCGCCAGCGGCACCCGCGCCAGCCCCCAGAAGAACAGCATCGCCATTGCCACCGAAAGCGTGCCGCGGACGAGGTGGATACGCAGCACCGCCGGCGCCGGCCAGGGCGTGCGCGTGCCGAAGAAGACGAGGCCGCCGAACAATGCGCCGGCCATGGTCCGCCACAGCAGCGCATTGTAGGCGCCCAGCGCGAGCGCGAGATGCTTCATCACCGCGTCCATCCCCGAAAACAGGGCGATGCCGAGCGTGGCGACCGCGAAGGCGGTGGCGGTCGAGGATGTTCGAACCGAGTTCAATTGCCTCTCCGGCGCTGGACCTGGCCGCCCACTCGCCTAAAACGGGCGCGTTGCGAAGCCGAAATCATCGGGAGCCGCCCGTGCCGTTCATCCTCTCTCTTGCCGCCCTGCTCGCCGCCGCGCCGGCGGAGCGGACGACGGTCGACTCGCCCGGCGCGCTGGCGATGCTGCGGAACAATGGTGGGCTGACGCTGCAATGGATCAGCTGGGATTATCGCGGCCGCGTCCGCGTGAGCGAGGCGGACGGGCTCGTCCACCTTGCCGGCGCCCAGGCCGCGCGGGACGGCGCGGGGCGCCTGGAGATAGACGGCGACGTGATCGAGATCGGCGCGCGCAGCTTCACCTTCCGCGGCCGTATCGCCATCACCGACACCCCCGATCCGGGCCGCAACTGTCTCCGGGACGGCACCTACGAATTCCGCGTCACCGGCCGCCGCCGCTACTGGCGGCTCCAGCAGATGGAGCAGTGCGACGGCCTGACCGATTACGTCGACATCTATTTCTGAGCACGGCGGCGCGGCCGCCTAGCGCGGGGCGGGGGCCCCCGGGAGACTGATGTCATTGGGCTCGAGCCGCCAATCGTGGCCGGTGCCGCCCATGATCGAGAGATAGACGCCGCTGTCGGAGAAGCCGCCCAGCGACAGCAGCCGGATGGGCCGGGAAGGGAATGGCCGGTCGACGCGCACGGCCGGGCGGCGGCCGTCATAGCTGAGCACGGTGAGCTGCGCCCCGCCGATCTCAATCGTCGCCGGCAACTGCGCCGGATCGACAATTACCGAAGGGTCGATCTCGGCGCGATATGAGAAGCCCGCCGCCTGGGCGAAGAAACGCAAGCGGCCGCCGTCGCGTTCGCGGTCCCAGCCGAAGCCCAGGCTGGTCTCCGAATAGCCGCCTTCGCCCGATCGCGGGGCCTGGATATAGTGATAGGGGATTGGCTCGATCGGCTGGAAGCTTAGCCCCTCGGCGGGGATGTTGTTGCGATAGACCGCCACGCCATCGAGCCGGCCGTCGGCATCCTGGTCGCGCAGGCAGGTATGGTTGGTGCCCCAGGTGACACGCGACGCGCAGTGGAGAAGGCCCAGCCGGCGCAGCTCAAGCCCGGGTCCGGGCCCGACCGCGACCCACTCGCTCAGCACGAAGCGGTGGCGCGCGTCGAGGTGGAACCGCTCGCGCAGAGCATCGAGCGCCGCCGGCGCGATGTCGAAGACGATGCCGCTTTCGAGGATGACCCGCTGCTGGGCGAAAGGCTGGCGGCGCTCGACACGCTGCTCGGCCACCGGCGCGCCCTCGCCGATCACCTCGACTCCGAGCACCGCCTGGCGTGGCTGCGCTGGCGCCGCCGCCTGAGCGGCGAGGAGCAGCAACCACACGCTCACTCGGCGGCTACAGCCGGGCTGCCAGCCGCCTCGATCTCCGCGGCCTTCGCTTCGACCAGCCGGACGATATGGTCGATCATGTCGGCGTCCTGGACATGGTGGTCGGTGACGCCGGAGAGGTAGACCATGTGCTTGCCCTGGCCGCCGCCGGTGATGCCGATGTCGGTTTCGCGCGCCTCGCCGGGGCCGTTGACGACGCAGCCCAGCACGGAGAGCGACATCGGGGTGCGGATGTGGCTCAGCCGCTCCTCCAGCTTCTCGACGGTGCGGATGACGTCGAAGCCCTGGCGGGCGCAGGACGGGCAGGAGATGACGCGCACCCCGCGGTTGCGGATGCCGAGGCTCTTCAGGATCTCGTAGCCGACCCGGACTTCTTCCTCGGGCTCGGCCGAGAGCGAGACGCGGATCGTGTCGCCGATCCCGAACCAGAGCAGCGCGCCGATGCCGATCGCCGACTTGACGGTGCCGCCGCGCTGGCCGCCGGCCTCGGTGATGCCGAGATGGAGCGGGCAATCGACCGCCTCGGCGAGCTGCTGATAGGCGGCGACGGCGAGGAAATGGTCGGACGCTTTCACCGCCACCTTATATTCGTGGAAATCGTGGTCCTGAAGCAGCTTGATATGATCGAGCGCGCTTTCGACCAGCGCCTCGGGGCAGGGCTCGCCATATTTTTCCAGGAGGTCGCGTTCGAGGCTGCCGGCATTGACGCCGATCCGCATCGAGCAGCCGTTCGCCTTGGCGGCGCGGACTACCTCGGCGACCCGCTCGGCCGAGCCGATATTGCCCGGATTGATCCTGAGGCAGGCGGCGCCGGCGTCCGCCGCCTCGAGCGCGCGCTTGTAGTGGAAATGGATGTCGGCGACGATCGGCACCTGCGCGGCGCGGACGATTTCCGCGAGCGCCGCGGTCGAATCCGTGTCCGGGCATGAGACGCGGATGATGTCGACGCCCACCTCCTCGCAGCGGCGGATCTGGTCGATCGTCGCTTTGGCGTCCGAGGTCGGGGTGTTGGTCATGGTCTGGACGGTGACGGGCGCATCGCCGCCGACCGGCACGTTGCCGACCATGATCTGCCGCGACTTGCGCCGCTCTATGTCTCGCCAGGGCCTTACCGACATGGCGCGCATATAGGCGCTGGCGGCTCCAAGCGAAAGTCAGAGCCGGTCGCTGCCGTCGATGAGGTCGGGACGATACTGGCGGACCGTCGCGACGAGGTCGTCGATGCCGCGGTCGTAGAAGGTGGTGTTGATGCCGAATGTCCGGGCCGACGGGCCGCTCCGGCCGAAGCGCGCGATCCGCTGGATGCCGGCGGCGAGGACCTGGAAGCCGTTGATCTCGTCCCACGGCACCGGGGCGGGGCCGAGCCGGCGCGCATAGACGCCACGCTCGTCGATCCGGGCCTCGACTGCGCCGCCCATCGCCCGGCGCGCGAAGACGAAGGCGGCGGCGAAGCAGGCGCCGACGATTGCCCAGCCGACCAGAGGAGAGCTCCCGCTCTGCGTCGGGATCACCCCGGCGGCGGCGAAACCGAGGATCGACAGCGCCAGGCATGCGCTCGCGAGCAGATAATTGAGCTTCGGCGACTGACGGGCTTCGTAGACCATCTTCTCCTCCTAGCCGAACGGGTCGTCCAATGAGGGCGGCGGCGTCGAGAACCAGCGCGGTCCGGCCGCGGTCATGTGAAAGCAATCCTCGAGCCGGATGCCGAACTTGCCGGGCAGATAGAGGCCGGGCTCGTTCGAGAAGCACATGCCGGGCGCCAGCGGCGTCATTTCGCCATGGACGAGGTTGACCGGCTCGTGGCCGTCGAGGCCGATGCCGTGGCCGGTGCGGTGCGAGAGGCCGGGCAGCCGGTAGCCGGGGCCGTAGCCCCAGCGCTCGTACTGGGCGCGGACGGCATCGTCGACGCTGCCCGCGGGGCGGCCGATCCGCGCCGCCGCGTTGGCGATCCGCTGGCCCTCATGGACCTGGTCCCAGACCCGGCGCTGCTCGGCATTGGCCGCGCCGAACACGAACGTGCGCGAGATGTCGGACTGATAGCCCTCGACGCTGCAGCCGCAGTCCATCAGCACCACCTCGCCGTCCCGCACCCGCTGCGGCTGGCCCGAGCCGTGCGGGTAGGCGCTCGCCTCGCCGAGCAGGATCAGGGCGAATTCCGGATTGCCGCCGAGCGCCGCCGTCGCCTCGTTCATGATCGCGCCGATCTGGCCCGGGGTCATGCCGCGCTCGATCCGGCCGTGGGTGTGGCGATAGGCAGCGATGGTGATGTCGGAGGCGGCCTGCATCAGCGCCAGCTCGTGCGCGGACTTGAGCATCCGGCAGCCGCGCACGACGCTCGCGCCGGGCCGGATTTCGAGCCCCGGGCGCGCGCGTCGCAGATTGTCGACCGCGAAGAAGCGCACCGTCTCCTCGATCCCGACCGGGCCGGCGAGGCGGCGGTCGGCGAGGAAGCCGGCGACGGTCCGGAGCGGGTCCTCGTCCTCGTTCCAGACCCGGACGTCGGCGGGGACCTTGAGGCTCTCGCGGACCGAGGGCTCCTCGAAATGCGGCGTGACGATGCAGGGCTCGCCCTCGCGCGGCAGGATCGCGGCGGTGAGCCGCTCGCTCCTGTGCCACTGGACGCCGGTGAAATACACCATCGACGCGCCGGGTTCGATCATCAGGGCCGAAAGGCCCTGCGCCCGCATCAGCGCCTGGGCGCGGGCGATCCGGGCGAGATGCTCGGCCCGGCTGATCGGGACGACGCCGCCGGTCATCGGCCGCAAGGCTCCCGCCGCCTCCTGGGCGAACAACCGGACCGGGGCGAGCGCCGCCATCCCGGCGGCGGCCGCGCCCATCGCCATGAATCGTCTTCTGCTGCTGAGCATGGGGCGCCTCCAAACCGCATGAGGGTTGGACGGCGCCCCGTCTCAGGTCAATCCTAGTTCCCCTCTCCCCGGCGGGGAGAGGGAGTTTGTGGCTAGAGCACGAAATCCGTCGCCACCAGCGTGACCGCGCCGGCGACGAAGATGTCGAAGTCGGCGGCGCCGTCGGCGTTGATGTCGCCCTGGACCCAGGTGTCGGTGCCGTCGAAGAAGTAGCGCAGCTCGGCGCCGGCGCCCGAGAAAGCGGCGGTGCCGATGAACGAAAAGGCCTGGTTGCCCGCCGTCAGCAACGCGGCGTCCATCCCGCCGACGTCGATGATGTCGGCGCCCTGGACGAAGTCGAGGATGCGGTCGGCATTGGCGCCCGACCCGCTCTCGAAGGTGGAGATGCGGAACGTGTCGTTGCCCGCGCCGCCCGTCATGTCGTCGATGCCGGAGGCGCCGACGAGGAGGTCGTTGTCGTTGCCGCCGCTCAGCGCATCGTTGCCGCTGCCGCCGCGCAGCTCGTCATTGCCGTCGCCGCCGGTGAGCGTGTCGTTGCCGCTGCCGCCGAAGATGACATTGTTGGCCGCGTTGCCGGTGCCGGTGAAATCGCCGCTGCCCTGGAAGGTGAGGTTCTCGACATCGGCGCCGAGCGTGTAGCTGGTCAGCGACGTATAGACTCCGTCGATGCCTTCGCCGGAGGCCTCGGTGACGCTGTCGCCGGCATTGTTGACGATGTAGATGTCGTCGCCGGTGCCGCCCTCCATGGTATCGGCGCCGATGCCGCCGTCGAGCAGGTCGCCGTCCGCGCCGCCATAGAGGAAGTCGTCGCCATTGCCGCCGTACAGCTGGTCGAAGCCGTTGCCGCCGTAGAGCGTGTCGGCGCCGCTGCCGCCGGTCATGTCGTTGTTGAGATCGTTGCCGGTGCCGGTAAACGTGCCCGAGCCGGTGTTGATCAGCTTCTCGACATTGGCCGTGAGCGCATAAGCGGCGAGGCTGGCGACACGGACGGTGTCGGTGCCCTCGCCGCTATTCTCGTTCACCGTATCGCCCGCATCCTCGACGAAATAGGTGTCGTTGCCGGTGCCGCCGTTCATCGTGTCGGCGCCGGTGCCGCCGTCGAGCTGGTCGTTGCCGCCATTGCCGTTCAGAATGTCGTCGCCGCCGAGGCCGAAGATCTGGTCGTTGCCCGACGTGCCGTTGAGCGTGTCGTTGCCGCCAGTGCCTGTGATAATCGCCATGATACCCTCCACTACCCCTGTCACAGTGAAGGCTATCAGCGGCCCGGCGGCCGTCCTAGGCGAGGTTCATCCACTCTGCGGATCTTCCTGCGCCGGGCGGGTCTTATCCTGCGCCGGACGGGTCTTGCCCGGGGCGATCAAAGTCCGAAGTGGATCGACCGACCGACCGGTCAGTCCTTCTCGCCCCAGCGCCAGCGCCAGCCGCCGCGGGTCTTCTGCGCGCAGATGACAATGAAGGCCGCGGTCGCCGCGGCGACGATGCCGATGAAGGCGACCCAGCTGTAGGGGATCAGGAAACCGGCGGCCGCGATCAGCAGGACATAGCCGATCAGGATCGCCCAGCCCTGCCAGGAAACCGGCAGGCTCGTGCCGTAGCCGTAGCGCTTGGGCGCGAACCAGGCGTCGTCATCCTGCGCCATCGTCACTGCTCCTTCTTCTTCGGCCGGCCGCGCTGGCGCCGCTCGGGATGGGCAAGCTTGACGCCGCGCCGCCCCAGCGCCTCGCGCAGCAGCACCTCGATCTGGGCATTGACGCTGCGGAAGTCGGCCGCCGCGCAGCGCTCGAGCACCGCCCACAAAGCGGGCTCGATGCGCAGCGGATAGGCTTTCTTCGGGGCCTGCGGCACGTCATCGCTCCTATTGGTAGAGCGAGCCCGTGTTGACGACAGGCTGGGTGCTGTGCTCGGAGCAGAGCACGACCATCAGGTTCGAGACCATCGCCGCCTTGCGCTCGTCGTCGAGCTCGACGACGCCCTTCTCGGAGAGCAGCTGCAGCGCGTTCTCGACCATCGAGACGGCGCCGATCACGATCTTCGAGCGCGCCGCGATCACCGCCTCGGCCTGCTGGCGCCGCAGCATCGCCTGGGCGATCTCCTGGGCGTAAGCGAGGTGGGTCAGGCGGCACTCGTCGATGGTGATGCCGGCGCGGGTGACGCGGTCCTGCAGCTCGCGCTCGAGCTCCTCGCTGACCACTTCGGCATGGCCGCGCAGCGTCGTCTCCTGATGCTCGATATCGTCATAGGGATATTTGGCGCCGATCGCGCGGACCGCGCTTTCGATCTGGATTTCGACGAACTCCATGTAATTGGCGACGTCGAACAGGGCCTGGGCGGTGTCGGTCACCCGCCAGACGACGTTGGTCGCGATCTCGACCGGGTTGCCGCGCAAATCGTTCACCTTGATCCGGTCCGAGGTGATGTTGTGGATCCGGGTCGAGATCTTGGTCCGCGACAGCCAGGGCAGTCGCCAGCGAAGGCCGTTGGTGCGGTCGGTGCCCTTATAGTCGCCGAACAGCAGGATCGCCGCCGCCTGGTTGGGCTGCAACAGGTAGAAGCCGCACAGGATGAACAGGAAGGCGGCCGACATCAGCACCAGCAGCAGCGCCGCGCCGGCCGGGTTGCCGCCCGCGTCGGCGATGTTCACGACCCAGCCGATGGTGAGGAAGATCGCGACGAACAGGCCGAGCAGGAGCAGCAGCATGAGGTAGCCGCTCTGGGTCTTTGCGCGCCGCTCGAGGGTATGGCTGAGCGCGCTCGCAAGGGGCGAATCAGGATTGGTGGACATGGTGCATAACCTCCCAATAAAGATGATATCATATTTATATGATTCGGGGAGCGCAAGCGGAATCGTTACGGGCCGCGCCGAAGGGGACGGTTGCTAGCAACTGTCCCCCCGTCTGCTATGGCGGCGGCGATGAGTGCCGCATCCGCAGAGTCCGGGCCCGATTGGCGGCTCGTCGTCCATGGCGGCGCCGGCGTGATCGAGCGCAGCCGCATCGCGCCGGAGGAGGAGCAGGCGATCCGCGCGGCGCTGGAGCGGGCCCTCGACGCCGGCAGCGCGATCCTCGCCCGCGGCGGCAGCGCGCTGGATGCGGTCGAGGCGAGCGTCAGGGTGCTCGAGGACGACCCCCATTTCAACGCCGGCCGCGGCTCGGTCTTCACTCATGAGGGGCGAATCGAGATGGACGCCTCGATCATGGACGGAAGCGATCTCAACGCCGGCGCGGTTACCGGCGTCACCGCGACCAGGAACCCGATCGCGCTCGCCCGCGCGGTGATGGCGCACAGCTCCCACGTCTTCTTGAGCCGCGAGGGCGCCGACCAATTCTCGCGCGAACATGGCCTGGAGCAGGCGCCGCCCGGCTATTTCGAGACCGCCGAGCGCCGCCGCCAGCTCGAGGAATTGCGCGCCCGCCCCGAGGCCGAGCAGTTCGACATGCATTTGAAATACGGCACGGTCGGCGCGGTGGCGACGGACGGCAAGGGCCATGTCGCCGCCGCCACCTCGACCGGCGGCCTCACCGGCAAGCGTTGGGGGCGGATCGGCGATTCGCCGATCATCGGCGCCGGCACCTATGCCGACGACCGCGGCTGCGCGGTCTCGGCGACCGGCGCCGGCGAATATTTCATCCGCCTGGCCGTCGCCCACGCGATCAGCGACGCGGTCCGGATCGGCCGCGAAGCCGCCCAGGCCGCCGCCGATGCGGCGATGGCCGAGGTCGCGGCGCTCGGCGGCCGCGGCGGCGTCATCGTCGCGACGCCCGCCGGCGAAGGCGTGTTCAGCTTCACCACGCCCGGAATGTATCGCGGCACCGCCTCCCCGGCCGGCCGCGCGGTCGCGCTCTATGGTGACGAGAGCTGATGATTCGACGCCTCCTCATCCTGCTGCTGCTCGCCCTCGCGCCGACGCCCGCTTTGGCCTGGTGGGAATATGGCCACGAGACGGTGGCGGCGATTGCCTGGTTGAACGTCAACCCCCGAACCCGCGTTGAAATCGACCGGCTCTTGCGCCAGTCGCGGCTGCTCGACACGCCTACCTGCCCGGCGCGGACGATCGAGCAGGCGAGCGTCTGGCCCGACTGCATCAAGACTTTGGGCGAGCGGTTCAGCTACGCTTCGGCCTGGCATTATCAGAACGTCAACATCTGCCAGCCGTTCGACCAGGCTTCGGCCTGCCGCGACGGCAATTGCGTCTCGGCCCAGATCGAGCGCAATTTGCGGCTGCTGGCGGACCGCCGGGTCCCGGCGCGCGAGCGGCTGTTCGCGCTCGCCTTCGTCGTTCACCTCGTCGGCGACCTCCACCAGCCGCTCCACGCCGGCGACCGCGGCGATTTGGGCGGCAACCGCGTCGCCGCCTCCTACGGGCTGATCGCCGGGCGGACCAACCTCCATGCGATCTGGGACGGCTATCTCGCCGACCGCGGCATCTCCAATCCGCCCGGCGGCCCGCGCGGCATCCTCGCCGGGCTCAACGACGACGACCGCGCGGCGATGCGCCAGGGCAACGTCACCGACTGGGCGCGCGAAAGCTGGCAGGCGAGCCGCGATTACGCCTACGGCGCGATCCTCGCCGATCCCTGCGGTCCGCTGCCGGCCGAGCGGCCGGTGGTCACCGAGGAGATGACCCGCCGGCTGGTTCCGATCGTCCGCCGCCAGGTAGCGCGGGGCGGCCTCAGGCTGGCACGCGTGCTCGATGAAGCCTTCGCGCCCGATTCGCCTTGGCTTCGGCCGCGATAGCTATTCCGGCACGACCGTCACCGCGCGCCGGTTCTCCGCATAGGCCTCTTCGGTCGAGGCGGGGTTGGCCGGGCGCTCCTTGCCCCAGCTGATCGTCTGCATCCGGCCCGGCGAAATGCCGCGCGACTGGAGGTAGTCGCGCGCGGCGTTGGCGCGGCGGTCGCCCAGAGCGAGGTTGTACTCGCGGGTGCCGCGCTCGTCGGCATGGCCTTCGATGGTGACACGGATGCCGGCGTTGCGGGTCAGCCAGGCGGCCTGGGCGTCGAGCGTGGTCCGGTCCCGGTCGTCGAGCGCGTAGGAATCGAAGTCGAAGAACACCCGGTCGGTCGGGACGCTCTGCAGGAAGTCGGCGCGCGAACCCGGCAGCGGCGTGCTGCGGACACTGCCCTGCGGAGTCCCGAAGTCGTCGGCCTCGGCGGCGGTGGCGCTCGGCGGCTCGGGCGGCAGCTGGTCGGCGGTGCGGCGGTGGGCGCAGCCGGCGGTCAACGCCAGCGAAGCGGCGATCGCCACCAGGCTCGTCAGTCTCGTCATACTCTCACTCCTTCCAGTCGAATCTTCTAGGGGCGCAGCGGCGACCAGGCCGGGTCGGAGCCGCCGAGCGGGGTCGGCACCCGCCGGGTCGCGCCCGAGGCGACGTCGACGTACCAGAGCTCGCCGGCGCTGGCGCCGCGGGTGAACATCACCGCGCGGCCGTTGGGCGCCCAGGTCGGCCCCTCGGCATAGCCGCCGCCGGTCAGGATCCGCTCGCCCGAGCCGTCCGGCGCCATCACCCCGATCCTAAAGCCGCCGGTCTTGGTGAAGGCGATCAAATCGCCGCGCGGGCTCCACACCGGGGTCGCATAGCCGCCGCCGCCGAAGCTGATCCGGCGCTGGTTCGATCCGTCCGCGTCCATCATGTAGATCTGCTGGCTACCGCCGCGATCGCTTTCGAACACGATCCGGCCGCCGTCGGGCGCATAGGAGCCGCCGGTGTCGATGCCGGGCGAGTTGGTCAGCCGCTGCGGCGTCCCGCCGGCGACCGGGATCCGGTAGACGTCGGTATTGCCGTTCACCGCCATCGAGAAGATGATATGGCGGCTGTCGGGCGAGTAGCGCGGCGCGAAGGTCATGTTGGGGCCGGCGACCAGCGGCCGGGTCCGCCCCGAATCGAGCTCGTAGACCATCACTCGCGGCCGTTCGTCCTGATAGGTCATGAAGGTGATCGTCTGCTGGTTGGGCGCGAAGCGCGGGGTCAGCACCGTCCACTGGCCGTTGGTCAGGAAGCGGTGGTTGGCGCCGTCATAGTCCATGATCGCCAGCCGCTTGATCCGCCGCCGCGCCGGCCCGGTCTCCGAAACGTAGACGATCCTGGTGTCGAAATAGGCGCCCTCGCCGGTGAGGCGCGAATAGATGGTGTCGGCGCAGCGGTGCGCGGCGCGGCGCCAGTCGCGCGGCTGGATGACATAGCCCTGGCGGGTCAATTCGCTCTGGGCGGCGACATCGTAGAGATAGCAGCCGACGGTCAGCGAGCCGTTGCCGTTGGCCTGGACGAAGCCCTGGACGAGGTTCTGGGCGCCGGTGGTCGCGAAATAGGGGAAATCGGGGGCGGTCACCTGCGGGAAGGAAACCGCGTGCAGCCCGCCGGGCCCGATCGGCGTGAACAGGCCGGAATTGCGCAGATCGGCGGCGACGATGTCGGCGACCTGGCGACCCAGGGCGCCAGTGCCGCCTGCGGCGGTCGCCGTTTCCTGCGGCGTCGGCAAATAGGGCACCGCGATCGGCAGCGGCGCGCGCTGGCCGCCGGTGACGTCGACGACGAGCTGGCCCTCGTCTTGCCCCGGCGGCGGCTCGGTCTGGGCGAAGGCGACGCCGCTCAGGGACAGCAAGGCGGCGGCGAAAACGACAGGAAAGCGCACGGTCGACATCCTCATCCGGGCAAACGATAGTTCATGGTGAAATTGCTCCAGCCGCGCGGCACGTCGTACAGCTCCTGCGGCAGGCCGCGCAGCGGCGCGCAGGAGACGAAGGCGTTGACCGCGAGGTCGGCAACACGCTGGGCGTAGCGCCGGTTCTCGTCGTCGATGCCGCGCTGCGCGCCGACCCGCGGCCGCCCTTTCAGCGAACCGTCGCGGTTGAGGCTGAGCATGATCGGCGTCGCGATCCGCTCCGAGCCCGGGCCGGGATAGACCTGGCGGTCGGCGCAGGGCTGGACCTGGCGGCTGATCGCCGAGGCGATGTCGGCGGCCGCCTGCGCGCTCATCACCGCCGCCGGCGGGCTCACCGAGCGCGCCGCCGGGTCGCGGCCGAAGCTGCGCGGGTCGAGGTCGCCGAGGCCCGGACGGCGGGTGGCCCGCGCGGTCCCGGCCGGGGCGGGCGGCGCGGGTCTGGGCTGTGCCTGCGCGATTTGGGGCGCGGCCGGCGACGGCGCCGGTTCGGCCGGCCTGGGAGCCGCCGCCGGCGCGGCGGGGGCGGGGGCGGCGTCTTCGGTCGGGCCGACCTCAGGGGCCTGGGCCGGCGCGGCCGGTTGCCGCGACGGTTCGGGCGCGGCCGAAGTGAGGCCGACATCGTCGACGAAGGAGACCTCCATCGCCGGCGGCGTGACCGGCGCGCGGCTGGCGGTGACCAAAGCCGCCGACAGCACGGCAAGCAGGGCGACATGCCCGGCTAGGGAGACCCCGAGGCCGGCTGCCTCCGTCCGGTCCATCAGCGCGCCTCGCCTTGCGGATTGTTGACCAGGGCGACCTTGCGCAGCCCGGCATGGTTGATCTCGCCCATCACCGCCATCACCCGGCCGTAATCGAGCCCGCGGTCGGCGCGCAGGAAGATGCGCGGTCCGCCCTGCTCATGGCTGGCGGCGGCGATCTGCTGCAGGCGGGGGGCCAGGGCATCGGGCGCGACGGGAGCATCGTCGACGAACACCTGGCCCGAGCCGTCGATCGTGATCGTCACCGGCTGGCGGTTCTGCTCGAGCGGCGCCGCCTTGCTGTCCGGCAAATCGACCTGGACGCCGGCGGTGAGCAGCGGCGCGGTGACCATGAAGATGATCAGCAGCACCAGCATCACATCGACCATCGGCGTGACGTTGATCTCCGCCATCGGGCTGCGGCGGCCGCGCTGCCCGCCGCTGTGCATGGGGCCCATCGCCATTTACGCCTCCGTCTCCAGCTCGCGCGACAAGGTGCCGTGGAAGCCGTCGGCGAAGCGCTGGAGGCGGGCTTCGATCCGGTTGATGCCGTAGCTGAAGCGATTGTAGGCGATCACCGCCGGGATCGCCGCGAACAGGCCGAGCGCGGTCGCGAACAGCGCCTCGGCAATGCCCGGCGCGACCACCGCCAGCGACGTGTTCTGGGCGCCGGCGATATCGGTGAAGCTGCGCATGATTCCCCAGACCGTGCCGAACAGGCCGACGAACGGCGCCACCGAGCCGACCGTGGCGAGGATGTTGAGCCGGGAGGCGAGCTTGTCGGTCTCCGCGGTCACCGCCGCGGCCATGGCGACGGCGAGCCTCGCGCGAGTCCCCTCGCGATCGACCCTTTTGCCGGCGGTCGAGCGGCGCCATTCGGAGACGCCCGCGGCGAGCACCTTGGCCGAGGAGAAATCGCCCTTGCCGCGGCTTTCGTAGAAGCTGTCGATATCCTCGGCTTTCCAGAAGTCGCGCTCGAAGCTCTCATTGTCGCGGCGCGCGCGGCGCATCCGCAGCCACTGGCCGACGATGATCGTCCAGGTCCAGACGCTGGCGAGCAGCAGGCCCACCATCACCACTTTGACGACGATGTCGGCCTGCAGGAACAGCGTGACCGGCGACATCGTGGAGCTTGTCAGACTTGCCACCTATTCTTCCTTCCGCAGCCGCTCGAAGGCCTCGACCCACGCGCGCGGCTGGCGCTTCGGCCGTCCGTCGCGGAGGAAGGCGGCCGTTATCGTCGCGTCGGCGAGCATGTCAGAACCGCGCATGACTCGCTGATGAATGAGGCAGGAGGCGGCGCGCACCTCCTTGACCTTGCTCAGCACCAGCAGGTCGTCGTCGAGCCTCGCCGAAGCGCGATATTTGATATTGGCCTCGGCGACGACATAGACTCCCTCGCCCCGCTCGAGCGCGGCCCGCTGGTCGATACCGGCGCAGCGCAGCATGTCCGAGCGCGCCCGCTCCATATATTTGAGGTAATTGGCATAATAGACGATGCCGGCGACGTCGGTGTCCTCGAAATAGACGCGCAGCGCGAAGTGGTGCGTGCCGCCGATGAAGGCGCCTTCGTAGGGATGGTTAACGTCGCTCACGAGGGGCGTCTACCGACCCGGGCGCGCGGCGGGAACCCCGTCCTGCCACCCTCGGACGAGGCGAGCCGATTTTGCGTTTGACAGGGATGTAACGCGTAGGTTACATGTCACCTACAGGTTACACAAAAGGGATGCGAAATGTCCACTCAATCCGACGTCCAACTTGCCGACCGCCTGAGCCGCAGACGGGCGCGCATGCTCCCGATCCTCGGCATCCTCTTCCTCGCCGGCCAGCCGCTCTATTTCACCAACAGCAACCCGGCTTCGGTTCCCAACCAGATGAAGATCTCGGCCTGGCTGGTCTGGGCGGTCGCGCTGTTGGTCGCGCTAGCCTTTGCCGGCGGTCGCTTCCACGGAGCCAAGGTGCGCGCGCTGATGGAGGACGAAAGCACCCTCGCCAATCGGATGCGGGCCTATGCCGCCGGCTTCTGGGCGGCGGCGATCAGCGCGGTCGGGCTTTACGCGGTGACCCTGTTCGACGAGGTCAAGGGCCGC
Source organism: Allosphingosinicella sp. (assembly GCA_035316145.1). Lineage (GTDB taxonomy): Bacteria > Pseudomonadota > Alphaproteobacteria > Sphingomonadales > Sphingomonadaceae > Allosphingosinicella. The sequence continues at coordinate 28,119 of DATHJO010000002.1, read as the reverse complement.
GAGGCGATCCACATCATCCTCGCCTTTTCGGTCGCCGTCGCGGTGATACGCTTCGGCACGCTCGAGCGGCGCGCGCTCAAGGATGGCTGATCGGCTCTTCAACCGGCTGCTCGCCCTCCGCACCGAGCAGGGCCTCACCCAGGCCGCGCTCGCCGAGCTGGTGGGCGTCAGCCGCAAGACCATCAACACGGTCGAGAACGGCGTGTTCGTCCCCTCGACGACCTTGGCGCTGAAGCTGGCCCGCGCCCTCGGCCAGCCGGTCGAAGCGCTCTTTTCCCTCACGTCAGATGATTAGGAGTCTCCCGATGTCCCTTTCCCCCGTCGACCAGGCGGACCGCAACAGCCGCAACCGCGGCAAGCTGATGGCGATCGCCGCCGTCGTGCTGCTCGCCTTGTCCTTCTTCGGCGCGCTCGACCCGGCCGGCACGACCGATTTCGTGCGCGGCATCGCCTGGGCGTTGCTGATCCTGCTCTGGCTCGCCATGCTCGCGACCGGCGGCGGCCTGCTGGTGCGGCGCGAGGTCCGCAGCCTGATGAACGACGAGGTCTCCGCGCACAATCGCCGGCGCGCGATCGAGGCGGGTTTCTGGGCCGCGATGGCGGCCGCGATCGGCCTCTATTTCGCCAGCTTCGCCTGGCCGCTGCCGCTGCGCGCCGGGCTCGGCATGCTGACCGAGGTCGCGATCGCCGCCGCCCTCATTCGCTACGCCTGGCTGGAGCTGCGCTGAGCCAGGCGTCGCGCTGGGTGCCCACCAGCCGGATGAGGTCGCCCAGCGCGAGCGGGACGTCGCCGAGATGGAGGCCCCAGCCGGGGATGAGCTGCGGCCCGAAATAGACGTCGCCGGGTATCTGGTCGGTGCGGGCGTCGGCGGGGTCGGCGTTGACGGTGATCGCGAGCCAGCCGGCCTGGCCGTCGTGCCGGCATTCGCCCGAGATCAGCCCCCGCACATGGAGAAAGGGCGCCGGCGGCGGCCCCGTCGACGACCAGGTGATGACCGGGCCGCCGAACTGGCTCACCGCCGCCAGCACATAGGCATCGAGCGGGGCGCTGCCGCCGGCCAGGGCGGCCGGGTTGACGCAGCCCGCGGTCATGCCGGGATGCGTCGCGCGGCCCATCAGCGATCCCAGCGGCGGCGGGCTAGCGGCGCGGAACGACATGTAGGCGACGACGCAGCCGGTCTGCCCGGCGCGCGTGCACAGCGGCGTCCTGTGCAGGCTGCCGCCGACGACCCCGCCCTCCGGCACCTCGACCGCATAGCCGATCAGCAGCGCCGAGAGCATCCGCCTCGCCGCCGGACCGTTCTCGATCTCTTCGGCGAGCAGCCGGGTGGCGTGGATCGTCCCCTGGCTGTGGCCGATCAGCACGAACGGCCGGCCTTCATTGTAATGGTCGAGATAATAATGCCAGGCGGCCCGAACGTCGCCATAGGCCTGGTTGAAATTGGCGCCGAGATCTTCGCCGCCGATCGCGCGCGGGATCGCCGCCAGCGTCACCTGGCGGTAGATCGGCGCGTAGGTCCGGCAGACCGAGGCGAAGCGGGCGAATTGGACCGCCGCCGCCCCCTGCTCCTCGATCCCGGCGGTGAGATCGGAGTTGAGGCCGGGATCGCGTGAGACGGTCGGATAGACGTAGAAGCAGTCGATCGGCGGGGCCGCGGCGGGCGCGCTCAGGGTGACCGGGCCGTAGCCGTCAGGGTTGAGGTCGGCGGTCGCCAGCGGCCGCCCGCACGCGTCCTGCCGCCCGGGCAGGCAGAGCCAGCTCGCCTCGCTCGCATAGTCGACCGGGGCGGGCGCGGCCGCGGACGGCTGCGCCGCCGCCGGCGCCGCGCAAAGCGCCAGCGCGAGGATCATCCGCTTCATTCGTCCCTCCCTCATTTGCCGTCGAACAGGCCCGATTGCCCGCTTTTGGGCAAAGGCAGGCCGAGATGGGTCCAGCCCGGGCCGTTGAGGCAGCGGCCGCGCGCGGTCCGGGCGATCAGGCCCAGCTGGATCAGATAGGGCTCGATCACTTCCTCGATCGTGTCGCGGGGCTCGGACAGGCCGGCGGCGAGCGTCTCCACGCCGACCGGACCGCCCTGGTAGATGTCGGCGATCATCGTCAGATAGCGCCGGTCCATCGCGTCGAGGCCGAGCTGGTCGACCTCCATCCGGGTCAACGCCGCGTCGGCGACCCTGGCGTCGACCTCGGCATCGCCGGCCGACTGGGCGAAATCGCGGACCCGGCGCAGCAGCCGGCCGGCGACGCGCGGGGTTCCCCGGGCGCGGCGCGCCACCTCCCTGGCGCCGTCCTCCGTGAGGGCGAGGCCGAGCAGCCGCGCCGCGCGGCGGACGACCTGCTCGAGCTCGCCCTCCGAATAGAAGGTCAGCCGCACCGGGATGCCGAAGCGGTCGCGCAGCGGCGTCGTGATCAGCCCCTGCCGCGTGGTCGCGCCGATCAGGGTGAACTTGGGCAAGTCGATCCGGACCGAGCGCGCCGACGGCCCCTCGCCGATCATCAGATCGAGCATGCGGTCCTCCATCGCCGGATAGAGGATCTCCTCGACCGGCGGCGCCAGCCGGTGGATCTCGTCGATGAACAGGACGTCGCCGTCCTCGAGGTTGGTGAGCAGGGCGGCAAGGTCGCCCGCCTTGGCGATCACCGGCCCGGAGGTGGCGCGGAAACCGACGCCGAGCTCGCGGGCGACGATCTGCGCCAGCGTCGTCTTGCCGAGCCCCGGCGGCCCGAAGAACAGGACATGGTCGAGCGCGTCGCCGCGCCCTTTGGCGGCCTCGATGAACACGCGCAGATTGTCGCGCGCCGCCTTCTGCCCGACGAATTCGTCGAGCGTCTTCGGCCGCAGCGCCGCGTCGACGTCCTCGGGCCGGCGCTCGGGCGTGGTGATGCGGTCGGGGTCAGTCATCCCGGCCGACGTTTAGCGGCGTTCCGCAGTCGGAACACGTTGTTTCAGGCCACCAGCGATGGCGCCGGGCGAACATCGACACGAGCCGGTCGCGATTGTGGCCCTCGCGAACGATCGGCGGCTTGCCGCAGGCGGGGCAGCGGCTCCACTCTTCGAAGGCGAGGGCGATGACCATCGTCCCGAGCAGCGCGACGAGGCCTCCGCCGACATGGCCCGTACCGACGGCCACAATCCCGGCAAGGCCCAGAGCGCAACCGACGGCCAGCCCCATGACCGCGATCCCATAGCGGCTGAACGAGCTCCGCAGCAGACGCCCGAGGCTCATCGCGCCGCTTTCTTGAGCGCGAGATCGGGCGTGGCGTCGAGATCCTCGGGGCGGCGGTTCGGCGTGGTCAGGCGGTCAGGGTCGGTCATCGGGCGAGCCGATGCTTAGCCGCCCTCATGGCGCCAAGTCGAGCGTTCGGCGCGATTTCGCTTAGGGTCCGCCTCCGCGGGCCCGCATGATCACGTCCGACCGGCGGCCTTCCCGCTCCTGGTCCGGGACGCCGGGCGGCGCATCGCGGGCCGCCCGCCAGCGATAGAACAGCATCGCGCCGAGGACGGCGAAGCCCGCTATCCCTCCCCATCCAAGGTGCATGCCCGTCCACGGCGTGTTGCGGAAGGCAGTGGGGTTGAAGCTGCCATAGACCTGAACGATCAGCCCCGGCCCGACCAGCAGGATGCAGGCGATCTCGAGCCAGCGCGGCGGGCGCCCGGGCGGAGCCGGCGGCGCCACCGCCCGCGGCAGGCGGGCCAGCTCTTTTTCGATCGCGCGCGCGATGTGCTTGATCCGGTAGGACTGCCACAGATAGATGGCGAGCGGGCCGAGGAGAATCCCGGCGAGGATCAGAATCCCCGCGCCCGGCAGAATCTGCCCGATCGTCATGCCGAACACGAAGACCGCGGGAAACAGACCGATGGAGAGCCAGGTCGTCGTCCGGCCGACCGGGCGGGCTTCCGCCCGGAAATGTTCGCCAAGAGCGTCCCATTCGTCGGCGTCGAGAGCGACGTGGCCGGAGCCGTCGGCGAGCCGATAGACGACGCGGCCGCCGCCGACCGCCGTCGCGCGGTGCTGGAACCCGCTCTCCGTCAGCGCGCGCGAAAAGCCCATGCCGAGCATGCCTGCCCTCTCCTTCGCGATCGGCGTAGCGCGGAAAAGTTAAGTGTTTCTAGCGCGCCGCTTTCTTGAGCGCGGTGCGGACAAGGAGGTCCAGGCCGGCGTCCGGCCCGACCTCGGCTTCGGCCCTGGCGACGGCGGCGGCGGCTTCGGACGGGCGGAAACCCAAATTGGCGAGCGCCGAGAGCGCGTCCCGGGCGTGGCTGCCGGCGGGGATGGCGGGCCCGCCGGGGCCGAGCGCGACGCTGCCGGCCTTGTCCTTGAGTTCATGCACGATGCGCTGGGCGAGCTTGGGGCCGACGCCCTGGGCGCGGCCGATCATCTGAATGTCGCCGCTCGCCACCGCGCGGTGGACCTCGTCGACCGAGAGCGCAGAGAGAATGGCCAGCGCAACCCGGGCGCCGACCCCCTGGACCGAGATCAGGAGGCGGAACCAGTCGCGCTCGGCGGCGGTCGAAAAGCCGACCAGCCGGATCATATCCTCGGCGACCAGCATTTCGGTGTGGAGCACGACCTCCTCGCCGATCGCACCCAGGGCCGAGAGCGTCCGGGTCGAGGCCGAGACGAGATAGCCGACGCCATTGACGTCGATCACCGCGAAATCGGCGCCGAAGCCGTCGAGCAGCCCACGCAGCTTGGCGATCATGCGGCATTCCCGAGCGCGCGCCGCGAGGCGAGATGATGGGCGTGGGTGATCGCGACCGCGAGCGCGTCGGCCGCATCGGCGCCGGCGATCTTCGCGGACGGCAGCAGCCGCTGGACCATCGCGTGGACCTGGACCTTCTCGGCGGCGCCGCTGCCGACCACCGCCTTCTTGACCAGCCGCGGCGCATATTCGCCGACCGCGAGCCCGCGCCGGCCGGCGGCGAGCAGGACGACGCCCCGCGCCTGGCCGAGCTTCAAGGTCGATTGCGGATTCTCGTTGAGGAACACCTCCTCGACCGCCGCCTCGGCCGGGCCATGGGCGTCGATCACCCGCCCCAATTCCTCCTCGAGCCGCACCAGCCTCGCCGGCAGCGCCTGCTTCGGGTCGGTCCGGACCTGGCCGTTGGCGACATGGCTGAGGCGATTGCCCTCGGCCGCGATCACCCCCCAGCCGGTGCAGCCGAGGCCGGGGTCGAGGCCGATGATCAACATGTCAGCCCTCCCCTTCGCGGCGCCTCACCCGAGCTTCTCTAGCACCTCTTCCGGGACTTCGTAATTGCCCCAGACGGTCTGGACGTCGTCATCCTCCTCGAGCGCGTCGACCAGCTTCATGAGCTGCTCGGCGTCGCCCTCGCCGACCGCGACCGCGCTTTGGGGGCGCCAGGCGAGCTTGACGCTTTCCGCTTCGCCAAGGGCCGCTTCGAGGGCGCGGGCGACTTCGTGAAGATCGTCGACCGCAGTCCAGATCTCGTGGCCGTCGTCGTCCGATTCGACATCCTCGGCGCCAGCCTCGATCGCGGCCTCGAACACCGTTTCCGCGTCGCCGGCGGACGCCGGATATTCGATCAGGCCGAGCCGCGAAAAGCCGTGGGTCACCGATCCCGACGCGCCCAGATTGCCGCCATTCTTGGAAAAGGCGGTGCGCATGTTGGTGGCGGTGCGGTTGCGGTTGTCGGTCAGCGCCTCGACCACCAGGCTGACGCCGCCCGGGCCGAAGCCCTCGTAGCGGATGTCCTCGTAATTCTCGGCGTCGCCGCCGGCGGCCTTGTCGATCGAGCGCTGGATGTTGTCCTTGGGCATCGACTGCGCCTTGGCGGCGTTGACGGCGGCGCGCAGCCGCGGGTTCATGTCCGGATCGGGCGTGCCCATCTTGGCGGCGACAGTGATCTCGCGGGCGAGCTTGGAAAACATCGCCGAGCGCTTCTTGTCCTGCGCGCCCTTGCGGTACATGATGTTCTTATATTTGCTGTGGCCGGCCATCGCCGTTCACCCTTTCCCGTCAGCCGCGCTCAGCCAAGGCCCAAAGCGGCCTTGTAGGTGTCGAGCAGCGCCTCCGCCTCCTGGCGCGCGTGATTCTCCATCTTCCGCAAACGCACCACGGTCCGCATCGTCTTGGGATCGTAGCCGCGCGCCTTGGCTTCGCCATAGACGTCGCGGACGTCGTCGGCGATCGCCTTCTTCTCTTCCTCGAGCCGTTCGATCCGCTCGATCAGCAGCCGCAGTTCGTCGGCCGCAATGCTTCCTTCCGCCAATTCATGCTCCTTCGGATTCGGATGTGAGCGGCCGGCTGTACGCATAAGGCGCGGCCGCCTCAAGCCGGTTGCGGGCAGGGATGCGCGCGCCAAGCTGTACAGGCAGAAGCGGGAGGAATAGACTGAAACGTCACGACTCGCGGAAGAAACGAGCAAATAGCGGGGGGACCATGAAGCAGTTGAGGCACGCCGGCCTGTGCGGCCTGCTCCTGATGACCGCGGGCTGCGCCCAATATCTCGTGGTCGCGGCCGAGCCGCGCTATGCCGGCCAGGAGCGCGACAGGAGCCAGGTCTCGATCGCGGGCGGCACCGGCGCCGCCCCTCCGCAAATCATCGCCAGCGACTGCGGCCCCGGCGAGCAGCTGGCGATCGTGCGGGTGACCCGCAATTTCGGCGAGGGTCTGTTGGCGTGGCTGACGCTCGGCCTCTACGCGCCGGCGACCGTCCACTATCGCTGCGCGACGCAGCCGCAGCCGGGAGGCGGCGAGATCAACACCAGCGGGGACGCCTGACATGCCGGCGCCCTGGCCCGAAACCGCGAACCTGAAATTCGCCGCCGCCGCCAAGCCCTGGGAGAACTGGCACAAGACGGTGAGCCAGGCCTTTGCGGGCACCTACACGCCCTTCTATCCCCCGACCAATCCCGACACCAATGCGCAGATCCTGATCGACTGCGCCAAAGACATCCAGGTCGCGATCAAGGCGGCGAAGGAGCGCAAGGTCAGGCTGCGCGCCGTCGGCAGCACCTGGTCGCTGTCGCACGCTCCGGTGACCGAGGGCGTCGTGCTCGACACCAGCCGGCTGAAAGGCTGGATCAAGATCAACGAGGGCAATCTCGACCCCGGCTACAAGGGAAGCGCCGAGAAAAGGCCGGGCCTGTTCCTGTTCCAGTGCGGCACGCTCGTCGCCGAGGTGAACAAGCTGCTGGAAAGCGACAAATGGCAGCGCTCTTTGTGGACCAGCGGCGCCGCCAACGGCCAGACCATCGTCGGCGCGACTTCGACCGGCACCCACGGCTCGGTCATGGATTTCGGCCCGTTGCACGATCATATCGTCGCGATCCATCTTCTTGCCGGCCCCGACAAGCAATTCCTGCTGGAACGCGCCTCCTATCCGGTGCTGAAGCCCGCCTTCGCGGCGGCGATCGGCGCGACCCCGCTGCGCGACGACGACCTGTTCAACGCGGCGGTGCTCTCCTTCGGCAGCATGGGCGTGATCCACGCGGTGGTGATCGAGACCAGCCCGCGTTTCCTGCTGCGCGCGGAAACCCACGCGCCGGTGGCGATCGACCAGGATCTCCGCAACCTCATCGCGACCCTCGATCCGGAAAAGCACCCCAAACTCAAGGGCAAGGGTGCGCTCAATTTCCTGCAGGTCGTCATCAACCCCCATTCCAAGGACGCGATGATCAACGCGATGTACAAGCTCAAGTGGGATCCGAGCCATGTTTTCGATTATACCCTCAAGGAAGGGAAGATCGGACCGGGCTATGATGGTCTCAGCGTCGTCGGCGAGGTGCTGAAGCTGTTCCCGGGGCTGATCCCCTCCTTCTTCAAGCTCGCCCAGGGGACGATCGACAGCGCGACGAAGACCGCCACGCGCGGCGAGATGTTCGGCTACAAGCCGCCGCAGCTCAAGGTCGGCAGCGGCAGCGTCGCGGTTGCGCTGACCGACGCGGTGAAGACGCTCGACCTGCTCGACGCGCTGATGAAGCAGCATCCGGCGCCGCTCGTGTTCGGCTGCCGTTTCGTCAAGCCCTCGCCGGCGTTGTTCGCCTTCACCCGCTTTCCGACGACGATGGTGGTCAGCCTCGACGGCATATTCAACGATCAGAGCGTCGCCTTCTTCGCCAAGGCGGCGGAGACGCTCGAGCAGAACAACATCCCCTACACCCAACATTGGGGGAAGGTGAATTCCTACACCAAGGCTCGCCTCGACAAGGCCTATGGCGCCAATGTCGGCAAGTGGCTCGACGCCCGCAAGCAATTGCTGCCCGACCCGGCCGATCGCGCCGTCTTCACCAACGCCTATATGGAGGAGCGCGGCCTCGCGGGTTGAACTGACGCTCGGAGCGGCTATTGCCGCTCCCATGCCGACCAGAGAGACGTCGAGCCGGTTCGTCCCGCGCAGCCGCAAGGTGAGGATCCTCGCCACGCTGGGCCCCGCGTCGGACAGCCCGGCGATGATCCGCCGCCTCGCCGAGGCCGGCGCGGACGCGTTCCGGATCAACATGAGCCACGGCACCCACGCCGACCATGCCAAGCGGATCGCCGCGATCCGCGCGCTCGAGGCCGAGCTCCAGCGGCCGACGACGATCGTCGCCGACCTGCAGGGGCCCAAGCTCAGGGTCGGCCGGTTCAAGGGCGACAAGGCGCAGTTGAAGGCCGGTCAGACCTACGTCTTCGACCGCGACGACAAAGCGGGCGATGCGACCCGCGCCAGCCTCCCCCACCGCGAAATTTTCGACGCGGTGAAGCCGCGGGCGCGCCTGCTGGTCGACGACGGCAAGCTCGTCTTCCGGGTGATCAGGGTCACGGCCGACCGGATCGAGACGAAGGTCGAGGTCGGCGGCACGATCTCCAACAACAAGGGCCTCAACGTCCCTGACGTGGTGCTGCCGCTCGCCGCGCTGACCGACAAGGACCGCGCCGACCTCGTTTTCGCGCTCGAGCAGGGCGTCGACTGGATCGCGCTTTCCTTCGTCCAGCGGCCCGAGGACGTCGCCGAAGCGCGCCGGCTGATCGGCGGCAAGGCCAATCTGCTTGCCAAGATCGAGAAGCCGGCGGCGATCGACCGGCTCGAGGGGATATTGGAGCTGGCCGACGCGGTGATGGTCGCCCGCGGCGATTTGGGTGTCGAGCTGCCGCCCGAGGAGGTGCCGCCGCTGCAGAAGCGGATCGTCGAGGCGGCGCGGCGGATGGGCCGGCCGGTGGTGGTCGCCACCCAGATGCTCGAATCGATGGTCGCCTCGCCCTCGCCGACCCGGGCCGAGGTCTCGGACGTCGCCACCGCGGTCTATGACGGCGCCGACGCGATCATGCTCTCCGCTGAGAGCGCCTCCGGCCTCTACCCCTGCGAGGCGGTCGAGATGATGAACCGGATCGCGACCAGCGCCGAATCCGACCCGACCCATTATGCCCGCGTACATTTCACCGAGACGCTGCCCGACGCCACCACCAACGACGCCATCGCCCGCGCGGCGAGCGAGATCGTCCGCACCGTCGGCGCCCAGGCGATCGTCTGCTTGACCAGCTCGGGCTCGACCGCGCGGCGGGTGGCGCGCGAGCGGCCGACCGTGCCATTGCTGGTGCTGACCCCCTCGCTGCGCACGGCGCGGCAGCTCGGCATCCTGTGGGGCGCGCACGCCGTGCGCACCCGCGACGTCCACAATTTCGAGGAAATGGTCGGCAAATCGAAGCGGATGGCGCTGCGCCACGGGCTCGCCAAAGCCGGCGACCGGATCATCGTCACCGCCGGCGTCCCGTTCGGCGTGCCGGGCTCGACCAACGTCGTCCACGTCGCCCGGCTGATCGGCGACGAGCTCGACCGGCACCGGACCTAGGGACAGTTAGGTAACTGTCTCCTTCAGCAGGCCGGGCACCAGATCCGCGATTTCGCGGGCGAGGAAGCCGACGCGGCCGACCCGCTCCGTCAATATCCGGCCCGCCTCGCCGTGCAGCCAGACGCCCCAGAGCGTCGCCGTCAGCGCGTCGGCGCCGCGCGCGGCGAGGCCGCCGACGAGCCCCGCCAGCACGTCGCCCGAGCCCGAGGTGGCGAGGCCCACCCCGCCGCCCTCGAAGCAGAAGGCGCGCCCGTCCGGCGCGGCAATGAAGCTCCAGCGGCCCTTGACCAGCGCCACCGCTTCGTAGCGCTTGGCGGCGCGGCGCACCGCGGTCAGCGGGTCGATCTCGACCTCTTCCGCCTCGCATTCGAGCAGGCGCGCCATCTCCCGGGAATGGGGCAGCAGGGCGACTCCGCCGCGCCGGCCGCGCACCTCGGCTTCCCTGTCGGCGAGGCAGCCCAATGCCGCCGCGTCGAGCACCAGCGGCACCCCGGTCTCGCAATCGAGCAATTCGGCCAGCAGCCGGTCGAGCGCCGGACCGTGTTCCATGCCGCAGCCCAGGGTCACGGATTGCGCGTCCGGCACGTGCGGCAGCGGCGATCCGGCGATGACCCGCGCCTCGGGGACGGCGATCCCGATCGCGACGGCGACGCTTTCTTCGGTGACGATCTGGAGCTTGCCCGCGCCGGCGCGCAACGCGGCGACGCCGGCGAGGATCGCGGCGCCGGGCAGCTCGCGGCTGCCGGCGACGATCAGCGCGCGTCCGCGATCCTCCTTGTCGCCATCTTCGGCGAGGCGCGGGAGCGGGAGGGATTTCAGCAGCTCGGCGTCGAGCCGGACGGGTCCGCTCATCGCGTCGCGACCATCGCGTCGGGCTCGGCGGTGACCGGCGCCGCCTGCTCGATCAAAGGCGCCGCGAAATTGTAGCGGGTGAGGCGCGGCACGCAGTTTTTGGCGTCGTCGGGTTCGAACTCATATTCGCAGACGCCGCAATTGACGACGTCGGCTTCCCTGTCGATTGCCAGGATACTTGCCTCGTCGAGCTCCTCGAGGATGTAGCGCAGGCACAGCACCACAACCTGATGGCAGACGATCAGCACCCGCCGGTCGGCATGGTGAAGGCTGATCGTGTCGAGCGCGCTCCTCAAACGCAGGATCACATCGGCCCAGCTCTCGCCGCCCGGCGCGCGGAAATAGAATTTGCCCAGGCGGCCGCGGTGCTCGGCAAGGTCGGGATGCTTCTGGCGGATGCCGTTGGCGGTGAGGCGGTCGAACACGCCGAACTCGCGCTCGCGCAGGCGCTCGTCGACGATCGGCTGGCGCGCCTTTTCGGTGACCCCGCCCTGCTCGCAGACGAGGGTCGCGGTCTGGCGAGCGCGGACATAAGGCGAGGAAAGGACGACCTCGGGCCTTTCCGCTTCGGGAAGCGCCGCGAACCAGCGGCCGAGCGCCGCCGCCTGGTCGCGGCCAAGCTCGCTCAACGGAACGTCGACGTCGCGTACGGCGATGTCGATGACGCTGAGCCCGGCCTCATGGGCGGCGTCGCGCGCGACATTGCCGGCGCTTTGGCCGTGGCGGACGATCCAGAGCTTTTCGGGCCACCGTTGTCTCACGCCCGAACCAAAGCATGAGCGCGACCGCCGGTTCCCCTTATCGTCATCCCGGACTTGATCCGGGATCCATGAACACGGATTGCGCGAACTTGGCGCGACGACGTTCATGGATCCTGACTTTCGTCAGGATGACGGGATTGGGTTCAGAGCAGACCTTCCGCCTCCAGCCGCGCGCGCAGGTCGTCCGCGTCGGTGAAGAGATGCGCCGCCATGCCGACCGCCAAAGCCGCCTCGACGTTGATCGCGCGGTCGTCGATGAACAGCGCCTCGGCGGGGCGCAGCCGGAAGCGGTCGAGGGCGAGATAGTAGATCGCCGGATCGGGCTTCAGCAATTTGACCTCGCCGGAGACGACGATGTCGCGAAAGCGGCCGAGGAAAGCGCGCTCCTTCGCGAAGAAGGTCGGCCAGAAGTCGGCCGAGAAGTTGGTGATCGCGAACAGGGGAATGCCCTTGGCATCGAGCGCTTCGACAATGGCGTGGACGCCCGGCACCGGCCCCGTTACCGTCTCGCCGAAGCGGTCGCTCCAGGCGGCGATCAGCTCCGCATAATGCGGGAATTTCTCGTTCAATTCGGCCGCCGCCTCGGCATAGGGCCGGCCGCCGTCCAGCGTCTCGTGCCAGCCGTAGAGATCGACGTCCTCGATGAATTGCAGCCGCTCCCGATCGTCGGCGATCTGCCGGACGAGGAACGCGTCGGGATCCCAGCCGTAAAGGACGTTGCCGACGTCGAAGACGACGGCGCTCGCGGTCACGCGCGGATCAGCCCTGGCGCGCCTTGAAGCGGCGGTTGGTCTTGTTGATCACGTAGGTGCGGCCCCGGCGGCGGATCACGCGGCAGTCGCGGTGGCGCGACTTGAGGGACTTCAAGGAGTTGCGGATCTTCATGGCCTGGAACGCCTGCCTGTTTCTGTACGATGCTGTTGCTGAAATGCGAGGCGCCCACCTAGGGGGACAGCCCTCTCAAGTCAAGCGCGGCGCGCCTTGTGCGGGTGCGCCGGTTTGATATTCGCGCCTTGGTGGCTGCCGATCCTTGTGGCAGGTCGGTGAGGTGGCATGGGTCAGGCGGATAGCGCTGATTGTGTGTGCGGCCGTGCTGCTGTTTGCGGCGCTGCTGGCCTTGGAAGTTCACGCGGCGTGGGATTTGCTCTTCGGTCTGGCCTATTGCCTTGACGGCTACCCGCCCTGCGGCACCCGCGGATTTTTGTAGGACCTGCGCCGTTTCGGCCCGGCCTCCTCGATCGGCTTGACGATATCAGCCTTCATCAGCCTTCGGGCGACGGGAGCAAATTATGCTGCGAAGCCCGCTTTTGAAGCCCTGGCTTGGAAGATCCTGCCCGTTTGTGCAATCATCCGACGATGGACCGCACCGACCTCAGGATCCTCGCCATCCTCCAGGAGGACGCCTCGCTTACCGTCGCCGAGGTGGCGGGCAGGGTCAATCTCTCCCAGACCCCCTGTTGGCGCCGCATCCAGAAGCTCGAGGCGCAGGGCGTGATCGCGCGGCGGGTCGCGATCCTCGACCCCGAGGCGGTCGGGCTCGGCCTCACGGTATTCGTCGAGATCGAGACCGGCGACCATTCGGGCGAATGGCTTGCCCGCTTCGCCGCGTCGGTGCGGGCGATGCCCGAGGTGATGGAGGTTTACCGGATGGCCGGCGACGTCGACTATCTGCTTCGGGTCGCGGTCAGCTCGATGGCCGAATATGACGATTTCTACCGCCGGCTGATCGCCGAGGTGCCGCTGAAGAACGTCACCTCGCGCTTCGCGATGGAGCGGGTCAAGAGCACCACCGCCTATCCGCTGCGGATCGCGTGACGAAAGCGGCTCCCGGCGCTGTATGCGCCGGGAGCCCAGTCGACCGCTTCAACCCAGGGAGACCTCAGCGGTGGGGGTCGCTATTGCGCGTTGCCGCTCGCATTGGCGTCGGCCGACGCGTTGGCATCGGCCGCGTTGCCCGTCTCGTTGCCGGCAAGGTCGTTGGCGGTGAGGTCGTCGGGGGCGACATTGAAGGTATCGCTGACATTGTCGCTGGCGGCGGCGTTGTTGGTGGCGCTGCTGCCGCACGCGCCCAGCGCCGCCAGGCCGGCCGCGGCGAGAGCCGTGGAAAGGCGTTTCATCCGTTCATCCCCCTTGTTGCGAATCATGGAGTCCGGATGAGACCAAAAGCGGCGGCTTGCCGCAATGGCTGACTCACAATTTTGCACCTTTGCGCCCCGGCGCGCGGGCGGGCGCCATGCTTTTGCTCCGCGGCGGCCGGGGCGGGGCAGATAATTTCAGCCGCGCGCGGCGAGCTTGCGCTCCCAGGCGAGCGCGTCGGCGACGATCGTGTCGAGATCGTCGCGCTCCGGGCGCCAGTCGAGCGCCGCCAGGATCGCCCGGTTGTCGGCGATCACCGCGCCCGGATCGCCGGGGCGGCGCGGCGCCATCCGGCGCTCGATCCTGCGGTTGGTGACGCGGTCGACGGCATCGAGCACCTCCAGCACCGAATAACCGTGGCCGTAGCCGCAATTGAGCAACAGGCTCTCCGCCGGCCGCGCGATCAGCCGCTCGAGCGCGCGGACATGAGCGGCGGCGAGGTCGGTGACGTGGATATAGTCGCGCACGCCGGTGCCGTCGGGGGTGTCGAAGTCGGTGCCGTAAATGTCGACATGGCCGCGCTTGCCGCAGGCGGCCTCGACCGCGACCTTGATCAAATGGGTCGCGCCCCGGGTGGAGAGGCCCGCGCGCCCCTCGGGGTCGGCGCCGGCGACGTTGAAATAGCGCAGGATGCAGAAGTTCAATGGATGCGCCGCGGCGGCGTCGGTCAGGATCCGCTCGGTCATCAGCTTCGACCAGCCATAGGGGTTGATCGGCGCGGCCCGCGCGCCTTCCGCGACCGGCACCGATTCGGGGATGCCGTAGGCCGCCGCGGTCGAGGAGAAGATGAAATGGCGGACGCCCCCGGTTACCGCGCTCTCGATCAGGGCGCGGCTCTTGACGGTGTTGTTCTCATAATAAGCGAGCGGCCGCGCGACCGAATCCGGCACCACCACCGATCCGGCGAAATGCAGGATCGCGCCGATTCCGTGCTCGGCGATCAGGCCGGCGACGAGCGCCGAATCGGCGATATCCCCCTGCACGAAGGCCGCGCCCGCCGGCACCGCCCAGTCGAATCCGGTCGACAGGTCGTCGATCACGACCACCGGCCAGCCGGCGTCGAGCAGAGCGAGCACGGCGTGACTGCCGATATAACCGGCGCCGCCCGTCACCAGCACTGGCACCCTCGCGTCAGCCATTCACACTCCCAGCTGTCCGATGCAGCAAAATCGGGTTAAACTCGTTACACATCCTATACAGTCTCCTTCGCCGAGGACGAGACAGGAACGAGGTACGCCATGAACAAATTCGCATCACGACTGGGCGCGCTGGCCGCTTTTCTGCTCGTCCCCGGCTGCGCCATGGAGATGGGCGGCGGGCCGTCCTCGGCGGTCTCGGTCACCCGCTTCCACCTCGGCCAGCCGATCGCGCGCGGCCCGATCGCGGTCGAGCCGGCCGACCCGGCCGATGCGAGCAGCCTCGAATTCGACCAGATCGCGGCCTCGGTCGAGCGCGAGCTCGCCCGGCTGGGCTGGGCGGTCGAGCGGCGCAACGGCCGTACCGAGCAGGTCGTCGTGGTCCGCGTCGAGCAGGCGGTGCGCGAAGGACGGCGCGGCGGCGGCCTCAGCATCGGCGTCGGCGTCGGCGGCGGCAGCTACGGGCGGCACGGCGGCGTCGGCGTCGGCGTCGGCGGCACGGTCCCGGTCGCGGGCTATCGCCCGAGCCAGGTCGTCGCGACCCAATTGAGCGTGCGCATCCAGCGCCGCTCGGACGCCACTGTCGCCTGGGAAGGCCGCGCCGAGCTGGAGGCGCGCGGCGGCTCCCCGCTGGCCTCGCGCGCCGCGGCCGCGGACCGGCTCGCGGCGGCGTTGTTTCGGGACTTCCCCGGAGAGTCGGGCCGCACTATCAGAGTGCGCTGATTCGCTTTCCCAAAGGACACAATGACCCTTTCAGTTTCGAGCGCCTTCGATGGCGGCAACATTCGTACGGTCGCCATCGACGGCGACCGCGTGGACCTTGAGATCGTCCAGGACCACCAGTCCGATTTCTACCAATGGTTCTATTTCCGGCTGACCGGCGGCGGCGGCCGCGCCGTCACGCTGCGCATCGTGAACTGCGCCGGCGCCGCTTACCCGATGGGCTGGGACGGCTACCAGGCCTGCCTGTCGGAGGATCGCGAGGAGTGGCGGCGCGTCGACACCTCCTATGCCGACGGCGTCCTGACGATCGGCGTCACGCCGCCCTCGGACAGCATCTGGATCGCCTATTTCGCGCCCTACACGATGGAGCGGCACCACGATCTCGTCGCCGAGGTCGCCGCCGCCCCGGGCGTGGCCTATGGCTCGCTCGGCCGGACCCTGGACGGGCGCGAGCTCGACTATTTCCGGCTGGACGGCGGCCCGCTGCAGGTCTGGCTCTACGCCCGCCAGCATCCCGGCGAGACGATGGCCGAATGGTGGATGGAGGGCGCGCTCGCGCGGCTGCTCGACGAATCCGACCCGGTGACGCGCCGGCTGCGCGACAAGGCAACCTTTCACATCGTCCCCAATATGAACCCTGACGGCTCTTTCCGCGGCCATTTGCGGACCAACGCGGTTGGCGTGAACCTCAATCGCGAATGGCACGCGCCGAGCCTCGAGAAGAGTCCGGAGGTGTTCCACGTCCGCAATGAGATGGACCGGACCGGCGTCGATTTCGCGATGGACGTCCATGGCGACGAGGCGATCGCCGCCAATTTCCTCGCCGGCTTCGAAGGCATCCCCGCCTGGAAGCAGGAGCAGCAGGATCTGTTCGACGCGTTCTCGGCGGCGCTGCTCGCGGCGAGCCCCGATTTCCAGACCGACAAGGGCTATGAGGTGCCCGCCCCGGGCCAGGCCAATCTGTCGATGTCGACCGCCCAGCTCGCCGAGCGCTACGGCGCGGTGTCGATGACCCTGGAAATGCCGTTCAAGGACAATGCCGACCTGCCCGATCCGGTCCACGGCTGGTCGCCCGACCGCAGCCGGCTGCTCGCCCACGCCTGCCTCGACGCGCTTCACGCGGTGATCGACCGGATCGGCGAATATCGCCGAGGCTGATGCCATAAGCGGGAATGGTGGGGCGCGGGCCCTAGCGATTGCTCGAATGCCATTGTCATCAGCGGATGTCTGAGCCTATCGAACTGAGTGACAGGTAGGGAATTCTGAGCGGTAACGAATGTGAGCATTCCACCGAGAGTCCGTGATTTTGCCGCCTCCAACGTGGGCCTGACCCTCTCTGTGGTGTGCATCCTCCTTGCGGTTGCCTTCCTTGCTTCGCTTCTCGGGTTGATCCCGACAGGCCAAGTGACGCAGGGAGTCGGAGACTTGGTTGCGGCCCTCCAACCAATCGCCGCTCTTGTCGCTTGGCTCGTCGGTATTCTTGTGGCTTTGACTTGGCCCGCTGTTGTCCTCATCGTAGCCTTCTTGGTCTTAGGCTCTCGAACGCTAGCTCTGTCCTTTGGGGCGATTTGGGGCAGAACGAAAAAGCTGAAGTTCGGGGATGCAGAAGTTGAATTCACGTCTGAAGCTGCGAAGCAGCTAAATGCGTCGGCCGATGAGACATTCCAGGCATTTCGCCAGAAGGCGAATCGCGAATTAAATAGGCTTACTAGTCGATTTGACGTTTATAGTAATTTGAAATCATTCGTGAATGACGCGGAGATCATTATAAACAATAATACCAAAATAAAGCTAGACCAGGTTGCCGATCTCCGCTGCACCATATATATCGAAGACGTACTATTTAAGGAGAATCTGTGGCAGATCGTTGACTATTATCCGCGCGATGGACGCCCCACGGCTGGCAGAGTGTTTTCAACTCGCTTTGGAATCATCGGTCGCACCTGGAGGATGGAACAACATCTTGCCGAAGGCGAGGCAGCCGATACCCGGGAGGACCTGATCAAGCTATGGGGCATGACGCAGGGGGAGGCGACGGAGCCTACCCGCCAGCGTTTTTCCTACATTTGCTGCGTATTGCGGGAGACGAGTTCCTCGGCTCAGGAGGGGGCGCCCATTGCGCTCTTTTTTGCAGATTCTACGGCCAAGAACGCCTTTGGGAATGAGGCCGCCCTCGAGGCTGCCAAGATAGCCGCCGCTGCGGCGGTCCAAAGCCATTTGCTCATGAGCAAGATTCAGGCACTACGAAACGAACTCAAGACATATGCAGCTGAGATCAACCCCGGAGCCTGAGATCCCGCTCGTTGGCTATGAAGATGTAGCGGGTCATTATTATGACGCCGTGCTTCACCCGACCTGCGCGGCCTTCCGGGAAGGAAGCATTCGGCTGCTTGGCGCATTGCTGCCCCCGACCCTGACAGCCAATCTTGTTGTTGAAGTGGGAGCCGGGCGTGCTTCGGTGCCTGTGCTGTTTCCCGATTGGACGTCGAGAATATCGGAGCTCGTCCTCTTGGACTCCTCGCCCACCATGCTTTCCTATTCGCGTGAATATGCGCACCAAGGAGCGACGTTAGCGCTTGCCTCGGCTCAGGCGACGGGCTTGGCGTCGGGCTCGGTTGACGTTCTGATCGCTAGCTTGGGCGATCCATTCAACGACCGCGATTTTTGGGTTGAGGTGAAGCGGGTCTTGTCATCGTTCGGGATCGCTTTCTTTACCACCCCGTCCCCGCAATGGGCGAGCCGCTTCAGGCAGGAGGGACAAATAACCCCGGAAGATTCGGCCGAGTTTATCAACCCTGGCGGGGAGGCGGTTTGCGTCCCCTCGTCCGTTCTGCCGATCGACGACCAAAGCGCACTGCTTCGGACTTGTGGCCTGATCGTCGAGGCCATCGCGAACTGCTATTTGGCGGACGCGCCCCAAGCGCGACGAGCTCCAAAGCTTCAATGCGTGGCGGACGAAGACCCATTTGTGATCGGCTATTCGATTCGCCATGCGGAGTAACAAGCAAAAACTCTCACTCCGAGTGAGCAGATCGCAATGCCGCAGCTCGTCCTGATCCGCCACGGCCAGTCGGCCTGGAACCTCGAGAATCGCTTCACCGGCTGGTGGGACGTCGATCTGACGCCGCAGGGCGAGGAAGAGGCCAAGCGGGCGGGCGAGCTACTCGCGGCCGAAGGTTGCGATTTCGACATCTGCTTCACCAGCGTCCAGACCCGGGCGATCGAGACGCTGCATATCGTTCTCAAGGCGATGGGCCGGCTGTGGCTGCCCGAGGAAAAGCATTGGCGGCTCAACGAGCGCCATTATGGCGGCCTCACCGGCCTCGACAAGGCCGAAACCGCGGCCAGGCATGGCGCCGAGCAGGTGCGGATCTGGCGCCGCTCGTTCGACGTGCCCCCGCCCGCGATGGCGCCGGGCGGCGAATTCGACCTCGCCGATGACCGCCGCTACGCCGGGGTGAAGATCCCCACCCACGAAAGCCTCAAGGATACGATCGCCCGCGTCCTGCCTTATTGGCAGGACCGGATCGCCCCCGAGCTGCGCCGCGGCCGGCGCGTGCTGATCTGCGCCCACGGCAATTCGCTGCGGGCGCTGGTCAAGCACCTTTCGAACATCCCGGACGAGGAGATCGTCGCGCTCGAAATCCCGACCGGCGAGCCGATCGTCTACGAACTCGATGAAGGGCTAAACGCGGTCGAACGCTATTTTTTGAAGGACCGCTGAAGCGGTCTAGAATTCCTTGACGCGCTCGCGGTTGCGGGCGGCGCGGCGTATCACTTCCTCGACCGTGTCGCCGGGCATGATCGTCGCGGCGCTGACCCAGATTTCGATCGGCACCACGGCGTGGCCGATGTCGAGCGGGTGGGCGGCGATGCAGCGGGCGATCCGCTCGGCGGTGTCGAGCGCGGAATCGGCGTCGAGATGGTCGAGCAGCAGCGAGAAGGCGCCGCCGCAGCCGCGCGCGGCGACGTCGCTGGCGCGGATCAGGCTTTTCAGCAGCCGCGCGACATGGCGCAGCGCGGCGTCGCCGGCGACGCGGCCATGGCCGTCGTTGATCGATTTCAGATCCTTGAGGTCGACCGAGACGAGCGCTGCCGGGGTGCCGTGGCGCGCGGCCTGGCTCAGCACCCGCTCCAGCTCGCGGGCGAACTGGCGCGGGTCCATCAAGGCGGTGAGCGGGTCGCGGCCGGCGCTCTCCTCGGCCTCGCCCAATCGGGCGCGGGCCTCGGCCAGCGCGGCGCGGAGCAGCGCGTTCTCGTCGTTCAGGCGCAACAGCGCCTCGCGCGCCTCCTTGTCGGGCGCGCGCTCGGCTTCGAGATCGGTCTTCCGCCTTGCCATGGCCGCGAATCTAGAAGGGGAAGGTTAACGTTGTGCTTAGAGGCCGTCCGCAGATTGCCGAGGGAAAGCGCGCGGGTTAAGGTTGGCGATGCCGGATCAAGCTCCTCTTGTCGGGATCATCATGGGCAGCCGCTCCGACTGGGAGACGATGCGCCACGCCGCCGAGACGCTCGATACGCTCGGCGTCGCCCACGAGACCAAAGTCGTCTCGGCCCACCGCACGCCGGACCGCCTCTATGACTATGCCCGGAGCGCTGCCGGGCGCGGCCTCAAGGTGATCGTCGCCGGCGCCGGCGGCGCCGCGCACCTGCCCGGCATGGCCGCCTCGATGACCCGCCTGCCGGTGCTCGGCGTGCCGGTCGAGACCAAGGCCCTGGCCGGCCTCGACAGCCTGCTTTCGATCGCGCAGATGCCGGCCGGCATTCCCGTCGGCACGCTGGCGATCGGCAAGGCGGGCGCGGTCAATGCCGGCCTGCTCGCGGCCGCGATCCTGGCGACGACCGACGAGGCGCTCGCCGCCCGGCTCGAAGCCTGGCGCAAGGAGCAGACCGACAGCGTGGCCGAGCAGCCTGAGTGATTATGGCGGAATGATCGTCCCGCCCGGCTCCACCATCGGCATCGTCGGCGGCGGCCAATTGGGCCGCATGCTGGCGCTGGCCGCGGCCCAGCTGGGCTATCGCTGCCACGTCTACGCGCCCGACGCCGACAGCGTCGCCGCGCAGGTCGCGGCGGAATTCAGTCAAGGTGCGTTCGGCGACGAGGGCGCGCTGACCCGCTTCGCCGCCGAAGTCGACGTCGTCACCTACGAATTCGAGAACATCCCGACGGCGCCGCTCCGCGCGGTCGCCGAGATCGTCAAGGTCTATCCATCGGTCGACTCGCTCGACACGGCCCAGGACCGGCTCGGCGAGAAGGCGTTCGTCCAGCGCCATGGCGGCCGGCCCGCGCCGTTCGCGCCGGTCGACGATCGGGCCGGGCTCGACGACGCCCTCGCGCAAATCGGCACCCCCGCCATCCTCAAGACGCGCCGCTTCGGCTATGACGGCAAGGGCCAGGTGCGGATCGACGCGCCGGGCGAGGCCGCGCGCGCCTGGGACGACGTGCGCGGCGCCCCCTGCGTCCTCGAAGCCCTGGTCCGGTTCGACGCCGAATTCTCGATCCTGCTCTGCCGGGGCAGCGACGGCGCGGTGGTTTCATGGGAAGCGCCGCGCAACCGCCACGAGGGCGGCATCCTCGTCGCCTCGCGCGTGCCCGCCGGCGCGGAGCTCGCCGGCGCGGTCGCCGAGGGCGAAAAGCTGGCGCGGCGGGTCGCCGAGGCGCTCGACCATGTCGGCGTGCTGGCGATGGAGTTTTTCGCGGTCGGCGGCGAAGCTGTGTTCAACGAGATGGCGCCGCGCGTCCACAATAGCGGCCACTGGACGATCGAGGGGGCGCGAACCTCGCAGTTCGAGAATCATATCAGGGCGATTTGCGGCTTGCCCCTCGGCGCGGCCGATCTCGCCGCGCCCCGCATCGAGATGGCGAATTTGGTCGGCGCCGACGCGGACCGCTGGGCCGAGATTCTCGCCGACCCCGCCGCCCACCTCCACCTCTACGGCAAGAAGGACGCCCGCCGCGGCCGCAAGATGGGCCACGTCACCCGGCTGTTCGATAAATAGGGACAGTCCCTCTTTTTCGAAAAAGAGGGACTGTCCCTATTTAATCAGCGCGCCGGCACCACCTCGATCGGCAGGCCGAGCCGCTCGAGCTGCGGCCGCACCCGGGCGGCGTCGCCGACCACCACCCAGACGAAATTGTCGGGGTTGATGTAGCGGCGCGCGGTGGTGTCGAGCGTTGGCGCGGTCATCCCGCGATAGCGGTCGGCGATCGTCACCCAATAATCGTCCGGCCGGTGGTAGAGCGCGTTGGTCCTGAGCGCGCCAAGCACCGCCGGCGAGGTTTCGAACTGGCCGGGCAGCTGGCGGGTGTTGCCGAGGATCACCCGCTGCAGCTCCTCGGCGGTCACGCCGTTGGCCCCGAGGAAGCCCTGGACGTCCTCGCGCACCGCGGCGATCGATTCGCCGGTCCGGTCGGCCTGGACCGGCGCCTGGATGATGTAGGGGATTTGGTGCTCGCGCAGCGCGGCGGTGCCGAACGCGCCGTACGACCAGCCGCGGCGCTCGCGCAGGTCCATGTTGATGCGGGCGAGGAAATTGCCGCCCAGCACCTCGTTGGCGGCGGTGAGATTGAGCAGGTCCTGGGTCCCCTCGGCGGGCAGCAGCTGGCCGGCGAGGATGAAGCTCTGCGGCGATTGCGGCCGGTCGATGAGGACGATGCGCGGCGCCGGCGAGACGCCGTGCGCCGGGAACGGCTTGGTGCCGCGCGCCGCGGCGGGCGGCTGCCAATTGCCGAACCGGCTCTCGAGCTGGGCGACGACGTCGCGCAGCGGCAGGTCGCCGACCGCGAAGATGGTCGCGTTGTCGGGCCGGATCCAGGCCTGGTGGAAGGCGATCAGCTGGTCGCGGGTCAGCGCCCGGACGGCGTCGGGGTCGCCGCTGCCGCTGCTCGGCTTGCCGTACGGATGGTCCGGCCCGTAGAGCACCCGCGGCAACATCCGGACGGCGATGCCCTGGGGCTGAGTCAGCTCGGTGGCGATGCCGGCGAGCTGCTGCTGGCGGATGCGCTCGACCTCGGCCGGGGCGAAGGCCGGGTTGCGGATCACGTCGGCGAGCAGGTCGAGCGACGGCCCGAGATTGGGGGTCAGCGCGACCAAAGTCACCGTCGTCCGGTCGAGGCTGGCGCCGGTGTCGATGCGCGCGCCCAATCGCTCCTGCGCCTCGGCGAGCTGGGTCGAATTGAGGTGAGTGGTGCCCTCCTCGAGCATGTTCAGCATCATCGCCTGGGTGCCGAGCCGGCTCGCCGGATCGGCGGCGATGCCGGCGTCGAACTCGACCGCGACCCGGGTCACCGGAACGACGTTGCGGCGCGCATAGATCAGCTGGATGCCGTTGGAGAGGCGGGCGCGTTCGGTCGCCGGGAAATCGAGCCGGGCGCTGCCGCTGACCTGCGGCATCGGCTCGCGCGCCGCATAGGGGAGCGGCGCGAGCGGCTGCTCGCCGGGCTGCGGCGGCGTGTAGTAGCGCGGCCGCTGGCTCGGCGCGATCGCGCCGCCGCCGGCGGCGGGAGTGGCGTGGCCGACGCTTCCCGCTTCCTCATAGGCCTCGCGCGGGCCGGGCTCGACGCGCAGCGCGAGCGGCGGCCGATTGCCGATCCAGCGCTGCATCGCGGCGCGGACCTGGGCAGGCGTCACCCGGGCGAGCCGCTCGAGCCGGGCGCGGTAGAAATTGGGGTCGCCGGCGTAGAGCTGCCCTTCCGCGAGCGCGACCGCCTTGCCGCCGAAGCCGCCGACCTGCTCGAGGCCCTGGATGCGGGCCGACATCGCGCTCATCACCGCCCGGCGCACCTCGTCGGCGGTCGGGCCGGTGCGGACGAAGTCGGCGATGAGCTGATCGAGCCGGCGCGACACCGCGTCGGCGTCCTGGCCGGGCTTCACGTCGGCCGTGGCCTCGAACAGGCTGATCCGGTGGAACGGCTGGACTTCGGCGGTGACGCGCACCGCACTCTGCTCGCCGCGGACCAAGGCGTTGTCGAGCCGCGAGCTCGACAGGCCGCCCAGGATGGTCGCGCCGACCGAGAGCGGGACGAGATCCTCGGCGGCGAAGCCGGGGACGACCCAGTTGCGATAGAGCCGGACGTTGGCGACGCGGTCGTGCATCACCCGGTCGATCCGGTGCGGCAGGGTCGGCACGTCGGCGGCGGCGGGGACGTTGACCGGCCCGCGCGGGATGTCGCCGAAATAGCGCTGGACGAGCGGTCGCGCCTCGCGCGCGTCGATGTCGCCGGCGAGGACGACGACGGCGTTGTTCGGCCCGTAATTCTCGCGGAACCAGCCGCGCACCGTCTCCAGCGAGGCATGGTCGAGGTCGGCCATCGAGCCGATCGTCGAGTGATGATAGGGGTGACCCGCGGGGAAGAGCGTCTCGAGCTGGGCATATTCGACCATGCCGAACGGCTCGTTGTCGCCCTGGCGCTTCTCGTTCTGGACGACGCCGCGCTGATTATCGAGCACCTCCTGAGTGATCGCGCCGAGCAGGTGCCCCATCCGGTCGCTTTCGAGGAACAGCGCCTGCTCCAGCGCCGGCCGCGGCACCGTCTCGAAATAATTGGTGCGGTCGAACCAGGTGGTGCCGTTCAAATCGGTCGCGCCCATCGCGCGGGTGTAGGAGAAATAGTCGCCCGGCGCGTTTTCGGAGCCGTTGAACATCAAATGCTCGAACAGATGGGCGAAGCCGGTGCGGCCGGCGGGCTCGTCCTTGGAGCCGACATTGTACCAGACGCTGACCGCGACGATCGGCGCCTTGCGGTCGGTATGGACGATGACGCGCAGGCCGTTGTCGAGCGTGAAGGTCTCGTAGGGGATGTTGACCCGGGTGAGCAGCTGCGCCGGATCGGCGGGCGCGCTCGCCGCCGGGGCGGCGGCAGGGCGGGCGCGGTGATGCGACTGGGCGGTGGCCGGGCCGGTGACGATCAGGCTGGCGGCGACGGCGAAAGCGGTCAGGATCTTGCGCATGTGGGGTCCTCATCTCGTGCGAGCCGCGGACACTAGCGCGGTGTACGGGTAAGGCAATACGCTTCCGGCGGCCCGGCGCGAAATCTTGCCCCGGGTCGCCGGCCGACTTTATTTACGCCGCCGCCAACAATGGCTAGGCTTCGACCGCCGCCCTCGGTGACGTGATTCCCATGGCGCGGAACGATCGGGAGGACCTTCCCATGCCGCACGACGCCGGACCCATTCCCGGTCGAGCCGCGAAAAGGGCCGCCGCGCCGCCGGCCGTCGGCCGGCCGCGGCCGCGCCTCCTGCCGCCGTCGCAGCAGGCGGCAATGCAGCAGGTGCTCCAGCTCGGCGCGGCGGGGGAGCGCCCGCTCCTGCCGTCCGAGCAGGCGGCGATCCACCATGTCCTCCAGCTCAGGGCGGATCCGCGGTCGCGCGCGCTCCGCCCGTCCGAGGAAGCGGCGATGTGGGATGTGCTCCAGCGGCGGGCGGGGGAGACGGAGCCGTCCGGGCAGACCGCCAACCGCACCGGATTGCCCGACCGGCTGAAGGCGGGGGTCGAGGCGCTGTCGGGCCTCGCCATGGACGACGTCCGCGTCCACCGCAATTCCTCGGAGCCGGTGACGCTCGGCGCGCTCGCTTTCACCAAAGGCGCCGACATCCATCTCGGGCCCGGCCAGGAAGAGCATCTGCCGCACGAGGCCTGGCACGTCGTCCAGCAGAAAGAGCGACGGGTAGGCGCGACGACGCAGCTGAAAGGAGACGTGCCGCTCAACGACGACGCCGGCCTGGAGCGCGAGGCCGAGCAGATGGGGGCGAAGGCGTTGCGAGGCGCCATGCCGGGCTCGGGAAATGAGGCCGCGCCGGCCCTGCGAACCGCGGGAGCCGCCGCGGGCGGGCGGGCGCTGATCCAGCGCGTGGTGGGCCCCCGTCCCGAACCCGAGTTCCGGCCGAACCTCGCCTGGTCCCTGTGGTTCCAGGCGATGACCGAAGTAGAGGTGGGCGAAGAGGCGACGAAGCTCGGCCTCGCCCGTGCGCCCCTGGACGCGATGGACGAGCTGCTCACGGCGCGCAACGCGGAGGGGATCAAGATTCCCCCCAATTATGCCGGCCCGAAACTGGAGGGGCCTTCCAGCTCGCCGCTCGCGCCCAAGGAGGAGGAAGGCAGGAAAGACCAGACCGAAACGACCAGCGAGCAACCGAGTCTTTCCTGGGCTCAGTTCAAAAAGTCCTATTCCATCCAGAAGGACGCGAGCAGGTTTCTTCAGCGGGCGGGCAAGACCATCGAACTGATGCCCGACAAGCCTTTGGGAACCCAGTCTGCCATCGCCTATGTCGCCAATATCCTGACCATCCCGAGGAATTCAGTCCCGGCGATCATCGCCCTCTATGCCAGGGGCGGAATTTCGCCAGCCAATTATGGCAGCTTCGCCATGGTGATAGGGGTGAACAGCTATCGCAGCCTCGACGGCAAGAGCGTTGCCAGGGTGAACGATGCGGCGAGCGCCGCCACGGATGCGCCCTTTCCGTGCGCCGTCGTCCCTTTCGTGTGGGACTTCGACTGGGGACGCCCGTTCAACGACGTCAAGGCCGATTTCCGAAAGATGAGCCAGAGCGATCAAGGGCAGGCCCTGCTCGAGGAGAAGGCGCGCCTCGTTCAATCGATCATCCCCTATGGGCAGCTACGCGAAAGAGTCGCGGCGGACGAGACGACCCGCGCCTATGTCAAGGCGCTGAGCGCGAAGCACAAGGCCGTCTATATCCACCTGGGCGACGACGATGCTGTCCAGCCTCCCGAATTCCCGCTGCTCGATCGCTATTCCGCCAAGATCCTCGACCAAAATTTGCCCGCCCTGGTCGTGGGGGGCTACCGCTTCTCCACCGCCGAGTCGGGAGGCGACCTGAGCAAGGACGATCCCGGCGATGTCCTCACCGAGATCGCCAGCCAGCTCGACAATCTGTTTCGCAGCATGCTGCCGGAGATCAACCGGGACCTGGTCTATCCCACCGAACCCAATCTCGTGTTCCTCGCCAGCAAGGGCAATTTCAATTACCTTGAAGACATGCTTACCCCGTCCAATCAGGAGGGAAGGCTCCTGGAAAAGGAGCGGCTGCGGGATACCGAGGCTGAAAAAGGCTCGTTCGACGGAGAACCTTATTACAGCACGGGGCTTCTGTACGGCCGGGGCACCAATGAAGGAGAAAATCTCCGCGGCCGGCTGACGAAGGCGATGGGCTCTCCGAAGCAGGGGATCACAACATACGATCCTAATCTGAGCGTCGCCACCGCGAGCACACGGTTTACGCTGCGCGACGTGGACAAGGTGCGGCACGAGCCCAAGGAAAGGGCTTATGGCGGGCGGCGAAGGGAGGCGCTCGAGAAGGGCGGCAAGCAAGGCTTCCTGGAACAGATCGTGGACGACATGCTGACCATCAAGCAGTCCCATATCGGCGGACTGAAAAAGGAGATCATGAAGCTCGAAGGGAAAGAAAGCGGCGCGATCGCGACCGACGTGCTCAATGCGTTCAAGGCGGTCATGCTCGACCGGTCCGCCCCCAAGCCGTTGTCGAAGAAGTCCGCTCGCTATCTGGAGCTGATCAACAAGAATCAACGCAGCATCCTGGAGCTCGCGGAGAAAGCCTCGGTGGCGGCCGAGCAGATGCTGGCCGCGATCGCCAAGGAGGGCGAAAGGAAGGACGAAGGGAAGAAGTAGGCGCGCCGCCGGCCGGAGCTGGTTCAGACCGAAATCAAGGCCGGCACGGGAATCCGCCCAAGCCCCTTCCGTGATCGATCCGCGCCATTACATGGTGGCTGAACAACCGGCAGGGACCCGCCATGAACCTGGAAAAATTCACCGACCGCGCGAAGGGCTTCCTCCAGTCGGCGCAGACCGTCGCGCTCAGGATGAACCATCAGCGGATCGCGCCCGCGCACCTCCTCAAGGCCCTCCTCGAGGACGAGCAGGGTATGGCGGCGGGGCTGATCGCGCGCGCCGGCGGCAGCGCCGAGGCGGCGCGGCGCGAGACCGACGAGCTGCTCGCCAAGGTTCCGGCGGTGTCGGGCAGCGGCGCCAATGCCGCCCCCGCCCTCGACGGCGAGACGATCCGGCTTCTCGACCAGGCCGAGCAGATCGCGCAGAAGGCCGGCGACAGCTACGTCACCGTCGAGCGCATGCTGCTCGCTTTGGTCCTGTCCAACACCGACGCCGGCAAGGCGCTCAAGGATGCCGGGCTCAAGGCCGACGCGCTCAACGCCGCGATCAACGAATTGCGCGGCGGCCGCAGCGCCGACACCCAGAGCGCCGAGGACCGCTACGACGCCTTGAAGAAGTTCGCGCGGGATCTCACCCAGGCCGCGCGTGACGGCAAGCTCGATCCCGTCATCGGCCGCGACGAAGAGATCCGCCGCACCGTCCAGATCCTCGCCCGCCGCACCAAGAACAATCCCGTCCTGATCGGCGACCCCGGCGTCGGCAAGACCGCGATCGCCGAGGGGCTGGCGCTGCGCATCGCCAATGGCGACGTGCCCGATTCGCTGAAAGACCGCCGGCTGATGGCGCTCGACATGGGCAGCCTGATCGCCGGCGCGAAATATCGCGGCGAGTTCGAAGAGCGCCTGAAGGCCGTGCTCAACGAGGTGACCGCCGCCGAGGGCTCGATCATCCTCTTCATCGACGAGATGCACACCCTGATCGGCGCCGGCAAAGGCGAAGGCGCGATGGACGCCTCGAACTTGCTCAAGCCCGCGCTCGCGCGCGGCGAACTCCACTGCATCGGCGCCACCAC
>DATHJO010000001.1:0-129771 GCA_035316145.1 Allosphingosinicella sp. | reverse complement strand
CGAAACGTCGGGCCGGCCGCTGGGAAGCGCGGCGTGGCTGCAGGATCTGGAGGCGCGCACGGGTCGCACGCTCGCGCCTCGCAAGCGGGGTCCGAAACCGAGAGGAGAAGCGCGCCAATTAAGTAAACTGGCACCGTAATGGCATCAGGCGAGGCGACTATGAGGCGATGAGCAATAACCTGAGATATACGCAAGGCGCTGGCCGGACGATGGGAGGTTTGGAAGATCGCAGCGAAAGGCGGCGGAACATCTTTCGGGACGGAAATTATGCCGAAGTGCCGTAGCATCGCGCTGTTGATGGTTGCTGCGCTTTGGGGTTGCGAGGCCCCGATTACCGAACCATCGAACGCAGTCAGTGAAAACGCTGTCAGCGCACCGCACGCGAACAACTGCCTCGCTCGCATCTGGCAGACGCAAGGCAATCCGGATCGGGTGTTCGATGAGCGACATGACGAGCTGTTGGGCGGGCGCTCGTCTATTTCGTGTGATGGCTATACCAGTCCTTCCGCGCTTCAGCACGCGATCGATCGGCTGAAGCGAGCGGCCTCGGCCCGGGACGCCGATCAGGTTACACAATTGGTCAACATTCCGTTCAATTACATAGACCGTGACGGTCGGGCCGAACGGATTACATCGCGGCGGCAATTCCGCAGGATGTTCGATGCCATCTTCACGGATGACACCTATGCCGCCATCGAATCGCTGCGTCTTGGTGACACGCTTCCGAATCGAAGCCAGGGATTATCTTTCAAGATCGGCGGTTTGTGGTTCATTGTGAGGAATACAGGCGACGAGCCGGTTCTGGTGACGGTCAACCACGAGGCTCTTAAGGTCGCCCTCCGACCGGCGGAGCAATAGATGAAGGCGAAGCTGTCCTCAGGCCTCACCATTGCCGGCGCGCCGAAACCAAGCGAATTACGGTGCCAGTTTACTAAATTCCTATTACGGTGACGGTGCACTAATTTAAGGAACCCACGCCTTCTTTCCCGCTCCGCACACGCCCCGGCAACCGCGCTATTTCCGAGCCGCCGGCGGCGGCGCGACCCTCACCCGCGGCAACGGCACCAGCAACAGCTACAGCTACGACACTGTCGACCGGCTGACCCAGATCGTCCACGATCTGGCGAGCACCGGCAGCGACCTGACCCTGGACAACAGCTTCGACCCGGCCGGCGGCATCGTCAGCCACACCCGCTCCAACGACGCCTATGCCCGGGGCGGCCATCATGCCGTGACCCGCGCCTACACGGCCAACGGCCTGAGCCGATATACGGCGACGGGCGCGATCACGCCGACCTACGACGCCAACGGCAATATCACCTCGGCGGGGAGCATCGGCTACGCCTACAATGCCGAGAACCGGCTCGTCGTCGCCGACCATGGCGGGAGCGACAACCGATCCGATCGGGCGGGGCTCCGGCAACCGGTCCACCGCGGCCGGCGTGACGGCGTGGGGGCGCCGCTAGAAGCGGGCGAGCAGCCGGTCGACGCTGTCGTCGGCGGTGCTGGCATCCTTGCTCTTCTTGCCCTTGGTGCGCGCCCCGGTCTCGCGTTCGAGCGCGTTGCGGATCTTCTCGATCTCGGCGTCGGTCAGATGCTCGATGCCGATGAAGGGGTTGCGCGCCTTGCCGACCGCGCGGAGCAGCTCGTCGAGCTTCGCCTGCATCGCCGCCGCGTCGCGATTCTGGCTGTTCTGGATGAGGAACACCATCAGAAAGGTGACGATCGTCGTCGCCGTGTTGATCACCAGCTGCCAGGTATCCGAATAGTGAAAAAGAGGGCCGGTCACGCCCCAGACCACGATCAGCGCGAAGGCGGTGACGAACGCCACCGGCTGCCCGGTGAAGGAAGCGATGCGGCCGGCAAACCAGGTGAAAAAGCGGTCCATGAACAAGGCCCTGGGTCAATGATCGGGGTTAAGCGACCGACCCCGCGCCTTTGTTCCAGCCGTCAAACGACCTCGGGAACGATCGTCCGCCCGGCCGCCGCGAGTCGCGCCGCGAGATCGGCGCGGCAGGCCTCGACCGCCGCCGCCTCGGTGCCGCGGATGACGAAATTGGCGCCGACCCGCCCCTCGCGGAAGAAGGGATAGGAGCCGATCTGGCAGCCGGGGTGCGCCCGCTCGGTCTGCCCAAGCACATCCGCCACCTCGCTTTCCGGCGCCCAGCAGCCGATCGTCGCCGAAAGGAGCGGCCTGCCCCCCTCGAGCTGCCCGGCGAGCGCCTCCAGCATCAGCCCGGCAATGTGCGGCACGCCGGCGAGGATGAAGATGTTGCCGTGGCGGATGCCCGGCGCGCCCGACATCCGGTTCTCGATCAGCTCGGCGCCCTCGGGGACCCGCGCCATCCTCAGCCGCGCCTCGGTGATGCCGCCGCGGCCCGCATAATAGGCCTCCAGCGCCGAGCGCGCCTTGGCGTGGACGACCGCCGGCACGCCGAGCGCGGCGGCGATCGCATCGACGGTGATGTCGTCGTGGGTGGGGCCGATGCCGCCGGTGGTGAACAGATAGTCGTAGGCCCCCCGCAGCGCGTTCACCGCCGCGGCGATCCGGGCGAGATCGTCGGGCACGACCCGCACCTCGGCGAGCCTGATCCCCTGCAGGTTGAGCCAGGTCCCGACCTGGGCGACGTTCCTGTCCTGGGTCCGGCCGGAGAGGATCTCGTCGCCGATCACCAACAGGCCCGCCGTCCAGATCCGCTCGGAAGTCATCGGCTCGCTGTACCGGCTCCGCCCCGCCCCGTCATGGGTGCAAATTTACTTGTCGGGCGTTATATATGGTCCATGGACACCCATCTCCTCGACCGCGAATCCGGCGTCGTCGGCCGCCATGGCGCGATCAAGCTGCACGGGCCGGAAGGCTTTGCCGGGATGCGCGCCGCCGGCCGGCTCGCCGCCGAGATCCTCGACGCGCTCGTCCCCCATGTCGTCCCCGGCGTCACCACCCAGGAACTGGACGACATCGTCCGGAGGATGACGCTCGACGCCGGCGCCGTGCCGGCCACGCTCGGCTATCGCGGCTACACCAAGAGCTGCTGCACCTCGGTCAACCACGTCGTCTGCCACGGCATCCCGAGCGACCGCGCGCTCAAGGACGGCGACATCGTCAACATCGACGTCACCCCGATCCTGGCCGGCTGGCACGGCGACACCAGCCGGATGTATCTGGTCGGCGAAGTCGGCATCAAGGCGCGCAAGCTCGTCCAGACCACCTACGAATGCCTGATGCTCGGCATCGCGCAGGCGAAGCCGGGCAACCGGCTCGGCGACATCGCCCATGCCATCCAGACCCATGCCGAGGCGCAGCGTTATTCGGTGGTCCGCGATTTCTGCGGCCACGGGTTGGGGCGCGTCTTCCACGATGCGCCGGAAGTCGTCCACGCCGGCCGCCCCGGCACCGGCCCGGAATTGCGGCCCGGCATGTTCTTCACGATCGAGCCGATGATCAACATCGGCAAGCCCGCCTCCAAGCTGCTCGACGACGGCTGGACCGCAGTCACCCGCGACCGCAGCCTCTCGGCCCAGTTCGAGCACAGCGTCGGCATCACCGAGGACGGCTGCGAAATTTTCACCAGGAGCCCGAAGGGCCTCGACGCGCCGCCTTACGCCTGAGCGGCGCCCTCTCCGATCGCCGCCGCGACCGCCTCGGCGAGCTCGGCCGGGCCGTAGG
The DNA here is from genome assembly GCA_035316145.1 of Allosphingosinicella sp. Classification (GTDB taxonomy): domain Bacteria; phylum Pseudomonadota; class Alphaproteobacteria; order Sphingomonadales; family Sphingomonadaceae; genus Allosphingosinicella. Next base: position 126,104 of record DATHJO010000001.1, on the reverse strand, counting down.
GCTTGGAGATCACCCGGAACTCGGCGGCGGCGCCCTTGAGCAAATCGTCGCTATAGCCGGTGGCGAGCAGCACCGGCAGGCGCGGACTGTCGGCATTGACCGAGCGGGCCAGCTCGATTCCGCTCATGCCGGGCATGACGATGTCGGACAGCACCAGATCGAACTTGCGCCTGGCCAGTTGCGCCAGCGCTTCGTCGGCCGAACCGACGCTGACCACTTCATAGCCGAGATCGGCGAGCAGGCCGTCGGCGAAGGCGCGGACGAGGTCGTTGTCCTCGACGAGCAGGATCGTCTTGCCCGCGATCCCGTCCGCGGCCGGCTTCGTCTCGGACTCCGTCGCCGCCGTCTTGTCGGAGCGCGGCAGGTACAGGCGCAGAATCGTCCCCTCGCCGGCCCTGGAGGCGATCTCGGCGCGGCCGCCGGTCTGGGCGGCGAAGCCGTGGATCTGGCTGAGGCCGAGGCCGGTTCCCTTGCCGACCGCCTTGGTGGTGAAGAAGGGCTCGAAGGCGCGGTTCATCACTTCGGGCGCCATCCCCTCGCCGGTGTCGGCGACGGTGATGCAGACCTCGTCCGGCGCGCAATTGGCGGTCGACAGGGTCAGCTTGCCGCCGTCGGGCATGGCGTCGCGGGCGTTGATCGCGGCGTTCAATAAAGCCGATTCGAGCTGCGCCGGATCGACCTCGACCCGCCACAGATCCGGGGCCAGATCGAGCCTGACCTCGATATGGCTGCCGAGCATCCGCCCGAGCACGTCGTCGAGCGCGTCGAGCCGGAAGTTGATGTCGATCACCTGCGGCTTCAGCGCCTGGCGCCGGCCGAAGGCGAGCAGATGGCTGGTCAGCGCCGCGGCGCGCTCGGCGGTCTCGACGATCGCGTCGAGATAGCGGTCGCGCTTCGCCTCGGTGAGGTCGCTGCGCTTCAGCATCTCCGCCGAGCCGCGCACGACCGTGATGAGGTTGTTGAAATCGTGGGCGATGCCGCCGGTCAGCTCACCTAGCGCCTGCAGCTTCTGCGCCTGGAACAAGGCATTGCGCGCCTCCTCCAGCTCCTCTTCGGCGCGCTTCTTGTCGGTGATGTCGCGGGTTATCTTGGCATAGCCGCTGAGGCGGCCGGTTTCGTCGAAGATCGGGTCGATCAGCACGCTCGCCCAAAACTGAGTGCCGTCCTTTCGGACGCGGCACGCCTCCTTCTCATATTTGCCTTCCCTGAGCGCCGTCTCCAGCGCGCGCTGCGGCTCGCCCGACGCCCGGTCCTCTTCGGTGTAGAAGCGGGAGAAATGCTGGCCGACGATCTCTTCCTCCCGGTAGCCCTTGATCGCCTCCGCGCCGGCATTCCAGTTGCTCACCCTGCCGTCGGGATCGAGCATGTAGATCGCAATGTCGCGCACGCCCTGGACCAGCATCCGGAAGCGCTGCTCGCTTTCGTAGAGCGACCGCTCGGCTGCGTGTTTCTCGGTGACGTCGCGGGTGATCTTGGCAAAGCCGATCAGCGTCCCGTCCTCGGCCACGATCGGATCGACCACGACCTGCGCCCAGAAGCGCGTGCCGTCCTTGCGGACCCGCCAGCCCTCCGATTCGAACCGCCCCTCGGCGGCGGCGGTCCTCAGGATATGCCCCGGCAGGTCCGCCGCTTTGTCCTCCTCGGTGAAGAAGGTGGAAAAGTGCCGGCCGATAATCTCCTCGGCCTCATAGCCCTTGAACCGCCGCGCGCCCGGATTCCAGGTCGCGATATGGCCGGAGGGCTCGAGCATGTAGATGGCGTAATCGGTGACGGCGCCGACCAGCAGCTGGAAGCGCTGGTCGGCAACACGGGAGTCGAACTGGGGCTGATCGGCCATCCAAATTCCGTCGTCGGGCCGGCGCGATCGCGCCGGCCGAAAGCCCCGACCCGGGGAGCCTCCTAGCGCAAAATCGATGGGCGTCAATGAATTGCAGGCGCGGGCCGCCACGCGCAGGCACGTCGACAGCAATGGAATGGGGTGAGCTAGCGGGCCTCGCGCCGGTAGGGAATGAAATCGCCGAGGAAGACGACTCCGGTCAGCATCCCCGAAACCCGATCGACCATCGTCACCGTGTCGACGTTGCACAGCTGCGTCGTCGGCAGCCGCAGCACCATCGTGTCGTTCTCGTCGAGCGAATCGGCGCCGTTGACCGGGCGGCTGACGTAGACGACGCCGCCCGCATCCCAGACGATCGCCGTGTCGTTGATCACTTGCGACGAGCGGATCCGGTGGAGATCGATGCACTGGACCGGATCGCCGGCAACCCGCCCCGCAAGACGGCGGGCGAGCTCCGCTTCGTGATCGACCGGCTTGGCCAAAGCGGCGCCGCCGATCAGCATCGAAGCGGCGAGCAGGGGAAGAAGTTTGCGCATGATGCGGCCTCCTTAAGTTTTCCGATTTGGCTCTTGCAGAGCCATTTATCAAGGCGCGCCTGAATGGAGCCTGACCCCGCTCCCTTTCCACCCATCCGGTTGCGGTCTATTGTGCATCGCAGCAGGAGGCGCGGGTGAAGAAGATCGAGGCGGTGATCAAGCCGTTCAAGCTGGACGAGGTCAAGGACGCGCTGCAGGAAGTCGGCGTCGCCGGCATCACCGTCACCCAGGTCAATGGCTTCGGCCGCCAGAAGGGCCATACCGAGCTCTATCGGGGCGCCGAATATGTCGTCGATTTCCTGCCCAAGGTGAAATTGGAGGTGGTGGTCGAGGACGAGCTCGCCGACCGCGTCGTCGAGGCGATCGCGGCGGCGGCGCGCACGGGGCGGATCGGCGACGGCAAGATCTTCGTCTCGACGATCGAGGAAGCGCTGCGAATCCGCACCGGCGAGCGAGGGTCGGACGCGATCTAGGCCCGGCGCATGGACGATCCCCTCCTCGACTCCATGTCTCCGGCCGAATTGCGCCGGGCGATGCGCACCCTGGGCTACGACACCCAAAGCGACATCGCCGCCGCGATCGGCGTCAGCCGCTCGACCGTCAGCCTCTGGCTCGACGGCAAGGTCGGCGTGCCCCGGCCGGTGGCGATGCTGCTGCGCATGCTCATCGCCGCCCGCCGCCGCCCTTATTGACGCGTGAATTATTCACACCCCTTGGACGCGTCCCGTCCTGGTTGGGATGGTCGGGCGACACGCGAATCCATCGAGGGGGCATCATCATGGCGAACGACGCGGGCAAGATCCTCAAAGGCATCAAGGAGGGCGAGATCGAGTGGGTCGACCTCCGCTTCACCGATCCCAAGGGCAAGTGGCAGCACCTTTCGATGTGCGCCGGCGTGATCGACGAGGACGCGCTGACCGACGGCCTGATGTTCGACGGCAGCTCGATCGCCGGCTGGAAGGCGATCAACGAAAGCGACATGATCCTGAAGCCCGATCTCGACGCCTGGTATCTCGATCCGTTCAGCGCCTCGCCGATGGGCATCCTTTTCTGCGACATCGTCGATCCGGGCACCGGCGAGCTCTACGCCCGCGATCCCCGCTCCACCGCCAAGCGCGCCGAAGCCTACCTCAAGGCGACCGGGGTCGGCGACACCGTCTATGTCGGCCCCGAGGCGGAATTCTTCATGTTCGACGACGTCCGTTTCGAGGACGGCTACAATGCCTCGGGCTTCTCCCTCGACGACATCGAGCTGCCGACCAACACCGCCACCAAATATGAGAACGGCAACCTGGGACACCGGCCGCGCGCCAAGGGCGGTTATTTCCCGGTCGCGCCGGTCGATTCGGCGATGGACATCCGCGGCGAGATGGTTTCGACGATGCTCGAAATGGGCCTGCCGATGGACAAGCACCATCACGAGGTCGGCGCCGCTCAGCACGAGCTGGGGCTCACCTACGGCACCCTCACCACCACCGCCGACCGCATGCAGATCTACAAATATGTCGTGCAGATGGTCGCCCAGGCCTACGGCAAGACCGCGACCTTCATGCCCAAGCCGATCAAGACCGACAACGGCTCGGGCATGCACACCCACATCTCGATCTGGAAGGGCGGCAAGCCCCTGTTCGCCGGCAACGGCTATGCCGGCCTCTCCGAAACCTGCCTCTATTTCATCGGCGGCGTGATCAAGCACGCCCGCGCCTTGAACGCGATCACCAACCCGACCACCAACAGCTACAAGCGCCTCGTCCCCGGCTACGAGGCGCCGGTGCTGCTCGCTTATTCGAGCCGCAACCGCTCCGCCTCGTGCCGCATCCCCTACGGCGCCGGCGAGAAGGCCAAGCGCGTCGAGTTCCGCTTCCCCGATCCGCTCGCGAATCCGTATTTGGCCTATTCCGCCCTGCTGATGGCCGGCCTCGACGGCATCCAGAACCGCATCCACCCGGGCGACCCGATCGACAAGAACCTCTACGATCTGCCGCCGCAGGAGCTGGCCGAAGTGCCGACCGTCTGTGGCTCGCTGCGCGAGGCCCTCCTCGCCCTCGACGCCGACCGCGCCTTTTTGACCAAGGGCGACGTGTTCAGCGACGATCAGCTCGATTCCTACATCGAATTGAAATGGGAAGAGCAGATGCGCTGGGAAACCACCCCGAGCGCGGTCGAATACGACATGTATTATTCGAGCTGAATCGGCGGGTCGGCCTCGAGATCGTTGGGAACGCCGAGGCGCATGCACGCCGCCTCGTACATCTGGCGCGAGGCTTGCTTCGCGTTGCGGAGCTCGGCGAGCCGGTCCTTCACTTTCGCCAGCTCCTCCTCGATGAGCCGGTCGAGCTCCTCCATCTCTGACTTGGTCGATTGCAGCGTGGTTTCGTAGAATTTGCGCTGCTGGTCACTGAGCGTCATGCTTCCCCCTATCGCCGCGCTTGACCGGTGGATCAGAACCGCGCGACGACGTCAATCCTCCTCGATCAGGCTGTGGCGCTGGGTGTCGCGCATCCTGAGGTAGACGATCAGCGACAGGCCGATCATCGCGGTGACGTACCAGTAGAAGGCGCGCTCCATCCCCTGGTCCTTGAACCACAGCGCGGCATATTCGGCGGTGCCGCCGAAGAGCGTGTTGGCGAGCGCGTAGGGCAGAGCGACGCCGAGGGCGCGGATATGGGCCGGAAACAGCTCGGCCTTTACCACCGCGTTGATCGAGGTGTAGCCGGTGACGATCAGCAAAGCGGCGAACACCAGCGCGAAGGCGGCAATGGGATCGTGCACGCGCTCGAGCGCGGTGAAGATCGGCACGGTCAGCAGCACGCCGAGCACGCCGAACGTCACCATCACCGGCTTGCGCCCGATCCGGTCGGACAGCGCGCCCGCGGCCGGCTGGATGCACATGAACAGGAACAGGGCCGCGGCGGTAATCTGCGTCGCCGTCTCCCGGCCGAAGCCCGACGTGTTGACCAGGAACTTCTGCATGTAGGTGGTGTAGGCGTAGAAGGCCAAGGTGCCGCCCGCGGTCAGCGCCATCACCAGCAGCGCCGCTTTGGGATGGTCGCGGAATAGCGACACTCCGCTCGACCTCGGCGCCCCCGACGCGCGGGCGCTCGCGAAGCTCTCGGTCTCGGTGAGGCGGCGGCGGATGTAGAAGACGACCACCGCCAGCGCGCCGCCGATCGCGAACGGGATGCGCCAGCCCCAGGCTTCCAGCGCCTCTTCCGACAGCGCCTGCTGCAGGACGATCAGCACGGCGAGCGCGATCAGCTGACCCGAGATCAGGGTGACGTACTGGAAGCTCGAATAGAAGCCGCGCCGCCGCCGCCCCGCGGCCTCGCTCAAATAGGTCGCGCTGGCGCCATATTCGCCGCCGACCGACAGCCCCTGCATCATCCGCGCGAGCACCAGCAAAGCGGGCGCCCAGGCGCCGATGCTCGCATGGCCCGGCGTCACCGCGATCAGCAGCGAGCCTGCGCACATCAAGGCCACCGACAGGCTGAGCCCGGCCTTGCGGCCCTTGCGGTCGGCGTAGATGCCCATCAGCCACGCCCCGATCGGCCGCATCACGAACCCCACCGCGAACACCGCCGCGGCGCTCAGCAGCTGCGCGGTCCGATCGCCCGCCGGGAAGAAGGCCGGCGCGAAATAGAGGGTGAAGGCGGAATAAGCGTACCAATCGTACCATTCGACGAGATTCCCGGCCGATCCGCCGACGATGTTGCGCAGGCGATGGCCGTGGGGATGCGCCTCGTCGGGTACGTGGTTCAAGCTTCCTCCTCCTCCCTTCATCGTCACTCCCGCGAAAGCGGGAGTCCAGCTTTCTCTCCAGCGACTGCTAATGAATGGAGCTGGATTCCCGCTTTCGCGGGAATGACGGGAAAGGGTCAATAATCCCGCGAGACGCGGACGTTGACGCTTTCGCGGCCGATCGTCGAGATCGAGGAGAGGATCGAGAGCCAGCGGGTGATCTGATATTCGACCGTCGTCGCCGAATAGCCGCGGCCGTCGGTCACCACCTCGACATAGACGTGGCGCCCGAGATATTTGCCGGCCGCGAACTGGGTGCCGATCCCCTGGGTCACGTCGGCGGGAAGGATGCGCAGCCGGTCGAGGCCGATCGAACGCCTGAGAGCATTGATCGGGTCGAGCCCGCCGCGCGGATCGTTGAGGCTGGCGATCGCCGAGGCGAGCTGGACCGCCTCGGGCGCCGAGAGGTTGGTGATCGAGGTGCCGAACAGGATCCGCGACAACAGCTCGTCCTGGGGCAGCGCCGGCGTCGAGGTGAAGGCGATTTCTGGGCGCTGGCTGCGCCCGGTGACGCGGATCTGGGCGGCGAGGCCGCGCACCCGCGCCTCGGCGGCGATGTCGAGCTGCGGGTTGACCGGCGTCTCGCCGGCGAAGCGGATGTTGCCGCGGACGAGGTCGAAGCGCCGCCCGGCGAAATCGTAGGTGCCGCGCAGCAGGGTCGCGTCGCCGGTGATGGCGGGTTCGGTCACCGTGCCCGCGACTTGGAGGCTGGCGCGCCACTCGCTGTTCATGCCGAGGCCGGTGACGGTCAGCCGGTTGGGCGCGGTGACGCCGAGCGCGAGCCGCCACGGCGCGACGCGGCGGATCGCCGGCTCGCTGTCGTCGCCGATCCGGTTGACCTCGCGCACGTTGAGGCGCGCCACTTGCGCCGCCGCGGTCGCGCTGCCGAGACGGAAGCGGCCCGCGGTCAGACGCACGTCGCCTGAGATCGCGCCGCCGTCGCCGTCCGAGCGGATGGCGAGCTCGCCGGTCACCGCCGCGGCGATGTCGTCGCGGTCGAGCAGCCGCGCGCTTTCGGCATGAAGGTCGACGTTCATGCCGACGCCCCGCGCCGCGGCGAAATCGAGGGTGCCCGACCCCCGCACGGCGCCGCCGCCCTCGGTGTTGCCGCTGAAGCCGGTGATGATCAGGCGCGAGCCGCCGAACCGGCCGGCCGATTCGAGATTGGTGATGACCATCCCGGTGACCGCGCTCTCCAGCCGCGCTCCGGAGGTGCGGACCGAGCCGTTGATCAGCGGGTTGTCGATCGTGCCGCTCATGTCGGCGCCGATCGCGGCCGGGCCGGACAGGTCGAGGAGCTCGATCCCGGTCAGCCGCCACAAGGTGTCGGCGGCGCCGTTGTAGCGGACCTGGGCCCGCATCGGCGCCCGGCTGAGCCGCTCGGCGAGGCTGCCCGAAGCGCCGATCGGAGAGATCCGCGCCTGCATCCGGCCAATCGTCCGTCCCTCGCTGACGGCGACCGCGCGGAGCGCGGCGTTGACCCCGTCGAGCCGCGCGTTGAGGCCGATGTCGACCGGCCGCGAGGAGAGGACCAGCCCGGCCCGGGTCAGGCCGCGGATGCGCAGATTGGCCTCGCCGGTCGGCGGCGCGTTCGCCGCCGCCGACCGATAGCGCACGCTGCCCGAGGCGATGCCGCCGAGGCCGAGCTCGGGATAACCGATGTCGAGCACCGACAGCGGCATCGCCTGCAATTGGGCATCGATCTCGGTGCGGGTCCCGAACAGGCCGGCGAGGCTGGCGCTGCCGCCGGCGAAGCGGAATTGTGTCGGCGCAAGCCGCCAGCCCTCGGCGGTGCCGGTCAGCTCGGCCGGCGTCACCAGCTCGAGCGGGCGGCGGTCGAGCGTGCCCGAACCGCTCACCCGGTAGCGGCCGGGGGCGATGTCGGCGACGGCGTTGAACGAAAAGTCCCGTCCGCGCGAGCCGGCGATCCGGATCCGCGCCTGGCCGACGCCGCCGCGCAGACTGGCTTGGGCATCGAGGCTGGCGATCGACAGCGGCCCCCGGCTCACCCCGCGGGCGACGATCCGCCCCTCGACATTGGTGCCGGCGGGATCGAGCAGCACCACGCCCGTGACGGTGCCGCGCCGCACCACGATCGGCGGCGGGCCGACGAAATGCGCCTCGTTGGCGGCGAGCTCGACCCCGATCCTTTGGTTGCCGCCGACCGGGTTGAACAGCAAGGTCCCCTCGAGCCCGCCGCCGGCGACGGTCAGCCGCCCGGTGAACCCTCCCGGATCGGCGCGCAGCGCTCCGGTCGCGCGCGTCCCCGAGACGTTCAGCGCCGCGACCTGGATGATCGCCGGCTGGCCGGCCGGCAGCGCGATATTGCCATTGCCGTTGAACGGCCCGAGCGCGGAGCCGCCCTCCGCCCGCCAGGCGTAGCCGACCGGATTGGGATCGAGGTTCATGAGCACGTCCCTGAGGCCGAGCGAATCGGCCGGCCGCTCGAGCCGCACCGCCAGCCGCGGCCGCTCGATCCGCCCGTCGAGGGTGAGGCGCAACGGCCCGTAATCGGCGTGCCGGCCCGCCCCTTCGAATTGGAAGGTGCCGTCGATCCGCCGCATCCCATTGGCGACGAGGTCGAGCTTGGGCGCGGTGAGGCGCAGATTGCCGAAGCGGATGATCCGGTCCGGCCCGCGCGTGAGGTTGGTGGTCAGCTGCGGCAGCCCGCCCGCGACCCACAAGAGGAAGCGGTTGTCGAGCCGCCGCACCCAGGCCCGCGCGGTCCCGGTCACCATCGTCCCGTGGCCGCCCGCCCCCGGCACGGCGTGCAGCTCCGAGAGCACGTCGACGACGCCGAAGCCGGGGATCACGTAGGTCCGCATGCCGCCGTTGAGGGCGACGCCGTAAACGCCCGTGCGCAGGTCGACCGAGAGGCTGAGCAGGCCGCGCAATTTGTCGGACGTCAGCAGCAGGTTGTCGCCCGAGAGCCGCAGCGGCGTCACCTCGAGCATCCCCTGGACGCGTAGATTGGCGAGGATGCCGCCGACCACCTCGCCGACGCCGGCCACCCGCCGCGCGGTCGCAAGCACGGGCACCCGGACCGGCGCACGCGAGAGGTTGCCACGTCCTTCGGCGCGCACTTCGTCGAAGCCGGTGTCGTCGAAGGCGATGTGCGGGCTCGTCAAGCGGTAGACGAAGCTCGCTGTCCCGAACGGCCCGTCGAGCATCGCCGCGAGCCGGACCTGGCGACCGGTCATGTTCGGGAACAATGCCGGCGGGCGCAGCAATTCGGCGGCGATCTGGACATGTTCGTAGCGGCTGCGGCGAAGGTCGACGAGCCCGCGCGCTTCCAGCCTCAAGGAGGCCGACATCAGCGACAGCCGTCCGTCGAGGCGCTGGTCGGTGAACAGGCCGATGCCGCGGACCAGCACCCGCGGCGCGGTCAGCCGCTGGAGCTTGCCATGGAGGAAGGGCGACGGCGCCGCCCAGCCCGAGAGAGACGATCGGCCCGATTCCATCCGCAGCCGCAGCTCGGCCGTGCGCCGTTCCGAGACATCGAGCTGGGCGGACCCGGCCCAATGCGCCCAGGTGCCGTCGCCGCTCAGGTCGAGCCGGATCGGCCGCGCCGTTCCGAGCATCGCCCCGGCGAAGCTGTTCGCCGGCGAGCGCACTCGCGCCTCCAGGTCGAAACGGTTGCGGTCGGGCTCGGCATCGAGACGCAGGCGGATCTGGTCGCCGCCGTCGCGAATGCCGATGTCGAGCGCGAGCAGCGCCCGCCCGCTCCTGATCTCCGCCTCGCCGCCGACGCTGCCGATGCGCTCCCGCCCGGTCACGCGCGCACCGATCCTGAGCTGGCGGACGTCCAGTCGGCCGACATGCACGTCATATTCGGGGAGCAGCGGCCTCGGCTCGCGCGACGGGATCAGCTGCGGCAGCCGGTGGAGGATGACCAGATCGGAACGCAGATCGTGGATGACCAGGCTGTTCCAGAGGAAATCGAGCGGCCGCCAGTCCATGTCGATCTCGGACGATTCGGCGAACAGCCCGTCGGGATCGTAGAGCCGCACGTCCTTCAATTCGGTCCGCCCCCAGATCGAGCCGTCGATCCGGCCGATCCGGACGCGCAGCCCCGAGCCGGGCGTCATCGCCGCGATCCGATCGACGATCAGCCGGTGCCCCGCCTCGGTGTCGAGAAAGGCGAGCAAAGCGGCAACGAAGACCAGCAGGGCGATCAGCACGATCGTAACGAACTTGGCGAGCCCGGCCAGCCAGCGCCGCCGCCGCTTCGACGCGGGCGCGATCGCTTCGCCGTCGAGCGCGAGGTCGCGCATCGTCAGAACGCCTGGCCCAGCGAGACGTAGACGGCGATCCGCGGATCGCCGCTGCGCGGATTGAGCGGGGTGCCGACGTCGACCCGGATCGGGCCGAAGCGGGTGTGGTACCTGACGCCGATGCCGGCGCCGAATTGGAGGTCCTGCAAGCGCGGCAGCGGCGAAGTCGAGATGTTGCCGGCGTCGATGAACGGGACGATGCCGAAATTGCCGACCCTGACCCGTGCTTCCAGGGCGAATTCGGTCAGGCTCCTGCCGCCGATCGGGTCGTCGAACACCGGGTCGCGGGGGCCCAGCGCCTGGAAGCCGTAGCCGCGCACCGAGCCGCCGCCGCCCGCATAGAAGCGCCGCGACGGCGCGATCCGGTCGCGGCTGGCGCCGAGGATGGTGCCGAGCCTGGTCCGGCCGGCAATGGTGATGGTGTCCGTGACCGGCCAGTAGGCGCTGCCGTCCAGCTGCAGCCGGGCGTAGAAGAAGCTGCCGCTCTGGAGCGAGGCCTCGGGCGAGAAATGCGCCGAGAGGCGGAAGCCCGAGGTCGGATCGAGCAAATCGTTCGAACCGTCATAGCCGAGATAGGCGGGAATGGCGCCGATGAAGAAGGTCCGCCGCCGGGTCGTGCCGGTCGCGATATCGACGTCGCGTTCGTCGGTCGCGGTCAGCTCGGCGCCGACCGACCAGGTCCAAATCTTCTGCCAGAAGATGTTGCTCTGCCGCTCGATGCCGCCGGCGAGCGTCGCCATGCGCGCGTCATAGGCCGGCCGGTTGACGTTGCTGGCGCCGGCCTGGAGGTTGAGCACCTGGTCGCGGCGCATGAAATTGTTGCGCCGCAGGATCGCCGACAGCGATTGCTCGCGGGTGCCGGCGACGCCGCGGAAAGTGACCGCGCCTTCGGGCGGGAGCAGGTTGCGATGCTGCCAGGAGAGCTCGAAGCGCACGCCCTCGCCGGTGCCGTAGCCGGCCTCGCCGGCGATCGTCCGCATCGGCGCCGGCTCGAGCGTGACGCCGAGATCGACGAGGTCGGTGCCCGGCCGCGCGACCGGGCGGATCGCGACCGAGGAGACGATTCCCGTGGCGACCAAAGCCTGGCGGAGGTCCTCGACCCGGTCGGTCCGATAGGAGTCGCCTTCGCGGAAGCGGGCGATCGTCTCGATATGATGGGCGCTGAACAGCGGCCGGCCTTCGACAATGACATGGCCGAAGCGGCGCGCGCCGGCGGTCTCGACCGGCAGCACCAGCGTCGCCGTCTGCGTCTCGTGATCGACGACGACCTCGGGCTCGCCGACCTCGGCGAAGGCGTAACCGCGCCGGCCGAGCTCGGCACGCAGCGCCGACTCTGCATTCAGCACCGTCTCGGCATTGACCGGATCGCGTGCGTTGACCGCGAAGCTCTCGCGCAGCGCGGCCGCGTCGGCGCCGACCGCGGCCTCGAGCCCCGGCGTCAGCACCATCGTGAAATGGTAGAGCGGCCCGGGCTGAACGTTCAGCGTCACCGCGAAATCGTTGCTCCCCGCCGCGGCGACGTCGGTCGTCACCAGCGCGTCGTAATAGCCGTGCGAGCGCAGCAGCTCGGCCATCAGCTCGGCGTCGGCGCGGGCGCGGCGGTCGATCTGGGCGGCGTTGGCCGGGTTGCCGCGATATTCCTCGAGCGTCGACAGCGTCCGGAACTGGGCGAGCACGGGCGCCGCCTCGGCCGCGTCCAGCCCTTCGACGCGATAGGAGTAGCTCCGCGCCGCCACGGCATCGGCGGTGCCGGCGGTGGCGGCGGGCTGGTTGGGGATCGCCTCGCCCGGGCTGCGCTCCATGTCGGGCCAGTCGACGCCGAGATCCGGCCACTCCTCCATCGGCGCCGAAGGGTCGAGCGGCTGCTCCGGCGGCGCCGGCGGCGGCGGGGATTCCACCGTCTGCGCTCCCGCGGCGGCGGAGCAGAGGATGAGGGCAAGCGCGACCGACAGGGCCGCCGCACGCCGCCCCGCAACGACTTGCAACATGGGACGAAGCTAGCTGGCCCGGCTGAGCCGCGCCAGAGCGGAAATCCCTGGCGCTTGATCGACTATATCAAGACCATGATCGTTTCAGGCTGAGTTAGCCTGAAACGATCATGGTCTAGTGCACCGTCGCGTCGGCAGCGCCGGTCGCGGAAAGCAAGGCGATCATCCGCTCGATCTCGCGCCAGCGGCAGAAATGGATGACGTTGCCGAGGTCGCGGCTGCGGTCGGCGCGCGCCGCCGCCTCGCTCGCGGCGTGCACGCCGAAACGAGCGATCAGGTCGGCCGCGTCGGCGGCGGCCGACGCGTCGGACAGGTAGACAGGCTGGTGCAACGCTTTCCTCGTACCGTCTTCTTGTTATCCGCCCCATTTACCCGCCGCACCTTTCGAAAGGACCGACGGCCATGCTCAACGGAGCGTAAACCACGGCGCTGGCGCATCGCGCGCGGCGCTGGCATGGGGCGGACATGAAGCCCAGCAAGCGCAACAGCCTCGCCGGCGGCTGCCTCATCGCTCTCTCCGTGATCGGCGGCGTGGTCTGGGGCGCCTATGCCCATCAGCCGAGCCTTGGCTTCCTCGTCGGTCTCGGGGTCGGCCTGGCGCTTTCGATCCTGATCTGGCTGTTCGACCTGATCCGCTAGCCGATCCGCCGCCCGACCCAGACGACCCGGCCGACGATCTCCACCGCGGCGGGATCGCAGTCCGGCCAGGCGGGATAGGCCGGGTTGTCGCCGCGGATGGTCAGCGTCCGCGCCGCCGGATTGACCGCGAGCCGCTTCACCACCAGCGCGTCGTCCACGCGCAGCACATAGACGCCGTCGCGCACCTGCTCGGCGCCGTCGCCGCGGTCAATCAGGATGTCGTCGCCGTCGCCGAGCGTCGGCGCCATCGAATCGCCGCGGACGCGAATGATCGACAGTTGGTCCGGGGCGCCGCGCGCGACCCGCTTCAGCCAGGCGGGCTCGAAGGCGATATGGCTATCGACGCGCTCGTCGCCGGCGAACGCCCCCGGGCCCGCCGACGCGCCGACATCGAGCCGCGGCACCGGCCGCAGGCCCCGCTCCCGGTCGCCCGCGGGTCCGCCGAGCCGGGCCTCGTCGACGCCGAAATAGCGGGCGAGCAGGCGGCGGTCGTCCTCAGCCAGCCGCCTGGGGCTGCCGCGTTTGATATATTGCTGGACGTAGGCGGCATTGCGCCCGAGCAGGCGCGAGAGGCCGGCATAATCCTCGCCTCGCTCATCGATCAGCCGCTGCAGCGCGGCCCGTGCGTCGTCATTCGTCATATCGATCCTATACGGATAAGATTCTTCCTAGACAAGTAGGAAATGTCCTCCGATAGTGAACGAATCGGGAACGGAGATTCGGAGGACGACATGACGCTGCTTCGCCGCATCGAACACTATATGAAGCGAACCCACACCACGGCGACCCGCTTCGGCCGCGACGCGGCCAACGACCCCTATCTCGTCTTCGAGATGAGGAAGGGTCGCAAGGTCGGCGAAAAGCTGACCGCGCGCGTCCACGCCTGGCTCGACCGCCGGGGTGGCCGGAAAACCGCCAGGAAGGGCTAGTCGCCCCGCGCCGCGAGGCGTTGGAGGCTTTCGATCGCGCTCTGCAAGCGGTCGTCGCCCGCTTCGGGGAAGACCTGCGGCGCGGGCGGCGGCGGCACGAACGCCTGACGCGTGCGGCGCCGTGCCAAGCCCTGGGCGAGACGCTCCATGAGGTCGGCGAGGCTCGCTTCCGCGGCCGCTTCGGGCTCCGCCTGCGCCTCGGCCAGCCAGACCGGGGTCGCTGCGGTCTTGACCGGCTCCGGCGGCGGCGCCGGTTCGCCGAGATCGCGGGCGGCGGAGATGGGACGGCGCACCGGCGCGTCGGGATGGACGTCGCGGCGACGCAGCCTGGGCATGTCCGCTTCCTCCGGCGCCGCCGCCGCGGGCCTGGGCTTTTCGAAACCGGAGCGGTCGAGCAGGCGCAGCAACGCGAAGACGAGGGCGAACGCCGCCAGCGCGCCGGCGAGACCGACCCCGGCGCGTGCCTTGAAGCCGAGCGGCGGCTCGGCGGCGGCGAGGAGCGAAGGCAGGCCGCTCGAGCGCACCAGCCCGGTCAGCAGGTCGCCGGGCATGGCGAAGGCGACGAAAGCGACCGCGAGGCCGGCCAGCGCCGCCACCGGCAGATCGAGCGCATTGCGCCCGAAGCCGCGCGTCAAATCCTGGAAAGGCCTCGCAGCGATCATAAAACCTTGCCCGTAAGTCGTTGGTAGACGGGGATGTAACGCGAAATGTTTGACGACCAGTTACGCTCGCGCTCGACGAAGCTGCGGGCGGTGTCGCGCCGCCCGTTCCATTCGCCGCTCCGTGCGAACAGCTCGCTCAGCGCCGCGGCGAGCGCGGCGGGATCGCCGGCCGGGAACAGCGTCCCGGTGACGCCGTCCTCGATCAGCTCGCGATGACCGCCGACGTCGGAGGCGGCGACGAGCTTGCGCTGCGCCATCGCCTCGAGCGGCTTTAAGGGAGTTACCAGCTCGGTCAGTCGCATCGCCTTGCGCGGATAAGCGAGCACGTCGATCAGCGCGTAGTAGCGCTCGACCTCGTCGTGGGGCACACGGCCGACGAAGGCGATCCGGTCGGCCGCCGGCGAGGCCGCGGCCTGCGCCTTCAATGCCGCCTCCATCGGCCCGCCGCCGACCAGCAGCAACCGCGCCTTGGGCCGGTGCGCGAGCAGCAGCGGCATCGCGGCGATGAGGTCGTCCAGCCCCTCATAATCGTAGAAGGAGCCGATGAAGCCGACCGTTTCGGCATCGTCCAGCCCGAGCCGGCGCGCGAACGCCTTGTCGGCCGCCGGCGGGCTGCCGAACAGGTCCATGTCGACGCCGTTGGGCGAGACGAGGATCTTGCCGGGGTCGATCCCACGACGGATCAAATCCGCCTTGAGCCCTTCGCTGATCACCGCCACCGCGTCCGCCTTGCGCGCCGCATGGGTTTCGAGCAGCCGCGTCAGCCGGTAGCGCGCCGAGCCCTCGCGGCCCGTCCCGTTGCCGACCGAGGCGTCCTCCCAGAAGGCACGGATCTCGTAGACCAGGGGCAGGCCGCGGCGCCGCGCCACCGGCAGCGCCGCGAGCGCGTTCAGCACCGGCGAATGGGCGTGGAGCTGGTCGGGCCGCCAGGCTCCGACCAGCGCGTCGAGCCGCGCCGACAGCGCCCTGATCTCACGCCACTCGCGCAGCGGCGCGGGCGCCGGCGCGGGCTTGGGCGTGCGATGGAAAGTGATGCCGTCGACGACCTCCGGATCGGGCCCGTCGGCCTCCTGGCGCGGCCCGGTCAGGCAGGCGACGTCCCAGCCGCGCGCCAGCTGCGCCTTGACGATCGCGCGGGTGCGGAAGGCGTAGCCGCTATGCTGCGGCAGGCCGTGGTCGAGGACATGAAGAATGCGCACACATTCTCTCTGCCACGGCAAGCTTAACGGGGCGTCAATCGCATCCTATTATGGCGTCCCGATGCGGGACGCGGGGGGAAGATGATCGACAATTTTGCCATCGCCCTCACCCACGGCCTGATGCTGCTCGCCGCCTGGCGGCTGATCTCGCGGCCCGACCTTGAGGATGACGACGCGCCGGCGACGCCGCGGCGCGGCTGGTTCGCCCGCAAGGAACCATCCGGCGATGCGTGACCTCGCCCTCGTCGCCTTCGTCGGCGCCCTGTTCCTGCTCGCGCTGAAGCGGCCGTTCCTGTTCGTGCTCGCCTATATCTATGTCGACACGGTCTCGCCGCAGCGCATCTCCTATTTCCTGCTCAACCGGGTGCCAATCTCGATGATCGTCGCCGCGCTGGCGATCGGCGGCTGGCTGCTGCTCGACAAGAAAGAGCTCCGCGCCGCGCCGCGCCAGGGGCTGATCCTGATTCTGCTCGCCTACGTCACCTGGACGACCGCCAATGCCGACGTGCCCGTAGAGGCCTGGGCGAAGTGGGACTGGGTGTGGAAGGGGCTGCTGTTCACCATCTTCCTTCCCTTCACCCTGCGCACCAGGCTCCGGATCGAAGCCGCCTTGCTGTTCCTCACCTTGTCGGCGGCCGCGATCATCATCGTCGGCGGGATCAAGACGGTGCTGTCGGGCGGCGGCTACGGCGTCCTCAACCTGATGGTCGACAACAATAGCGGCCTCTACGAGAGCAGCACGATCTCGACCATCGCCATCGGCCTGATCCCGATCATCCTCTGGTTCACCCGCTTCGGCACGGTCTTTCCCCCCGACTGGCGGGTCAAACTGTTCGCCGTCGGGCTGATCTTCGCCTGCCTGCTGATCCCGATCGGCACCGAGGCGCGCACCGGCCTCGTCTGCATGGCCCTGCTCGGGCTGCTGATGCTCCGCGACGCCAAGCGGCGGCTGCTCTACATCGCGGGCGCCGCCCTGCTCGGCCTTGCCGCCATTCCCTTCCTCCCCACCTCCTTCACCAGCCGGATGGACACGATCCAGGGCTTCAAGGCCGACGAATCCGCCGGCACCCGCCTCGCCGTCTGGGCCTGGACCTGGGATTATGTGCAGCACCACCCGTTCGGCGGCGGCTTCGAGGCCTATCGCCAGAACCGGATCCAGGTGCAGACGGTCAACGTCCAGACCGCCGGCGAGACCCAGATGGTCACCGCCCAGACCATGGCCGACGAAGGCCGCGCCTATCACAGCGCCTATTTCGAGATGCTCGGCGAGCAGGGCTTCCCGGGCCTGGCTCTGTTCCTGCTCTTCCACGGCATCGGCCTCGTCCGGATGGAGATCGTCCGCCGCCGCTATTTGCGTGCCGAGGGCGACAAAGCCTGGATCGCGCCGCTGGCGACGGCGCTCCAGCAATTCCAGCTCGTCTATCTGGTCGGCGCCCTGTTCGTCGGCATCGCCTTCCAGCCGTTCGTCTATCTGGTGGTCGCCACCCAGATCGGCTTCGACACCTGGCTCGCCCGCAAGGAGCGCGCCGAGCGCAAGGCGGGCGCGAGCTTCGCGCCGGGCGTAGCAGCTGGACCTTCGCGACCTGCAAATTGACAGAATTTTTCCTCTGGCGCGTCTTCTGCCATGCCAATCGATCCCGTGGACGGCCAACCCTTGATCCGGCACTTCTTTGCGAGGCGGAGTTGCCAGGCGGCGACGCGTAAGTCCTTCGTTTCAAATAAAATTGCGGCCCGGTTGACCCCTCCAAGCCAGCCGCGTAGCTTCGCGCATCGCATTTCTGTCTTCTCAAATCGGGCCCGCCATGATCGGCAAAGAGCGGTTTCATGCCTAATCTCGCGCCCGCGGGCACCAGCCTGACGCGCACAATCCCGCGCAGCTACCAGCTTCGCAAGAACGATTTCGGCTATAGCGACGACGACGGCAACGCATTCAAGGCGGTGTTCATCACCACGCTCCCTGGCGCCGGCACGCTTTACTACGATTCGAACGGCGCGCTGGGCGGCGGACGCACGGCGGTTTCTGTGGGCCAGGCGATCAACGCGGCGGATATTCTCGCCGGAAAATTGACCTATGTCGCACCGGTGGGCGCGAGCGGCGCGAATTACGATCATATCACCTTCCAGGTGCAGGACGACGGCGGCACCGCGGGCGGCGGAATCGATACCGACCAAAGCCCCGACACGCTGACCTTCGACCTGGTGGCGAGCGCGGCGACGGCGCCGACCTTCGGCAGCCTGATCGAGCTCGGCGCCCTGTCCGCCGCCGACGGCTTCAAGATCCAGGGCGACGTGGCCGGCGACCTGGCCGGGGTCAGCGTATCATCGGCGGGCGACGTCAACGGCGACGGCTTCGCCGACATCATCGTCGGGGCCCCTCACAATGCCATCGATACCGAGAGCGGCGCTGCTTATGTGATCTTCGGCAAAGCGTCCGGATTCGGCTCGCTGATCGACCTCACCGGCCTCTCGGCCGCCAACGGCTTCAAGATCCAGGGCCAAGTGGCCTTCGACGATGCCGGCATCAGCGTGTCGTCGGCGGGCGACGTCAATGGCGACGGCTTCGCCGACATCATCGTCGGGGCCGATGGCAATGACAGCGGCGGCGGCACGTCCGGCGCGGCCTATGTGATCTTCGGCAAAGCGTCCGGATTCGGGAGCCTGATCGACCTCACCGGCCTGTCCGCCGCCGACGGCTTCAAGATCCAGGGCGACCAGTCCAGGGATCATGCCGGGATCAGCGTCTCTTCCGCTGGCGACATCAATGGCGACGGCTTCGCCGACCTGATCATCGGCGCAACCGGCAATAACGTTCCCGAGGGTACCCCGACCGGCGCGGCCTATGTCATCTTCGGCAAAGCGACCGGATTCGCGAGCCTGATCGACCTCGAGGGCCTGTCCGCCACTGACGGGTTCAAGATCCTGGGCGCCCACGTGGGCGACGAAACCGGCGGCAGCGTCTCGTCGGCGGGCGACGTCAACGGCGACGGCTTCGCCGATATCCTCGTCGGCACCTTGAGCATGGACGCAGGGGGAGGCAATGCGGGCGGGGCCTATGTGATCTTCGGCAAATCG
Organism: Allosphingosinicella sp.; assembly: GCA_035316145.1. Taxonomy (GTDB): domain Bacteria; phylum Pseudomonadota; class Alphaproteobacteria; order Sphingomonadales; family Sphingomonadaceae; genus Allosphingosinicella. The sequence goes on along the minus strand of DATHJO010000001.1, from coordinate 107,170 downwards.
GGCGGGTTCGGCTCGCTGATCGACCTCGCGAGTCTTTCCCCCGCCGACGGGTTCTCGATTGTGGGAGATGCGGAAATGGATTTTGCCGGCCGGAGCGTTTCTTCGGCGGGCGACGTCAACGGCGACGGCTTCGCCGACATCCTCATCGGCGCCAATGGCAATGACAGCGGCGGGAACTTTGCCGGCGCGGTCTATGTGATCTTCGGCAAATCGGGCGGGTTCGGTTCGGCGATCGATCTCGCCAGTCTTTCCGCCGGCGACGGCTTCAAGATCCAGGGCGATCTGGCGCTCGACCAGGCCGGTTACAGCGTGTCGTCCGCGGGCGACGTCAATGGCGACGGCTATGCGGACATCCTGATCGGCGCCAATACGAGCGACACCAGCCCGAACTCTGCCGGCTGGGCCTATGTCATCTTCGGTAAATCGGGCGGGTTCGGAACCCTGATCGACCTTACCTACCTCTCGGCTCCGGACGGATTCGCGATCCAGGGCGAACTCAAGAATGACGAGTCCTGGGCCGTCTCCGCGGCGGGCGACGTCAATGGCGACGGCTTCGACGACATCCTCGTCGGCGCCCCTGGCAATGACAGCGGCGGCTCGAACGCCGGCGCGGCTTATGTGATCTTCGGACGCGCGAACATCCTGGACAATCCGGGAGTCGACGACCCAGCGGTCGCCGGGAACGATCCGAACGTTGCGACCAACGAGAATGCGACCGTGAACATCCTGGCCCTGGCCAATGACTTCGACATCGACGGGCCGCCGCCAGCGATCGCGCAGGTCAACGGCGATCCGATCGCGGTGGGCGGAACGGCCGTCCTGCCCTCGGGCGCGACGGTGAAGCTCGAGGCCAACGGGACCTTGACCTACGATCCCAACGGCCAGTTCAACACGCTGATCTCGAAGCCGTGGGCGGAGGCGACGGGAGCGGTGAACACCTCCGCGCCGGACAGCTTCACTTATACCCTGGCCGGCACGGGCGGCGGCACGGCGACGGTGAGCATCACCGTCAACGGCGTCCCTTCGGCGGAGGACCATCTCAACGGCAATGCCGGCAACAACAATATCAAAGGCACGGTCAACGGAGACTATATCGACCTCTCCCAGGGCGGCACCGACCGGGCCGACGGCCAAGGCAACGACGACGGCTTCTACTTAGGCTCTACGCTCAGCGCGAACGACCGCATTGACGGCGGCCCCGGCACCAATGACCAGATCGCCCTGCAGGGCGACTATTCCGGCTTGTTGCTAACCTCGGGCATGATCGTCAACATCGAGGTGATCGTGGTGCTGCCTGGGTTCAGTTACAACCTCTCCACGGTCGATGCGACCGTGCCGGCAGGCGGCATCCTCAAGATCCAGGCGACCCAGCTTGCCGCCGGCCAGAGCCTGACCTTCAATGGTTCGGCCGAGCATGACAGCAGCTTCCTTATCTATGGCGGCCAGGGCGACGACAAATTCACCGGCGGTAGCGGCGATGACGGCTTCATATTCGGGCCAGGCGGCTTCAATGGCTTCGACATCGTGAATGGCGGCGGCGGCACCAACGACCAGCTTGGCCTGGACGGCGACTATACGATCACGCTCGGCGGCAACCTCAGCAATATCGAGGCGGTCGTGCTGCTCCACGGACCGACGGCGACGCCCAACCATTTCGACGTCACCGCCGCGAACAGCCTGGTTGCGGCCGGGCAGACGATGACGATCTTCGCCCTGCAGGTGGAGACGGCGATCGTCTTCAACGGCGCGGCCGAGACCGACGGCGCGTTCAAAATCTACGGCGGCACCAACGCCGATACGATCACCGGCGGCAGCGGCGCCGACTGGCTGTTCGGCGGCAACGGCGCTGACAGCCTTACCGGCGGCGACGGCAACGATATTTTCTATTATGACGATGGCGCCCAATCGACGACGACCGCTGGCGACACCATCTTCGGCTTCGCGTCGGGCGATAAGGTCGACGTCTCCGGCATCGACGCCATCGCGGGCGGTAGCAACGACGCCTTCGCCTTTCTGGGCTCGGGCGCCTTCACCAACCACGCCGGCGAGCTGCGCGCCGAAAATACGACCGGATCGACCTGGCTCGTCCAGGGCGACACGGACGGCGACGGCCTCGCCGACTTCCAGCTTACTTTGACGGTCGGCGACGCCCATCCCATCGGCCCGACAGACTTCACTCTCTGATCGACAAGCTCGTCCAGGGTGCTTTGTGGGCGCGCCGCGCCCAAGGTGGATTCGGCTTCGCGGAACGGGCAGCTTGGGTCCCCGGCGCGCCTTTGCGGAACGAAGCGGCGGCGCGTGGCTTTAGACGCTCGCATGAATGAACGGCTGCCAGCCCTTTGCTATGTGGACGACAGCCGACCGGGGATCACCCGGAAGCGGCACGGCCGCTATTGGCAATATCTCGACGCCAAGGGCAAGCGAATCACCGACCGGGACGAGATCGACCGGCTCAATGCCGTCGGCATGCCCCCCGCTTATGAGAAGGTGTGGTTCTGCCCCGACCCGAACGGCCACATCCAGGCGGTCGGCTATGACGACCGGGGGCGCAAGCAATATCGCTACCATCCCGATTTCCGCGAGAAGCAGGAAGCAGCGAAGTACGACCGCTGCGCCGATTTCGGCAAGATCCTGCCGAAGCTGAGAAAGCGGGTCGAAGCCGATTTGCGCAAGCGCAAGCTGGCGCGCGATACGGTCGTCGCCGCGGTCGTGCGGCTGCTCGACACCGGCCGCATCCGGGTCGGCAACGAAGCCTATGTCAAGGACAACAAAAGCTACGGCGCGACCACCTTGCGCAACCGCCACGCCAAAGTGCTCGGCCGCACCGTCAAGATGCGCTTCAAGGCGAAGAGCGGGATCGAGCGCGAGCTTTCGATCACCGACCGTACGCTGTCGCGCATCGTCAAGAGCTGCCAGGACCTGCCCGGCCAGAACCTGTTCCAATATCTCGACGACGACGGCGAGGCGCAGCCGATCAGCTCGACCGACGTCAACGACTATATTCGCGAAGCGACCGGCGGGGATTTCACCGCCAAGCATTTCCGCACCTGGAGCGCCAGCGTGATCGCGTTCGAGCAGATCTGCGCCGCCGGCGACGAAGGCGTCGGCCTCCAGGCGATGCTGGAGCCGGTCGCCGAGGCGCTCGGCAACACGCCGGCGATCAGCCGCAAATCCTACGTCCATCCGGCGCTGATCGACGCGGTCAAGGACGCCAAGGGCGGCTTCGGCTTGCAATGTCCGCGCCCGACGAAATATCTGTCGAGCGCCGAGCGGGGCCTGATCGCCTTCCTCGGCGGGAAACGAGCCAGGAAAGCCAGCGCGCGGCGATGAACGAACAGGCGTCTCTCGACATCCAGGCCGGGCAGCTCTGGGGCGAAACGCTCGCCTGGCTGTCCAGCCACAGCCTGCAGATCATCCTCGGCTTCGCGGCCGGCGCCGTCATCGTCGCGCTGCTGCTCGGCCTCAAATGGCTGGGCGTGCGCCTCTGCGGCACCGATCCCGATCTCGTCCATTGGCGTACCGTGCTGGGCCGCGTCATGGCCCGGACCCGCCTCTGGTTCATGATCGGTTTGGCGGCACGGCTGGTGGCCGGCTATGCCGGCGCGCCCGAACGGGTCGCGATGACGATCCAGGTCTATTTCATCGTCGCCGCGACGCTGCAGGTCGCCTTGTGGGTGCGCGAGATCATTCTCGGCGTCATCGAGCATCGCGCCGGCGGAGTCGAGGCGAGCAGCAGCCTCGGCAGCGCCATCGGCATCATCCGGGTGCTCATCACCATCGCCATCTTCATCATCGCCCTCGTCGTCGTGCTCGACAATCTGGGGGTCAACGTCACCGGCCTGATCGCCGGGCTCGGCATCGGCGGCATCGCCATCGGCCTCGCCGCCCAGGGCGTCTTCGCCGACCTGTTCGCCGCCCTCGCCATCCTGTTCGACAAACCCTTCCGGCGCGGCGACTCGGTGCGCTGGGACACGACCTCCGGCACGGTCGAGAATATCGGCCTCAAATCGACACGGGTGCGCTCGATCACCGGCGAGGAGGTGGTGATCTCCAACACCAACCTCCTAGGCAAGGAGCTGCACAACATGGCGCGGCTCAACCGGCGGCGGATCACCCAGCCGTTCGGCCTCGTCTACCAGACCTCGCCCGAGGTCTGCGCCCGCATCGCCGGGATCGCAGAAGAGGTCGTTTCGTCCTGCGACAAATGCGTGTTCCTGCGTTGCGGCATGACCGGCTACGGCGCCTCCAGCCTCGATTTCGAGCTCCAGTTCGACGTCAAGTCGGAGGTCTGGCAGAAAGTGTTCGACGCGCGCAGCCAGGTGCTGATCGCCCTCCTCCGGCGCTTCAACGACGAGGGCATCGCATTCGCCTACCCGACCCAGACCAGCTTCACCGCCGCGCCGGACGGGACGCTGATCATGCCCTATCCGGCCGAGGAGGGCGACCGTGCGGGCGATCTTTAGCCTTGGGGCACTGCTGCTCTTCGCGGGCGGCGCGAGAGCGGAAGCGCCGCGCGACTTCTGCCCGGATCGCCCCGGCCTCGGCACCCCGGCCTGCACGATCGACCAGGGCCATGTCGCGGTCGAATTGGGCCTCGTCGACTGGACGCTCGACCGCCAGCCGGGCGCCCGCGAGGACGATGTCGCGGCCGGCGACCTTTTGGTCCGCTACGGCCTCACCGACAGCCTCGAAATGCAAATCGGCTGGACCGCCTACACCCATGTCCGCGCCCGTTCCGGCACCGTCGTCGACCGGGCAGGCGGGACCGGCGACCTGTTCGTCGCCTTGCGCCGGAACCTGCGCAATCCGGACGGTTCCGGTTTTGCGGTCGCGGTCATGCCTTATGCGACGCTGCCGGTGGGGAGCGAGGGCATCGGCGCCGGCGACTGGGGTGCCGGCGTGCTGGTGCCGATGAGCTACGAATTGCCGCATGGCTTCGCGCTCGGCCTCACCGCCGAGGCCGACGCCGCGGTCGACGAGGACGGCCATGGCCGCCATCTCGCCTACAGCGCGATCCTCGGGCTCGACTTGCCCATCTCGGATGCGGTCGGCGCGACCGTCGAGCTCTCGGCCGGGCGCGACGAGGATCCCTCGGGTCACGCCACGCAGCTGCTCGCGGGTCTCTCCGCGGGCTGGACGCCGAACCGCGACCTCCAGCTCGATGTCGGCGCCAATCTCGGCCTCAACCGCGATGCGCCCGACGTCGAGCTCTATTTCGGCGTGGCGCGCCGCTTTTAGCGGGCGAGGACGATGATCCTGTCCTCCGCCCGGTAGGCGATCGGCTCGGCGCGGGGCGGGTTGATGACGATGCCGCCCATCCGGCGGCCGTCGTCGACCGCCACGGCCGGGCGATGGTGGCCGATCGCGACCTCGCCGCGCCGCCGCGCGGCGTCGGCGACGTCGTAGAAGCTGAGCGTCTCGCCGACCGCGACATAGCCGGCCGCCGGGCGCAGGCAGATTTCCGACCCTTCCTCGTCGAGCAGGTCCTTGAAGATCTCCTCGAGATGCTCGTTCTCCGAGGCCTGGGCGAGCATCAGGCTGACCAGCTTGTTGCTGACCACGAAATCGTCGATCCGGGCGACCTCGGCCAGCTCGCGGTTGCGCACGTCGATCATCTCGCTGACGACGCTGATCGGCTTACCCGCCTCCTCGGCGATCCGGCGCAGGTGCAGCAGGGTGACGAGGGTGCGCGTGTCGGCCGGCTGGGCCGCCATATGATCGCTGTAGCCGAGCACGAGAATGTGATCATAGCCGGTCGGATCGAGCGCCTCGATCTCGGCGCGGCGGCTGGTGTCGACGCGCTTCATCTCGACCCGCAGATTGTCGCCGGCGAGGACGAGGCCTTCGAAATCCTGCTCGAGCTCGGGCGTGTCGGCGGCGATCGTCAGCAGCGAGCCGGGCGCGACGTAGCGCGACAGTTCGAGCGCGATCATCGGCCCGCGGCGGTTCCAGCCGAGCACCAGCGTGCGCTCCGCCGGCGCGACCGGGACCGGAGGCGCCGGCAGGCTTGGCGGCCGGTCCGCATCTTCGCGCTCCTTCACCTCGATCTCGTCGTCGTCCTCCGCGATCAGGATCGCCTTCATTCCCTCCTCGATCATCGTCTCCATCGGCGGGTTCAGCGACACCGTGCCATCGAGGCCGCACAGGCCGATCAGGCTGCTCGTCTCGTAGGAGAAAATCGCCTCGCCGAAGGTCTTGCCGACCAATTCGGGCTGCTCAATCGTGTAGATTTCGCAGCCGTCGAAATCGAGCAGCTCGGTATAGACCGCGCTGAGCCCGGGCTGGCGCATCGACTGGGCGACGATCCGCGAGAGGAGGTCGTCGGCGAGCACCAGCTGGACCTCCGATCCGCCGACGACCCGCGCGACCTCGGCATTGCGCTCTTCGCGAATCTCGGCGGCGATCAGATAGCGCGCCGCGCGCCGGTCGGGATCGTTGGTCAGCGCGAGGATCGTCTTGATCACGCAGGAATCCGGATCCTCGGATTCGGGCGAGAGGATGATGATCGAGCGCGCCGTCTGCGGGTTGACGATGACGATGTCGTAAAGATCGGTGGGGTCGCCGCTGCGGCAGATGATCCGCGTATTCTTGGTGTCCGGCACCTTGGCCGCGATCTCGTCTTCCATCTCGACCTTGTCCATCTCGGACATGATGACGATGCGCGGCCGCCGGCGGCTTTCATTGGCGATCACCAGTTCGGAGACGACGTCGAAGATCGAGGGCGACCAGTTGAAGATGATCGTGTGGTCCTGCTCGAGGACGAGCGAGCGCCCCTTGCGCAGCTCGTCGAGCTTGCCTTCAAGGCCGGTGCTGAGGACGCCGATCAGCGCCGAAACGACGAAGATGCCGGCCAATGTCACCAGCAGCATCACCAGCCGGAAGCCCCAGCCGGCGTCGCCGCCCATCGTGCCCGAATCGAGGGTGCGCATCAGCGACGCCCAGGTGCCCTCGATGAAGCCCATCGGCGCCTCGCCCGCCGGCGAGATATGGGTGAGGGCGAGGAACGCGCCGGCGATCGCGATGAGGGCCAGCGAGACCAGGCCGAGCCAGCCGATCAGCGCGACCGTGCCGGCGGCCATGCTCTTGTCGAACGCATAGCGCAGTCGCGCGCCGAGACCTGGTTTCGCCATGTGATTTTGTCCCCCGGAGGTTGCGTGATGCTTAGCCTGAAGGCGCAACCTGAACCAGAGCGATCGAGACTTTATAGGGCCGGCGATACCAGCGCCAGCGATGGACCCGCGCGGCGAAGCTCTTCGGCCGCGCGACGGCGAGCAGGGTGAACAGCAAAGTGGCCGCGAGCTCCCGCCAGACCGTCGTGCCGCGCGCCTTGAGGTCGTCGCCATAGGTCCGGCCCGCAATCTCCTCGGCGAGCAGCGGCTCACTTCGCCTGAACAGTCCGGCGAGCTCGCCCGGCGAGGGCCGGAAGCCGGTGTCGATCGGATCGGCGTGGAACGGGTAGCTCGACGGCACCGTCGCGAGGATCAGCCCGCCCGAGCCGACGATCTCTTCGCATGCCGCCGCGACGGCGTCGCGGTCGCGGACATGTTCCAGCAAATTGGCGCACAGCACGCAGCGGAATCCGCGCGCCTTGAGGTCGCGCAGCACCGCGGGATCGAGAATGTTGCCGGCGACGTCGACCCCGTCGGCCCGCTTGAGGTCGCTGTGGACGACCGCGACGCCCGCCGCCGCCAGCGGCCCGAACAGCTGGCGCTGGATGTGGGGTTTGGTGACCTCGCGGAATTCGCGGGTGGACGAACCCAGGTTCAGCAAGGGCGAAATCGCCCGCTGCTGGAGAAGGATCTCGCGCAAGCGGACGGCTTCGGTATCGAACATGCCCCATCCGCCACGGCGGCGGGTGGTTCGTCAAGCCTCAGGCGGCGATCGACATGCATGGGCTCCCTTTCCCATGGGGAGAGGGTTGGGGTGAGGGGGTACGGCTTCCGAGAATATTCCACGATTGCCGAACACCCCCACCCTCCCCTCCCCCTCAGGGGGGAGGGATGGGGGGATCAGAAGCCGACGTCCTCCAGGCTCAGCAGGGTGGCGTTGCCGCCCGAGCTGGTGGTGTCGGTGCTGGTCACGCGCTCGGCGCAGAAGCGCGGCAGATAGTGCGGGCCGCCGGCCTTGGGGCCGGTGCCGGACTGGCCCTCGCCGCCGAACGGCTGCGAGCCGACGATGGCGCCGATCATCGAGCGGTTGACGTAGAGATTGCCGACGGTGCCGATCTCCTCGACCGTCTCGGCGGCCCGCGCGATGCGGCTGTGCAGGCCCATGGTGAGGCCGAAGCCCGATGAATTCACGCGGCGCACCGTCTCGGCGAGCCGGCCGCCTTGCCAGGTGGTGACGTGGAGCAAAGGCCCGAACCATTCCTGCTTCAGATCCTCGATCGCATCGATCCGGATCAGCGTCGGCGGTACGAACAATCCCTGCTCGGGAACGGCGATCGTCTTCAGGATGCGCTCCAGCATCGCCTCGCGGCGGCCCATCAGCTTGTCGTAGGAGGGCTGGTCGATCACCGGGCCGACGTCGGTACTCGGATCGGCCGGGTCGCCGACGATCAGCGAGTCCATCGCGCCGCCGAGCATCTCCAGCGTCCGCTCGGCGACATCTTCCTGCAGCACGAGCAGGCGCAGCGCCGAGCAGCGCTGGCCGGCCGAACGGAAGGCCGAGGTGATCACGTCCTGGACGACTTGCTCGGGCAAAGCGGTCGAATCGACGATCATCGCGTTGATCCCGCCCGTTTCGGCGATCAGCGGAATGATGTCGCGGTCGTCGTCGAGGAGCAACGTGCGCGCGATATGCTTGGCGGTCGCGGTCGATCCGGTGAAGGCGACGCCGGCGATGCGCGTGTCCTCCATCAGCTTCTGGCCCATGTCGCGGCGTCCGACGGCGAGCACGAGCGCGTCTTCGGGAATGCCCGCTTGATGGGCGAGGCCGACCGCGTAGGCGGCGATCTGCGGCGTCTGCGAGGCCGGCTTGGCGACGACGCTGTTGCCCGCCGCCAGCGCCGCCGAGACCTGCCCCAGGAAGATGGCGAGTGGGAAGTTCCACGGCGCGATGCAGACCCAGGCGCCCCGCCCTTCCATCCTGAGCACGTTGCGCTCGCCGGTCGGCCCGGGCAGCTCCACCGGCTGCAGCTTCGCCCGCGCCTGGGCAGCGTAATAGCGGCAGAAATCGACCGCCTCGCGGACCTCCGCGAGCGCGTCGGGGATGGTCTTCTTCGCCTCCTGCACGGCGATCCGCATCAGCATGTCGCGGTCGCGCTCGAGCAGGTCGGCGAGGCGCTCCAGGCGCTGCGCGCGGTCGTCGACACTGCGCTTCGACCAGTCGTCGAAGCCGGCCAGCGCGCGGGTGACCAGCTCCTCGGCCGGTGGGCTCGCGGTCGGCTTGAAGTCGAGCGGCGGCGCGACCGCCTTGGCGATCCGCACCAGCTCGGGCCGGTCGTTGAGGTCGAGGCCCCAGCTGTTCTCGCGCTCGGGCCGGAACAGATCGTGCGGCAGCGGGATCGACGGGTGGCGGGTGCCGCCGACCGCCTCGATCTTCGCGACCGGGTCGGCGATGAGGTCGGCGTCGCTCAGGCTCTCGTCGGCGAGCTGGTGGACGAAGCTCGAATTGGCGCCGTTTTCGAGCAGCCGGCGGACGAGATAGGCGAGCAGGTCGCGATGGCCGCCGACGGGCGCATAGATGCGGGTGTGATAGCCGCGCTCGCGGACCAGGCTCTCGTAGAGCCCCTCGCCCATGCCGTGCAGCCGCTGGAACTCGAAGTCGCGGGCATCGCCGGCCCATTCCAGGATCGTCGCGACGGTCAGCGCATTGTGGGTCGCGAAGGCGGGGTAGATGTTCTTCGCCGCCAGCATGTCCTTCGCGCAGGCGAGATAGGAGACGTCGGTCGCCGCCTTGCGGGTGAACAAGGGATAATCGAACAGCCCCTGCTCCTGGGTGCGCTTGATCTCGGTGTCCCAATAGGCACCCTTGACCAGCCGCGCCGCGATCCGCCGCTTGGTCTTCGCACCCAGCGCGTCGGCCCAGGCGATTGTCGGTCGGGCGCGCTTGCCATAGGCCTGGATCGCCATGCCGAGCCCGTCCCAGCCCTTCAGCGCCGGCAGCCCCGCCACCGCCGCGATGATGTCGAGGCTCATCTCGAGCCGCTCGGTCTCCTCGGCGTCGATCGTGACGGGGATGCCGTGCTTCGCCGCGAGCATCGCCAGCGCCTCGACCCGTTCGATCAGGGCCGCCACGCAGCTTCCATATTGCGCGACCTCGTAGCGCGGGTGGAGCGCCGACAATTTGACCGAGATCGAATGGCCTTCCTTTGCCGCCGCGCCGACCGCGCGGATCGCATCCTCATAAGCGGCGAAATAGCGCTCGGCATCCGGGAACGTGCGCGCCGCTTCTCCCAGCATGTCGAAGCTGGCGGTGAAGCCCTTATTCTCGCGCTTCTTCATTCGCTCGAGCGCTTCGCCGATATTGCGGCCCATCACGAAAATCTCGCCCATCATCCGCATCGCCGCGCCGACTCCCTGACGGACGAACGGCTCGCCGGTCCGCGCGATCAGCCGCTTCAGCGCGCTGGCATGCGCGCTGTCGCCGGTCAGCGCGCGGCCGATGACCAGGCCCCAGGTCGCGGTATTGACCAAAGTCGAATTGGCCTTGCCCTTGTGCGCGCGCCAGTCGCCCTCGCCCAATTTGTCGGCGATCAGGCTGTCGGCGGTCTTGGGATCGGGCACGCGCAGGAACGCTTCGGCGAGCGAAAGCAGGGCGACGCCCTCCTGGGTGTTGAGCCGATATTCCTGGAGGAACTGGTTGACCCAGCCCTTCGACTGCGCCGCGCGCAGCTCGCCGAGCATCGCCAGCGCCCGTTTCTCGACCCGCTTACGCGAATCGGCATCGAGCGCGGCCGCCGTCAGCAAGGGCGCCAGCACCTCGGGTTCGGGCGCACGCAGCAGGCGCCGGATTTCCTTACGCGCGGTTGCCGTAGCGTCCGCCATGCTCGTCTCTCCCGAGGGCTTGTTTACCGCCGCTGTGCGGCCCTATGCCGGGGCCAAGTAGCGCCAGATATGGGGAGGCTCAATGCCGGTCGCCAGCATCGAAGAGATCCGGGGGAAGGTCGGCAGCGAGGTCGGGGTGTCGGACTGGATCCTGATCGACCAGCCGCGGATCGACGCCTTCGCCGAGGTGACCGACGATCATCAGTTCATCCACGTCGACCCGGCCGCGGCGGCCGTGACCCCGTTCGGCGGCACCGTCGCCCACGGCTTCCTCACTTTGTCGCTGCTGAGCCGGATGGCGGCCGACGCCATGCTCCGCCCCGCCAACATCAAGATGGGCGTCAATTACGGCTTCGAGAAAGTCCGCTTCCTCGCCCCGGTCCGCTCCGGCAAGCGCGTCCGCGGCCGCTTCCGGCTGGCAAGCATCGAGGAAAAGCGCCCGGGCCAATATCAGTTCGTCCACGACGTGACCGTCGAGATCGAAGGCGAGGATAAGCCCGCATTGATCGCCGAGTGGATCGGCCTCATCTTCATTTGAACCCGAAGGAGCCTCAACATGGCCAACCGCGACGCCGTCATCGTTTCCACCGCCCGCACGCCGATCGGCAAGGCCTATCGCGGCGCGTTCAACGCCACCCCCTCGCCGACGCTGGCCGCCCACGCGATCCGCGCCGCGGTCGAGCGTTCCGGGGTCGATCCCGCGGAGATCGACGACGTGATCATCGGCGCCGCGCTCCAGCAGGGCGTGCAGGCGACGATCGGCCGCACCGCGGCGCTGCGCGCCGGCCTCCCCGTCACCGTCCCCGGCATGTCGATCGACCGCCAGTGCGCCTCGGGGCTGATGGCGATCGCCACCGCCGCCAAGCAGGTGATTGTCGACCGCATGGACGTCTGCGTCGCCGGCGGCGTCGAATCGATCTCGATGGTCCAGACCGCCGAGATGCGCCTCGGCGCCGATCCCGAGCTCGTGGCGATGCACAAGGACGTCTACATGCCGATGATCGGCACCGCCGAGGTGGTCGGCCGGCGCTACAAGATCGGCCGCGACCGCCAGGACGCCTATGCGCTCCAGTCGCAGCAGCGCACCGCCGCCGCCCAGGCCGCCGGCAAGTTCGACGACGAGATCATTCCGGTCACCGCGAAGATGGCGGTCAAGAACAAGGAGACCGGCGAGGTCACCATGCAGGAGGTCACCCTCACCAGGGACGAAGGCAACCGCGCCGACACCACGATCGAGGGCCTGCAGAGCCTCCAGCCCGTGGTCGGGCCCGACGGCATGATCACCGCCGGCAATGCCAGCCAGCTCTCCGACGGCGCCTCGGCCTGCGTGATCATGGAGGCGGGGCTCGCCGCGACACGCGGCCTCAAGCCGCTCGGCCGCTATATCGGCATGGCCGCGGCCGGCACCGAGCCCGACGAAATGGGCATCGGCCCGGTCTTCGCCGTGCCCAAATTGCTCGACCGGTTCGGCCTCAACGTGTCCGACATCGACCTGTGGGAGCTGAACGAGGCGTTCGCGGTTCAGGTGCTCTACGTCCAGGACGTGCTCGGCATCCCCAATGACAGGATGAACGTCGATGGCGGCGCCATCTCGATCGGCCATCCCTACGGCATGTCGGGCGCGCGGATGACCGGCCATGCCCTGATCGAAGGCAAGCGCCGCGGCGCCCGCTACGTGATGGTGACGATGTGCGTCGGCGGCGGCATGGGCGCGGCAGGGCTGTTCGAGGTGCTGTGAGCCTTTTTGAGGACAGTCTGGCCGCGCTGCGGCGCTATCGCGACTTTCGCGGCCGCTCGACCCGCACCGACCTGATCGCTTTCTGGCTGCTGACCGTGGTCGCCGGCGCCGCCCTGCTCGCGGTCGCCAGTCTGCTTGAACATGCGCTGTTGCCGGGCTCGCGGCTGGCGGACATCGTGCCGGCCTGTTTCCAGCTGCTGACCCTCCTGCCCTCGGCCGCGCTCGCCGCCCGCCGCCTCCACGATCGCGGCTGGTCCGGCTGGTGGCTGCTGCTCCTGGTGCCGGCGCTGGTTGCGGGCCTGATCCAGCAATATTATGTGCTGACCCGCGATTTCGACGCGCTGTTCAGCGAAGGCTTAACGACCCTGAACCTGGCCGCCGCTGCGCCGGCGCTGGCCATCCTCGTGCTGTTCTGCCTCCCCGGCGAGGAAGAGACCAACCGCTATGGCCCCAATCCGCGCGACGAGCCCCCCGAAGAGACCAGCTGAGTCTGAGCCTGCCCGGCCCATGCGACGGCGCCGCGAGCGTCGCGACCCCGGGCGGCAAGGCGAAGCATCCGCGCCTCCTCCTCGCCATCTGAAAATTGGCGGGGCCGTGACGGCGCTTTGCGGCTTTCTCAGCTGTTGTAGAGCGCCGCCTCCGCCGCGCGGCGCCGGGTGAGGCCGGCCATCACCTTCTTGTTGGCCTTGTTCCACACCGCGAACTGGGCCGCCGCGCCGGCATGGTCGCCGGCCTTGTGCTTCCTGAGCAGGGTGCTGGCCGAGAAATTGCCCATGCCGATATTGTAGGCGAGACTGACCATCGCGTCGAACTGATGCTGGGTCGTGGCGGCGCCGCCGATCGCCTTTTCGACATTGGCCGCGAACTCGGCGACATGTTGGGCGAAGCGGTCGTCGCATTGCTGCTGGGTCCAGACCAGGCCGCGCTTGATGTCCGGTCCCGTGCTTCCCCATCCGATCGTCCAGGGATCGCCGCCGGTGCCCGGGTCGGGATAGGCGTCGTATGAGCCGTCCGCGCGTTTCTTCGCGCAGCCTTCGAATGACTGGATGAGCTTGATGCCGTCCGGACCCACATTCATAACAGGCGCTCCATCTCGACTTGGTTTCGCTCTTGGTATCTTAGCATGATCCCGCCTTCAATTGAACGGGCAGCGGGATGGCGAGCGGCGATTGCGCGCGACCGGGCTTGCCGCTAGCCACGGCCCGTCGGAGGACGCGCCTTGAGCCTAGCCATTCCCGCCCCGTGCGACGGCGCTTCGGCTTCGGGCAAATGCCATGCCGCGAGCCATCCGCGCCTCGTCCTCGCCACCTGCATCCTCGCCTCGAGCCTCGCCTTCATCGACGGCTCGGTGCTGAACGTGGCGCTGCCCGCGATCGGCCGCGGCTTCCACGCCGGCACCGCCGAGGTACAGTGGGTGATCAACGCCTTCATGCTTCCCTTGTCGGCGCTGCTGCTGCTCGGCGGCGCGGCCGGCGACCTTTACGGGCGGCGGCGGACGATGCTCTGGGGCATCGCCCTGTTCACCCTGGCCTCGATCCTGTGCGCGGTGGCGCCGAGCCTCACGATCTTCCTCGCCGCCCGGGCGCTGCAGGGGCTGGGCGCGGCGATGCTGATGCCGAACAGTCTGGCGATCCTGAGCGCGTCGTTCACCGGCGAGGCGCGCGGCCGCGCCGTCGGCAGCTGGGCCGCGGCCGGCGCGATCGCCGGCGCGGTCGCGCCGATGCTCGGCGGCTGGCTGATCGACACCGCCGGCTGGCCGTTCATCTTCCTGCTCAACCTGCCGATCGCCGCCACCGCGATCCTGCTCGGCTGGCGCTATGTCCCCGCGAGCCAGAATGACGAGAGGCCCCCACCCGACTGGGCCGGCGCGGCGCTGGCGACCCTGGGGCTCGGCGCGCTGACCTGGGGCCTCACCGCCTGGTCCGCGAGCGACCGGCTCGGCACCGCCGCGGCCGCTGCGCTCGCCGCCGGTCTTCTCCTCATGATCGGCTTCCTCGCCGTCGAGCGCAGACGCGGCGGCACGGCGATGGTGCCGCTCGCCCTGTTCGGCTCGCGCGCCTTCGTCGGCCTCACCTTGTTCACCTTCCTGCTCTACGGCGCGCTCGGCGGGCTGATGCTGCTGCTCCCCTACACTCTCATCGAAGCGGCCGGCTATCCCGCGACGATCGCCGGCGCCGCCCTGTTGCCGCTGCCGATCGTGATCGCCCTGGGCTCGCCGCTGATGGGCAAGGCGGCGGCCCGGATCGGCCCGCGCTGGCCGCTGACGCTGGGGCCGCTGCTGGTCGCGGCCGGGTTCGGCCTCGCGCTCAGGATCGGCGGCGACACCAGCTACTGGACCGGCGTCCTTCCCGCGATCCTGCTGGTGTCGGCCGGCATGGCGATCGCCGTCGCGCCGCTTACCACCGCCGTGCTGAGCTCGGTCGACGACCACCATGTCGGCACCGCTTCGGGTCTCAACAGTGCGGTGGCGCGCGCAGGCGGCCTGATCGCCACCGCCCTGCTCGGCATTGTCCTGTCGCGGCAGGGCGCCGCTCTCGTCGCCGGCTTTCACGCGGCGGCGCTGGTCGGGGTCGCGCTGGCTCTGGTGTCGTCGCTGACCGCGCTGATGACGCTCAAATCCCCGGCAGGCCGAACGAAATCCAGCCGATAAGGAGGCCGAGCGCGAGCGAGGCGACGCCGGCGGCCTGAAACTTCCAGGCACTTTCTTCCGAGACGTGCGCCATGCTCTTGAGCGCCAGCGCGGGCCACATGAAATAGAGCGCGCCCTTGAGCGTGAGCCCCCAGCCGATCAGCGTCACCAGCAGGCCCGGGCCGTGCCAGACCGGGTGGAAGGCGGCGATCAGCAGGCCCAATGGGATATGGACGGAGGCGTTGAGGAAGCCTCCCACCTCGCCGCGCGCCCGCATATCGATGAAGAACCGCGCCCAGACCCGCGGCGCCGCGATGTGCGACAGGCCGGTGATGAGGAAGGCCAAAGCCGCGAGCCGCTCGATGCCGGTTTCCATGACGGGGCTTTACGCCCGCTGGCGTTCGGGACCAAGCATGCCGCATGCCGGAGGAAAATGACCATCCGTCGCTGGTGACGCGCCTCAGGATCGAGGCGCACGCGGTCTGGCTCGTCGCGCGCGATCCGCGCACGCCGTGGCCGGCCCGCCTGATCGCCCTGCTGACCGCGGCCTATGCGCTCTCGCCGATCGACCTCGTCCCCGATTTCATCCCGATACTCGGCCTGATCGACGACGCGCTGATGATCCCGGCCGGGATCTGGCTGGTCGGCCGGCTGCTGCCGCCGGGCCTGATGGACGAGCACCGCGCGGCTGCCCGGGCGGCGGCGGACCGGCCGGTCAGCAAGGCGGGAATGCTGATCGTGATCGCGATCTGGGTCGCCCTCGCCGCGCTGGTCGGGACGACGCTGCACTGGGCCTATGCCTAAACCTTGGCCCGGAACGGGGTGAAATCCGTCCCCTCGTCATAGACGTCGACGCCCTCGCGCCGCTTGAGCCAGCCGACGACGGCGTAGGTGAGCGGCGTCAGCAGCGCCTCCCAGCCGACCTTCAGCGCCCATTGGGTGAAGAGCACCTTGACGACGAGGGCTTCGGTCCAGCCGGCCGCGCCCAGGAAGGCGAGCGGGTAGAAGATCAGGCTGTCGACGCCCTGGCCGGCCAAGGTCGAGCCGATCGTCCGGGTCCAGAGATGGCGGCCTTTGGTCCAGACCTTCATCCTGGCGAGCACGTAGGCGTTGACGAGCTCGCCCGCCCAGAAAGCTGCGATCGAGGCAAAAACGATGCGCGGGACCTGGCCGAACACGGCCTCATAGGCCGCCTGCCCGCCCCAGTCGGGCGACGGCGGCAGCGCCACCACGACGAGCGCCATCAGCGCCATGAACAGCAAGGCTGAAAAGCCCGCCCAGATGCAGCGCCGGGTACGGGCGTAGCCGTAGACCTCGGTCAGCACATCGCCGATCACATAGGAGATCGGGAAGAAGAGGATGCCGGCGCCGAACGGCCAGGCGCCGATCCCCGGCAGCTGGATCACCGCCACCTTGCCGGCGCCGATCACGTTGGAGAGGAGCAGGATGGTGACGAACGCCGCCATCACATAGTCGAAGAAGCGCAGCGGCCGGCCCGCCAGCGCCCCGGCCTCGACCGTCCTGATCCCTGTTGCCGTTTCTGCGCCCGTCACTGCGACGGTTTAGAGCCCGTAGACGCCGCTGCCAGCCAGATTCTTCGCGAGGAGCGCGGTCTTGGCGGCATTCTTGCCCCACAGCGCGCTGCTATAATCCTCGACCATTTGCGCCTGGGCTTCCAGTCCCGCATCGTTGAAGAGAGTCTTTCCCGCTTCATATTTGTACATGTCGTTCGGCTTGAACTTCGCTTCGGCGAGCTCCTTGCCGTAGCGCGTGAAGAAGCCCAGCTGGCCGAGCGCGCCATATTGCCAGACATGGGTCATCTCGTGGATGAATCTCCTGGCGGCCTGCCCCGGCTTCGCGAAATCCTCGCTATAGTGCAGCTTGAAATAGATCGTCGCGCCGAGCGTGATCGCCGGATTGCCGCGCATGAAGGCGGTGTGCGCGGCAAAGCTGGTGCCCGGCCCGTCGACGATCCGCACGCCCTGATAACCGATCCTGTCGCCGAACGCGGCTCGCGCCATCGCCATCTCGCCCGCCGTGAGCCCTCTGTCCGCCATGACCGCCCCCCCTTGATTGCAAGGCCATATCATCTCGCGCCCCGGCCCCGAACCGGCGACTGAACCGAATCGGCTAGGTTCCGATCTTCACCAAAGCAGGTTAGAGCGAACCTCACGCGCCCGTAGCTCAGTTGGACAGAGCACGAGCCTTCTAAGCTTGGGGTCGCAGGTTCGAATCCTGCCGGGCGCGCCAGCCATATCAATGATTTAACGCGATTCATGTCTCTCCAGAGGGCGACCGTTCGAGCCTGGTCGCTCCTTAGGCCGGCGGCGTGGCGTGCGGGAAACCGTCTCCTCGCTGGTCCGTTTACGCTTGGCACGGGCGGGGCCGTTCATCGCAGTCCGGACCCGCTCGGGCGACAGGAGGCAAAGTCCGATGGAGCTGACCAGGCGCCCCGCGGCGAAGTCGCAAATGCTCATCCGCAAACCGGCCAAAGAGGTCTTCGAGGCGCTGGTCGATCCCGCCATCACTTCGCGTTTCTGGTTCTCCAGGAGCAGCGGCCGGCTCGAGGCCGGCACGCGGGTCCGCTGGGACTGGGAAATGTACGGCGTCTTCACCAATATCGAGGTCAAGGCGCTCGAACCGAACGAGCGCATCCTCATCGAATGGAACGGGCCCGACAATCCCAGTCTGGTCGAGTGGACGTTCGAGCCCAAGGGCACGGATCGAACCTTCGTTCGCGTCAAGAACTGGGGCTTCGGCAAGGACGAGGATGGCGACGCGATCATCGCCGAGGCGATCGATTCCACGGAAGGCTTCTCCTTCCTGCTCGCCAGCCTGAAGGCGTTTCTCGAATTTGATGTCGAGCTGAACCTGGTTCCGGATCACGCCCCCGAAGCGCTCGTCGCTTAGCAGGAGGATGATGCGGAGGCGGGCCCGGACCGACATAGGCTTGAAGGCTAGCCTGAGCCGGCGCCGACCGATTGGGTAAGGCATGACGTCGCCAAGGTCTCTCATGGTTGACCGAGGCAGCAGGGAGTCTAGGGGGCAAAGGCCCCTGGCGCTGAGCCTCAGGCGATTGTGAAAGGCGATTGCGACGACGATTCCCGGCCTGTCTCGAGCCGCTCTCGGTCTCGCATTCGCGGCCCTCCCGAGCATTTCGCCGGCGGCGGTCCCCGGCGCGCGTGCACCCGCCTTGTTCGGCGCGCCCGTGGAATTCTATTTGTTTGGGCTGATGCTGCTGGGCGTTGCGGTGCTGCCCCGCCGCGCGCTCGCGGTGGGGCTTGTCGGGCTCGCGGCCATTGTCGGATATGAAGCTTTGGTCAGCGGTTTCCCGACCGGCTCCGGGGCCGCGGCTCTCGGGCGCCACCTGGCGCACGAATGGGTCACGTTCGCCAACCTCTTCCTGCTGCTGGTCGGCTTCGCCGTGCTTTCGAACCAGTTCGAGCAAAGCAATTTGCCGGATCATCTGCCCAATCTGCTCCCCGACGACTGGACCGGCGGCCTGGCCCTCCTCGGTATCGTCTTCGTCCTCTCTGCATTTCTCGACAATATCGCCGCCGCAGTCCTCGGCGGGGTGATGGCGCGCCATGTCTACCGGGGCCGGGTGAGCGTCGGCTTCCTCGCCGCGATCGTTGCGTCGGCGAACGCCGGCGGCGCGGGGAGCGTGATCGGCGATACCACCACCACCCTGATGTGGCTCCGCGGCGTTTCGCCGCTCACCCTCGTCTCGGCCTACGCGGCGGCGCTGCCCGCCTTTGCGGTCGTCGGATTGGCCGGAGCCTGGCAGCAGCAGCGATTCCAGCCCATTCTCGCCCGTGACGAGGAGGGCCACCCACTGCAGTGGCGGCGAATCTGGATCGTGGCCGCCATTCTTGCCGCGGCCGTCGCGGCCAATGTCGCCGCCAACTCCTCGAGCGGGGGCGAAGCAGCCGCGCCATGGCTGGGGCTGGCGCTGTGGGGCGCCATCCTGTCGACCAGCCTGATCGCGAAGCCTGACTGGTCCGTTACGCGGGACGGAACGAAAGGAGCGGTCTTCTTGGTGACGCTGGTGGCCGCGGCTTCGCTGATGCCGGTCGGGGACCTACCGGATCCTTCATGGGCGTCGGCCTTCGCGCTCGGCCTGCTCTCCGCCCTGTTCGACAACATCCCCCTGACCGCGCTGGCGCTCCGGCAGGGCGGCTACGACTGGGCGCTGCTTGCTTATGCTGTCGGCTTCGGCGGTTCGATGCTGTGGTTCGGATCGTCCGCCGGGGTGGCGATCACCAATCTCTATCCCGAAGGCCGCTCGCTTGCGGCCTGGTTGAAGCAGGGCTGGTTCGTGCCGGTCGCCTACGTCGTCGGGTTCTTCGCCTTGCTGCTCGCTTTGGGATGGCGCCCCTCCGGCGCATAGGCTGCCGCGAGGCCGCTCCTCTAGCGACTCGGTACCGAAGCCCCTGCATAGGGATCGTTGTTGGCCGGTGCGGGCGGCGTGGGCGGCGGCGCGGGCGGAAGAACCGCCGGCGGCGGCGGTTCAGGCGCGTAGGACCCACCATCGCCGCCGCCGACGAAGGATTGGATGCCGGCGGCGATGGACGACGCGCCGAGCAGGATGAAGCAGCCGATGACGACCGTCATGCCGTAGCGGACGCTGACGCGGCCGTTCAGCATCGAGAATCCCACGGACGCGACGGCAATGACGGCAATCGTCGTGGCGACGGTGCCGAGGAGCGTCTGCTGGAGCCACGAGACCGCCGCAACCAGGACGCTCGAGCCGGCCGGATCCGCCAGCGAAGCCGATGTCGACGCGAGATAGGTGAGGGCAGGACCAGCAAGCACCGAACAGCCTCGTCTGGGCGATCGGCCGACCCTGCCACGAGGCGGCCGAATGGTCAAAGCGCGAGGCCGGCGATCTTTGGGGCGCCGGTAACCAAAAGCGGTAGCAGTCCGATAACGGGGATGTGGCATGGCGTTGCGTCATGGCCGACCTCTCCTTCCTGCTCTCCCGTGCGCTCGCCCGAGGGCGCGCCGACCGCGGCGTTCCCGCCAACCGCGCCGAGGTGCTCCTCTGCCTGTTGCGCAAGCGCGCCGAGGCGCACCGCCAGGGCCTTCACGAGCAGGAGCAGAGGCTTCGCGACCAGATCGTCTGGGCGCTGCCGATCCAGGAACCCGGAGACGCCGACTAGGGCGCGAACGGCGGCGCGGCGGCGCGATCCCGGGATGGACTTGCGGCGCGCAATCATGGACACTGGCCGGCGCCGCGCGGAAGCAGCGTCGAACCCATGATCGGAGAAGCCGTGAAGCGATTGCTTCTTGCCCTAAGCCTCGGCGCCCTCGGCGCGACGGGCCTCGCCGCGCGCGCGGATATCGCGCCCGGACAAACGGCGCCGAAGGCCGAGTCGCCGCCGCCCGCCAACGAGACCCCGGAACAGCGCTGGCAGCGGCTGCAGGCCGAAACCGCGCGCATCCTGGCGGAGCGGGAGGCCGATCGCCGGCGCTACGAGCAGGGCGTCCGCGACGCCGAGGCCGCGCGGCTGCGCTACGAGGCCGACATGGCGCAATATCAAAGGGACCAGGTCCGCTACCGCCGGGAAGTCGCGCGCGCCGAGGCGGCGCGGGCCGAGTACGAGCGCAGGGTGGCGGAGCGCCAGGCGGCGATCGACCGCCGCAATGCCCGCCGCGGCGACGCGCCGGCCGCCGCGAGCGCGGCCGCGCCGGCCGCGCCGACGCAATGCGAAGCGCAACAGCGCCGCAACCGTGGCCGCGGCCGGGCGATCGGCGGGATCCTCGGCGGCGTCGCCGGGATCGCCGGCAGCCGGGTGCGCGGCGTCGGCGCGCTCGCCGCGCTTGCGGTGCCGGCCGGCGCGCTGCTCGGCGACACCATCGCCCGGCTGCTCGATTGCCGCGAGCAGCAGCAGGCCGCCGCCGCCACCGAAGAGGCGGTGCGCGGCGGCGTCGGCGCCACCACGGCCTGGCGCAGCGAGACGCGCCCGGACGTGACCGGCTCGTCGACGGTCACTGCGGCCGCGACGCCGCTGCCCGACGGCAATCCGTGCCTGACCGTCACCGATATCGTCATCATCGACGGCGAGGAAACCCGCGCGCCGAAGACGATGTGCCGCCGGCCCCCGTCCAACCGCTACGTCAGGGTCTAGCCGAGCTTATTCGTGCCTTAGCGCGTCGATCGGATTGAGCGCGGCGGCGCGGCGGGCCGGGAAATAGCCGAAGACGATGCCGATCAGCGCCGAGACGCTGAACGCGATGACGTTGATCCGGATGTCGAACAGGAACGGCACCTGGATCAGCGGCGCCAGCAGGTAGGTCGCGACCAAGGCGAGGACGAGGCCGATCAGCCCGCCGAGGCAGGCGAGCACCACCGCCTCGACCAGGAACTGCATCAGCACCTCGCTCGCGACCGCCCCGATCGCGAGGCGGATGCCGATCTCGCGGGTCCGCTCGGTGACCGAGACGAGCATGATGTTCATGATGCCGATGCCGCCGACGATCAGGCTGACCGCGGCGACCGCGCCCATCACCGCGGTGAGGATCCGGGTCGTGCCCTGCAGCGTCTCGGAAATCTGCTTGGTGTCGAAGATGTTGAAATTGTTCTCGGCGGCGCGGTTGAGATGGCGGCGCTCGCGCAGCAGATTCTCGATCGAGCTCTGCACCGAGGCGCTGTCATAGGCGTCGTCGACCGCGACCATGATGAAGCGGATGTTGCGGTTGCCGGTGAAGCGCCGCTGCACCGCCTTGATCGGCATCAGCACGACGTCGTCCTGGTCCTGGAAGCCGCCCTGGCCGCGCGAGGCCAGCGTGCCGATCACCTCGCAGGAGAGATCGCGGATGCGGAAACGCTGGCCGACCGCCTCCTCGCGCGGGAACAGATTCTGCTGGACGGTCGAGCCGATGACGCAGACCGCCTTGCCCGATTGCTCCTCGGCGTCGGTCCAGATGCGGCCGTCGGTCAGCGCCCATTGCTGGGCGGTGAAGAATTGGGTGGTGGTGCCGCCGACATTGGTCTGCCAGTTCGCGGCATTGTGGACGGCGAGGGCCGACGCCTGGGCCTGCGGCGCCACCGCGCGGACGCCGGCGACCTGCTCCTGGATCGCGTCGACGTCGGCCATGTCGAAATCGGGCGCCTGCGGCCCGCCGCCGCCTCGCCCGAAGCCCTGGCCCGGGCGGATCTGGAGGATGTTGGCGCCGAGGCTGGAAATCTGCGTCGCCACCGCAGCGGTCGCGCCTTTGCCCAATGTCACCATCGTCACCACCGCGGCGACGCCGATGACGATGCCGAGCGTGGTCAGGAACGAGCGCAGCAGATGCCGCCGGATCTCGCGGATGGCGAGGATGATGGTGGTGAAGAACATCAAACGTCATCCTGACGAAAGTCAGGACCCATGAACACGGAGCCGGACCAGATCGCGCAATTCGAGTTCATGGATCCCGGATCAAGTCCGGGATGACGAGGAATGCGGTCCCTCATGCCGGCACCTTGTGGTCGACGCCGGAGACCAGTCCGTCGTGGAAGTGGACGATGGTGCGCGCATATGCGGCCATGTCGGGCTCGTGGGTGACCATCAGCACGGTGATGCCGGAGTCGCGGTTGAGGCCGGTCAAGAGGTCCATGATCTCGAGCGAGGTCTTGCTGTCGAGATTGCCGGTCGGCTCGTCGGCGAGCAGGACGTCCGGGTTGGTGACGATCGCCCGGGCGATGGCGACGCGCTGCTGCTGGCCGCCGGAAAGCTCGGCGGGAGTATGATCCCACCAGTCCTTGAGGCCGACCTTGTCCAGCGCCGCCATCGCCGCCGCGCGCCGCTGCGCCTTGTCCTCGCCGCGATAGAGCAAGGGCAATTCGACATTTTCGAGCGCGTCGGTGCGGGCGAGCAGGTTGAAGCCCTGGAAGACGAAGCCGAGATAGCGGCGGCGCAGCAGCGCGCGCTGATCGCGGTCGAGGCTTTCGACCGGCACGCCCTTGAAGCGGAACGAGCCGGTGGTCGGCACGTCGAGGCAGCCCAGGATGTTCATCGCCGTCGACTTGCCCGAGCCCGAGGGCCCCATCACCGCCGCGAAATCGCCCGCCTCGACCGCAAGATCGATGCCTTTCAAGGCCTGGAACGCAGTCGCGCCGCTGCCGTAGGTCTTGGTCACGGCCTCCAATTGGATGATCGGCTCATTGCCCATCCGGCGGCGCTCCCCCTTCCGCCTCGCGCCGCTCGCGCCATTGCCGGCGGCGCTCGCGCATCTGCTGGCGCTGCTCGGGGGTCATGCTCTCGAAGAAGGCGCGCCGTTGCTCGGGGGTCATGTCGCGGATGCGCTGGCCGCCCGGGCCGCGCGGCGGCCCGCCGGCAGCTTCCGGTCGCGCTTCAGGCCGCGGCCTTGGCTGACCCGCGGCCGGCGCAGGTGCCGGTAGTGGCGGCCCGGCCCCGGGCGCCGCCGCCGGCGGCTGGGCCTGGACGGCATTCCCCTGCGGCGGCTCGGCGCGGTCGCCGCCGCGGCGTCCCTGCCCCCGCTGGCGCCGTTCGCTCTTGTCCTGGGTCTGGCCGGCGGCGAGACGGGCGGTGATCACCTCCTGGCCGGCGCGCAGGTCGCCGCCGGTGATCTCGGTCTCGGAGCCGTTGCTCTCGCCGACGACGACGCGGACCGGGGTCGGATTGCCGTCGGCGCCGAGCACGTAGACCGTCTGGCGGCTGCCGCGGCCGATCGAGACCTCGCGGCCGCCGCCTCCCGGGCCGCCGCGGCCGCCGCGACCGCCGCGGCCGATGCGCGGCACCAGCACGCTGGTGACGCCGCCCTGGGTGCGCTGCGAGGCCGCATCGCGCTCGGGCGACCAGCGCAGCGCCGCATTGGGCACGAGCAGGGCGTTGGCGCGTTCGGTGGTGACGATCTCGGCGGTCGCCGTCATCCCGGGCCTGAGGATCAGCTCGGGATTCTGGACGGCGAGGATGGCGGTATAAGCGACGACGCTGCCGGTGCTCGCCGATGCGTTCGCCGCGCTCGACCCGGATGTCGTCGACCCCGAGGCGTTGGCGCCGACGTCGACCCGCGTCACCATTGCCGGGAAGGTGCGGCCGGGATAGGCATCGACGGTGAAGCTGGCGCGCTGGCCCTCGTGGACCTGGCCGACATCGGCCTCGTCGACCCGAACCTCGAGCTTCATCGCCGACAAATCCTCGGCGATGGTGAACAGCACCGGCGCCTGGAACGAGGCGGCGACGGTCTGGCCGGGATCGATCTGGCGCGAAAGGACGACCCCGGTCACCGGCGAATAGATGGTCGCCTTGGAAAGGTTGGTCTGGGCCGAGGAAACCTGCGCCTGCGCCTGCATCACCTGCGCCTGGGCGGCATTGACCCCGGCGATGCCGCGCTGGTTCTCGGCACGGGCCGCGTCGAGCTCGGTTTCCGAGGGCACGCGGTGGTTGGAAACGCGCCAGACCTCCTCCTGCCGGGAGAGGTTGGCCCGCGCGTTCGCGGCCGAAGCCCGCGCCGTCGCGACCTGGGCCTGGGCGGAGGCCAGGCCGGCCTGCGCCTGGACGAGCGCGTCCTGCAGCCGCGCCGTGTCGAGCCGCGCGAGCGGCTGGCCGGCCGTGACGCGGTCGTTATTGTCGACGAACACCTGCTTGACGAGGCCGGATTGCTCCGAGCCGACCTGGACTTCGTTGGTCGGCTGGAGGTTGCCGGTGGCGGAGACCGTGACCCGCAAATTGCCGCGCCGCGCGGTTTCGGTCGCATAGCCGCCCGCGGCCGCGCCGGTGAAGCAGCGCGACAGGAGCAGCAGGACGAGGACGACCCCGACCAGCGCGGCGATGTAGACCGGCCTTTTGTACCAGGGCTTCGCCGCCGGCGCGCCGAGGAAGGTCTCGAGCGACTTCTTGTCGGGGGGCGCTTCGTTCATGATCAGGTTCCGATCTGGGGCATGGCGCCCGAATCCCAGCCGCCGCCCAGCGCACGATAGAGCTGGACGAGCGCAAGCGTCTCGTCGCCGCGGCTGCCGGCCATACCGTCGCGCGCGGAGAGGAGCGAGCGCTCCGCCTCGAGCAGTTGCTGGAAGTCGGTCAGGCCCGAACGGTATTGGGTGCGGGCGAGGAGCTCGGTGTTGGTCGCCGCCTGGAGCGCGATCGCGAACTGCGCCTGGCGGGCGCGCGCGGCGTTGAGCGCGATCAGCGCGTTCTCGACGTCCTCCAATGAGGTCAGCACCGACTGGTGGTAGGTGGCAAGTGCGCCCTCCGTCGCCGCCCGTTGCGAACGCAGCTGCGAGCGCAGCCGGCCGCCGTCGAACAGGGTTTGGTCGAGCCCGGCGAAGATGCTGCCGGTGATCGCGTTGAACAGGCCGCCCAGCGAAAACGCCGAGGTGCCGATGTTCCCGGTGAGGCGCAGGCCCGGATAGAGCTGAGCCTCGGCCACCCCGATCCGCGCGGTCGCCGCGGCGAGGCTTCGCTCCGCAGCGCGCACGTCCGGGCGCTGGCGCAGGGTATCGGCGGGAATGCCGACGGCGACATCGGCGGGCCCCTTGGGGATCGGCTTCGCCTCGCTCAGCTCGGCGGTCAGCGCGCCGGGCGCGCGGCCGGTCAGCACCGCGATCCGATAGGTCGCGCTGGTGAAATTGTTATCGATAGACGGAATGGACGCCGCGGTTTGGGCGCGCGCCGCCCTGGCCTGCTCGACGTCCAGCGAGGAGACCAGGCCCGCCTGCCGCCGCCAGGTCGCGATCTGGAGATTGTCGTCGGCGATGGCGAGGGTGTCGCGGGCGATGGCGAGGCGCTCCTGGGCGAGCCGGGCCTGGACGTAATTGGTGGCGACCTCGGCGGCGATCGCGACGCGCAGCGCCTCGCGGTCGTAATAGGACCCTTGCGCGTCGGCGGCGGCCGCTTCGATGCCGCGCCGGATGCGGCCGAACAGGTCGACCTCCCAGGCCGCATCGGCGCCGACGCTGAAGCTGTTGCGGTCGTTGCCGGGCCCGAAATTGCGGCCCGCGCCTGCCGACGCGCCGACCGTCGGCACCAGCCCGGCGCGCGCCTGAATGAGCGATTCGCGCGCCTGGGTGAGGCGCGCCGCGGCGGCGGCGAGATCGAGATTGCCTTGCGTGGCCTCGTCGATCAGCCGGGTCAGCAGCGGATCGTCGAACCGCTCCCACCAGCGCGCCAGCTCGGCCGGCTGGCCCGTGACGGCAGGCCCGTAATAGCTGTCCGGGACCGACAGCGCCGCCGGCGCCGGCGCGCGGTAATTGGGTCCGACCGTACAGGCTCCCAGCAACACGGCGCACAAGGGGGCAGCGATTCTCATGTCGCTGCCCGTAGCCAATCGAACCTGTCGCGCAAGTTTATGGGCGCAAACACTTTGTCTCAAATTGTCGCGAGCGTCAGCCGATATGCGCCTGCCCGACCATGCAATAGAGCATCGGCAGCGACAGGATGAGGTTGGTGCGCGACGCCATCATCGCGATGCTCGCCGACTTCGCCTTTTTGTCGTCGTCGCAGGGCACGATGCCAAGCGCCCTTTTCTGGTTCGGCCAGATCACGAACCAGACGTTGGCGGCCATGATCAGGCCGAGCCACATGCCGATGCCGATCGTGCGGAAGCCCTCCTCGAGGCCGAGCGCGTTGGCGATGTAGCCCGGGCTGGACATCTCGGCGAGCAACAGGCCGAGCAACACGGTGACCAGCGCCGACCAGCGGAACCAGAACAACGCCGCCGGCGCGATATATTTGGTGATTCCGGGCTTCAGCTCGGCCGGCACGCCGGGCATGGTCGGGATCTGCACGAAGTTGAAGTAATAGAGCAGGCCGATCCACAATATACCAGCGAAAACATGGAGATAGCGGAGGAACTGGACCCAGTAATTGGCATCCATGACGCCGCGATGCAGGCCGAACATCGCCGCGGCGAGCAGGAGAATGCCGATCAGCAGCGCCACGTGGAAATTGCCGAGAATCTTCGCCATTTCGCGTCCCCTGTTTTCCGTTATGGAACGCCTTCTAGCCCAAGGCGCGCGCTCAATCGAGACGCCACATGATGCTTTGCTCGAACGGCGTCCACAGGCCCATCCGCACGCCGGCGTGGCGCAGTGCGCGGCCGGTCCATTCGTTGCAGGTAAAGACGAAGCTGTAGCCGCCGTTCGCCTCGTAGAACATGTCGTTGGGCCCGTAGCCGCGGCCGAGCACGGGCAGCGGCCGGCCGCCGCGATCGAGCCGGAAGCGGACCTGGATGTAGCCGGCGAGGCGGCGATATTGTTCGTGGCTGATCCGGATCGGCCGCTGCCCGGGATCGGGCCGGGGATGGTCGATATGCTCGACGTGGAGCAGGCTCGGGCCGCCGCCGAAGAAGGCGGCGAAGGCGCGGCGCGCGGTGAGGTCGCCCCAGGTCGGCGTGTTCAGGTAGAATTCGCGATTGCCGTAGCCGATCGCGACATGGTCGGCATTGCCCCAGCGCGGGTCGCGCAGATGAGCGGGCTGCGCGTAGAGCCGCCAGTCCATATCCTCGTTGACCTTGGGCATGACGATCCAGGTGTGGACGCCGTTCGAGCGCACGAAAATGGTGACGCCGTGCGCGGACTCGTAGAAGGCGACGTTGGCTGGGACCGCGCCGAGCACCAAAGCGGCGGCGAAATAAAGAAGCGGGACCGCGACGATCCCAGCCACGATCCGGAGCAGCCACACCACCGCCCGCTTTGCCCAGGAAGCCCGCCGCGTCACGGCCTTGTGCTAGCGACGCGCGCGGCCGACAACCAGAGCCGATGAAGGCGCATTTGAAACACATGTTCCAGGCCGGGATCGCCGCCTGCCACCCGCAAAGGGTGCTGCCGCCGTATTTGCCCGACGCAGAGCGGCCGATCGTGCTGGCGCTCGGCAAGGCCGCGGCGGCGATGGCGCAGGTCGCCGAGGCGCATTACGGCGCAGTCGCCGGCCTGGCGGTGGTTCCCCATGGCACGACAGCCGCGCTGCGATCGATCGAGCTGCTTCATGCGGGGCACCCCATTCCGGACGAAGGGAGCGTCGCGGCGGCGGAGCGCCTGCTCGATCTCGCGAAAGGGGCGCGCCCCGACGATTTCGTCCTCGCCCTGCTGAGCGGCGGCGCCTCCGCCCTCGCCTGCGCGCCGGTCGAGGGCCTGTCGCTGGGGCAGAAGCAGGCCATCACCCAGGCGCTGCTGCGCTCCGGCGCGGCGGTCGGCGAGATCAACTGCGTCCGCCGCCATCTCTCGCGGATCAAGGGCGGCCGCCTGCGCGCGACCCTGACCCTGGCGATTGCCGACACGGTCGGCGGCCGCCCGGAGGACATCGGTTCCGGCCCCACCGTCGCCGACCCCACCACCGTCGCGCAGGCGCGGGCGATCCTCGACCGCCACGGCCTCGCCGCACCGCTCACCGAAACCACGAAGCGCGCCGATGGGGAATTCCGCATCGTCGCCAGCGCCGCCGACGCCATGGCCGCGGCGGCGAAAGAGGCCGAACGGCTCGGCTACACGCCGGTCATCCTCGGCGAATGCGAGGGCGAAGCGCGGGAGATCGGTCGTGCCCACGCCCGGATCGCGCGCGGATCGGCGCCGGGAACGGCCCTCATCTCGGGCGGCGAGCTGACCGTGACCGTGACCGGCAAGGGGCGCGGCGGCCCCAATCTCGAATATGCGCTCGCCGTCGCCGGGAATCCGGGCATCTTCGGCCTCGCCGCGGACACGGACGGCCTCGACGGCACCAGCGGCGCGGCCGGCGCCTTCTTCGACGGCAATGCGGCGGGCGCGGCCGAGGCGCTGGCCGCGAACGACAGCGCCGCCTGGTTCGCCGCCCGCGACGCGTTGTTCGTCACCGGCCCGACCGGAACCAACGTCAACGACTTGCGGATCCTCCTCGTCGGCCCCAGGACGGGCGCATGAGCGACTGGACGATCGGCATCATCGGCGGCTCCGGCCTCTACGCGATCGACGCGCTCGAGGACGCGCAATGGATTGCCGTCGACACGCCCTGGGGGGCGCCTTCGGACGAGCTCCTGGTCGGCCGGATAGCGGGCGTGAAGCTGGTCTTCCTGCCGCGCCACGGCCGCGGCCACCGCATCCCGCCGACGCAGCTCAACGTCCTCGCCAATATCGACGCGCTGAAGCGGGCCGGCTGCACCGACCTTCTCGCCATCTCGGCGGTCGGCTCGCTCAGCGAAGCGTTGGCGCCGGGCCGCTTCGTCGTCGTCGACCAATATCTCGACCGCACCTTCGCGCGCGAATCGAGCTTCTTCGGCCCGGGCCTCGTCGCCCATGTCTCGATGGCCGATCCCGTCTGCCCGCGGCTCGCCGCGCTCGCCGCCGACGCGGCGGAAGCGGCGGGCGCCGAGGTCGCGCGGGGCGGCTGCTACGTCGCCATCGAAGGCCCGCAATTCTCGACCCGCGCCGAGAGCCGCGCCTATCGCGCCTGGGGCGGCGACGTGATCGGCATGACCGGCATGCCCGAGGCGAAGCTCGCCCGCGAGGCCGAGCTGCCCTATGCCTCGGTCTGCATGGTCACCGATTACGATTGCTGGCGCGAGGATTGCGACGCGGTCGACGCCGCCCAGATCCTCGCCCGGCTCGACGCCAATGCCGCCATAGCGCGCGCGCTGATCGTCGAACTGGCGAAGCGGCTGCCCGCGGCCCGCGCGCCCTCGCCGATCGACACCAATCTCGATCACGCGATCGTCACCGCCGCCACCGCGCGCGACCCGGCGATGCTCGCCAGATTGGACGCGATTCTACGCCGCCCGCCCGCTTAGCGGCGGCTCGAACGGACCGGCGCGGATCCAGCGGCTTGCGATCAGCTTCTCGCCCGCGGCGACGGGCAGGCCGGCATGGCCGGCGTCGAGGTCGCGCGTCCCGTCCGCGCGCGCGTTGCGGAACAGCAAGGCGTCGCCGGTCTTCCCTTTGAATTTCGCGCCGGTCTTCGCGAACATCGTTTCGCCGCCTTCATAATTCTCGTTCAGCCAGACGATCATGGTCAGGATGCGCTGGTTGGCGAAGCCGGGGATGGCATCGAAATGCGGCTTGTACTCGCCGCCCGGGCGGTAGCGCAGCACCTGCAGCGGCTCGCCCTGCGCGACGTCCGTGCCGCTCGCGGCGGCGATGCGGCGGTTGAGCGCGTGCACCGCCGGATTCTCGAGCGGCAGAGTGAAGCCGACGCCGTCCGAGATGCGCACCGGATCGGGCCGCTGCCGGCCGGTCGCCGCGTCGACGACGACCGACGGCGCCAGCATCGGCGTCGCCGCCTCGATCAGGTAACGGCACTCCGCCTCTGTAAAGAGCCTGCGGAACAGGACGACATGCGGCGCCTCGCCCACCACCTCGCCCGCCGGCGGCGGCCCCGGCGTCATCGCCTCGACGATCTCCAGCTCGCGCCGGCAGCGCGGGCTGCTCCGGGCCAGGTCGCGCAGCAGCCCCAGCCCCTTCTCCCAGTCGACGCCACTGGCGACCAGGTTGCAGTGGATCACGGCGGCCTTGCGGCTGCCGGCTTCGGCCGCGCGCGCGAACAGCGCCCGCGCTTCCGCGACCCGGTTGGCGCGCAGGCAGCGGGCGGCTTCGGCAAACAGGGCGTCGGCGTCCATCGTCCCGCCATTGTTGCCCGCTCCACGCGCAACGTCTAGGCCGCCGGGGTGACCCCGCTCCCGCCTTATGCCCGATTCCTCGGCATCGGCACCCGCCGGTCCGAGGCGGGTGAGCTGCAGTTCGTCATGCCGTTCAGCGACGTCGTGCTCGGCCGCCCTGGCTATGTCCACGGCGGCGCAATCGCCGGCCTGCTCGAATTCGCCGCCTTCGGCGCGCTCTACGAGGCGCTCGGGGCGCGCGAGGGGGTGACGGTGAAGCCGGTCAACGTCACCGTTCAGTATATGCGCGGCGCCACCCGGCACGACACGATCGCGGCGGCGAGCGTGACCCGCCTCGGCAACCGCATCGCCAACGTCGAGGCCCATGCCTGGCAACTCGACCGCGCCAAGCCGATCGCGGCGGCGCAGCTGAACGTTCTGCTGCGGCGAGACGATCGATCCGAAGTCGATCTATCTTCGTGACGTCCCCGGAATATTGCTGTACGATGCGGGCTCCTTAAGGGGAGGATAATATCATGGACAGCAAGAGCGGATTCCATATTGCCAACATCATCATCATTCTGCTGCTGCTGGTGCTGATCTACTGCTGCTTCTTCCGGCACGTCACGGGCTAGCCGCCGCGCTTCATCGTCTCCCGGGCGATGACGAGCTGCTGGATCTGGCTGGTACCTTCGTAGATGCGGAATAGCCGCACGTCGCGGTACAGCCTTTCGATGCCATAATCGGCGATGTAGCCCGCACCGCCGAATATCTGGACTGTGCGGTCGGCGACCCGGCCGACGCTTTCGCTCGCGAAATATTTCGCGGCCGCCGCTTCGAGCGTGATCGGCTTGCCGGCATCCTTGAGCGCGGCCGCTTCGAGCGCCAGCGCCTTCGCCGCCATCGTCTCGGTCTTGGAATCGGCGATCATCGCCTGGATCAGCTGGAACTCGGCAAGCGGCCGGCCGAACTGCCGGCGCTCCGCGGCATAAGCGACCGCGTCGGCGATCAGCCGCTCGGAAATGCCGACGCAGACGGCGGCGATGTGCAGCCGGCCGCGGTCGAGCACGCGCATCGCGATCTTGAAGCCCTCGCCCTCTTCGCCGAGCCGGTTGGCGGCGGGAACGGGCGCCGCGTCGAAATGGACGTCGCAGACATGGGCGCCCTGCTGGCCCATCTTCTTTTCGGGCTTGCCGACGCTGACGCCGGGAAGATCGGCGGGAACCAGGAAGGCGGAAACGCCGCCCGCGCCCTCGCCGCCGGTGCGTGCCATGACGGTGAACAGCGACGCCTTGTCGGCATTGGTGATGAAGCGCTTGGTGCCGCTGAGGCGGTAGTCGTCGCCGTCGCGCACCGCTTTGGTCTGCACCGAGGCGCTGTCGGAGCCGGCGCCGGGCTCGGTCAGCGCGAAGCTGGTGATGATCTCGCCGCTGGCGATCCGCGGCAGCCAGGCTGCTTTCTGCACGTCCGAGCCAGCCATGACGAGCCCCTGGCTGCCGATGCCGACATTGGTGCCGAACACCGAGCGGAAGGCCGGCGTCGTCCGGCCGAACTCGAGCGCGAGCCGCACCTCCTCCGACATGGTGAGGCCGAGGCCGCCATAATCCTCGGGGATCGAGAGGCCGAACAGCCCCATTTCCCGCATCTCGCGGACCACGTCCTCGGGGATCTCGTCCTCCTCGGCGACCTTCTCCTCGAGCGGCCGCAACCGCTCGGCGACGAAGCGGCGTACGGTGTCGATCAGCGCGTCGAAGGTCTCAGGATCGAGGGACATGGTTTCGTCCTCCAAAGCCCTCCCCGTTGATGGGGGAGGGTTGGGTGGGGGTGAACGTCTCCGCCGGCACGGAGCGGGTCGCGGAACTCCACCCCTCCCCTTCCCCTCCCCATCAAGGGGAGGGGTTCTAGTAGCCCTTCATCCGCGCCAGCTTGTCGGCGTGGTACGCGGGATCGCCGAACAGCTCGTTCAGCACCCGGTCGCGCTTCATGTAGAGGCCGATATCATATTCGTCGGTCATGCCGATGCCGCCATGCATCTGCACCCCCTCCTGGCAAGCGAGCTGCGCGGCGCGGCCCGCCTTGGCCTTGGCGACCGAGACCATCCCCTCCGCCTCCGGGCTGCCCTCGTCGAGCAATTGCTGCGCTTTGAGCGTCGCGGCGCGGGCGATCTCGAGCTCGGAATAGAGATGCGCGGCGCGGAATTGCAGCGCCTGGAACTCGCCGATCAGCCGGCCGAACTGCTTGCGCTGCTTGAGATAATCGACGGTCATGTCCATCGCCGCCACGCCCACGCCGACCAGCTCCGCCGCCGCGCCCGCGCGGCCGGCATTGAGCGCGCGCGACAGCACCGCTTCGCCGCCACCGACCTCGCCGACCACCGCGTCGGCGTCGACCTCGACGGACTCGAACGTCATCCGCGCGCCGATGCTTGAATCGGCCAGGCGGACACCCTCCACCGCCAGCCCCTTGGCGCCCCTTTCGACCGCGAACAGGGTCAGGCCTTCGTCGGTGTTGGCGGCGACCAGGGTCACGTCGGCGGATGCGCCCTGGACGACGAACTGCTTGCGGCCCGACAGGGAAAAGCCGTTGCCGGAGCGCTCGGCCCGCATCGCCACGCCCTCGGGCCGGTGCTTGGGCCCCTCGTCGATCGCCAGCGCGGCGACCGTCTCGCCCGAAATTATGCCCGGGTACCAGCGCGCGCGCTGCGCCGTCCCCTTGAGCGCCGCGACGAAGGCGACCGCGCTCACCAGGAAGGGCGAGGGCGTCAAATTGCGGCCGATCTCCTCGAGCACGATCCCCGCCTCGACATGGCCGAGCCCAAGCCCGCCATCGGCTTCGTCGATCAGGATGCCGTTGAAGCCCATTTCCGCGAACTGCTGCCACAGCGCGTGGCCGAAGCCGTCCGCGCACTGCGTATCGCGCCAATGCCGGAGCTGCTTGGAAATCGCACCTTCCCCGGCGATGAAGCCGCGCGCGGTGTCGCGCAGCATCGCCTGGTCGTCGTTGAGATAGAGCGGCATCGCGTCAGGCTCCCGGCAGCTCGAGGATGCGCTTGGCGATGATCCCCAGCTGGACCTCGCTGGTGCCGCCCTCGATCGAATTGGCCTTGGTGCGCAGCCATTCCCGCGCCGCCTTGCCCTTGTTCGAGCGGTCGCTCTCCCATTCGAGCGCGTTGGAGCCGCCCGCGGCCATGACCAGCTCGTGCCGCGCCTTGTTGAGCTCGGTGCCGGCATATTTCATCATCGAGGGCAAAGCGGGATGGGCCTGGCCGGCTTTCAGCTCGTCGATGAAGCGCTCGGACATCGCCCGGAACGCCATCGCGTCGACATCGAAGCGGGCGACGTCGGCGCGCAGCACGTTATCGTCGGCCAGCGCTTCGCTGAGCGCCGCGCCAAGCGACTCGGCCTGGCCGCCGAGACCCATGCCGGAGATCATCTCGCGCTCGTGCCCGAGCAGATATTTGGCGACGTCCCAGCCCTTGTTGACCGCGCCGACCACCTGGTCCTTGGGCACCTTCACATCGTCGAAGAAGGTCTCGCAGAAAGGCGAATTGCCGGAGATGAGCAGGATCGGCCGGGTCGAGACGCCCGGGCTCGCCATGTCGAACAGGAGGAAGCTGATCCCCTGGTGCTTGGGCGCGGTCGGGTCGGTGCGGACCAGGCAGAAGATCCAGTCCGCCTTGTCGGCATAGCTCGTCCAGACCTTCTGGCCGTTGACCAGCCAGTGATCGCCCTTGTCCTCGCATTTGGTCTGCAGCGAGGCGAGATCGGAGCCGGCATTGGGCTCGGAATAGCCCTGGCACCAGCGGATCTCGCCGCGGGCGATCTCGGGGAGGAAGCGCTGCTTCTGCTCTTCAGAGCCATATTTGAGCAAAGCCGGGCCGAGCATCGAGATGCCGAAGCTCATCAGCGGGTTGCGGGCGCCGATCCGCGCCATTTCCTGCTTCAGGATCTTGGTCTCGGCCGGCGTGAGGCCGCCGCCGCCATAGTCCTTCGGCCAGTCGGGGACGGTCCAGCCGCGCCCCGCCATCGTCTCCAGCCAGCTCTTCTGGGCGTCGCTCTTGAAGGCCGGATTGCGGCCGCCCCAGCAGGCGTCGCTCTCGTCGCGCATCGGCTGGCGCATTTCGGGCGGGCAGTTCGCCTCGAGCCAGGCGCGGACATCCTCGCGAAATTGATCCAGATCGCTCATTCGCCGACCCTCTCCTTTACGTAAACGTCAAGTGCCGCACGCCCCGCCCCGAGTCAACCGCGAGCCTTGCCGAATGCCAACACCCCGTCTTCGACCGCGCGGAAGCGCAGCGCAACGAGGTCCTTGAGGTAATTCTGATGCACCCGCCAGGGCGCGTCGGGCCCCTGCCCCGGCAGGATGGCGGCGGCGCGCTGGACGTAGCCCGAGCTGAAATCGAGCATCGGCAGCCGCTCGATCCGGGCGCCGTCGAGCCGCGGCACGCAGATGGCGTGGCCGCCGCGGTCCATATGGCGGAGCAGTCGGCAGACGTAGCGCGCCGTGAGGTCGCATTTCAGCGTCCATGACGCGTTGGTATAGCCGAAGGCGAGCGCGAGATTGGGGACGTCGCTCAACATCATGCCTTTATAGTTGAAGCGCTCGGCCGGGTTGACCGGCGCGCCGTCGACGCTGAGCGCGATGCCGCCGAGCAGCTTCACGTCCAGCCCGGTCGCGGTGACGACGATATCGGCCTCGAGCGCCTTGCCCGAAGCGAGCGCGAGCCCGGTCTCGGTGAACCGGGCGATCGTGTCGGTGGCGATCGAGACGGTGCCGGCGTTGATCGCGGCGAAGAGGTCGCCGTCGGGCACCAGGCAGACGCGCTGGTCCCAGGGATTGTAGGCCGGCGCGAAATCCCGCTCGACGTCATAATCCGCCGGCAATTGCGCGGCGACCAGGCGCAGCAGCGTCGCGCGCACCCGCTCCGGGCGCTTGCGCGAGCGCGAGAAGAAGAACATGCCGAGCAGCACGTTCTTCCACCGCGTCGCCTTGTCGGCGATGCCGATCGGCAGCCAGCGCTGGAGCCCGCGGGCGAAGCCGTCGCGCGACGGCCGCGAGACGATGTACGAGGGCGAGCGCTGCAGCATGGTGACGTGCGCGGCGTCCTGCGCGAGCGCGGGGACGAGCGTCACCGCGGTCGCGCCGCTACCGATCACGACCACCTTCGTGCCCGCGCAATCGAGGTCGTCGGGCCAGTGCTGGGGGTGGACGATGCGGCCGCGATAGGCCTCCTCGCCCGGCCAACTCGGTCGATAGCCCTGGGCATAATCGTAATAGCCGCTGCCGAGATAGAGGAACGCACAGGTGAAGCGCGCGCCGGCCCCGGTTTCGACCGTCCAGCGTGCCTCGGCCGACGACCAGGCCGCGCTGACCACCCTGTCGCCGAAGCGGATGTGCTCGTAGATGCCGAATTCGCGCGCGGTGTCCTCGACATAGGCGCGGATCGCGGCGCCGTCGGCGATCGCCTTCTCCCCTTCCCAGGGCCGGAACGGGAAGCCCAGAGTGTACATGTCCGAATCCGAGCGGATGCCGGGATAGCGGAACAGGTCCCACGTCCCCCCGATCGCATCGCGCGCCTCGAGGATCAGCCAGGACTTGCCGGGGCAGCGCTTCTGCAGATGGTAGGCGGCGTCGATCCCGGAAATCCCGGCGCCGACAATGAGCACGTCGAGATGCTCGGCGGCGGGATCGTTCGCATTCGTCATCGGCCGCATGCTCGGCCAGCGGACTTCAGCGGTCAAGCTCCCGCCGCCCGCGCCTGGAAGCAGAGCTGGTAGCCGTCGGGATCGTGCAGCCAGGTCTGGCGCATGCCGTAGGGCGCGGTCCTCGGGCCCTCCACCTCGAGCCCTCGCGCGCGCAGGAAGGAAGCGGTGGCGTCGACGTCGGGAACGCTGAAATAGAGGCAGAGATCGTCGTGACCGGCCTCGCGCGCCGGATCGCGGGCGGGCGGGCGCTCGCCGGCATCGTAGGCGGTGTTGAGCATCAAATCGGCGTCGCCGAGCCGCAGCCAGCACCAATGGCAATAGCGGCCCTCGGGCGTGTCGACCTCTCCGGAATCGGCCACCATCTCGAAGCCGAGCGCATCCTGGTAGAAAGCCAGCGCCTCGTTCATGTCGTAGACCTGGAGGAGCGGCGCCATGCCGGTAACCTCGATCGCCATTTCGGCCTCCTTCGTCGCGAGCGGCGAGCTTCGCATTGTCGGCGCACCGGTGCCAGCCTAATGAGGCCGCCGACTCCAGGCCCACAGGAGCCCTCGTGCCGCAAGCCGCCGAACCGACCCTGTTCTACATCCCCTATCAGCGCTTCCTCGACGAGCTCGAGGCGGTGGCGGGGCAGATCGAGGCGGATGATTGGCGGCACGATACCCGAGCGGCTCGACCGCCTCCGGCCCCGAGTGCGGACCCTATGCCGCAATGACCAGCCACACCGGCCAGGCGGCGAGCGCCAGCAATGTGCCGAGCGGCAGCCGGGTCGTCGCGGTCACGTCCTGTCCGCGCAGCCGCATCGCCAGCACCGCCGCCAGGCCGAGCAGCCCGGCGCCGAGCAGGACGGCCGGCAGCTGCCACGCCCCGACCCAGGCGCCCAAGGCGGCCATCAGCCGGGGATCGCCTCGGCCCATGCCCTCGCGGCCGCGCACGGCGCGATAGGCCCGGGCGATCAGCGCCAGCGCCGCCCAGCCGATCGCGGCGCCGGCGGCGCGCTCGGCAAGCGGCGGCCCGAACCCGGCCCAGGCTGCGGCGAGGCCGAGCGGGACCAGCGGCAGGGTCAGGCGGTCGGGCAGCCAGTGATGATCGAGGTCGAGCAGCGCGATCGCCAGCAGCCACCAGCCGAGCGCGGCGGTGACCAGCGCCAGCGGCAGCGGATGG
This sequence comes from Allosphingosinicella sp., assembly GCA_035316145.1. Lineage (GTDB taxonomy): Bacteria > Pseudomonadota > Alphaproteobacteria > Sphingomonadales > Sphingomonadaceae > Allosphingosinicella. The sequence goes on along the minus strand of DATHJO010000001.1, from coordinate 69,442 downwards.
GCGGCGATCGCCGCCATCCCGACCAGCCCCGCCGCCAGCTCGACGGCAAGGTGCCGTGGATCGATCCGCGCCCGGCAATGGCGGCAGCGGCCGCGCTGCAGCGCGTAGGACAGCACCGGGACGAGCGCGACCGGGCCGAGCGGCGCGTCGCAGGCATCGCAGCGCGAGCGGCCGGAAAGGACGCTGCGGCCCTGCGGCCACCGGATCAGGATGGTGGCGATGAAGCTGCCGGCGATGGCGCCGAGCAGCAGCGCCGCGGCCGCGCTGAGCAGGAACTGGGAAAGGGAGCCCACCACCGCCCCCTCCTAGGAGGCGCGAGATTCGGCGTCTAGCGGGCGGCGCTCCTCAGCGCCGTGTCGTGCGCGGCCAGCGCCTCGCGGGCGAGCGCGGCGGTCGAGACGGTGCGGCCGCCCAATGTCTCGATCTCGAACTGGTTGGCCGAGGCGAGCGCGCGGCGCCAGGCGGAGAGCGCCTCGCCCTGGCGGCCGGTCGCCCAATAGACCTGGCCGAGGTTGATGAGGCGGGCCGGATCGTCGGCGTTGAGGCGAGGATCGGTCAACAGCGCCTCGGCGCGGGCCCAGTCGCCCCGCTCGATCGCCGCGACGGCGAGCGTGCCGCGGGCATAGCCGGTCTCGACCGCTTGCGCGGAAGCTATTGTCGCGCAAAGGCAAAAGGCCGCGCAGGCGAGCAAAGCGGGCGTCTTCATCGGCCATTCTCCGCAAACGAAGCGCGGAGATTACATTTTTATGACGTTTTTCGCAATGTTTCGTGACATCAGCCGCCGGCGAGCTCCAGGATGCGCTGCGCCTGGAGGAGGTGCGGCCGGTCGATCATCCGCCCGTCGAGCGCCAGCGCGCCCGCCTCGGGATTGGCCTCGAACGCGGCGACCACCGCCCGGGCGTGGGCGATCTCGGCCGCGCTCGGGGTGAAGGCGGCGTTGATCACCGGGACCTGGTCGGGATGGATCGCCATCATGCCGGTGAAGCCGTCGCGCCGGGCGCGGGCCGCATAAGCGGCGAGGCCCTCGATGTCGCTGAAGGCGGGATAGACCGTTTCGATCGCCGCCACGCCGGCCGCCGCCGCGCCGAACAGGCAGAGCGAGCGGGCGAGCTCGTAGGGCGGCGTGAAGCGGCCGTCCGCCTCGCGGCTCGTCGCCGCGCCGATCGCCGCCGGCAGGTCCTCGGCCCCCCAGGTAAGGCCGGCGAGCCGCTTCGCCCCGGCATAGGAGCCGAGCGCGAAGATCGCCGCCGGCGTCTCGGTGGCGATGGCGAGGATCTGGGCGGTGGCGTTGCCGCGCTCGGCGAGCCGCCGCGCCAGCTCCGTCACCGAGGCCCCGCCTTCGGCCTTGGGCAGGACGAGGCCATCGGGATGGCAGGGCAGGATCGCAATCAGGTCGCGCTCGTTCTCGACGCTGGCGAGCGGGTTGACCCGGACCCAGATCCTGGCCTGGGTCGCCGCGTTCAGGAAGCCGGCCACCGCCTTGCGCGCCTCCGCCTTGGCCGCCGGCGCGACCGCATCTTCGAGGTCGAGGATCAGCGCGTCGGCGCCGCTGGCCAGCGCCTTCTCCATCCGGTCCGGCCGGTCGCCGGGGACGAACAGCAAGGAGCGCAATTTCACGCGCCCCGCCTCTGCATCAAAGCCGTCCGCTCCATCACGCAGACGAGCTCGTCCTTCTGGTTGTACATGCGGTGCTCGAAGGTGACGATGCCGGCCTCCGGGCGGGAGTTGCTGTCTTTGAGGCCGACCACCTCCGTCTCGGCGCGCAGGGTGTCGCCGATGAAGACCGGCTTGGGCATCCGCACCTTGTCGTAGCCCAGATTGGCGACCAGCGTGCCGAGCGTGGTGTCGCCGACGGAGAGGCCGACCAGCAAAGCGAAGGTGAAGGTGCCGTTGACGACGATCCGGCCGAACTCGGTCGCTTCGGCATAGGTCTCGTCGAGGTGGAGCGGCTGCGGATTGTGGGTCAGCGCCGAGATGAGGAGGTTGTCGGTCTCGGTCACCGTCCGGTGGGGCTGGTGCCGGATCGAATCGCCCAGCGTCCACTGCTCATAGTATCGGCCGGGCATTATACCGTCCTCCGAGACCCGAGAAATCCGTTCGGGCTGAGCCTGTCGAAGCCCTTCCCTTTCTCGTGCTCAGCAAGAAAGAAAAGCCCTTCGACAGGCTCAGGGCGAACGGCTTTGATCTGTCTCACTTCCCCTCCCCCTTCTCGATCCGCGCCAGCAGCGCGCCCTCGCCCACCTGCGCCCCCTCGCTCGCGTTCAGCTCGGCGACGATACCGTCGAACGGGGCGGCAAGGCTATGCTCCATCTTCATCGCTTCGAGCGTGACCAGGCGTTGCCCCTTGGCGACCGTGTCGCCCGCCGCGACTTCGACTGCGGTGACGCGGCCGGGCATCGGGGCGAGGATCGAGCCATCGGCGATGCCGCCGCCCGTTTCCGAACCATAGCGGCGGTTGACGAGAGTCGCGTGATAGGCGCGGCCATCCGAAAAAATGAGCGCGCCGTCGCCGACCTGCTCGATGCCGAGCTGCTCCAGCATATATTCCGGCGCTAGCATGCTCTCGCCGATCCAATAGCCCGGCTCGTATTCGGGCAGCGTAATCCGGACCCCGTCGACCCAGACCGATCGCTGGCTCGCGGGCGCGGCGTTGAGCCGAAAGCCCCTTGGCCCCCATTGCGCCGGCGTCGCATGGTCGAGCCACTGGCCAAGCTTGTATTCGAGGTCCGGCCCGACCGGCGGTTCTGCCGTCAGGCGCTCCGCATGCTCGGCGATGAAGCCGGTGGTGACGCCGCCGTCCAAAAAGGCCGGCTCCCGGCACAGTGCGGCGAGAAAGCCGGCGTTGGTCTTGACCGGCCAGACGCGTACTTCGCCGCACGCCACCCCGAGCAGGCCGAGCGCGTCCTCGCGATTGCTGTCCACGGCGATGATCTTGGCGATCATCGGATCGTAATAAGGGGAGATGACATCGCCCTGTACCACGCCGCGCTCGATCCGGGCCTTGCGGCCGCCGCCGAAATCGCTCTCGTCCACGTCGGTGTAGATGCGCAGCCGCTCCAGCGTGCCGATTGACGGCAGAAACCCCTTCTCCGGATCCTCGGCATAGAGCCGTGCCTCGAAGGCGTGCCCCCGGATCTTCAGCTGGCTCTGCTTCTTCGGCAGCTTCTCGCCACTGGCGATGCGGAGCTGCCATTCCACCAAATCCTGCCCGGTGATCTCCTCGGTCACCGGATGCTCGACCTGGAGGCGCGTGTTCATCTCCATGAACCAGATCCGGTCGGGGCGAAGCCCTTCGGACGCATCGGCGATGAACTCGATCGTGCCCGCGCCGACATAATCGACCGCTCTCGCCGCCTTGACCGCGGCGGCGCAGACTGCGGCGCGGGTCGCCTCGTCCATGCCGGGCGCGGGCGCCTCCTCGATCACCTTCTGGTGGCGGCGCTGGAGCGAGCAGTCGCGCTCGAACAGGTGGACGACATTGCCGTGGCTGTCGCCGAACACCTGCACCTCGATATGGCGCGGCCGCTCGATATATTTCTCGATCAGGACGCGGTCGTCGCCGAAGCTCGACGCCGCCTCGCGCTTGCAGGAGAGCAGCATCTCGTCGAACTCGGCGGCCGCGTTGACCCGCCGCATCCCCTTGCCGCCGCCGCCCGCCACCGCCTTGATCAGCACCGGCCAGCCGATCGCCTCGGCCTCGGCCTGAAGCCGCGCCGGGTCCTGGTCCTCGCCGAGATAGCCGGGCGTTACCGGCACGCCCGCTTCGGCCATCAATTTCTTGGCCGCGTCCTTGAGGCCCATCGCCCGGATGCTCGCGGGGCGCGGCCCGACCCAGATCAGCCCCGCATCGATCACCGCCTGCGCGAAATCCGCGTTCTCGGAGAGGAACCCATAGCCTGGGTGGATCGCCTCGGCCCCGGTCGCCTTCGCCGCGGCGATGATCTTGTCGCCGACGAGGTAGGATTCCCGCGCTGGCGACGGCCCGATATGCACCGCCTCGTCGGCCTCGCGCACATGCAGCGCCTTGGCGTCCGCATCCGAATGGACAGCCACGGTCCGCACGCCGAGCCGCCGCGCGGTGCGGATGATCCGGCAGGCGATCTCGCCCCGGTTGGCGATGAGGAGCGAGGCGATCATCCCGGATGCCTCCGGTGCCAGTCGGCGTCCGATCCGTGCGGGCGGAAGGCAACAGTGGAGATCTGTTGAATGCGCCATTGGCCCCGGCGCGGGGTCACGACGAACCGCAATCGGGCCTGCGAGGACATTCCTGAAAATTCGTCGTCATAATAGGTTCGCGTATGGCTGTTGACCCAGATCGTAACGCGGTTCCGCCCGGCGCGGATCTCCGGATCGGAATAGCGCGTCCGGTGAAAGACCCCGAAGCCGCCGAGGAAATTCTCGCTGAGATCGCCGAAAGCCTGGCACCGGCGGGGCGGGCCGTACCAGCAAAAGCTGCCCTCCGGCCAGGTGACGGCGCGCAACAGCGAAAAGTCCTTTGTGGCCAGCGCGGCGTGGTAGGCGCGCACGACTTGCGTCGCGGCGTCGCGATCGGGTCGTCGCGCGGGCGCCTCGCCGGCCGTCACCAGCAGGGCGATGGGCAGCGAGCGCATCAGTCCGGCAGGCATCGGCCGCTCTCTTCGCTTTCCGCAGCCGACGCGCCCTGGATATGGCAGAAGATCGCCTCGGCCAGCTCCTCCGTGTCCGGCACGTGGACCGCGCCGTCGGCGGTGAGGAATGGATATTCGAGCACCATGCGCCGCGCCGCCGCCGGCGCGCCCTCCTCGCCGTCGAGATAGATCGAAGCGATATTGGCGTCGGGCGCATTCTTGAGGAACAGCCGGCGCTGCTGCCCGGCGCCCGCGTCGATCAGCGTCCGGGTGCGCAGCAGCCCCCGCGCGCAGGCCCGCCGCCAGGCGGCCGCGAAGTTGACCCCGGTGCGGCGGAAAGCGTCCGTCCGAAGCGCGAACGCCCCGCGCGGATCGGCGAAATCGTCCGACAAAGCGAGCATGGGCGGGCGCGGGCAGGCGCTCGTGACGGCCGGCGGCGCGGCATTGCCACAGGTCGCGCCGATCCCGGCCAGCGATAGCGAAACGAGGAGAGAGCGGATCATCGGGCCCGCCCAGCCGCGTCGAAAAAGTCCAAAATCACCTCCGTCGCGCTGAATTCGGCCGAGGTGGGGCCGCTCAGCCGCTCGCGAAACCGGGCGCGGAGACCGATCCGGCCGGGCCAGCTGTGGCCGCCGCCCTCGACGGTCCAGCGCTGGACGACCGTGCCGCCGCGGCATGCATCGTAGCGTGTGACAGCCACCGAAGCGCCGTGCCGTTCGGTGACCGGCGCACCGCGGCAGCCCATCGCGCCCTGCCAGAAAGCGAGCGTACGGTCGGACGAGACCACGGTGCCGCGCCGGCCGAACATCGCCGCCACGCCGCCGCCGTCATAGGGCATCAGCCAGTCGGCGGTGCCGGGCATCATGAACACCGAGACCTCGCCTTGCGGCCGGCAGCGCGCGATCAAAGCGGTGCCGAGATGGGCGATCACCGGCGCGATCGCACGGAACATGCCCGCGCCGTCGCAGGCGAGCCGGTAGCTCATCAGCCCGCCGTTCGACGCGCCGGCGGCAAAGATGCGGGCCGGGTCGACGCCGGCGCGGCCGCGCAGATCGGCGATCATCGCGCCGATGAAGCCGACGTCGTCGATCCCCGCCGCCAGCTCGGGCCGGCCGTCATTCCAATTGTCGCCGAGCGCGTCGGGGGCGAGCACCACATAGCCGCGCCGCGCGCCCTCCGCCGAGAGCCCGGTGCCGTCGGCGAACTGCGCTCCGTTCATCATCCCGCCGCCGCCGTGCAACGCCACCAGCAAGGGGCAGCGCGCGCCCCGCGCCGCGCAGGCGGCCGGCACGATCTCGTGCCAATGGCGGGTCTGGCCGTCATGGACGAGGCTGCGCGCCTGCCAGTCGGGAGGCTGTGCGCGAAGCGGCCCGGAAGCGGCCAGCGCGGCGACAAAAAGAGCGGACAAGGGCCCCAATCGCCGAATCGCCGCGCCGGATGCGAATCGCTGCGACCCGGCCCGAAGTTGACGGTCGCGCGGAAGTTGACGGGATATCCTGACACATCGGACACTTGCCATTCGTCGCGAAACCGTCACCTTCGAAGGCGTCTCACGGATCAAGGCGAGCCGCCGCAAAGGGTGGTTTCCGGACATGGCGAACGAGCCTAGCGCAGGGCCGCCGCCGGAGGACAGCATTTCCTGCGCGCCGCCCGAAAAAGAGCGACTGTCCCTCTTTTCTAGGCGGGCCCGAAATCGCGCCGCGCCGGACCGCGGAGGGGCCGAGGCTCGGTCACAGGCCCATCGACCCCTCCGTCAGCGCTGCGCGCTGCCACCTCCCCGTTCCGGGGAGGATTTGCGAGGGCCGATTGGCGGTCTCCCGGGCCACATTGAACCCTCTCATGGCACCCTTACATCCTGAACACACCGAACCGCGCCCGCTCCGCAATCGGCGCGTTCAGCGTCGCCGCGAAGGCGAGGCCGAGCACGTCGCGGGTCTGCACGGGGTCGATGATACCGTCGTCCCAGAGCCGCGCGGTGGCGTGGTAGGGATTGCCTTCGTCTTCGTAGCGCTGGCGGATCGGGGCCTTGAAGGCTTCGGCTTCCTCGGGCGTCCAGGATTCTGCATCCTTATGCACGGTGGCGAGCACCGATGCAGCCTGCTCGCCGCCCATCACGCTGATCCGCGCATTGGGCCAGGTGAACAGGAAGCGCGGCGAATAAGCGCGGCCGCACATGCCGTAATTGCCGGCGCCGAAGCTGCCGCCGATCAGCACCGTCACCTTGGGCACCTGCGCGGTCGCCACCGCGGTGACCAATTTGGCGCCGTGCTTGGCGATCCCCTCGGCCTCATATTTGCCGCCGACCATGAAGCCGGAGATGTTCTGGAGGAACAAGAGGGGCGTGCGGCGCTGGCAGGCGAGCTCGATGAAATGCGCGCCCTTCAGCGCGCTTTCGCTGAAGAGAATGCCGTTATTGGCGAGGATCGCGACCGGCATTCCCCAGATCCGGGCGAAACCGCAGACCAAGGTGGCGCCGTAGAGCGACTTGAACTCGTGGAATTCGCTACCGTCGACGATCCGGGCGATTACTTCGTGAACGTCGTAGGGGGTGCGGACGTCGTCGGGGATCACTCCGTAGAGCCCTTCCGGATCGAGCCTGGGCGGGGCCGGTTCGGCGAGGTCGATGTCGACCGACTTCACCGTGTTCAGCCGGGCGACGATGTCGCGGACGATGCCGAGCGCATGCTCGTCATTCTCGGCGACATGGTCGACCACGCCGGACCTGCGGCCGTGGAGGTCGCCGCCGCCGAGCTCCTCGGCGCTGATCACCTCGCCGGTCGCGGCCTTGACGAGCGGCGGCCCGCCCAAAAAGATCGTGCCCTGATTGCGGACGATCACGCTCTCGTCGCTCATCGCCGGCACGTAGGCGCCGCCGGCGGTGCAGCTGCCCATCACGCAGGCAATCTGGGCGAGCCCTTCGGCCGACATCTGCGCCTGGTTGTAGAAGATCCGGCCGAAATGGTCGCGGTCGGGGAAGACCTCGGCCTGGTGCGGCAAATTGGCCCCGCCCGAATCGACCAGGTAGACCGACGGCAGGGCGTTCTGCAGCGCGATCTCCTGCGCGCGCAGATGCTTCTTGACCGTGATCGGATAATAAGTGCCGCCCTTCACGGTCGCGTCGTTGCAGACGATCATCGTCTCGCGCCCGGAGACGCGGCCGATGCCGGCGATCAGGCCGGCGCCCGGCACTTCGTGCTTGTACATGTCGCAGGCGGCGAGCTGGCCGATCTCGAGGAAGGGCGCGCCCGGATCGAGCAGGTGCGTCACGCGGTCGCGCGGCAACAGCTTGCCCCGGCCGACATGCCGCTCGCGATGCTTCTCCGGCCCGCCCCGCGCCGCCTCGGCGACCCGCGCGCGCAGCTCCGCCGCCAGCGCGCGGTTGTGCGCGGCATGGCTGCGGAAGCTCTCCGACCCCTCGTCGATCCGGCTGGTCAGCACGCTCATGCCGCCGCCCTCGGCGCCTTCTTGCGGATCAGGTAGCGGTAGATGCCGAACAGGTTGATGAAGAACAACACCACGTTGAGGCTGGCGACCGCCTCCTCCGGCCGGGGATCGAGGAAGCCGTAGAGGATGAAGGCGACGGACGAGGTCGCGAACAGCACGAACGCCCAGCCGGTCGCGCGCCGCCCGAGGTCGAGCGCGACCGTCAGCGCCGCGATGGCGGCGGCGATCGCGCCATACCATTGCAGCGCGAAGAGCATGTTGGAGCTCATGCCCCGATCAATTCCCGGCCGATCAGCATCCGCCTGATCTCGTTGGTGCCGGCGCCGATGTCGAGCAATTTGGCATCGCGGAAATAGCGCTCGACCGGCCAGTCCTTGGTATAGCCCGCGCCGCCCAAAGCCTGGATCGCCTCGCCCGCCACCCGCACCGCATTTTCCGACGCGAGCAGAATCGCGCCGGCGGCGTCGAAGCGGGTGGTGTTGCCCGCGTCGCAGGCCCGGGCGACCTGGTAGACATAGGCGCGCGCCGAATTGAGGGCGACGTACATGTCGGCGACCTTGGCCTGGATCAGCTGGAAGCTGCCGATCGGCACGCCGAACTGCTTGCGCTCGCGCACGTAAGGCAGGACGACGTCGAGGCAGGCCTGCATGATGCCGAGCTGGATGCCGGCGAGCACGGTCCGTTCGTAATCGAGCCCCGACATCAGCACGCCGACGCCGCCGTTGACGGGACCCATCACATTTTCTTGCGGCACCTCGCAATCGTTGAACACGAGCTCCGCGGTCGGCGAGCCGCGCATCCCCATCTTGTCGAGCTTCTGGCCGATCGAGAAGCCCGCCATGCCCTTCTCGATCAGGAAGGTGGTGATGCCGCGCGAGGGCTTATCGTCATTTGGGCCGGTCTTGGCGTAGACGACCAATGTGTCGGCATCGGCCGCGTTGGTGATCCAGAATTTGGTGCCGTTGAGGACATAGCCGCCCTGCACCGCCTCCGCCTTCAGCTTCATCCCGACGACGTCGGAGCCGGCCCCCGCCTCGGACATGGCGAGCGCGCCGACATGCTCGCCGGAGATCAATTTGGGGAGGTATTTCGCCTTCTGCTCGGGGCTCGCCCAGCGCCGGATCTGGTTGACGCAGAGGTTGGAATGGGCGCCGTAGGAGAGGCCGACCGAGGCCGAGGCGCGCGCCACCTCCTCCTGGGCGACGACATGCTCGAGATAGCCAAGGCCGAGCCCGCCATCCTCCTCGGCGACGGTGATGCCATGGAGGCCGAGCGCGCCCATCTCCGGCCAGATCTCCCTGGGGAACCAGTCCTCCGCGTCGATCTTCGCGGCGATCGGCGCGATCCTGTCGGCGGCGAAGCGGCGGGTGGTATCGCGGATCGCGTCCGCCATCTCGCCGAGTTCGAAATCGAGCCCGAGTTCGGACATGGGTTGCGTCTCCTGTCGGGCTCGGCCCTAGCAGAGCGCCGAGGATTTGAACAAGCGCACGCCCGCGCCTATGTCGCCCGCAGACCCCAAAGCCCTCCCCCTCGATGGGGGAGGGTTCAAGCAGGAGCCCTCGATGCCCACCGCCGAAGACCCGATCGTCATCCTCTCCTACGCCCGCACGCCGATGGGCAGCTTCCAGGGCGCGCTGAGCGGCGCCAGCGCGACCGAATTGGGCGCCGCCGCGGTCGGCGCCGCGGTCGCGCGCGCGGGAGTCGCCCCCGAGGCGATCGAGAAGATCTACATGGGCTGCGTCCTTCCCGCCGGCCTCGGCCAGGCGCCGGCGCGCCAGGCGGCGATCAAGGCCGGGCTCGGCAACCATGTCGAGGCGACCACGGTCAACAAGATGTGCGGCTCGGGCATGCAGGCGGCGATCATGGCCGCCGACACGATTCGGGCTGGTTCGGCCGACATCGTCGTCGCCGGCGGCATGGAGAGCATGACCAACGCCCCCTATTTCCTACCCAAGCATCGCGCCGGCGCCCGCATCGGCCACGACAAGATCATCGACCATATGTTCTTCGACGGCCTCGAGGACGCTTACGAGCAGGGCCGGCTGATGGGCAGCTTCGCCGAGGAGAGCGCCACCGAATATCAGTTCACCCGCGAGGCGCAGGACGATTACGCGATCGCCTCCCTGAACCGCGCCCAGCAGGCGCAGGCGCAGGGCTGGTTCTCGCGCGAAATCGTCGCCGTCGAGATCGCCGGCCGCAAGGGGCCGACCGTCGTCGACACCGACGAGCAGCCGGCCAAGGGCGACGCTTCGAAAATCCCCACCCTCAAGCCCGCCTTCGCCAAGGACGGCACCATCACCGCCGCCAACGCCTCGTCGATCTCGGACGGCGCCGCCGCGCTCGTGCTGACCCGCCAGAGCGTCGCCGACCGGCTCGGCCTCAAGCCGGTCGCCCGCGTCATGGGCCACGCCGCTTTCGCCCACGAGCCCGCCAAATTCACCACCGCCCCAGTCGGCGCGATCACCAAGGCGCTGGCGCAGGCCGGCTGGGACGCCGCCGACGTCGACCTCTACGAAGTCAACGAAGCCTTCGCCTGCGTCGCGATGATCGCAATGCGCGACCTCGGCATTCCCCACGCCAAGATCAACGTCCACGGCGGCGCCACCGCCCTCGGCCACCCGATCGGCGCCTCGGGCGCGCGGGTGCTGGCGACGCTGCTCAGCGCGCTGGAAACGCATGGCGGCAAGAAAGGCGTCGCATCCTTGTGCATCGGCGGCGGCGAGGCGACCGCGATGGCGGTGGAGCTGGTGGACTAGGTGACCCTGGGCTCGCTCGAAGCCCAAATTCATGCCGACTTGGGAGCCGCGAGATGGGTTTGACGTCGTTCGGTTACATCGTGGGCCCATTTTACACTTATGAGATCAGCTTCTGGGTGCCGCCGGACAAGACGCATCAGGAAATTATCTATGTCGGCAAGGGCCGGGGGCGCAGAGCCAACGTCTATTATCGATTCTGGGGTCGCGATGGCTCCAACCGTTATCACAATCCAAAGGGTCACAACCCTGGGCTCGATGCCAAAATCAAAGCGATCCGCCAGGCGGGCGGGGAAATCATGGTCCTGGCCTTTGAGCACGGCACTGACGCCGCGGGTTGCCACCAGGACGAGCGCAGGCGAATTCGACGTCACGGCCGCATCGGAGTCACGCCGGGAGGGACGCTTTACAATCGGACGTGGTGAAGCGCTCGGAATTCCCTCGCAGGGCGCCCTGAGCAACGTCGTAGCGACGCCCGCGCCGATGCCGCCTCCCCCGCCGCGGAAAGCGCGGCGATCCTGTCGCGCACCGCCCGGCCGCGGTCGCGATTGGCCCTGGCGATGAAGCCGGCGAGCAGAGCCAAGGCGGCGGCGCCGATCGCGATGCGGAGCGGCTGGTCCATGCGGATGCCGAGCAGGATCAGGTTCGCGACCAGCCCGACGAACAGGGGCCCGAACCAGAACCACCACATGAAGCCGCGCAGGCCGTTCTGGCGGGCGAGCTCGCGGCTGAAATGGGTGCGCAGCGGCGCGAGGTCGGCCCCGGCCGGGATCGGCGGCGCCCAGCCCCTGAGCGCGAGAAAGGCGAGGATCGCCACGAACAGGGCCAGGAACGGCCAGGCGATCGGCGCCATCGGCGGGTTGAAGCGCAGCAGGATCGCCGCCGAGCCCGCCACGATCAGGCCGAGCGCGATCATCTCCGCCCGGTTGCGCGCCGTCACGCTGCGCGCGAAGCGCAGATAGTCCTGCACGACCGCCTCGGCCGGCGCTGCGGCCGGCCGCGCGCCGTGCCGCCCTTCGGCGGCGCCGACGATCCACAAGGCCGGGAGCGCGAAGACGCCGAGCAAATAGAGGCCCCGCGGCAGCATCCAGTCCGCCCCGATCTGCCCCGCCGAGACCAAAGCCGCGAGCACCCCCTGCGACAGCAGCATGGCGACCGCGGCCGCGACCGCGTCGAGCAGGCCGCTCTTCACCGGCGTCTCGTCGCCGCGATAGACGGCGCGCAGGGCGAGCGCGAGCAACGCCGCCGCCGCCGGAATGCCGCCCTGCGCCCAGCTCGGGACGCTCTGGCCGGGAAGGTCCGGCAGGGTTACGCCCAGGCAGGCGATGAGGACGAAGGTCTGCAGGCCGACGATCGCGATGCTGGACGTGCGGCGGGCGCGGCTGGCGATGAGATAAGGCATGGTTTGGATCCCCTCTGACGCATATTGAATCGGCGAGCGGTAACGCTCCTCGAGATCGCCCAGCACGGCTTCCCGCGCGGGCGGCGGAATGAGCAGCCGGAAGAGGGCGCTGAGCGGGGCCGGAGGCCGGCCGTTCCTCAAATCGTCTGCCATGTCTTCTCTCCCCAGCAGCGTTCGACGGCGTCGCAGATCCGGCGCGCCGTTTGCGCGGAGTCGCGCAGCGCCCGGCGGCCCGCTTCCTCCAGCCGGAAATGGCGCTTGGCCCGGCCGCCGCGCTCCGGCGTCGGGTCCGACAGCCAGGAGCGGACCAGCCCCTTGTCCTCCATCCGGTCGAGCGTCGCATAGACGGCGCCCAGCGCCGTCTTGCGCTGGCCGGACAGCGCTTCGACCTCGGCGTGGATGGTGACGCCATAGGCATTGTCGCCGAGCGACAGGATCGCGGTCAGCACGAGCTGCTCGAATTGGCCCAGGGAGGTCGGATGCGCCATTTCTCATACATTGTATAGGAAATGACTCGTTGTCAAGCCTCCCTCGGGCTCGCATGACCGCGATCCTCGTGTGGAACGGCCGCTTCCGGACGTGCCGGCGCGGCGGCAATTGCGGTAGCGCAAGGGCGCCGCTACACATGGATTGGTTCGTCCATGGAACGAAGGGTCGTCCGGAACGCTATCCCTGATGCCCCGGGCGCGCCATGCGGCGGGCCCCTGTGTTGTGCGTAAAGGAGATCGAGATGAGAACCAAGATACTTGCCCTGGCGCTCGCCACGGCGCCCGTGCTCGCCATGGCGCCGGCGTTCACCGCCCCCGCAATGGCGCAGACCCGCGCCGACGAAATCCGCTGGCAGGAAGCCCAGCGCCGCTTCGACAACGAACGCGCCATCTACGAGCGCGAGCGCGCCCGCTACGAGGATTCCCGGCGCTACGGCCGCGGCGGCTATCGCGGCGACCGCGGCGGCGGTTATGACACCCGCTACGGCTGGCGCAGCGGCAACGATTGGGAGCCGTCGCGCTATTATCGCGAGGATCCGCGTTACGAAGAGCGGCCGCTGTCGGCCCAGGATGAGGTCTATCGCGGCGCCGACGGGCGCTATTATTGCCGGCGCAGCGACGGCACCACCGGGCTCGTCATCGGCGCCGGCGTCGGCGCCCTGATCGGCCGCGGCATCGACACCCGCGGCGAGCGCACCACCGGCACTGTCGTCGGCGGCGTGCTCGGCGCGCTGGTCGGCCGCGAGGTCGAACGCAGCCAGGACATCCGCTGCCGCTAGTTAAGGAAGGGGGACAGTCACTCGCGACTGTCCCCCGGCCGGCGATCGGCGGCGGCGGCCATCAGCTTCTTGAGCTGGTTCTTGATGGCCGGTCCGTCGAGATGTGCCTGGACTTGCGTGAAGCCCTCCAGCTTGAGCTGATGGTGTATCTCGCTCAGGTGGCGGCATTGGCCGGATCGGGCAAGCTCGAAGGCGCGCTCCAGGATGCGGTCCGACATGCGCCCACAATAGCAAAGGCTTCGAGCCGGCGCACCTTGCGGCGTCCGCACCACAGCTCGAGCGGGTTTTCCCCGGCATGCTCCGCCGCCAGCGCGACCGCGGCGTGATCGTCGGCGCCTCAAACTCGGCAAGCGCCGGTCCCGCCTGAGGAAAGGGGACAGTCACTGTGACTGTCCCCCTTTGCCTAACCGGCCGCGGCGGTGGCGCGGCCGACCAGCTCGCTGGCCTGGTCCACCGCCGCCCGCATGATCCGCTCGTTGAAGGGCTTGCCGATCAGCACGGCCTCGGGGGCCAGGGCGCGCACTTGGTCGCCATATTCGCTGATGAACACGACCGGGATGTCGCGTTCGGCGCAGATGATCCGCACCGCCTCGACGCCGCCGCCCTCGGCGAGCCGCTGGTCGGCGGTGATCAGATCGGGACAGCGCGCCGCCGCCGCGCGAATCGCCTCCGATTCCCCGTCGACGACGTCGAAAGAGGTGTAGCCGAAGCCGGACAGCACATCCTCGATCAAGGCGGCGATCAGGAACTGGTCTTCGATAATGAGAGCGTGCATCGCCGCCCCTCCCCAGCATGCAGTCAGAGGCTCAAGCGCATTTGGCTATCACGGCCGGGCGGTCCGCGCGCTAAACCCGGTGAGGACGCCGCGCTAACCTGTGTGCGGCTGCATCCGCTCCGGCAAATGGAGATACGCGCTGTCGAAGTCGCCGACCTTGGCGAGCTCGTGCCAGTCGTCGATCTGCACCGAGCGCTGGGTTCGCACGATCAGGCCGTCCTCGCGCAGGCCCATCAGCGTCCGGTTGACGTGGACCGAGGTCAGGCCGAGCGCGTCGGCGAGCTGCTCCTGGGTCATCGGCAGCTCGTAATTGTCCCGCTCGCTGAGCCCGGCCAGCTCGAGGCGCAGCGCGAATTCGCACAGCATGTGGGCGGCGCGGGTGCGCGCGTCGCGGCGGCCGACGTTCAAGATCCATTCGCGGAAGATCGAGGCCTCGATCAAAGTCTCGTTCCACATCGCCCGCCCGACCGCCGGCCGGGCGAACGCGATCGCCTGGATCGCCGCGACCGGAATCAGGGCGACCTCGACATGGGTCAGCGCCTGGAGATTGTGGTCGGCCGTCCCGAGCAGCGAATTCTGCAGGTCGGCGAGATCGCCTTTCATATGGATCGAAAAGATCTGCCGGCCGCCATTGCCGGCGACCTTGTGGCGGAAGGCGAAGCCCGACAGGATCAGGCACGTATTCTGGGGTTGGTCGCCCTCGCGGACGACATATTCCTGCGGCCGGAATTTGATCACCCGATGGGGCAGCGCGAGCACCGCGTCGCGATCCCCGCTGTCGAGCGGGCCCCTTTGCTCGAGCTTGTCCAGCATCGGCGCCAGAACGGATCTTTGGATTTCGGACATAGCGCGCTCCACCAGGCGGGAGCGCGGTCGTGTCTCTCAGCCACCAGATTGCCACGAGAGGAAACTGGTGATGGACTGCCCTTAAACTATTTGCGATCAACTACCTAATCTGGATTGAACTTTTTTGCCGGCCGGGCATTATTTCCGAATCGCCGGTAAGGCTGCGGGCGCCGGCGGCTGAGAGACATCGCGCTCCCGCCCGGTGGAGACAGCCGCGATGCATGCGCTCATCATCGAAGACGAACCGATCATCGCGATGCTGATCGAGGACCATCTGCGCACGCTCGGCTACACCAGCGTCGATTTCGCGGTGACCGAAGCCGAGGCGGTGGCGGCCGCGGGGCGCCGCTGCCCCGATCTCATCACCTCCGACGTGCGGCTGCCCGAGGGCTGCGGGATCGCGGCGGTGGAATCGATCTGCGGCGGCGGGTACATCCCGGTCGTGTTCATCACCGCCACCGCGGGCGAAGTGCGCGCGCGGCTGAGCGAGGCGATCGTCGTCGCCAAGCCGTTCGGCCCCGCCCATCTGCGCGAGGCCGTCTTCGCCGCGCGGGCCCCGGCCGCGCGGCCGTCGCCCGCGCCCGTCGCGCAATGATCAGGCCGGCACCGGCCGCGCGATCAGCGGCACCTCTTCCGCCTCGAGCGCGGCGACGAACGCGCGGCGCCAGGCCAGCACGTCCTCGCGCCGGACGTTGTCGATCAGCTTCTCCCACCGTCGCACCCGCTCCGCCTTGGGCATGTCGAGCGCCTTGCGGATCGCGTCCGAAATCTCGTCCTTCGAATAGGGATTGACGAGCAAGGCCTCGCCGAGCTGGTGGGCCGCGCCGGCGAAGCGGGAGAGGATCAGGACGCCGGGATCGGCCGGGTCCTGGGCGGCGACATACTCCTTGGCGACGAGGTTCATGCCGTCGCGCAAGGGCGTGATCAGGGCCACGTCCGAAGCCCGGTAAAAGCCCTGCAGCGAGGACCGCATATAGCCCTGGTTGACGTAGCGGATCGGCACCCAGTCGACATGGGCGAAGGCGCCGTTGATCCGCCCGGAAAGCTCGTCGAGCCGCTCGCGGATCGTCTCGTAGGTGTGGACCTCGTCGCGCGAGGGCGGCGCGATCTGGAGCAGCGAGACCTTGCCGCGCCACTGGTCGTGCTCCTCGAGGAAGCGGCGATAGCCGATGAAGCGCTCCTCGATCCCCTTGGAATAATCGAGCCGGTCGACGCCGATGATCACCTTCTTGCCCTCGGCGCTGCGCCGCAGCGTCTCGTAGGCGTGGTGCGCGTCCGGATCGCCGAGCACGTCCTCGAACTCGGCGACGTCGATGCCGATCGGGAAGGCCGCGGTCCGCACCCGGTTGTCGCCGACCCGGATCGTGCCGTCGGCCTCGACCGTGCCGCCCAATTCGCGCTCGACATAATGGTGGAAGCTCTCCAGCCATTCGGCGGTCTGGAAGCCGATCAGATCGTAGGCGAGCATCGAGCGCACCAGCCGCTGGTGATAGGGCATCGACACCATCAGCCGGTGCGGCGGCCAGGGGATGTGGAGGAAGAAGCCGATCTTGTTCCGGATGCCGTGCTGGCGCAGCCGCTGGCCGAGCGGCAGCAGATGGTAATCGTGGACCCAGACCAGATCGTCGGCCTCGATCAGCGGCGCGACCGTCTCGGCGAAGCGCTCGTTGACCCGCTCGTAGCCGCTGCCGAAGCTGCGGTCATATTCGGCGAGGTCGATCCGGTAGTGGAAGAGCGGCCACAAGGTCTTGTTGGCGTAGCCGTTATAATATTCGTCGACGTCCTGCTCCTCGAGGTCGATCGTCGCGGTGGTGATGCCCTCCTCGCGGCGCAGGTTGATCTGGCCGGTGAAGACGTCGGTCTTCTCGCCCGACCAGCCGAACCACAGGCCGTGCGATTCCCTGAGCGCCGCCCCGAGCGCGACCGCGAGCCCGCCCTGGGCGCCGTTGCCGCTGCGCGGCTTGGGGGTCGAGACCCGGTTGGATATGACAATGAGGCGGGCCATCTATCGGACGCTGCTCCACGGGCGGGAAAGAAGTCCCGCGCAATTGATGAGCCCAACAAGCGAATAAGTTTGCGGATAGTTTCCCCAAAGCTCGCCCGATTCGAAGTCCGTATCCTCCGACAGCAATCCCGCCGGGGTCAGCCGCTTCAGCATCTCCTCGTACACCGTCCGCGCCTCCTCCGGCCGCCCGGCCAGATGGAGCGCCTCGATCAGCCAGAAGGTGCAGAAGTTGAACGCGGTCTCGGGCAGGCCGAAATCGTCCTCCTCGGCGTAGCGCAGCATGTGCGCCCCGCGCCGCAGCGCCTTCTCGACGGCGTTGAAAGTGGCGAGGAACCGGGGGTCGTCGGGCGCGAGGAAGCGCATGTCGACGAGCTGGAGCAGGCTGGCGTCGAGCCCGTCGCCGCCGAAGGTCGCGGCGAAGCGCCGCTCCTTCGGATGCCAGGCCCTGGTCTCGATCGCCGCGCGGATCTTCGCCGCCCGCCGCCGCCAGACCGCGGCGCGCCCCGAAAGACCGAGCACCGCGGCGATGTTGGCGAGCCGGTCGCAGGCCGCCCAGCTCATCACCGCGCTGTAGGTGTGGACGGAGGCGCGGTTGCGGAATTCCCACAGGCCCGCGTCGGGCTTGTCGTACATCTTCCAGGCGCGCGTGCCGACCTTCTCCAGCGCCGCGAAATCCTCGGCCGTGGCGGGCCGGAACAGCCGCTCGTCGAAAAAGGCCTGGGCGTTGGAGAGGACGATCTGGCCGTAGGCGTCGTGCTGGACCTGGGCATAAGCGGCGTTGCCGACCCGGACGGGCCCCATTCCACGATAGCCGGCCAGCGCCTCGGCGGCCCCCTCGTCGAGCCGCGCCTCGCCGGACACCGCGTAGAGCGGCTGGATGTGGCCGCCGCGGGCCTGGTCGACGATGTTGCGAAGGTAGGACAGATAGCCTTCGAGCACGTCGAGCGCGCCCAATCGGTTCAGCGCCTGGACGGTGTAATAGGCGTCGCGGATCCAGCAATAGCGATAGTCCCAGTTGCGCCCGCTCCCCGCCGCTTCCGGGATCGAGGTGGTCAATGCGGCGACGATCGCGCCGGTCTCCTCGTGCTGGCAAAGCTTGAGCGTGATCGCGGCGCGGATCACCTCGCGCTGCCATTCGAGCGGAATGGCGAGGCCGCGCACCCAGGCCTGCCAATGGTCGGCGGTCTGGTGGAGCATCACCGCCAGCGTCTCGCTGACATTGCCGACGAACGGCTCGTCGGGGCCGAGGAAGAAGTGCAGCGATTCCTCGAGCCGGAAGCTGCGGCCCTCGAGCAGGTGGATGACCGGCGCGTCGGTGGTGAGCCGAAGCGGCTGCGGCTCGGTGAGGAAGCGGATATGGTTGGTGCCGCTGGTCATCGGCGCGTCGCTTGCGCCCCAGTCGCGCGCCGGATTGAGCAGGACCCTGATCCGCGGCACGCCGGCGATCGGGCGGACGATGCGGATGAAGGCGACCGGCCGGTACATCCGCCCGCGCCGCTCGAGCCGCGGGCAGAAATCGTAGACGTCGGCGACGGCGCCGTCCGCATCGGTCAGGCGGGTGACCAGGATCGGCGTGTTCTTGAGGTAGCGCTGCGCCGCCGAGACCTGGCCCTCGAGCGCGATCCGCCATTCCCCGGTCGCCGCCCTGGGCTCGAGCAAAGCGCAAAACAGCGGATCGCCGTCGACGCGCGGCTGGCAGGCCCAGACGAAGCCGGCCGCGTTGTCGACCAGCGCGCTCACCTGGCAATTGCCGATCGGCCAGAGGTCGAGATTGCTCATGCTCCGAGCCAGTCGCGGACAGCGTTCACCGACTCCAGCCGATAACGCGCCACGGTGTCGCGCAGCGGCCCGGCCAGCACTCCAGCGCCGCCCAGCGCGGCGGCGGCGGCGAAGCCATGCTCGTCGGTCAGATCGTCTCCCACGAACCAAGGACGCGCGCCGGCGAATTCCGGTTCCGTCATGAACGCCTTGAGCGCGTCACCCTTGGTCGCGCCGGCGGGACGGAGCTCGGCGACCATCGCCCCGGGCTGGATCGCGAAGCCCCGTTCCCTGGCCAGCGCCGTCATGAACGCCTCGGCGCGGGGGCCTTCGGCGGGGGCGAGGCGGTAATGGAGGGCGATGCCCGCCGGCTTCTCCTCGACGATCAGTCCGGGAGTCCCGGCGGCGAAGGCGCGGACCCGGTCGCGCACGTCGTCGAGCCCGATCGGCGCGCTCAGCGGCAGGCGGGTGCCGCCGGCCAGCCGG
Organism: Allosphingosinicella sp.; assembly: GCA_035316145.1. Taxonomy (GTDB): domain Bacteria; phylum Pseudomonadota; class Alphaproteobacteria; order Sphingomonadales; family Sphingomonadaceae; genus Allosphingosinicella. The sequence continues at coordinate 50,099 of DATHJO010000001.1, read as the reverse complement.
AGCTCGAGCCCGTGCGAGCCCGAAAAGGCAATGCCCGCGGCCGGCAGGTGCCGCTCCAGGTCGGCGAGCGAACGGCCGCTGACGATCGCGAGCCGGCCGCGCAGGCGCCGCCGCAGGCGGTCGAGCATCGGCCCGAGCGCCGGCGGCACCTCGATCGCGCCCGGCGTCTCGGCGAGCTCGACGAGGGTGCCGTCGAAATCGAGGAACAGGGCGGCATCGTCGGGCAGGACGGGCGGGGGCGGCAGGTCCATGATGTCCCCGTAGGCGGGTCGGACGGCAAAGCTCAAGCCGCAGTTTCAAATCGGGCGCGGTGTTCCGCGGCCGTGACGAATTATGTTTCCTAACGGCGCATATCGGTCCATATCCGTATCTCACGAGAGCAGTGGGATCGACGACGGCCAACGCCGACGCGCCGCTCCGGGGGAGTATCAATGAAACTGGCGGAATCCTATCTGTCCCGGCGCCGGATGCTCGTCGTCCTTGGCGGCGGCGCGCTTGTGGTTGGAGCAGTGATCGCGGCGCCGTACAAGGCGCTGATCGCCCGGCGCGGGCGCGAGCTGGCCGTGAGGATGCCGTTCGTGCGGCGCATGCTCACGCTGGCCAATGCGGGTTATGCCGAATGGATGGAGACGGTCGGCTCGACCTTCTCGGGCGGCGGCTATGCGATGCTGCTGATCGGCGTCGAAGCGCTCAATTCCGACGGCCAGCGTCCGCTCGGCCTGCGCGACCGCGCCTTCGCCCTGCATTTCAACGTGCTCAACGGCGGGACAATGGCGGGCAACCTCATCTACACCGTCAGCCACCCCGAATATGGGCCGCTGCAGATGTTCCTTTCGCCCCACGATCCGGCCACCCCCAGCCGGATGCTGGCGGTGTTCAACTAGCTCATGAATCCGCCGATCCGGCGGGCCGCCGCCTTCGCTGTGAGCTACCGCCCGCTGGCGGAGGCCGACCTGCCCTTCATCGCCACGCTCTACGCCTCGACCCGCGCCGAGGAGGTGGCCGCGACCGCCTGGCCCGAGGCGATGCAGCGGGCCTTCCTGGACCACCAGTTCCAGGCCCAGCACAACCATTATCAGGGCCATTATCCGACCGCTTTATGGCTGGTCGTCGAGGCGGCCGGTGCGCCGATCGGGCGGCTCTATCTCGACGACCGCGACGGCGATCTCCACCTGATCGACATCTCGCTCACGCCCGAGCGGCGCGGCGGCGGCATCGGCACCGCGATCATGGCGGATCTGCTCGATTGGGCCCGCGCCGGCGGCAAGACGATGACGCTCTACGTCGAGCCGCCCAACCCGGCGCGCCGGCTCTACGAACGGTTCGGCTTCACCGCCGAGGGCGAGGCCGGCGTCTACGAAATGATGGTCTGGCGGCCCTGATCGCTTAGTAGAAGACCGCTTCGTAGCGGCTGCCGCGGTCGTCGCGGCCGATCGGGACGATGAAGAGGTCGTAGCGATCGCCTTCAATCTCGAACGGGAAGATGCCCTGGACCAGCATCGGATCCGCCGGGCCGAGGAATTCGAGCCGGAAGCCGCCGGCGTCGCGCAGCGAGCCGTGGAGCTCCTGCGCCGCCTCCAGCGTCAGCATCAGGCGGTGGCCGCCGACCGGCACCGCGAAGCTGTCGCCGACCCGGCCGGAAAAGTCGCCGATGGCGGGATTCTGCGCGGCCGGGCTCATCTGACCGTCTCGCCCGGATCGACGCCCCAGATCTGGTCGACCCGGACATAGCCGCCGCGGCCGCGGACGTCGAACCGGCACCAGCCGCCGGCGCAGCGCGAGATCCGGCCGACCACCCCCGGCTCGGCCTGGAAGCGGACCGGCGAGGCCTCGTCCGGCGCTTCGTGCAGCGGGCGCGGCGCCTCGCCGCGGACGATTGCCGTGCGCTGGTCGGACAGCAGCCGGACCAGCATCCAGCCGGTCGTCCCGTCGGGATCCCGGATCTTGCGCCAGTCGCGATAGACTTCGATCACCCGGATCGGCAGGTCGGGGCGGCGATATTCCCAGGTCCCCGGATAGGTCTGGCCCGGGCCGGTGCGCATCATCGCCCGGCCCGACGCGATCGACGCCCAATAGGGCGTCTGGCGCTGCTGCGCGTTTACCGGGCCGAGCGCGACGACGCCCGCGAGCGCGACCAGCAGTGACACGAGGAGCCGCATCAATCGCCGGTCTGGATCCGCTCGACGAGCTGCTTCACGGTCGGCACGAAGCCGTTCGAATAGAACGGGTCCTTCTTGAAGCGGAAGGCGGAGTGGCCGGCGAACATGAGGTTTTCCTCGGTCGGGCCGCCATGGGCGATGTCCTGCAGCGTCTTCTGGATGCAGAAGCTCCGCGGGTCGGCGAGGCGCCCGGTCGTGTTCTTCTCATTGTCGGCCCAGGAGGAAAAGCCGCACTGCGAGAGGCAGCCCATGCAATCGGACTGGTCCTTGCGGATCATGTGCTTTTCCTCGGGCGTGACGAAGACCAGGGTCTCGTCCGGGGTCTTCAGCGCCTCGGTATAGCCCTGCGCATACCATTCGCGCGCGTGGAGCAGGTCGCCCTTGGTCACCCAGTAATTCTTCTTGCCCATCACGCCGACGTCGAGCTGGAAGGCGTGGTCGCCCAATGGCTCCTTGGTAAAGGCGATCTGGCGGTGCGTGCGCGCCTCGAGGTTGCGCAAGAATGGGTTGCGGACCGCCGACGAATAGAAGCCGGTCGGCGAGAAGCGGTGGAGCAGGATGTCGCCTTCCTCCAGCGTCATCAGCCTCTGCTTCCACGCCTCGGGGATCGGGCTTTCCTTGGTGAGCAGCGGCCTGGTGCCGAACTGGAAGGCGATCTGGCCGAGCTCGTCATTGTCGATCCAATGCTCCCATTCCTTCAAATTCCAGACGCCGCCGGCCATGACGATCGGCAGGCTGTCGGGGATGCCGCCCTCGCGCATCGTCTCGCGCAGCGCCCTGACCCTGGGATAGGGGTCCTGCGGCGCCAGCGGATCCTCGGCATTGGAAAGGCCGTTATGGCCGCCGGCCAGCCAGGGATCCTCGTAGACCACCGCCGACAGCCATTCGGCCGCCTTGTGATAGGCCCGCTTCCACAGCGCGCTGAAGGCGCGGGCGGAGCTGATGATCGGCAGATAGGAGACGCCGTAGGAGGCGGCTATCTCGCTCAATTTGTAGGGCATGCCGGCGCCGCAGGTGACGCCCGAGACCAGCCCTTTGGTCCGTTCGAGGACGCCGTGGAGGACGCGCTGGGCGCCGCCCATCTCCCACAGCACGTTGATGTTGATCGCGCCGCGCCCGGAGGCGATCTCATAGGCGCGCTGGACCTGCTGGGCGGCGCCGTCGATCGCGTAGCGGATCAGCTCCTCGTGCCGCTCGCGCCGGGTCAGCGCGTGATAGACTTGCGGGATGATCCGGCCTTCGGGATCGTAGCTGTCGGCATTGACCGCCGAGACGGTGCCGATGCCGCCGGCCGCCGCCCACGCGCCCGAGCTGAACCCGTTGGTCGCCGAAACCCCCTTGCCGCCCTCGATCAGGGGCAGCACCTCGCGGCCCGCATAAAGGATCGGCGTGACACCCTTGAACATTCGACCTCCGAAATTCTCCCTTCGACTTATAGGCGCAATGCGCGGCGCACGCAAAAGATCATGACGACGCGGCAAACGCCTCAGGGCGCCCGATCGCCTCACCGTAGAGCCGCGCATAAGCGGCGATCATCTCGTCCTCGTCGTAAAGCGCCGCCGCCTTCGCCCGGTTCGCGGCGCCGATCGCTCTCCTCAGATGGGGCTGGTCGGCGAGGCTGTCGAGGGCGGCGGCGAACGCGGCCTCGTCGGCCGCCTCGACGATCAGCGGCTTGTTGTCCTCGGCGACGATGGCGGGCACGTCGCCGACCGCGGTCGCCACCGCCGGCAGCCCCGCCGCCATCGCCTCGATGAGGGAGATCGGGAATTGCTCGCTGTCCGAGGACAGAGCGAAGATGTCGAAATGGCCGATCCATCGCGGAGGTTCACTGAGAAATCCGGGCATCAGCACCCGGCTCGCGACGCCGCGCGCGCGGGCTTCGGCGGCGATCCGCTCGCTCTCCGGCCCCTCGCCGACGATCACCAGCCGCGCCTTCCCGTTGGTCATGGCCGAAAAGGCGCGCACCAGCCGCGGCAGGTTCTTGACCGCGCGCAGCCCGGCGACGGTGCCGATCACGATCTCGCCCGGCTGCTTGTCGAGGCCGGGGACCGTCCCCTCCTCGGGCGGCCGGGCAAAGCGCGCGACCGGGATGCCGTTCGGGATGCGCACTGCGCTTCGCCCCCAGGCCCTGCGGGCGATCCGCTCGAGCCGCTCGGACGGCACGATCAGGCGATAGGCGGCGCCGAGCCCGATCCGGCGGTAGAAATTGCGCCGCCTGTCGAGTTGCTCGGCTTCGTCCTCGTTGAACCCGTCTTCGTGATGGACGAGGGGGGGGCCGCCGAACAGGCGCCGCGCCATCACCGCGTCGAACGCCCCCCAATTGTAGGTCAGCACAAGGTCGAAGCGGCGCATGTAGCGCGCCAGCCGCCACAGCCGCGCCGGCGTCGGCCTGCCGGTCAGCGACGGCGCGTCGGCGGGGAAATCGGCCTTGATCGCGCGATCGATCGCTGCGCGCGCGCCCAGGCGATCGGGCATCCCGCTCAGGATCGTATGCTCGGCGGCGGCGCCGAACGCGTTCATCAGCCGCACCGAGCGCGCCTCCTTGCCGCCCAGCGAAAAGGTCGAATGGCCGTGGAGGATGCGGATCGCCATGCGCCCTTATGGCGCGACCGCAAGCCTTGTGCCACCGGGTGACGCGCGAAGCAGGCGATGGCGGCGGCCGCCGCCCTCCGCGCGGCGAATTGAAGGATGCGCAGCGCCATGCGCCGTTATGGCGCAGGCAGGAGCGTAGGGAACCGCGCTTCGCACCCGGCCAGGCCCATGCTAGCCTTGGCCGCATGAAGACCCTGCTGCTGTTCCTCTGGCTGCTCGGCGCGATGCCCGCTCTGGCGCAGAACGCCCCGCCCGCCGAGCGCGAGGGATTCGTCATCGTCGAGGACGGCACGCGACTCTTCTACAAGATCGAAGGCGTGGGACCCGACACTTTGGTCGTTGTCCATGGCGGCCCCGGCTTTTCGTTGGAATCGGTACGCGCGGACTTCGCTCCGCTCGCCGCGCACCACCGCGTCATCTATTACGACCAGCGCGGCAACGGCCGCTCCAGCCTGATCGGCGAGGCCGATGCGCTCACTGTTCCGCGCCATATCGCCGATCTCGAAGCGATTCGCCGGCATTTCGGGCTCGAGAAGATGGTTCTGCTCGGCAACAGCTGGGGCGGCCTGCTCATCTCCGCCTATGCCGCCGCCCATCCGGATCGGGTCGAACGGCTGATCCTGGACGTGGCCGCGCCGCCGACGCTCGACTATATGCGGGAGATGAACGGGCGCGTCGCGGCGCGCGCGGCCGAGCGAATGAGCGCTGCCGAGCAGCGGCGCTTCGGCGAAATCTTCCAGACCCGCGCCTGGCTCTCCGCGCCCGATCCGGTCGCCATCTGCACCGACTTCGCACGCCTCATGTTTCGGGTTTACGCCTTCGATCCGGCCGTGACCTTGCACTTCCGCGGCAATCTCTGCGCGGGGTCGCCGGAGGCGGTGCGTCGCTCGCTATGGGTCAATGAGGCGATCTTACGCTCATTCGGGGAATTCGACCTCAGGCCGGCGGTGCGGCGGGTCACCGCGCCGGTGTTGGTGATTCACGGCGTCGCCGACGTCATCCCTCTCGCCGGCGCGCGCGCATGGGCGGCAAGCTATCCCAATGCCCGACTGCTGCTGATGCAGCGCTGGGGCCATCTCGCCCATCTGGAAGAGCCGGACATCTTCTTCGCCGCGGTCGAGGAGTTCCTCGCCGGGCGCTGGCCTGCCGCGGCGGAGCCTAGCTCTCCTTCGCCATGATCCGCGTCAGGAGTCCGTCGATCCCCACCTGCGCCTCCGGCTCGTCCAGCGTCGGCGCGTGACCGACATCGGGGATCGTGACGCTCTCCATGCCGGGAGCCTCGGCCAGCATTCGCGTCACCGTCTCGGCGCTCAAAAGGTCCGAAATCTCGCCGTGGACGACCAGCGAGGGGATGCCGGCGAGCGCGCGGAAGGCGGGCCACAGGTCGAAGCCCGCCTCGCCGGCCGGCAGCCTGAACGGCTCGGCGATGCGCATGTCGTAATCGAACACGATCCGCCCGCCGGACGTCAGCTTGGCGAGACGCTTGGCGTAGACCAGCCACTGGTCGAGCGTCCAGAGCGGATAGCGGTCGCCCTGCGCCTCGGCGAGGAAGCGGGCGGCGTGGAGCCAGGTCGGCCAGTCCCGCGAGCGGCCGACATAGCCCCTGATATGATCGAGCCCGCGCGTCTCCATCACCGGGCCGATGTCGTTCAGGAGCGCGCCGGCGATCCGCTCCTTGCCCGAGGCCGCGAGCAGCATGGTGATGAGCCCGCCCAATGAGGTGCCGAACAGGACGAAGCGCTCCAGCCCGAGGTCGCCAATCAGCGCCTCGATGTCCTGAAGGTAGGTCCGCGGCACGTAGGACATCGCATCCTTGGCATAAGCGCTCTCGCCGCGCCCGCGCAGCTCGACGCAGATGACGCGCCATTCGCCCGCCAGCCGCTCGGCCACCCCCTCGAAGTCGCGCGCGTTGCGGGTCAGGCCGGGGATGCAGACGATCGGCGGGCGCTCCGCGCCGCCGGCATAATCGCGATAATGGAGCCTGAGGCCGTCGCCCGTTTCCCAATACCCGTCGGACCAGCCGGCCATGCTTCAACCCCTCACGCTCGCCCCCCTATTCACGGATGCCACCCAATCCGCAACCCGGCCGATGGCCGCCTATCGAAAAGCGATGAGTTCTGTTGCAAGATTCATCCAGAAACGATTATGCTTGATTGGTGGACACGACTCCCCTGCAGGACCGCCAATTCAACGAGCGGGTCAGGACGGCTACTGCCCTCCTCTCGAACGGCGGATTGGCGCTGTTCGGCGCGTTCGGAGGAGTGATCTACAGCGGAAATGGCACGGACAGCGCGCTGGGCATGGCAATATTTGGCGCGTTTCTTATATCGGCGTCATTCGCTGCATCGGTCTTGCTGCGCGAGGAGGTGTGAAATGGTGCCCGGGATTTCGGACCAGTGGCTTGCCGTAATCATGTTTGTCGCCGCCGGCCTTGGCATTATCGGCTTCCTGCTCATCGATAGCTGGCGCATGGACGTTCGCGCGAGACGCAATCGTGAGAAAGCGGCCGCCGAGCCCCGGCCGGAAAAATAGTCTGTCGTCCGCGCCCTATCGGCCCGCGACCGCGATCCTGGAGCTCGGGGACGATTTCTACGACGCCGTCGCGCCCGCCGATTTTCCGCAGGCGATCCTGCGTTTCCGCAACGACCGCTGGGCGGCGGCGGTCGGGTTCGGCGATCTGAGCGACGCCGACTGGATCCGCCACTTCGCCCGGTTCGAGCCGCTGCCGGATAACCTGCAAACGCCACTCGCGCTGCGCTATCACGGCCATCAGTTCCGGGTGTACAATCCCGACATCGGCGATGGCCGCGGCTTCCTGTTCGCGCAGCTGCGCGACGCCGGCGGCCGCCTCCTCGATCTCGGCACCAAGGGCTCGGGCCAGACCCCTTACAGCCGCTTCGGCGACGGCCGGCTGACGCTCAAGGGCGCGGTGCGCGAATTGCTCGCCACCGAGATGCTCGAAGCCCTGGGCGTCGAGACCTCGAAGACCTTCTCGCTGATCGAGACCGGCGAGGCGCTCGAGCGCAATGACGAGCCCTCGCCGACCCGCTCGGCGGTGCTCGTCCGTCTCCAGCACAGCCATATCCGGATCGGCACCTTCCAGCGCCTCGCCACGCTCGACCAGCCCGGCAATATCCGCAAGCTGACCGATTATTGCCTGCGTCACTATTACGCGGACGACAGCGGCGATCCCGCCCGCCTGCTCGACCATGTCACCGGCGCGACCGCGCGGCTCGCCGCCTCCTACATCGCCGCCGGCTTCGTCCACGGCGTGCTCAACTCCGACAATATCGCGATCACCGCGCAGAGCTTCGACTACGGCCCGTGGCGCTGGACGCCCTTCTGGGACGTCCATTTCACCGCCGCCTATTTCGATCATCAGGCCCTCTATTCCTTCGGCCGCCAGCCCGAGGCGATCCACTGGGACCTGGTCCAGCTCGCCATCGCCCTGCGCAAGATCGCCGACGCGGAGCCGCTGACGGCGGCGCTCGAAACCTTCCCCGGACGCTTCCAGACCGCGCTGCGCGACGCCCTGTTCGCGCGCCTCGGCATCGTAGCGGGGGACATGACCGAGGACATGAAGCTCGTCGCGGCGGTCGAGGAGACGCTGGCGAAGCAGACCGTGACGATCGACCGCTTCTTCTTCGACTGGCGCGGCGGCCGTGTCGGGGAAGGTTTGGACGAGGTCGCGGCGCTGATCAGCCGCTATGAGCCCGTCCCGGGCGCGCTCGACCACCCCTATTGGTCCGATCCCGAACCCTGCGCGATGCAGATCGGGGAGGTCGAAGCGATCTGGTCGGCGATCGACGAGCGCGACGACTGGGCCCCGCTCCAGGCCAAGATCGCTGCGGTCCGCCGGATGGGCGAAGCGCTAGCCACGCAAATGCTTGAAAAATCCTGACGCGCCGCCATGAGTGGGCGCCGATGGCCGCGACCCTGATTTCGACCGAACCCGCTACCGGCGCCGCGCTCTGGACGGGCGAGGAGGGCGATCCCGAGGCCGCGGTCGCCGCCGCGCGCGCGGCATGGGCGGGCTGGGCGTCGCGGCCGCTCGCCTTCCGGGTCGAAACGCTGCGCCGCTTCGCCAATCTCGTCCGCTCCAGGCTGGAGCCGTTCGCCGACCTGGTCGCGCGCGAGACCGGCAAGCCCTTGTGGGAGGCGCGCACCGAGGTCGAGGCAGTGGTCGGCAAGGTCGACATCTCGGTCTCCGCTTATGCCGACCGCACGCCGCAGCGGCGGCTCGAAGGCGCCCTCGGCGCCCGCGTCGCCGTCCGCCACAAGCCGCACGGCGTGCTCGCCGTCCTCGGCCCCTACAATTTCCCCGCGCACCTGCCCAACGGCCACATCGTCCCCGCTTTGATCGCCGGCAACGCCATCGTCTTCAAGCCGAGCGAGAAGACGCCCGCCGTCGGCGAATATCTCACCGGGCTCTACCATGAGGCGGGCGTGCCGGAGGGCGTCGTCCGCTGCCTCCAGGGCGGGCCCGCTGTCGGCAAGGCGCTGGCCGGCCATCCCGGCCTCGACGGGCTGCTGTTCACCGGTTCGGCCCGGGCCGGCGTGGCGCTCCACCGCCAGTTCGCCGAGGCGCCGCATAAGATCCTCGCCCTCGAAATGGGCGGCAACAACCCGCTCGTCGTCTGGCACGCCAGGGACCTCCATGCCGCCGCCGCGATCGCGGTCCAGTCGGCCTATCTGAGCGCCGGCCAGCGCTGCACCGCGGCGCGGCGGCTGATCGTCGAGGAGGGCCGCCACCAAGAGCTGGTCGACATGATCCTCAAGCTCGTCGACCGGCTGATCGTCGATCATCCCCATGCCAGCCCGGCCCCGTTCATGGGCCCGGTGATCGACAACGAGGCGGCCGACCAGCTCCAGGACGCCTTCCTCGATTTGACCGGCAAGGGCGGCCGCGCCATCCGCCGGCTCGACCGCGTCGCCAACGACCGCCCGTTCCTGACCCCCGCCCTGATCGACGTCACCGAGGTCGAGAAGAGGTCCGACGAGGAGATGTTCGGCCCGGTCCTCCAGCTGATCCGGGTCGCCGATTTCGATGCCGCTCTGGCCGAAGCCAACGCCACCCGCTACGGCCTCGCCGCCAGCCTGGTCGGCGGCAGCCCGGAGCTTTACGACCGCTTCTGGGCCAATCTCCGCGCCGGCGTGATCAACTGGAACAAGCCGACCAACGGCGCCCCCTCGACCGCCCCGTTCGGCGGCATCGGCCTCTCCGGCAACCACCGCCCGAGCGCCTATTACGCCGCCGATTATTGCGCCTATCCGGTGACCAGCTCCGAAGCCGAAGCGCCGCGCGCCACGATCGGCGTCGGCCTCGCCGATCCGGCCGCGGCCTCGGCGGAGAATCTCGAAGGCTAACCCCTTTCCGTCATCCCAACCCCCTTCGTCATCCCGGACTTGATCCGGGATCCATGAACACGGGTTGCGCGAGCTTGGCATTTCCGTGTTCATGGGTCCTGACTTTCGTCAGGATGACGTGGACTAATCGACCAGCCGCCTTGTCGCGTAGGTATATTCCAGCGCGATCCGCCGCGCCGTCTCCTGGAGGTTCGCGGCGGCGGCGTGGCCGCCTTCGATATTCTCGTAATAATAATAAGGCTGGCCGAGGGCGGCGAGCCGCGCCGCCGCCTTGCGGCCGTGGCCGGGATGGACGCGGTCGTCGGCGGTCGAGGTCTCGATCAGCGGCATCGGATAGACGCGCCCGGCGACGAGGTGCTGATAGGGCGAATAGGCTTCGAGCCAGGCGCGCTGCTCGGGGATGCGCGGATCGCCATATTCGCCGATCCACGACGCGCCGGCCCCCATCAGATGGTAGCGCAGCATGTCGAACAACGGCACCTGGATGATCGCCGCGTGGAACAATTCCGGGTGCTGGGTGATCGCGGTGCCGACCAAAAGGCCGCCCTGGCTGCCGCCGACCGCGCCGAGCCGGCGTGGGCTGGTGATCCGGCGCCGGATCAGGTCCTCGGCGACCGCGACATAATCGTCCCAGGTGCGCTGCTTGTTGGCGCCCTGGGCGCTCTGGTGCCATTCCGGCCCGAATTCGCCGCCGCCGCGCAAATTGGCGACGACATAGGCATTGCCCTGCTCCAGCCACAGCCGCCCCATCGTCCCCGAATAAGCGGGCAGCTCGCTGACCTGGAAGCCGCCATAGCCGTAGAGCAGGGTCGGGGTGGAGCCGTCATAGGTCATCGCCCGCGGCCGGATCAGGAAATAGGGGATGCGGGCGCCGTCGCGCGAGACCGCTTCGAGCTGCTCGACGATGTGCCCGGCGGATCGGAACCGCGGCGGCGTCTGCTTGATCCGCTCGAGCAGGCCGCTCGCGCCGTCATGATAATAGAGCGTGGGCGGCGTCAGATAGGAGGTGACGCTGAACATCGCCTCGTCGGTCAGGTCCGCCGCGCCGGTCACCGAAATCGTCGCGAATTGCGGCAGCGGCAGCTCGGTCGAGCGCCAGCCGCCGTCGCTGAACTCGAACGAGAAGGCGCGGCCGCGGATATTGTCGAGGATGCCCAGAATCAGCCGGGAACGGGTCGTCGCGACGCCGCCGAGCGTCTGGCGGGGGCCCGGTGCCCAGACCAGGCTCGGGCGGGCGCCGAGCGGATCGCGCTCCCATTCCGCGAGATCGTAGGAGACCAGCGAATCGGCGGCGAAGCGCAGGTCCGGCGCCGCCTCCCAGGCCTCGTCCAGCGCGACCAGCACCCGCCCGTCGATGATCCCGGCGAGCGACGCCCGCTGGGGGATGTTGAGAATGAGGTTGCCGCCCGGCCGGAACAGAATGAACTGGCGATGGAAGAAGTCGATGCCGCGATAGGCGCCGACGCCGCGGACCCGCCCGTCGCTGTCGCGCAGCACCAACGGCGCGGCGCGTACGTCGTCCGCCGAGCCGCGATAGACCTCCACGGCCTGGTCGAGCCGCTGCCCGCGCCGAAGCCGCTTGATGACGAACGGATAGCCCGAGCTGGTCATCGTGCCCGGCCCCCAGTCGCGGGCGATCAGCAAGGTGTCGGCATCCTCCCAGGTGACGATCTGCTTGCCTTCGGGCAACGCGAAGCCCCCCTCGACGAAGCTGCGGGTGCCGAGGTCGAACTCGCGCACGACATTGGCGTCGCGGCCGCCGTCGGAGAGGCTGACGAGACAGACCCGTTCCTCCGGCGGCAGGCATTGCATGCCCTGATAGACCCACGACCGGCCTTCCGCGGCGGCGAGCGCGTCGACGTCGAGCACCGTCTCCCACTGCGGCGCATCGGTGCGGTAGCTGGCGAGGCTGGTGCGGCGGACGATGCCGCGGACGTGGCTGCCGTCCTGCCAGAAATTGTAGAGGCCGCCGGGGCGCAGGGTGACCAGCGGGATGCGGTCGCGCGCCTGGAGGATGTCGAGCGCCCGGTCGTAATTGGCCTGGTAGCGGGGGTCGGCCTGGAGCTCGCCCAATGTGCGCGCATTCTCGCCCCGCGCCCAGGCCAGCGCGCGCTCGCCCCGGATCTCCTCGAGCCAAATGAAGGGATCGTCCGCCGGCGCCTGCGCCGGCGCGGCCGCGCCGGTCACCGCCAGCAACCCCGCGACCAGCAACGCGCGCAAACGCATCTACCCCTCCATCCCATCGCGGCGGAGGCTAGGCGGCGGCAATGAGGCAGGCAAGCGTCAGCCACGCAGCTCCGGCAGATATTCCGCCTCGGCATGGTCGCTGAAGCGGGTGATCTTGGCGTCGAACTTCAGCTTGACCTTGCCGGTGGCGCCGTGGCGCTGCTTGGCGACGATCAGCTCGGCGAGCTGGTAGACCCGCTCCATGTCGCGCTGCCATTGCTCGTAATTCTCGAAGATCTTGGAATCGTCGCCCTCGACCGGCCGCTTGGGCTCGTGCGAGGCGACATAATATTCCTCGCGATAGACGAACAGGACGATGTCGGCGTCCTGCTCGATCGAGCCCGATTCGCGCAGGTCCGAGAGCTGCGGCCTCTTGTCCTCGCGCTGCTCGACCGCGCGCGACAGCTGGGAGAGCGCCAGCACCGGCACGCCCAATTCCTTGGCGAGGGTCTTCAGCCCCCGCGAAATCTCGGAGATTTCCTGGACGCGGTTGTCGTTGGAATTCTTGCCGGTGCCCTGGAGCAACTGGAGATAGTCGACGACGACCAGGCCGATGCCGCGCTGGCGCTTCATCCGCCGGGCGCGGGTCCGCAAGGCGGCGATGGTGAGGCCGGGCGTGTCGTCGATGTAGAGCGGCAGCGTCTCGAGCTCGCCGGCCGCGCGGGCGAGGTTGCGGAAGTCCTGCTGGCTGATCTTGCCCATGCGCAGCGCCTCCGAGCTGATCCCGGACTGCTCGGCGAGCACGCGGGTGGCGAGCTGGTCGGCCGACATTTCGAGGCTGAAGAAGGCGACCCCGGCGCCGGCCGATTTCTCGGGCGGAATGCCGTCCTCCATGTCCTGCAAATAGCGGCGCGCGGTGTTGAAGGCGATGTTGGTGGCGAGCGCGGTCTTGCCCATGCCGGGCCGGCCGGCGAGGATGACCAGATCCGAATTGTGGAGGCCGCCCGTTTTGGCGTTGATCGTGTCGAGCCCGGTGGTGAGGCCGGACAGGCCGCCGCCGGTGTTGAGCGCCTTCTCGGCCATCTGCACGGCCATCCGCGTCGCCACCGCGAAGCTCTTGACCGAGCCTTCGCCGCTGCCCTCCTCGGCGACCCGGTAGAGCGCCGCCTCGGCCTCCTCGATCTGGCCCTTGGGGTCGACCTCGTCGCTGGTGTCGAGCGCCTGCTCGACCATCTCCCGGCCGACCCCGACCAGCGCGCGTAGCAGCGCCAAATCGTAGATTTGGTCGGCGAAGTCGCGGGCGCCGATGATCGCCGCGCCCGAGCCGGTCAGCTGGGCGAGATAGGACGGCCCGCCCAGCTCCTTCATCTCCTCGTCCGCCTCGAACAGCGGCCTCAATGTCACCGGCGAGGCGATCATGTTGCGGTCGAGCAGGCGCAATATCTGCTCGTAGATCCGCCCGTGCAGCGGCTCGAAGAAATGCTCGGGCCTCAGCTTCAGCTGGATGTCCTCGGCGATCCGGTTGTCGATCATCAGCGCGCCGAGCAGAGCCGCCTCGGCCTCGACGTTGTGCGGAAGCGACTGGATCGGCGGGGCGGTGTCGTTGACGGGTTGCGGATGGGCCATGGCGTTACCCTAACCGGGCCGGACTCGCTGCGGTAGAGTCCGATGAAAAACTTCCGGGGGCCAATCTGGGACCCGCCTGTGGATTGCCCCTTAGTCATTCCAGCGAAAGCCGGAATCCCCTCTCGCCGTCATCCTGACGAAAGTCGGGATCCATGAACACGGACCTGACCAAGAGGACGCATTCCGTGTTCATGGATCCCGGATCAAGTCCGGGATGACGAGGGGTGCCGAGCCGGGGCTTCTGGCTGGTGCAAAATTGCTGCACCCGCTAACACGCCGCCATGGCGGACCCGCGGATCATCGACATCCAGCTCGACGAGCGCTCGATCCTGAGGCGCAATCCCGACATCGAGCAGGAGCGGCGAATCGCGATCTTCGACCTGCTCGAGGGCAATCATTTCGACCTCGCCTGCCATGACGGCCCGTTCCGCGTCACCTTGCGGGTCGAGGAAGGGCGGCTTGCGATCGACGTGGCGGACAAGGCGGGCGGCATCGAGACGATCCGCATCGGCCTCGCCCGCTTCCGCCGCCCGGTGCGCGACTATTTCGCGATCTGCGATTTTTACTTCAGGGCGGTGCGCGGCGACGGCGCCAAGGGCATCGAGGCGATCGACATGGCCCGCCGGTCGCTGCACAACGAAGGCGCCGAGCTGCTGCGCGACTGCCTCACGGGCAAGGTCGAGGTCGATTTCGACACCGCCCGCCGGCTGTTCACCCTGATCTGCGTCCTCCACATCCGCCAGCCGACGACGGCGGTTGACTCACCCGCGCCCGCCCCCGCATCGAGAGCGGGATGATCCTTTCCGACAAATGGATTCGCGAGCAGGCGCAGGCCAACGGCATGATCGAGCCGTTCGTCGAATCGCAGCGCCGCGACGGCTGCATCAGCTACGGCCTCAGCTCCTACGGCTACGACGCCCGCGTCGCCGACGAGTTCAAGATTTTCACCAACGTCGATTCGGCGGTGGTCGACCCCAAGGATTTCGCCGCCAACAGCTTCGTCGACCGCAAGGCCGACGTCTGCATCATCCCGCCCAACAGCTTCGTGCTCGCCCGGACCGTCGAATATTTCCGCGTTCCCCGCGACATCCTCGTCATCTGCCTCGGCAAGTCGACCTATGCGCGCTGCGGGATCATCGTCAACGTGACCCCGCTCGAGCCCGGCTGGGAGGGCCACGTCACCCTCGAATTCTCGAACACGACGCCGCTGCCAGCCAAGGTCTACGCCAACGAGGGCGCCTGCCAGTTCCTGTTCCTGCAGGGCAACGAGCCCTGCGAGGTCAGCTATGCCGACCGCGCCGGCAAATATATGGGCCAGAAGGGCGTCACTTTGCCCAAATTGTGAAGGCGTGCGAAGCCATTCCACGTCATCCTGACGAAGGTCAGGACCCATGAACACGGTCTCAGCATATTCTCGCAGCCCATGTTCATGGATCCCGGATCAAGTCCGGGATGACGCTTTCGCAATCACATCCCCTCGGGTCCACGCCGGGGGTCATCGACATCGTCGGTCTTGTCGTCGCGCGGCGGCGGCGCGGGCCGCGCCTCGCGCCGGGGCGGGCCGAACTGGATATCGGCTCTGATCAGCACAACGCCGCGTTCGCGCCCCCGCATCTCCACGGGATCGGCGGCACCGGCCGGCAAGCGCACCGCGTCGCCGATCTCGATCTTGTGCGGGTCGATTCCGGGGTTGGCGGCGAGCAAGTCGGGCAGGCTTGTCCGGGCCCAGCGCGCCAGCGAATAGAGCGTATCGGTGGGCTGGATATGGTAGCTGCCGGGGGCGGTCCGCGCCTGCCGGGGCGGCGGCGCCCCCCCGGCCGCGGCCGTCCGTCCGGGGATCAGCAGCCGTTGGCCGATCCGGATAAGGTCCGGATTGGCGATGCCGCTCGCCCGGGCGATGGCGGCGACGCTGCTGCGGCAGCGCCAAGCGATGCGCGAGAGCGTATCACCGCGCAGCACGACATGGTTGCCGGCGCACAGCCGCGCCGGCGGCGCCAATGCGGCGAGACCGACTCCGGCGGCGATCAGGAGCGACGTGGCGGCGAGCGGGCGACTCATGGCGGCCTCCGATGAGGAGAATTAACCATGTTGCGACGCTCCCCGCCGTATTGCAATCAGGCGAGGTCGCCCGGCCCCCGCAGGATCTTCTCGACCCAGTCGGCGAAGGCGGCCATGAAGTCGCGCAGGAACGCCTCGGTCTTCTCGTCGGTCAGCTTGCCGTCCGCGTCGAACAGCGCGCCGGCATTGCTCAGATAGGCTTCCGGCTGCGGCATCATCGGCATGTCGAGGAACACCGCCGACTGGCGCAGGTGATGGTTGGCGCCGAACGCGCCCAATGCCCCCGGCGTCACGCTGACCACCGCCGCCGGCTTCTTCGCCCAGGCCGAACGCCCGTAGGGGCGCGAGCCGACGTCGATCGCGTTCTTGAGCACGCCCGGCACCGACCGGTTATATTCGGGGGTGACGAACAGCACCGCGTCGGCGGCGCGGACCCGCTGGCGGAAGGCGACCCATTCGCCCGGCGGCGATTTGGGGTCGAGATCCTGGTTGTAGAGCGGCAGCGCGCCGATCGCGACGATCTCGAGCTTCAGCGTCCCGGGCGCAAGGCCGATCAGCGCGAGCGCGGTGCTGCGGCTGAACGACCCTTCGCGAAGGCTGCCGACGATGACGGCGATGTCGCGGCTGTGGGGCACGTTTCTCCTACGTTCTAGCGCGCGACCCGTTCCGCCCGGGCGCGAAGATAGGCGTGGAGCCGGGCGATCTCCTCGTCCGAGAAATTGGCGAAGTCCCGCTCGGCGACCTCCTTCATGATGCCGAGGTCGCGGCCGCCGGGCGGGACGCCGGTGCGCAGCAGGGTGCGGAACTGGGCGAGGTCGTAGGCGGCGGCGACGGCGAGGTCCGGCGGCGCCCGGTCCCCGCCCTCCGCGCCGCCGCCGCTGAGGTCCGGGCCGTGGCAGGCGGCGCAGGTCGTCGCGGCGAGGCGGCGCCCGGCGGCCTCGCCGGGGCCGGTGTCGAGGGGCTCGCGCACCCGGTAATCCTCGCGCGTCGCCAGGACCGGCCTCAATCCGCCCGTCGCCAGCGCGAAGCGGCCGATTGGGCCCCAGCGGATCGGCGCGACCGGCCCGCCCGAGCGCGGAGCGGCGCGGATGGCGACGATCAGCGCGGCCACCTCCTGGTCGGACAGCCGCGAATACATGTCGGACGGCATGATGAACAAGGCGCGGCCGTCATGGCCGATCCCCTGGCGGATCGCGGCGGCGAGCTGCTGGTCGCTCATGCGCGGCGCGAGCTCGGTGAGGTTGGGTGCGCGGACGGTGGCGAAGGGCTGGCCGTCGAACACGAGCCCGCCCTCCAGGCCCCGGCCATGGCAATTGGCGCAGCCAAGGATGCGCGCCTGGCGGCCCACGTCGGCGAGCTGCGCCGCGCTCGGCGCCGCGAGCCGCTCGGGCGCGGCCGCGTGGGTCCGGCTCAGCGCCCGGCCCGAGGCGACCCAGACCCAGGCCGCGAACAGGAGGAGCAGGACGAGGATCGCGGCACTGATGTAGCCGAGCCAGCGCAGCACCTTCCGCATCGAGAGCCCCCTTGCGGCCCGAGCTTAAGCGGAATCGGCGCCGGCCGTCACGAAGGTTTTGCCACTTCCCGCTCGATCCTCGCTTTCTCCTTCTGATCGATCCGGTGCCAGATCCAGCGCAGCGCCATCCCCGCCACCGAGGCGATCATGCCCAGGATCAGGCAGGCGAACAGGAGCGGCTGCTCGGACGCGCTCTTCCAGGCGACGATTCCGAGCAGGATCACGCTCACCGCCGAGATCAGATAGCCGAGCCCCTTGAAGGTTGAAGCGATGTCCATCGGCGCCTCGCAGCAAAGATGTCGCGAAACGCAAACCGGGAACGCGGCCTTGCGTTCCCACCCGGCCGCCCGGCGCCGGGCCGGGAATGAATATCTGCCGTCCTCGCTCTACCGCGGCGATCTAGACGGTATGACTGATCGCGGCGCGGAATTTCTTGGCGAATCCGGCGATGTCGTCGGCGTGGTCGAGCCCGTTGATGATCTTGCGGGCGTTGCGCCAATCCTCTTTCGTGGCATTGAAGAAGTCGGCGAGCTTCTTGCCGGTGAACGTCCCCTCTATCATGCCCTTGAACATGATCTTGGCGGCAAGGTCGGGCTGCATCACGCCGTCCGCGGCGGCGCGGCTGCTGGTCAAATCTCCGCCAAAGGCCTTCTGCATGGTTGTATAATTGGTGCGGCCGGTGAGCTGCACGTAGCCGCGGCCGTGGAACAGCACGCCGTCGCCGGGACGGAGGTTGCCGAGCTGCCTGGCAAGCGGGGGATTCTTGCCCCCGATGTCGTAAAGATCGTGAAAGCGCTTGTCGCTGCCGAACTCCTTGATCGGCTGCATGGTGCGGGCCGTCTCATGGAACGTGGTGCCCAGCGCATAAGCGAGCCAGCGATCGTCCTTCGCTGCGTGACTCTCTTCCCAGACGTCGAGGATGAAGGTCATGCCGTCGACCTGGCTTGTCGAGAGCTTGCCGGCAAAGAGATTCGAACGGACATGGTCGAAAAAGAATTTGCGATCGATCATGACGATATCTCCCGATAGTCGGAACGCCTCAAGAACAGAGCGGAGGCTATATTATGGCAATTAAGGAAAATGGCAAGGAGAATTGTTGGCAGATCGCGTGCTAATCTTGATCAATTCGTCGCCTCAGCTCCGCAGGCGCGGATGACTGGTCCGGCGCGATGCTCGCCGCCGGCCACGATGGTGTCGACGCGCAGCGTTCACCTTCGACCGCGATGGCGGATGTTGGCCGGCCGGCCGCGGCGGCCCTGCATCCGCCCCGCCGGCCGCGCCCCCCGCGGCCCGGGCGCGTCGGGCAGCTCGAAGCGCAGCGCCCCGCTCACCGGATCGGCCTCGGCGAGCCGCAGCGTCAGCCGCTGGCCGGGCGCGTAGGTCTCGCCGCTCTGCTCGCCGATCAGGCTCTGGCTGGCCTCGTCGTAGCGGAAGTACTCGTTGCCCAGGGTCGCCGCCGGCACCAGCCCGTCGCCGCCCAGCTCCTCGACCGCGGCGAAGAAGCCGAACGGCTGGACGCCGGTGATCCGGCACTTGACCAAGGCGCCGACCCGGTCGGCGAGATAGGCGGCGACGTAGCGGTCCATCGTCTCGCGCTCGGCGACCATCGCCCGCCGCTCGAGGTTCGAGATCAATTCGCCGGTCACCTCCATCGCCGCCGCTTCCTCTTGCGTGAGCCCGCCCTCGCCGAGCTTGTAGGCGCCGACCAGGGCGCGGTGGACGACGAGATCGGCATAGCGGCGGATCGGCGAGGTGAAATGGGCGTAGGAGCCGAGCGCCAGCCCGAAATGGCCCTGGTTCTGCGGCGCGTAATAGGCCTGGGTCTGGGTGCGCAGGATCTGCTCCATCACCTGCGGCCGGAACTCGGCCGCGCCGATCCGCTCGATGATCCGGTTGAAGGTCTCGGGCCGCACCACCTGGCCAAGCGCGAAGTCGACGCCGAACGTCTTCAGATAGTCCTTGAGCGCGACCAGCTTCTCGCGGCTCGGCGGCTCGTGGACGCGGTACATGACCGGCGCGCGCTTCGCCTCCAGCGCCTTGGCCGCGGCGACGTTGGCCGCGATCATATAATCCTCGATCAGCTTGTGGGCGTCGAGCCGTTCGCGCGGGGCGACCGACAGGATCCGCCCCTTCTCGTCGAGCGTCACCCGCCGCTCGGGCAGCTCCAGCTCGAGCGGCCCGCGCTGGTCGCGCGCGGCGTAGAGCGCCCGCCAGCAGGCCCAGAGCGGCTTCAGCCATTCGAGCATGGCCGAGGGGATTTCGGGCATCGCGCAGGTCGGCGAGGAGACCTCGATCCTTTGCTCGCCGTCGATCGCCGCCTGCGCGTCCTCATAGGAGATGTTCGCCGCGATCCGCACCCGCGCCCGGCTGAACCGCCAGGATTTGAGCGCGCCGTCCCTGGTCACCTGCAAATGGCAGGCGAGCGCCGCCCGGTCCTCGCCCGCCTTCAGCGAGCAGACCTCCGCCGACAATATCTCCGGCAGCATCGGCACCACCCGGTCGGGGAAATAGACGCTGTTGCCGCGCTTGCGCGCCTCCTTGTCGAGCGCCGAGCCGGGGCGGACGTAGAAGCTGACGTCGGCGATCGCGACGATCGCCTTCCAGCCGCCGGGATTGCCGGGATCCTCGTCGCGCGCCGCCCACACCGCGTCGTCATGGTCGCGGGCGTCGGCCGGGTCGATCGCGACGATCGGGATATGGGTGAGGTCCTCGCGCGCGCCGAGGTCCTGCCGCGCCACCCGCTCCGCCTCCGCGGTCACGCCTTCCGGAAATTCGTGCGGGATGCCGTGCTTGTGGATCGCGATCAGGCTGAAGCTGCGCGGCGCGAACGGATCGCCGAGGATGGTGTCGACCCGCGCCGCCAAACGCGGCGGGCGGCCGGTCTTCTCGGCCAGCACCAGGTCGCCTGCCTGCGCCTCGCCCAGCTCCGTGATCGGCAGCTCGCGCCGTTCCTTCTTCTCGACCGGCCGCAGCCAGTGCGCCTCGCCCTCGCGGTGGACGACGCCGAGCACGAGCTCGGTGCCCTTCAGCAGCTTCTTCATCGGGTGGGCGATCCAGCCGTCGCGCCCTTCCTCGGTGCGCGCCAGCACGCGGTCGCCGACGCCGAGCGCGGAACCTCGCCCCTTGCGCTCCATCACCCTGAGCCGCGGCGGCGCCCCTTCCGCTTCCCAGCGCTCGGGCACCGCGAAGGCGCGGCCGGCATCGTCGACGTCGGCGACCCGCAGCACCGTCACCTTCGGCACCCCGCCCAGCTTGTGGAACGCGCGGGCCGGGCCGGCATCGATCAGCCCCTCGTCGGCCATGTCGCGCAGCAGCGTCTTGAGCGCGATCTTCTCATTCCCCTTGAGCCCGAAAGCGCGCGCGATCTCCCTTTTCCCCGCCGGCGCGTCCGCCGTGCTGATGAAATCGAGGATCTGCGCGCGGGTGGGCAGGCCGGATTTGGCTGGTCGCTTGGCCATCTGCTCCTGCTACTGCGCCGCAGGCGGCGGCACGTACGGCCTGAACGCCCCGCCCGGCACGGCCGAGGCGACCGGGCTCTCCGACCCGTCCCCCGCCACCGAGGAGACGCCGAACACCCAGTCGTCGACGCGGATGCCCCGCAATGTGTAGGTCGTCTGATCCCACATGACCCGGCTGCCATTCACCGGAGTTTCCGAAGAGCGGACGCTGTTCTCCCATTGCGCGGCATCCGTCCGCCGCCACCTGACGATGTAGGCATCGGCGCCCGGGACCCTGCGCCAGGTTATCCGGGTGTCGGTCGAGACCGCGCCCTCGATCGTCGGTTCGGGCGGCGCCGGCGCGCGGGCGAGGGCGGCGATGGTGGCGACATTGAGCTGCGTCACGCGGCGCAGGTACGGGAAGTCCATATGGTCGATCGTGTCGCCGTAGACGGTGCCGTTCTCGGTCCGCAAATCCTGGTGCTGCCAATTGTAATTCTCGATCGCGACCGAAAAGCGGATCGCCGGATAGCCCAGTTGCTGGAACGAGATATGGTCGCCGCCGCGGCCGAACCGGTCGGTCCGCCAGATCTGACGGACGTCGAGCCCAAGCGAAAGATCGTCGGCGAGGCCGTCGACGAAGCGCGACAGGTTGCGCGACGGCGAGTCGTTCTCGCCGCCGAGGCTGCGCTGCTGGGCGACCAGCTCCGGCGTCGCGTCGCGCCGCACGCCTTCCGAGAGCACGCGGACATGGGCATCGTCGCAGACCCCGTCGGAGCTGCACGAATTGCCGATAATGTCGTTGTTGAGGTCGGCCTCGACCCGCCAGCCCTGGGCGCGGGCATAGCGGGCGAGAATCTCGCTGCCGTTGAGGCCCTGCTCCTCGCCCGACACCACGCCATAGACGATCGTCGCCGGGAAGCGGTGGCGCGAGAGGATCCGCGCCGCTTCCAGCACCGCCGCGGTGCCCGAGCCGTCGTCATTGGCCCCCGGCGCGTCCGATGTCGCGTTCAGGGGATCGGTGACGCGGCTGTCGATATGGCCGGTGATGACGATCACCCGGTCGGGGTCGCTCGTGCCGCGCTGGATCGCGACCACGTCCTCGACCAGGGTCGGCGTCGGGATGCGGCGGTTGGTGACCGTGTCCGAGGGCCGCACGATCGTCAGGCAGCCGCCGCACGCGCGCGACATCCGCCGGAACTCGGCCTCGGTCCAGTTCAAGGCCGCGCCGATGCCGCGCGTGGGATTGTCGCGGACCGACAAGGTGTGCCGCGTGCCGAACCCGACCAGCCGCTCGACCGTCGCCCGCAGCCGCGCTTCCTCGACCTGGTCGGCGAGCGGGCGCAGCGGCGGCGGGCTGGGCTGGGAAAGAGCGGGGACGGCGGCCAGCACCGGCGCGGCGACGAGAAGCAGCTTTTTCATGCCGCTCCCGTTGGACCCGTTCCGCCCCGGAAGGCAAGCACGCGCCCGTCGAAAATGAGGACGGAAACCGTCATGCTGAACTCGATTCAGCATCCACGAACACGGATCGCGCCAACCCGCGCGGGCTGCGTTCATGGATCCTGACTTCCGTCAGGATGACGGGTGGGGGCATTTGATCGAGCCGGCGCGGGCCTTCGTCGAAGCCTTGCTGCGGCGCGCGCCGACCGCTTTAGGCATCGGCCCATGGTCCGCTTGCTCCTGATCGTCTTCGTCTTCCTCTCGGCGCCGGCTCGCGCCGAGGATGCGCAGGCGCGCGTCGACGCCTTGCTCGCCGCCGACCGCGCCTTCTCGGCCGCGGCCGCGGCCGCGCCGACTGTCGCCGATGGCCTCGCGCCGATGTTCGACGCCGCAGCGGTGATGCCGGTGCCCGGCGCGGGCCACGCGATCGGCCGCGACGCGATCGTCGCCGCCTTGCGCGCCAGCCCCGGATTGCGCGAGGGCACGGCGCGCTGGAGCCCGGTCCGCGGCGGCATCTCCGCCGACGGCAGCCAGGGCTTCACCTTCGGCTTCCTGACCCTGGCCGGCGGCGATCCCGCCCGCCGGAATCGCAAATATCTCGCTTACTGGATCCGCCGCCCGGCAGGCTGGCGCGTTGCCGCCTACCGCCAGGTGGCACGCGCGCCGGGCGAGGTCTCGACCGCCATGCTGGCGCCGTCGCTGCCCGGCTTCGCCGCCCGCCCGAGCCGCGATGCCCGCCGCATCGCCGCCCACCGGCTCAGCCTCGCCGCCGCCGAACGCGCCTTCTCCGACCGCGCCCGGCAGGTCGGCCTCAGGGCCGCCTTTCGCGAATATGGCCGCGCCGACGCGATGAACATGTACCAGGGCGCCGGCTTCGCGATCGGCCTCGACGCGATCACCGCCCATTTCGCCGAGAACGAGGTGCCGAGCCCGGTCCGCTGGGCGACCGAGCGCAGCCTCGTCGCCGCCTCGGGCGACCTCGGCGTCTCGATCGGCACCATCCGCACCAACCGCCCCGGCGCCGAGGGGAGGCCGGAGGAGTTTCCCTTCTTCACCATCTGGCGCCGCGACCGCCCGGACGGCCCTTGGCGCTACATCGCGGAATAGAACGGGTGCGCGCCCCGCGCCCGCCCCTCGCAATCCCACCCTTATCCTCTTCAGACGACGGCCATTCGCCGACCGCGACGCCGACCCGACGCGACCCCGACGCCGACCACGCCGTCGACTACAACGCCGACCCCGACGCCGACCGCGACGCGACCCCGACGCCGACCCGACGCCGACCGCGACGTCGACCGCGACGGACGCGGCCGCCAATTCGGCCGCTGGACAATCGGCGGAGAAATATCTTCCCTTATAAGGAATGCCCCTTATAAGGGACAAATGGCGCAGGAGCTCAGGCGAGTCGGCATCGATCTGGACATCCAGCGCGCGATCGAGCGGGCGCGGATCTCGTTCGGCGAGAGCGAAAACGACATCCTCCGCCGGCTGCTGCTTTCCGCGCGCGGCAGCAGCGGCACCGGTCCGCCGCGTCATGCCGCGGCGCCCGGTCCGGTTCGCGGCGAGCCGCGCCGCCGCGGGCTCTGGACCGTCGAAATCGGCGGCCGAAAGATCCCGGCGGCGAACCTCAAGCACGCCTATCGCACGCTGCTGCGCGAGCTCGAAGCCGCGCACCCTCACTTCCTCGAAGCCTTCGCGCGGGAGCGGTCGCGGAGCCGGCGCTTCGTCGCGCGCACGCCCGACGAGCTGTTCGGCCGCTCGCCGCACCTTGCCCGGCGCCATGCCGAGCTCCTCGTCGGCGGCTGGTATTTCGACACCAACCTCTCGGCCGACCAGGCCGCCCGGCGCGCGCGCATCGCGGCGCGGCTGTGCGGGCTGCATTATGGATCGGATGTCCGCATCCTCGACAATCTCAGGGAGATCTAGGCGAGGCCGTCCCCGGCCCAGCAGCCAGCGCGCAGCGATGGCAAGCTGGGCAGGGAGTCGGCCCGCCCGATCGGGAACCCACGAAAGTACTACTTTCGTGGGAACCCTCGACGGGTCGGCCAAGGGCCGAGCCCGATCGACGTCACGGCAATTGAGCTGGCTGCCATGCCCCCCGGGCATGGCTGCTGATTTCCGGGGGAAATCAGCACTCGCTCAATGGTGCCGTGGCGCACCTGAACCCACGCGCCGCCCGCACCGGCTCAGACAGCCACCACCTCCTGCTCGATCGCGCCGAAGATCGAGCGGCCCGCTTCGTCCTCCATCCAGATCCGGACGCGGTCGCCGGGCTTGAGGAAGGGCGTCGCCGGCTTGCCGTCGAGCAGGGTTTCGACGGTGCGCAGCTCGGCGAGGCAGGAATAGCCGCGCCCGCCGCGATCGACCGGCTTGCCCGGGCCGCCGTCCGCGCCCTTGTTGGAGACCGTCCCCGAGCCGAGGATCGTGCCCGCCCCCAGGTTCCGCGTCTTGGCCAGATGCGCGACCAGCGTGCCGAAGTCGAAGGTCATGTCCTCGCCCGCCTCGGCGCGGCCGAACGGGGCGCCGTTGAGGTCGACCCGCAGCACCCCGTGCAGCTTGCCGTCGCGCCAGGCCGCGCCCAGCTCGTCGGGCGTGACCAACACCGGCGACAGCGCCGAGGCGGGCTTGGACTGGAGGAAGCCGAACCCCTTGGCGAGCTCGGCCGGAATGAGGTTCCTGAGCGAGACGTCGTTGACCAGGCCGATCAGCCTGATGTGGCCGAGCGCGTCCTCGCGGCCGGCGCCGCGCGGCACGTCGTCGGTGACGATCGCGATCTCGGCCTCGAGGTCGCAGCCCCATGCCGGGTCCGGCAGCGGGATCGGGTCGCGCGGGCTAAGCATTTCGTCGGAGCCGCCCTGGTACATCAAGGGGTCGGTCCAGAAGCTCGCCGGCATTTCCGCGCCGCGCGCTTTGCGGACCAGCTCGACATGGTTCACATAGGCCGAGCCGTCGGCCCACTGATAGGCGCGCGGCAGCGGCGCGGCGGCCGCTCGCTCGTGGAAGCGGTCCCTGGGGATGGTGCCGTGGGCAAGGTCGGTGGCGAGCAATTGCAGCTGCGGCTCGACGCCGGCCCAATCGTCCAGCGCCGCCTGCAGCGTCGGCGCGATATGGCCGGCCTCGGCGCACCAGGCGAGGTCGCGGCTGACGACGACGAGGCGGCCGTCGCGACCGCCTTTCAAGGAACCCAGCTTCATTCCATTCTCCCATCGTCATCCTGACGAAAGTCAGGACCCATGAACACGGAGCAAATCCAGGTCGCGCAGGCCGTGTTCATGGATGCTGAATCAAGTTCAGCATGACGTTCCCTTTCACGGCCGGTGCACTGGCATTTCGGCCGGGGCTTGGCTAGGGGCTGACGATACATATCTATCGCATGACCCCCGCCTTTGTCGGCGCGGGCCGGGAGCTTTCGAATGGGCAAGCCGGAACGAATTTTCGCCAGCGACGAGGCCGCCGAGGCGGCCGCCGAGATCGCGGCCCTGGTCGCGCGGTCGCGCCAGGCCCAGCAGCAGATCGAGCATCACAGCCAGGAAGAGGTCGACGCGCTGATCCGCGCCATGGTCTGGTCGGTCGCCAGGCCCGGCGTCGCCGAGGAGATCGCCCGGCTGACCGTCGAGGAGACCCAGCTCGGCAATTACGAGGGCAAATATCTCAAGATCTTCCGCAAGACCCGCGCCGCTTTGATGGACATACTCGACGACAAGTCGGTCGGCGTGATCGAGGACGATCCCGAGCGGAACATCGTCGTCATCGCCAAGCCGGTCGGCGTGATCGGCGCGCTCTCGCCCTCGACCAACCCGGAGGCGACGCCGGTGATCAAGGCGATCAACGCGGTCAAGGGCCGCAATGCGATCATCATCGCGCCGCACCCGCGCGCCAAGCTTACCAACAAGGCGGTCTGCGAGAGGATGCGCGACGCGCTCGTCAAGATGGGCGCGCCGGCCGACCTCGTCATCTCGATCGACGCGCCGACGCTCGACAAGACCAACGAGCTGATGAAGCAGTGCGACCGCATCCTCGCCACCGGCGGCGGCGCGATGGTCACCGCCGCTTATTCGAGCGGCACGCCCGCGCTCGGCGTCGGCGTCGGCAATGCGGTGATCACCGTCGACGAGACCGCCGACCTCGACGACGCCGCCGAGAAAATCCGCCTGTCGAAGACGCTCGACATGGCCGCGTCCTGCTCGGCCGATAATTCGGTGCTGCTGGTCGATTCGATCTATGACGAGATGCTGGCCAAGCTCAAAGCGAGGGGCGGTCTCGTCCTCGACGCCGACCAGAAGGCCAAGCTCCAGCAGGTGCTCTGGATCGACGGCGCCTTGAATCCCAAGATCGTCGCCCAGCCCCCCGAGACGATCGCCGGGATGGCCGGGTTCGACATCCCGAAGGACACCAAATTCTTCATCGTGCCCGAGACCGGGTCCGGGCCCGATTTCCCCTTCTCCGGCGAGAAATTGACCGTCACCATGGCGCTCTACCGGGTGAAGGACATCGACGAGGCGATCGAGCGGACCAACGAAATCCAATCCTACCAGGGCCAGGGCCACAGCTGCGGCATCTATTCGACCTCGGACGCCAACATCATGAAGCTCGCCGAAGCCACCAAGACCTCGCGGGTGATGGTCAACCAGCCCCAGGCCGCGTCGAACAGCGGCAATTTGTGGAACGGCATGCGCCAGACCTTCTCGCTGGGCTGCGGCTCGTGGGGCGGCAACGGCACCAACAACAACATCACCTGGCGCGACCTAATCAACGAAACCTGGGTGTCGAAGCCCCTGGCGGTGCCCAAGGTGCTGCCCCCGGACGAGGTATTGTTCGGGGACGTGATCGGGAAGCTGGGCTAGCCCCGGCGCAGGCAGGTTCGCTGCGTCATCCTGACGAAAGTCAGGACCCATGAACACCGAGATGCCAGGTTCGCGCAGCCTGTGTTCATGGATCCCGAATCAAGTTCGGGATGACGGAGGGGGACGCAGCGGGTCGAAGCCGAGCCCGATCGCCAAATCCTCCCAGAGCGGGTTCCCCTCCTCGATCAATGCGATCTTCCAGCTCCGCCGCCATGCCTTGAGTTGCTTCTCGCGCGAGATTGCCGCGTACATATCGTCGAACATTTCGACATGGACCAGCCGCAGGACTCGATATTTCGACGTGAACCCCGGGATCGCGCCGCTGCGATGCTGGCAGAGCCGCCCCATCAAATCCGAAGTCACGCCGACATAGATCGTGCCGTACCGCCCGCTCGCCAGGATGTAGACGCACGGCTCCCTCGCCATCGCTCCCCTCCGTCATCCTGACGAAAGTCAGGACCCATGAACTCGGAGCGGGAGAGTCCACGCAATCCGCGCTCATGGATGCTGAATCACGTTCAGCATGACGGGAGAGAGGTTCATCGTAAAGCGATTAATAGATGGAATACTTCAACGAAAGGCGAATATACTATCACCGCCCAATGAACAGCGAGGACCCGAGCGTCAGGGCCGAAATCACCGGGCTCCGGATCGAGCTTCGAGAGCTGGAGCTGCGACTGAAGTCCGAGATGGCGGATCACGTCTTACGTCTGGCGTGGCAGTGGGTCATCGCCATTTGGGCCGCCTCGACCGCGCTCACAGTGGCGATCCTAAGCGCGATCCTCATCCGCTCCTGATCCCCCGCTATCCTGACGAACGTCAGGATCCATGAACTCGGAGATTGCGGGCCGGCCCAGGCCACGTTCATGGTTGCTGAATCAAGTTCAGCATGACGCAGTGCAATTCAAAACGCTATGAAGGCTCGATGAAGCTCTATTACAGCCCCGGCGCCTGCTCGCAGGCCCCGCACATCGCCCTGATCGAGACCGGTCTGCCGTTCGAGGTCGCCAAGGTCGACCTCGCCACCAAGCGGCTCGACACCGGCGAGGATTATTTCGCGATCAACCCCAAGGGCGCGGTGCCGGCGCTCGAAATGGACGATGGCGAAGTGCTGACCGAGGCCGCGGTCGTGCTCCAGTACATCGCCGACCATGCGCCCGAGGCGCGGCTGATCCCGCCGGTGGGGACGCTCGCGCGCTACCGCGTGCTCGAATGGCTCAATTATCTCGCGAGCGAGCTGCACAAGGGTTTCGCGCCCCTGTTCCACCCGACCGGCGAGCCGCGCGCCCATGCGATCGAGGCGCTCGAGGCAAAGTTCGCCTACGTCAACGACCAGCTCGGCGCCGGCCCCTGGCTCGCCGGCGACGATCTCAGCGTCGCCGATTTCTATCTGTTCGTGGTCCTCGGCTGGGCCCGCATCTTCCACATCGACCTCGCCCGCTGGCCGGCGCTCGGCGCGTTCCGCGCCCGCCTGCTCGAACGCCCCTCGGTCCGTGCCGCGCTCCACGCCGAGGGCTTCGCGCCGCGATGATCCGGCGGTTCGCTGCGTCATCCTGGACGCCGGCATGTCCTGAGCCTGCCGAAGGGTCAGGACTCATGAACACGGACAGGGCATGCATTCGCGCGGTCCCTATCCCATGGATTCCCACCGAAAATGTCGTCGTAAATCGCGGATAACTTAATACACTTTCAACGGAAACAGGAATCGGCTATCAAGGTCCCCATGACAACCGCCTTGATGGAAATCTATGACGCTTTTCGCGAGGCCGGCGCTTCGGAGGAGCGGTCGCGCGCGGCAGCTGAGGCGGTTGCCAATTATGACGATCAGCTGGCGAAGTTGAACGGCGACGTCGGGCTGCTGAAATGGATGGCAGGGTTCAACATAGCGCTGTCGGTCGCAGTGTTCGGCATCTTGCTGCGCACCTTCGCTTAGGGTCCGCCGTCGGCCCCTAGAGACGCGTTGCCATTTTCCGCGTCCGCGCTAGAGCGCGCCCATGACCAGCCAGTTCGACCTCACCGACGAGCAACGCCAGATCCAGGAGATGGCGCAGCAATTCACCGCCGATGCGATCACCCCCCATGCGGCCGAATGGGACGAGCAGCATATCTTCCCGCGCGATACGATCCGCCGGGCGGCCGAATTGGGCTTCGGCGCGATCTACGTCTCGGAAGAAGCCGGCGGCATCGGCCTCGGCCGGCTCGAGGCGGCCTTGATCATGGAGGCGATGGCCTACGGATGTCCGTCAACCAGTGCTTTCATCTCTATCCACAACATGGCGAGCTGGATGATCGACCGGTTCGGGTCGCAAAAGGTCAAGGACAAGTACCTGCCCGCGATGGTGACGATGGAACGGATCGGCTCCTATTGCCTGACCGAGCCGGGCTCGGGCTCGGACGCGGCGGCGCTGAAGACCCGCGCGGTCCGGGACGGCGGCGATTATGTCGTCTCGGGCTCGAAGGCGTTCATCTCGGGCGGCGGCGAGAACGAGATCTACGTGACCATGGTCCGCACCGGCGAGGACGGGCCCAAGGGCATTTCCTGCCTCGTCATCGAGAAGGACATGGCGGGCGTTTCCTTCGGCGCCCAGGAGAAGAAGCTCGGCTGGCATTCGCAGCCGACCGCCCAGGTCAATTTCGACGAGGTCCGGGTGCCCGCCGAGAACCTCGTCGGCGGCGAGGGCGAGGGCTTCCGGATCGCGATGATGGGTTTGGACGGCGGCCGCCTCAACATCGGCGCCTGCAGCCTCGGCGGCGCCCAGCGCTGCCTCGACGAGGCGGTCGCCTACACCAGGGAGCGCAAGCAGTTCGGCTCGGCGATCGCCGACTTCCAGAACACCCAGTTCATGCTCGCCGACATGGAGACCGAATTGCAGGCGGCGCGGATGCTGCTCTACGCGGCCGCGGTCAAGGTCACCGAAAACGCCCCCGACAAGACCAAATTCGCCGCCATGGCCAAGCGCCTCGCCACCGATTCCGGCAGCTCGATCGTCGATCGCGCGCTCCAGCTCCACGGCGGCTACGGCTATCTTCAGGATTATCCGATCGAGCGCTTCTGGCGCGACCTGCGCGTCCATTCGATCCTCGAGGGCACCAACCAGGTGATGCGGATGATCGTCGGCCGGGAGCTCACCCGGCAGTGATTAGAGCCAGTATCGAGAAAAAAAGCCCTCTCCCATTGGGAGAGGGTTGGGTGAGGGGTTCCGGCCCCGTCGCATACCCGCAAGCTCCGTACCCCCCCACCCTACCCTCCCCCCATGGGGGAGGAGGATCCCAATGACCGACTCGATCATCGCCCGCGTCGAAGGGCGCGCGGGCCGTCTCCGCCTGAACCGCCCCAAGGCGCTCAACGCCCTCGATCTCGACATGGTGCGCGGAATGACAGCCGCGCTGCAGGCCTGGCTGCACGAACCGGCGGCCAAGCTGATCCTGATCGACCATGCCGAGGGACGCGGCTTCTGCGCCGGCGGCGACGTCGTCACCATCGCCAAATCGAGCCTGGGCCATGGCGCGGCGGGGCAGGCCTTCTTCTTCCAGGAATATCGGATGAACCACCTCATGTACACGTACCCCAAGCGCGGGGTCGTGTTCATGGACGGGATCGTGATGGGCGGCGGCGTCGGCATCGCCTGCCCGTGCAAGTATCGCATCGCGACCGAGCGGACGATCTTCGCCATGCCGGAGACCTCGATCGGCCTCTTTCCCGACGTCGGCGGCGGCCGCTATCTCTCCCGCCTGCGCGGCCGGATCGCCCAGTTCCTGGCGCTCACCGGGGCGCGGCTCGACGGGGCGGAGTGCGTCGCATTGGGCCTCGCCACCCACTATGTCCCCTCCGATCGGCTGGAGGATGTGAAGCGGCGATTGATCGAGGTGCCCGAGCATGTCGAGGCGATCTTGCGCGCCGCGAGCGTCGAGCCGCCCCCGGCCCGGATCGTGGACAATTACGCGCGGATCGACCGCTGCCTCGCTTCGGACCGGCTCGAGGACATAATGGCGGCGCTGCAGGCGGACGGCTCGGATTGGGCGCGGAAGGAGCTGGCGACGCTCGGCACCAAATCGCCGACCGCCTGCAAGGTCTCGCTCCGCCTGCTCGTCGAAAGCCCCCGCCAGTTCCACTTCCTCGACGAGATGCGGTTGGAATATGGCATCGTCGTGCGCATGTTCCGCCATCCGGACTTCATCGAAGGGGTGCGCGCGCTGCTGATCGACAAGGACAACGCGCCGCAGTGGAGCCCCGCGACGCCGGAAGAGGTTACAGACGACATGATCGACCGCATTTTCGAACCGCTGCCGCCCGAAGAGGCCTGGACGCCGCTATGACCGATCACCGCGTCTGGAAGCTCCCCGAGACCGCCCCCGATCCGGCCGAGCTGGCCGCCGCCTGGACGCGAGTCGTCGAAAATGGCCTCAAGGCGATGCAGGCGGGGCCGGCGGCCAGCCTCGCCTTCGATCCGACCGCGCCCGCCCGGGCGATGTTCGATTTCACCACCCAGCTCTGGTCGAACCCGATGGCCGTGCTCCAGGCGGGCCAGGCCGCGGCGTCCGAATGGATGGAGCTGTGGGGCGCTGCCGCCCGCCGCGCGTCCGGGGCGCAGGTCGAGCCGGTGATCGCCCCCGAGCGCGGCGACCGCCGCTTCGGCGATCCGGCCTGGTCCGAGGACCCGGTGTTCGACTATCTCAAGCAGGCCTATCTGCTCGCCTCGCGCCAGGCCGCCGACCTCGTGTCGAAGACCGAGGGGATCGATGAAGACACGCGCACCCGCGCCGAATTCTTCACCACCGCCTATCTCAACGCCCTTTCCCCGGCCAATTTCGCCTTCACCAACCCCGAGGCGATCCGCCGCGCGATCGATACCGGCGCGATCAGCCTCCTGTCCGGCCTCGCCAATTTGCTCGCCGACGCCGCCACCGACGCGAAATTGCCGCAGCGCCGCGCCGCGGCCGGGTTCGAATTGGGCAAGGACATCGCCATCACCCCCGGCAGCGTCGTCTTCCAGAACGAGCTGATGCAGCTCATTCAATATGCGCCGAGCACCGAGACGGTGCACAAGCGGCCGTTGCTCTACGTGCCGCCGCTGGTGAACAAATATTATCTGCTCGACCTCCAGCCCAAATCCTCGCTGATCCGCTGGCTGGTCGGTGAGGGCCACACCTTGTTCGTCATCTCCTGGGTCAATCCCGGCCCCGAGCTCGCCGGCAAGGGCCTCGACGACTATCTCGCGCTCGGTCCGGCCGCCGCGCTCGACGCGATCGAACGGGCGACCGGCGAGCGGGAGGTCGACCTGTTCGGCTTCTGCATGGGCGGCACGCTGGCGGCGATGGCGGCGGCGCGGGCGGAGCCCGGCCGCATCGCTTCGCTGACCACGATCGGCTCGATGTTCGATTTCTCGAACATGGGCCAGTGGGCGACCTTCACCGAGCCGGCCCAGCTGGAAGCGATGGAGAAGCACCTCGAGGCCAAGGGCGTGCTCGCCGCGCACGAGCTCCAGGCCCTGTTCTCGGTGGTGCGCGCCAACGACCTGATCTGGTCGTCGGTGGTCAGCCACTATCTGCTCGACAAGGAGGCGCCCCCTTCAGACATCCTCCACTGGTTCGCCGACGGCGCCCATATCCCCAGGGCGTTCCTGCTCGATTGGGTGGGCAGGATCCTCAAGGAGAATGCGCTGACGAAGCCCGGCGCGCTCGATATCGCCGCGCCGGCGATGGTGATCTCCTTGAAGGACGACCATGTCTCCGCCTGGCAGGCGACCTATGACGGCGCGAAACTGCTCGGGCCCGAGACCCGCTTCCTGCTCGGCGGCTCGGGCCACAATGCCGGCGTGATCAACCCGCCCGCCGCCAACAAGCACGGCTATTGGACCAACGAAGCGATGCCCGAAACCGCCGAGCAATGGCTCGAAACCGCGACCCGCCACGAAGGCAGCTGGTGGCCCGAATGGCAGGCCTGGCTGGTGCGGGACGGCGGCGACCGCATCAAGGCCCGCAAGCCGAAGAAAGAGATCGAACCCGCGCCCGGCAGCTACGTGCGCATGCGGTAACGCTCCGTCATCCTGACGAAAGTCAGGACCCATGAACACGGAGATTGCAGGTTCGCGTCGTCCGTGTTCATGGATTCCGGATCAAGTCCGGGATGACGATAAGGTAAGAGGAAGCCATGGCCTACGAAACGATCCTGGTCGAGCAGCGCGGCGCGGTGACGCTCGTCACATTGAACCGTCCGCAGGCGCTGAACGCGCTCAATTCGACCGTGCTCGCCGAGCTGATCGCCGCTTTCGCCGCTTACGATGCGGACGGGGGCCAGCGCTGCCTCGTCCTCACCGGCTCCGACAAGGCCTTCGCCGCCGGCGCCGACATCAAGGAGATGGCCGACCAGGGCTTCGCTTCGATGTACAATGCCAATTTCTTCCAGGGCTGGGAGCGGGTCACCGCGACCCGCAAGCCGTGGCTCGCCGCGGTCGCCGGCTATGCGCTCGGCGGCGGCTGCGAGGTGGCGATGATGGCCGATTTCATCATCGCCGCCGACACCGCCAAATTCGGCCAGCCCGAGATCAAATTGGGCGTCACCCCCGGCATGGGCGGCTCGCAGCGCCTCACCCGCGCGGTCGGCAAGGCCAAGGCGATGGAGATGTGCCTGACCGGGCGGATGATGGACGCCGCCGAGGCGGAGCGCTCCGGCCTGGTCGCCCGCGTCGTCCCTGCTGCCGATTTGCTCGCCGAGGCCTTGAAGACCGCCGAGGCGATCGCCGGCATGGCGCCGCTCGCCGCGATCGCCGCCAAGGAGATGGTCAATGCCGCCTTCGAGACCGGCCTCGCTTTGGGCATCAACTTCGAGCGCCGCCTGTTCCACGGCCTGTTCGGGACCGACGACCAGAAGGAAGGGATGAGCGCGTTCGTGGACAAGCGCCCGGCGGAGTGGAAGGGAAAGTAGCCGTCATTCCAGCGAAAGCTGGAATCCCACTTCCTTGAAGGCAAAAAGATTCCAGCTTTCGCTGGAATGACGAAAAGAGGTTCGGACAATGGCACGCATCGCCTTCATAGGCTTGGGCAACATGGGTGGCGGCATGGCCGCGAACCTCGCCAAGGCGGGCCACGAGGTGCGCGCTTTCGATCTCGTAGAAGAGGCGCTCGCCCGCGCCGAGGCGCGCGGCGCCAAGCGCGCCGCCTCCGCCGAAGCTGCGGTCACGGACGCCGAAGCCGTCATCACCATGCTCCCGGCGGGCAAGCACGTCCGCGACGTCTATGAGAGCTCGGTCATCGGCCAGGCGCCCGTTTCGGCGATTCTGATCGACTGCTCGACGATCGACGTCGCCACCGCCCGCGAGGAGACCGAGAAGGCGGCCGCCGCCGGCTACGCGATGGTCGACGCGCCGGTCTCGGGCGGCATCGCCGCGGCCGAGGCGGGCAGCCTCACCTTCATGGTCGGCGGCACCGACGAAGCGTTCGCGCGCGCCCGGCCTTATCTTGAGGCGATGGGCAAGGCGGTGATCCACGCCGGCGCGCCCGGCGCGGGCCAGGCCGCCAAGATCTGCAACAACATGCTGCTCGGCGCCTCGATGGTCGCGACCTGCGAGGCGTTCGTGCTGGCGCGGAAGCTCGGCCTCGATTTGCAGACCTTCTTCGACATCTCCTCGAAAGCTTCGGGCCAGTGCTGGTCGATGACGAGCTATTGCCCGGTCCCCGGCATCGGCCCCGAAACCCCCGCCGACCGCGACTATGAGGGCGGCTTCGCGGCGGCGCTGATGCTCAAGGACCTCCGGCTCGCGATGGAAGCGGCGCAGAGCGTCGACGCCTACACCCCGATGGGCGGCGCCGCCGAGACCCTCTACGCCCGCTTCGCCGATCTGGGCGGGTCGGCCAAGGACTTCTCCGCGATCATCAAGATGATCGACGACAGCTGGCCGGCGCCCGACAAGACCGAGGCCTAGAGCCCTCTCCCATGGGGAGAGGGTTGGGTGAGGGGCTTCTGAGTCCGCGGCTGCCCTCCGACTCTGTAAACCCCCACCCTACCCTCCCCCTCAGGGGGAGGGGTTTTCCAGCACCCCCGCCACCGCCATCTTCCATCCCGCGAGCCGCGCCGCGCGCACATCGGCGGCCATCGCCGGCCGGAAGCGCTCCACCGCGCCGCGCATCGCCGCCGCTTCCTCGAGCGAGCCGAACAGGCCGGCGCCGACCCCGGCCAGCATCGCCGCGCCCAGCGCCGTCGTCTCGACGAAGGCGGGCCGCTCGACATCGAGGGCGAGCATGTCGGCGAGGTCCTGCGCCAGCCAGTCGTTCGCGGCCATGCCGCCATCGATCTTGATACATTCCCATTTGGCGCCGTCGCCGGCGAAGGCGGCCATCAAATCGTGGGTCTGGTGCGCCTGCGCCTCCAGCGCGGCGCGGACGATCTCGGCGCGGCCGGTGGCGAAGCTGAGGCCCGAGATCGCCGCCCGCGCCTCCGGCCGCCAATAGGGTGCGCCGAGCCCGGCGAGCGCCGGCACCAGAAAGACGCCGCCCGTGTCCGCCACCGAGCGGGCCAGATCCTCGCTTTGCGCCGCGGTCACGATCAGGCCGAGCGCGTCCCTCAGCCACTGGATCAGGCTGCCGGCGACGAACACCGAGCCTTCGAGCGCATAAGCGCGCTGGCCCGCCAATTGCCAGGCGACCGTCGTCAGCAGCCGGTTTTGCGAGACCGGGGCGGCCGTGCCGGTGTGGGTGAGGACGAACGCGCCGGTGCCGTAGGTCGCCTTGGTCTCGCCGGGCGCGAAACAGGCCTGGCCAATCGCCGCCGCCTGCTGGTCGCCGGCCATGCCGCAGATCGCGATCGCCGCCCCGAACAATTTCGTCTCGCCATGGCGGCCGGCGCAATCGACGATCTGCGGCAGCGCCGCCGCCGGGACGCAGAACAGGTCGATCAGGCCCGCGTCCCAGCCTCCCGCGTGGATGTCCATCAGGGCGGTGCGCGAGGCGTTGGTCGCGTCGGAAACGTGCAGCCCCCCGGTCAGCTTGAAGACCAGCCAGGATTCGACCGTGCCGATCGCGAGCTCCTCGCCCGCCTCGCGCAACGCGGGCCATTGCCGCATCGCCCAGGCGATCTTGCTGGCCGAGAAATAGGGGTCGAGCAGCAGCCCGGTCTTCGCCTGCAGCCCCGGCTCCTCGCCCGCCTGCTTGAGCCCGGCGCAGAAATCCGCCGTCCGCCGGTCCTGCCAGACGATCGCCCGCGCCAGCGGCTCGCCGGTCTTCCGGTTCCAGAAGACGATCGTCTCGCGCTGGTTGGTGATGCCGATCGCGGCGATCCGCGCCGCCCCGCCGGCCTTTTCCACCATCGCGCCCGCGCAGGCGAGGCTCGCCGTCCAGATCTCCCCGGCGTCATGCTCGACCCAGCCCGGCCGCGGATAATATTGTCTGAGCGCGCGCTGCTCGCTCCCCAGGCAGCGCCCGTCGGGCGCGAACAGCATCGCGCGCGTGCTCGTCGTGCCCGCATCGATGACGAGGATGTGTTCCGCTGCCATATTTCACGATCCTAACGTCATCCTGACGAAAGTCAGGACCCATGAACACCGAGCAGGGCTGGTTCGCGCAATCCGTGTTCATGGATGCTGAATCAAGTTCAGCATGACGGTAAGGGGTACGCCATGGACTCCTTCGATCTCCTCATTATCGGCGGTGGCAGCGCCGGCGCGGCTTGCGCATTCGGCCGCGTCAGGAGATCCTGCCGATGAGAGGGGGTTCGATCATGCGGATGACGGCGCTTCGAACAATGATGGCCGGCGCATGCGTGGCGGGCCTGGGCGGGATGGCGCTCTTCCCGCCGCAGGCGCTGGCGCAGCCCGGCATGCAGTCCGTCCTCGAGCTCGAGGGGTCGCCGCTGGCGGTATCGCCGCGGGAATTGTCGGCGCTCACGGCCCTCGGCAATGCGCTCACCGCGACCCCGGGCGTGCAGGATGCCGCCCTGGCGGCGGCCCGCGACGCGGCGGTCAGCCCCGACGCGCGCTATGCGCTTGCCCGCTACCAGCTCGAGATCGGCCGGCAGCGCAACGATAACGGCCTGCGCGCGCAGGCGCTGGATGAACTGATCGCCAGCCGCCGCACGCCGCGCGCAAGGCTCGCCTCCTATCTCGGCCTTCGCGGCGGGATCGCCTTCCAGCTTCGCGATTTCGCGACGGCCGGGACGCTCTGGGCGCGCCAGCTGGAGCTGCAGCCGAACGACGCCGACGTGCTCGCGAACCTGGCGCAGGTCCGCCAGGCGCAGAACGATCCCGGTGGGGCCGCGGACCTTCTGGAGCGCGCCGTCGCCGCGCGCGCCGCCTCCGGCCGGCCGGCCTCGGAAAGCTGGTACCGCCAGCGGCTGAGCGTCGCCTCCCGGGCAGGGCTCGCAGGGCCCGGCGCCGCCGCCGCGCACCAGCTCGTCAGCGCCTATCCGACGCCGGAGAACTGGCGTTTCGCCCTGGTCCTGTATCGGCAGCTCGTCGCGCCGCAGGGCGACTTCGAGATCGATCTGCTCCGGCTGACCCGCGCCGTCGGCGCCTTGTCGCGGGCGAGCGAATATCAGCGCATGGCGCAGCTCCTCAACCAGGCGGGGGCGGCGGCCGAAGCCAAAAAGGTGCTCGACGAGGGCCTCGCGCGCGGGCTCATCACTGCCGGCGAGTCGCCGACGCGCGAGATCATCGCCGAAGTCGACCGCGCCGTCCCGCGCGAGCGCGTCCGGCTCGCGGCCCCGCTTGCGCTGGGCGTGGCGGAGTCGCTGGTTGGGGCCCGCCGCTACGACGAAGCGATCGCGCTCTACCGCGCCGCGCTCGCGCGGCCGGCCGTCAATGCCGCCGAGTTGAACACCCGCCTCGGCATGGCGCTGCTCCTGGCCGGCCGGGCGGCCGACGCCGAAGCGGCGTTCCGCCTGGCGGCGGCCGACACCGCCCCGGCGACGCAGCCGGGCCGCTACGCCGACCTCGCTTCATTCTGGCTCGCCTGGCTGGCGCAGCGGCCCGCCACCCCCTGAGGCGCATGGACAGCTTCGACCTCCTCATCGTCGGCGGCGGCATCAACGGCGCGGCGATCGCCCGCGATGCGGCGGGGCGCGGGCTCGACCTGCTCTTGGTCGAGAAGGACGACCTCGCCTCCCACACCAGCTCGGCCTCGTCGAAGCTGATCCACGGCGGCCTGCGCTACCTCGAGCAGTTCGAGTTCAAGCTGGTGCGCGAGGCGCTGCACGAGCGCGAGATCCTGCTCAGGACGGCGCCGCATGTCGTCCACCCGCTGCGCTTCGTCCTGCCCGACCCGCCCGGCGGGCGGCCGTTCTGGATGCTGCGCGCCGGATTGCTGCTCTACGATCTCCTCGCCGGGCGCGGCAGCCTGCCGCGCTCGCGCACCGTGAAAGGGGGCGACCCCGCGTTGAAGCCGGGTTTCAAGTTCGCCGCTTATTGGGACGCCTTCGTCGACGATGCCCGCCTCGTCGTCTTGAACGCGCTCGACGCGGCCGAGCGCGGCGCCGAAATCGCCACCCGCACCGAATTCATCTCCGCCCGCCGCGACGGCGATGCCTGGGCCGCGCAGCTGTCGGGCGGCCGCGCCGTCCGCGCCGGGATGATCGTCAACGCCGCCGGCCCCTGGGTCGCCGAGGTCCTGAAACGGCGCCTCGGCGCCGAGACGGCGAGCGCCGTCCGCCTCGTCAAGGGCAGCCACATCCTCGTACCGGCGCTCTGGCAGGGCGACCAGGCCTATATCCTCCAGCAGGAAGCGGACGGCCGCATCGTCTTCGCGCTTCCCTATGGCGAGCACAGCCTGATCGGCACCACCGACGTCCCCGTCGACCGCCCCGAGGAGGCAATCGTCTCTGCGCAAGAGGTCGCCTATCTCTGCGCCGCCGCCAATGCCTATTTCGTCAGGCAGACGGCGCCGGCGGACCTGATCTGGTCCTATGCCGGGGTGCGCTCGCTCTACGACGACGGCGCGGCGCAGGCGAAGGACGTCACCCGCGAATATCGTCTCGAGCGCGATCCCGCGCCCGGCCCGGCCTTGCTCTCGGTGTTCGGCGGCAAGATCACCACCGCCCGCGCGCTCGCGCTCGAGGCGCTCGACTGCTTAAGCGTCGGCGGCCTCAAGTTCACCACCCACGCCTCGCTTCCCGGCGGCAACGTCTCGGCGGCGTTCAACGCCCGCCTCGACGCGCTCGCCGCCTGGCTCCCCGCGCCGCTGCTCCGCCGCCTCGCTCATGCCTACGGCACCCGCCTCGAGGCCCTGCTCGGCGACGCCGCATCGCTCGCCGACCTCGGCCGCGACTTCGGCGCCGGCCTCTACGAAGCGGAGGTGAGGTACCTGGTCGACGTCGAGTTCGCCCGGACGGCGGAGGACATCCTCTGGCGCCGCACCAAGCTCGGCCTGGCGATGACGGAGGCGGAGCAGGCGAACCTGGCAGCCTGGCTCCAAAGCCCTCCCCCTTGATGGGGGAGGGTTTGGGTGGGGGTGAACGCCTCCATCCGCGCGGGCCTCCAAGGTTCGCCCCACCCCTAACCCTCCCCATCAAGGGGAGGGGGAACAGTCCCAGCCGCGCCCGATGCCGGTCCGCCTGATCCCCGCCCGCCGGCCATCGCAAGGGCCGTCGTCACCGCTCAGCTCTACGATCCGCGGCTGCAGATCTGCGACGTCACTGCGGGACGGGCGTTGCGGCCAATGGCGTTGAGCCGGTCGCGGATGAAGGTGAGGCACGCGCTCTTGCTGGTCGCATCCTGGCGCAGATCGCGGTTGTTCAAAAGCTGTTCGAGGCGAACGATATACTGAGTGAGTTGCTCTCCCGCCTGTTGCGCAGCGACCAGCCGCGCATAAGCGAGCACGATTCGGTACAGGCCGAGGCCCGTCTCCAGGGGATTATCGCCGATTGCGGCGGGAATAGCGTAAAAGGTAAAGCTGCCGGATTGGGCCGACCCGACCGTGATCGTGGTGTGGGTCACCAGGCGTTGGCCGCTGTAGGAAGCCGAGGTTCCCCACATCACGGCCATCGGCGGTGCCCGCCCCTGCAACAGCGCCTGCACGGCATTTTCGTCGACGATGGTCGGCGGTCTGCCAGGAGGCCCCGGGTAGCGAAGAATAACCCCGACGCCGTTCGGCTGGCTGTTCACCAACGTCTGGAGGTCCTCGACGGCCTGGGCGGCCGTGCGGCGACCGCCGCCGACGACTGAAAAACTGCCGACGATGATGAAATTGGCGCTCCTGCCGTCGGCGGCGTGCGCCGGATCGGCGGGGACCGCGGCGAGCAGCATGGCGATCGAGGCCGCTAATTGTAAGGCGTGCAGGCGCATGCGTCCCCCGCATAGCTTGGCCGATTCGACAGGCGGTCGACTCCGACGGCGACAGCGATCCAGCAATGGCCGTGAGACTCCTCAGGCGTAAAGAACTCGCCGCCGAGATCGTTGGCATATGGCAGATCGTCTGTTTCACCGGGGTCGGATTGGCGAGCATCATCGGTGAATGAGTTGCGAAGGCCGCGCGTGGGGATCGGGTCCCATCCTTGGTCGGTCAGTTTCCAGAGGCTTGGGGCCTCGAGCGTTGCCGCCGTGCCACCGCGGTTGACCGTTTGGAGCAGGATGTTGTTCCAGTGACACTCGGCGAGCTTCGCGTGGACGTTGGCGGGCAGATAAGAGTGTAGATAGGCGGCCGTGGCTCCCGCTCCCACAGGCAGGGCCAGGATGGCCGCGATCGTGCCCGGCGAGCGGGGAACGAAGCGGTGCCAGCCCTGGTAAGCCCCGCACGCGCATTTCACAGTGCCCGGCGGGACGGGCTTGCCGCATTCCCGGCACTTCCGCCCGGCGCCGGCGCTCCCGGCCGCAGCGTCCGCGGAGTCGCCCTGGTTCGCGTCTTGGTCGGCCATCGTCTGCTTGCCCCTGGCAACGGGAGGACGGACGCACGCTACAAGTCGATTCGCGGCTCATTCTACTCCAAACGACGCGGCCCGCCAGCTTTACGGGCCGATGCTCAAATTCCGCGGCACTTCAATTCGATGCATTGCCTCGGCATTTTCGATCGGAATGCCAAGATGTCGCTGAAGAAAGTCACCCAACGCGGGTAGAACATCCAGGCCTTCGCTGGTAATTTCGGCGGCGGGAACGACGGGAGGGAATGAAATGGCTTTCGGACCGCGCGGATCGTCCAACATCGGAATACGGGCGGCGATGACAATGCTGCTGCCCGGGCTCCCGGCGATGGCTGCCGCGGCGGCCTCCCAGCCGCCGGTGATGCCGCCGGTGATGCCGCCAATAGTGCCGTCCGCGGCGATAATGACGGACCGCGAGCAGCGGACGGCGACTCCCGCCGGGCCGCCGGCGGCGGCCTCGAGCCAGCGCGCCGCCGCGCCCGAGGCGCCGGCTGCGCCGGCGCTCCAGGTCGGTGCGCCGCCCGCCAGCTACACGCTCGATGCCAGCGACTCGACCGAAAGCTCATTCTATTATGACTCCTATCGCCTCCGGCTGGGGCAAGACGAGGCGGTCCGTATCGATATGGATTCGCCGCACTTCGACACCGTCCTCGAAATCATCGGCCCGCAAGGCGGCGAGGTGCTCGGCAGCAACGATGATTCGACCAGCGACTCGCTCAATTCGCGTCTCTACTTCACCGCGTCGGCCGCCGGGGACTATCTCGTCCGCGCGCGCGGTTTCCGGCTTTCCGACATCGGCGATTATCGCCTGGCGGTGGTTCGCATGCCTTCGCCGCCGCGGCTGCTGCCAATTCCGCAGCGGCAGGGGATGGAAGAGACCGAGCAGGGTAACCGCCCGACTGGCCAGTGGGCTGGATCGGTCACCGGGAGCTTGGGCGATTCCAGCCCGGTCATCGATGAAAGCCGCCGGTTCGGCGACGACTACCGCTACGCGCGTTATGCGTTCCGCGGAGAGGCTGGCGATCATGTCGTGATTACCATGACGTCGGCCGCGCTCAACGCCCGTCTGCGGCTGATCGCGGGCGACTATTCGGCGATCGGCGCATCCGCGGGCAACGAGCAGCCGTCCGCAGCCGCCGGCGGCGAGCATCGGGCCATTCTCTCCGCCGACTTGCCGTTCGCGGGAGAATATGTCGTCTGGGCCGAAGGCCGGCCGACCGAATCGGGTCCGTTTCGGCTGTACCTGGAGCGCACGGAGGCAGGCGCCCGGGCGAACACGCCCCCTCCCAGCCGCGACCTTTCGCTGGGCGAAATCCCGACTTTGGACGTCCGCACTCGCGCGAGCGGCATCCTCGGTCCCGGCGCAGGCGAAATGCTGCGGGGCGACGGATCGGGAGAGGTCGATTTCTTCTACCAGATGTACCGGCTTCCGGTCATCCTGGGTCATGATCTGACCGTCGATGTAACCGCAGGCTTCTTCGTCGCGATCGAGGCGGGCGTCGATTCCCCGGTCGGCTTCGCGGTCGGGCAAATGTCGACGCCATCGACCGGCGTGGTGCGGCTGGTCCTTCAACCGACCCACACCGGAGAGATCCTCATTCGCGTGCGAACTTTGGGGGCCGGCAATGGCGGTTACATCATTTCCGTTGCGGACGGCGCGCAGCCCCCGCCGCCGGCGAGCTGAGCTAACAATTTCCCGCGGCTAATTGTTAGGATGTACGCGCCCGGCTCCTGCCGAACCGAATCAAGCGGTGAGCGCCGTCAGGCCTCTTCGAGCTCTTCCTCGCCCATCACCGGCCCCGAATCGAGCCCCTTGGCGGCGGGGTCGCGGTCGACCAGCTCGATGATCCCGAGCGGGGCCGCGTCGGAGGCGCGGATGCCGGCCTTGACGACGCGGGTATAGCCGCCGGCGCGTGTCGCGTAGCGCTTGGCGAGGACGTCGAACAGCTTGACCAGCTGGGCATCGTCGAGCAGCCGCGCATGCGCCAGCCGGCGGTTGGAGAGGCCGCCTTTCTTGGCGAGCGTGATCAGCTTCTCGACATAGGGCCGAAGCTCCTTGGCCTTGGGCAAGGTGGTGGTGATCTGCTCGTGCTTGATCAGGGCGGCGGCCATGTTGCGGAACAGGGCGGCGCGGTGCGATGAGGTGCGGCCCAATTTCCGGCCGCCGACGCGATGGCGCATGATATCGTCTTCCTTGTTCGTCCCGGGGCCGTGTCAGGCACCCCGGGCCAGGCGGTCATGACGGGGGACGGCCCAAACCCCGAAACAGCAATGCGGGCTCAAGGCCCGCCGCTTGGGCGCGCCAAAGCGGATCGGGGGTGCAAAGTCAAGCGCCTCGCGCCCGCGCCGGCCGCCGCTGGCGGGTCAGGCGCCGGCCGCCGCGACCGTCACGGCCGGTGGTGCGTCGCCGCCGGCACCCGCAGCACCGGCACCCGCACCACCGGGCAGGCCCGGCGGACATAGTGCCACTGGGGGCGCCGCAGCACGATGCCCTGCTGGCAGATGTTGATCCCGCCGGCCCGGATCCCGGTGCCCGAGATCCACCGGCCGATCGCCGGCCGCGGATTGGCCGCGGTGATATCGTAGAGCGCGGCGCCCGATTGCACCATCAGGCAGCCGTGCTCGACGCCGGCCCTGACGCAGCCGTTGAACGGCTGCTGCGCCGGCCCCGACGCCGCCACCGAGGACCCGATCAGGGACAGAAGGACAGGAACGGCAAAGACGTGAGGCCTCTTTTTCATGATCCCACCTTTCGAGTCGCGAGGCAAAGACGATGGCACAAGCGAAGCGGAATGAACATCGCCCCGATCTTGTTTCGCGACCGGCC
Source organism: Allosphingosinicella sp. (assembly GCA_035316145.1). Lineage (GTDB taxonomy): Bacteria > Pseudomonadota > Alphaproteobacteria > Sphingomonadales > Sphingomonadaceae > Allosphingosinicella. Next base: position 6,230 of record DATHJO010000001.1, on the reverse strand, counting down.
CGGCCTGGACTTGCCGACCGAATCGAAGATGACCGCGGGTCAACCCTCGCCATCCCGGCGATACGCGTTGCCGCGGAACGTGATTGGAAGGGGCGCGGAGCCCGAAGGACCCATCCCCCGCCCCGCGCGTTCTAATCCATGTTAAAGCTGTTGGGCGCCACGGCCTAGGCGACGCGCGCGCCCGGCAGGGGTGGGGCGGCCTAGGCCGTCCCGCCCTACCGCCTCGCCCCGCCCGCGTCCGCGCGGTCGGATGAGCGAGGCCCGCCGGCCTCGACCGCATCCTCCTCCCCGGCGAACAGCCAGGCCTCGGCGGCCTTCGGGTCCTCGAAGCAGCGGCCGTCGCGGCCGATGAGGGCGCGCATCAGCTGGCTGCGCGCCAGCGTCGGGCTGGCGACGAAGGCGAGGCGGCGCGAGCGAAGAGCCGGGTCGGCGAGCACCAGGTGGAACGCGGCGACGGTGTCCTGCGGCTGGATCTTGATCGCGCGGATGTCGGTCAGCGTCAGGTGGCGATTGGGGCCGCAGGCGAGCCGCGCGTGCGCCTCGGCCCGCGCCGCGACGAAGCGCGCGACGCTGGCCGGCAGGAACAGGCCGGCCATTGTGATCCGGACCAGATCGCGCGAGCGATCGACGTCGAAGGAGAAGCTGGCGTCCATCGCGCCGCGTTAGCGTGGCGTGCCTACGGGAGGCTTAATCCGGGTCGCCGTATTTCTACCTGCCCCTCAGCGCAGCGGGGCGGTCCCTGTCGCTGATTCCATCTCGCCTCCATAACGAAAACGTCGCATGACCGCGCTTCACGACTCTTGGGGAGGACATCATGGGCACACCACCGGGCGGCACCATCCAGGCGATCGCGGCGGCGCGGCAAAGCGGCAAACGCGGCGCCTGCCTGTTCACGCTCGACGACAACGGCGCCTTGTCGTTCACCACCCAGGAAACGCCGGGCGGCCCGTGGCAGGTCTGGCAGGGGCCGGGCTTCGGCGGTCAGGCCGCGCCCGGCACGGCGCTCGCCTGCGCCGGCCAGAACGACGGCACGCTGATGCTCGTCCTGCTCGATTACAAGGGCATGGTGTGGACGATGGAGCAGGACAAGCCGGACGGCGACTGGGGCTTCTGGCAGGGGCCGGGCGTGGCGGGGCAGAAATATTCGTTCAAGGCGATCGCCGCCGGCGAGCAGAGCGGCGCCCGCGGCATCCAGCTGTTCGCCGCCGACGACATGGGCGTGCGCTGGTCCTGCTACCAGATGAATCCGGGCAAGGACTGGAGCGGCTGGACCAACGCTTTGCCCAATCTGGCGGGCGGCCCGCGGACGGAAGGGGGGCCGGCCTGGGCGGTGGGCGAGGTCGCGCTCGGCGGCCAGAACAATGGCTGCCTGATGCTGATCGAGGAAGGGTCGGGCACGCTGATGGGGACCGTGCAGACCAGCCCGGGCGGCGCCTGGCAAGGCGGCCAAGGCCTCAACCCTGAAGGCCCGCAGGTCAACGGCATCTGCGCCTGCGAGCAGGGCGGCAGCCGCGGCATCCAGGTCTGGGGGCTCGATGCGAACGGCGCGGTGCAGACCGTGTTCCAGGACACGGCCGGCGGCGTCTTCGATCCCTGGCAGGCGTTCCTCCCCGGCCAGCCCGCCCCGTTCGTGCGGATCGCCGCCGCCGGCCAGAACAATGGCTGCACGATCTTCTTCGGCGTCACCATTCCGGGCGAGCTCTGGGCGGTCTCCCAGACGGCGCCGGGCGGCGGCTGGGACCGCTGGGCTCAGCTCCCCGTCCCGGGCCAGACCGAGCGGGACCGGCTCGGCACCGAATTGTAGGCGTGGGACAGTCGGGGGACAGTCACCTCACTGTCCCCCGACTGTCCCCTAGCGCAGCTTGGCGATCTTGAGCCCGTCCGCCTTGGCGCGGTCGCGGATCGATTCCTCGCTGCGGGTCAGCGCCCGGGCCAGCGCCTTCAGCGCCATCCCCTTGCCGGCGAGCAGGTGCAATTTGCGGATCTCGTCCGCCGTCCACGCCTGCCGGTGCCGCTCGAACCGCTCCGCCATCTTCGCATCGCTCCTCTCGCGCGCCCGTCCTACAGCCTGCGGATGCGCGGCTCCAGCGCCGCCGGCCTTGTTCTGGCTGGCCCTGCTCGGCGCCACCCTGGCCTGCGACGGCGGCCGCTGCGGCTGAGGGCCGTCCCTCAGGCCGACTTGCGCTTTCCCTTGCCGGCATGCCGCTCAGCGATCGGCCGCATGCCGTCCTTGGTAAGCACCCCGGTCGCCGGCCGGATCACCTTGCCGCCGATCGAGAATTGGGCCTGTTCGAACATTTCGTCCGTCCATTCCGGCGCATCGTCGGGATCAACCCACTCGCGATCGGTGTCTGGCTTTCTCTCGGTCATTCGACTTCCTCAGCGAGATCACGTGACGATCATCTCCTCGCCACGTCCATATCACAATCACCTGGCGCCCGCCTAACAGGCCATAGGTGGTCCAGCGGACTTCGCCATAGTCATGCCTTTTGTCCTGGAACGTGTAGACGGGCCCCTCGAAGATCGTTTCCGCCTCGGCGAAGTCGAGCCCGCGCTCACGCAGCGTCCGCTCGCGCTTGGCCGGGTCGAAGGCGAGCCCCATAGCCGCAAGCCTGTTCCCTGCGCGAATTGCGAAAACCGTGCATTCTCTCTTATCATATTTCGCTAAGCGATGGAAAGGTGTCGGCTTGTAATGGGCGGGGCCGGTGCCGGCGAGCTGGAGGGGCTTGGGCCCCTCCCCTTCATTCGCAAGGCGACGTGCTTGGCGTTCAAGACGATGTCGAGCCTGCCCCGGCGCAGGCCGGGGTCCTCGCGCACGCCGAACAGGCTGCTGAACGGCGCCCTGGAGCGAGGACAAGAGCACGCGCCTCAGCGAATTGCCGAGCGTCAGCCCGAAGCCGCGCTCGAGCGGCTCGGCGACGAAGGTCGCCTTGCGGCGGGAAGTAGTCCCAATCGCCGGCCCATGCTAAGGCTTCCACGACCGCGAGTGCGGGACGGCACGGGGGGGGCGGGCGCTGGCAGCCCCAGGGGAACGGGCCATGGGAATCGCTATCAAGGTCGCTGCATTGCGATTGGCTTCGCTTTCTCTCGCTCTCGCTCTCTTCGTTTTCGGCAGCGCGCTCTCGGCGCAGGCTTATGTCGATCCTCCGCCCAATGTCCTGATGGACGAGAATGGGGTCAACCTCGCCAACGGCAGCATGCACTACCAGCTGTTCCACACCCTTCCCGCCGTCGACCCCGCTTTGCCGCCCTTCACGCGTCACTGGATGGGATCAGGCTGGCGCGACTCGATGATGATGACGCTGACCGTCGACCTCTCCGCAACCGTTTATACCGTCGGTATCGGCACCTCTTCCCAACGCTTCTCGACCTCGAATGGGACGACATTCGGGGCCCATGACGGCGCGACCCTGGCCTGGGATGCGGCGACGGGCCATTACCTCTACACCGACTCCTCGGGCACGATCTATCACTTCGACCCCGCCGGCTTCGGCAGCGTCCAGGCCGACCACCGCGTCCTTGCGCGCGCCACCCGGATCGTCTTCCCCTCCGGCGCCACCATCACGCTGACCTATCAGACGAATGTCTTCTGCACCGCCAATTGCATCTACACCACGGCCGCCCGCCTCCAGGACGTCAGCAGCTCGAACGGCTTTTCCTTCCACTTCCAATATGCGTCCGACGCAACGGGCTCGGGCACCGCGTGGGCATGGCAGCGCCTGACCAAGGTGACGCGGTACAACAGAGCGGTCGAGACCTGCGATCCGGCCGCGAATTCCTGCACGTTCGCCAATCCCTGGCCCTCGATCGAGTACGGCGAGTCCAACGTCTCGAACTTATGGACCGAGACCGAAACCAATTCGGCCGGCGAAACCGCCCAGTTCGTGCGGATGACCCGCAACTACCTGATCTCGACGCGACGGCCGGGAAGCGCGACGAACGACATGACCGTCACCTTGAACAGCGACCTCGTCGGTCAAATCGTTCGGGACGGCAGGACCTGGGTCTACAATTTCGTGCAGACGTGGGCATGCTGCGGCCTTTGGACCATGACCGCCACCGTGAGCCGCCCCGGCGGCGGCCAGATTCAGACGGTCGCGTACGAACTGTCCGGGCTTCCGATCTCGGTTCGCGACGAGTTCGGCCGAACCACCTATTACACGTACGACGCGATGAACCTTACCGACATCGCCTACCCGGCCGGTAATGCCGTGCACTATACCTACGATGCCCGCAGCAATCAGACCAGCCGGACGCTGGTCGCCAGCATCCAGGGCACGCCTCCCGACATCGTCACGTCGGCCAGTTTTGACCCGGTCTGTTCCAATCGGGTCACCTGCAATCGCCCGAACAGCACCACCGATGCCAATCAAAACACGACCGATTATGCCTACGATCCCGTCCATGGCGGCGTGCTGACGGAGACGCTGCCGGCGCCGACGCCGGGCACCGTGCGCCCGCAGACGCGCTATCAATATGCGCAGCTCCAGGCCTATTTCAAAAACAGCGGCGGATCGATCGTCGCATCGGGCGTGCCGACCTGGCTGCAGACCGGCAGCTCGCGCTGCCGGACGCTGGCGAGCTGCGCCGGCAGTGCCGACGAGGCAAAGACCGCCATCGACTTCGGGCCGCAGAGTGCCGGCACCGCCAACAATCTGCTGCCGGTCGCATCCAGCGCCGCCGCCGGAGACAACAGCCTCGTCGCCGCGACCACGACGAGCTACGACCCGAACGGCTGGCGACTGACCGAGGATGGGCCGCTGGCGGGCGCGGCGGACACCTCGCGCTTCCGCTACGACGTCATCGGCCGGCTGATCGGTATCGCCGGACCGGACCCGGACGGGGCCGGATCGCTCCCCAACCGGGCAGTTCGGACGACCTACAATGCCGACGGCCGGCCGACGCTCGTCGAGCAGGGGACCGTCGCCGGTCAGTCGGACGCCGCCTGGGCCGCCTTCTCGAGCCTGCAGCAGCAAGGGATCGGCTATGACGCGGCGGGGCGGAAAGCGACCGAGACGCGCGCGTCCGGCGGTGCCACCTTTGCCCTGACGCAGTTCAGCTACGACGCCGCCGGACGACCGGAGTGCGCCGCGGTGAGGATGAACGCCGCCGCCTTCGGCTCGCTGCCGGCTTCCGCCTGCACGCTGGGGACGACCGGAAGCTTCGGCCCGGACCGGATCGTCAGGCGCTCCTACGATATCGCCGGCCGGCTCCTCCAACTGCGCAGCGCGGTCGGCACGGCGGAGGAAGGCGCGGACGAGACGAGGACCTATACAGGCAGCGGCATGGTCGAGACGATTGCCGACGGCGAGGGCAACCTCACCACCTACGGCTATGACGGCCTCGATCGGCTGACGACGACATGGTTTCCCGTGGCGGCCCAGGGCGCGGGCGCAAGCTCGACCACGGATTATGAGCTGCTCGGCATGGACGCGGCGGGCAACATCGTGTCGCGCCGGCGGCGCGACGGCACCAGCATCGGCTACACCTACGATGCGCTGAACCGCGTCATCTTCAAGGACATACCGGCCGGCGCCTATTGGGAGTTCGACATCACCTACACCTACGACAATCTCGGCCATCTGCTGTCCGCGGCCGACCCCTATGTCACCATGGGCCACGGCTATGACGCGCTCGGCCGGCAGGTCTCGGAATCCAGCAATCTCGGCAGTGAGACGATGAGCTACGATCTCGCCGGCCGGCTGACCCGGCTGACCTGGCACGACTCCTTCTATGTGGACTACGACCATCTGGTCACCGGCGAGGTGAGCGCGATCCGCGAGAACGGCGCGACGAGCGGGATCGGCGTGCTGGCGACCTACGGCTATGACGACCGCGGCAGGCGCACCAGCCTCACCCGCGGCAACGGCACCACCACCAGCTACGGCTACGACAATGTCGACCGGCTGACCCGGATCGTCCACGATTTGTCCGGCACCAGCTACGATTTGACGCTCGGCGACAGCTACGATCCCGCCGGCGGCATCGTCAGCCATACCAGCTCGAACGACGCCTACGCCTGGGGCGGCCATTATGCGGTGAACCGGAGCTACACCGCGAACGGGCTCAACCAATATACCGCCACCGGCGCGATCACGCCGACCTACGACAGCCGCGGCAACCTCATTTCGGCCGGAAGCACGAGCTATGCCTATACGTCCGAGAACCGGCTGGCGACCGCCGGCAACATCTATCTGCCCTACCAGGCGGACGGGCGGCTGTGGGAGATC